>NZ_LUAW01000026.1 GCF_001605895.1 Acinetobacter pragensis
GGCATCGATATCATCAGGATGCAGCCAGCTGGGCGCCTGCAAATGGCGCGGGGCAGGATATTGCGAATTGGTGGCTGGCCGTTTTCAAAACCGTATGAACCGCCGCCTTGCTTACCCCAAGAACCGGCGCTCATCGCACGGATGTTGTCAGCCGCCTGAGCTTCTTTACGGTGCTGAGTCGTTGCGGCATAGTTCCAGTGCACAGCAGATACATGATAGCCATCCGCGCCATTTTCAGCTGTCAGCTTCCAGTTGCCTTCGTAGGTATAAGAAGATGATCCGCGCAGAACTTCAAGGCCATGATCTGACTGATCGACAATCATATCGATAAWKWKKSWYRWKKCRYCSWAGAAAGACCTTTGATTGTCAGCGGATAGGCCTGAGTTTGGTTTAAAGGCTGATCCAAGTTGCTTTAATGTAAGGGAATAGAGTTTATTCCCTTATTCATTTCATTTTAAGAAAAAATGCTTCACCCAGTAATCAAAACTTAGATAGCGCGCCCCCCCGACCGAACAGACTAATTTGCAAATTCATTTATTGGCATGCCGTTCATGTCGTCGTTATGGAAAGCAAGTCAAAACACTCAGCCAGCTTGCCACAGAGTTTAAAAATTTTGATGAGGGTAAGTAGGTAGCATCTGCTGTTTACAAACACAAAGCCCTCAGGTCAAGTTGATGAGAGTAATGTAAAATAACTATTAATTCGAGTTTGAGACTTTGTACGTGAATGATGATGTTGGTTTTATAAAATCTATATGTTTTTAAAGAAAAATATTTTATATCGGTTTCTTTATTTGTGATTATTCTGTACATTTATTAGTCAAATTTGTGTTGTGAAGAGGTCGGCATGTATAATTTTTCTGTAAGTGATCTAGACCAAATAATTGAAAATACACTGAAAGAAAATAAAAAGATCAGTAAAATGTTGATGGGATATAAGCTATTTCATGAGTTAATGAATGATCCTAAGTTTCATGCAGAAGTGACCAATTCAGTGTTAAGTGTGACGAAAAGAAAATATAAGCGTTTAAAAATCAAAATAACGACGGATGAATACCAGCTTCACTTTGAGTAAAATCATGTACTTGAATAAATACTCTTGAAGTCAAAGTGCAATATTAAAATTAAGAGCACCCACTTTTCTACTGTGAAAAAATTCGATAAAATAATAATCCATTATTTTTTTGTGCTCTATATGCGCCCCCGAATACGTAAGTTCTTACATTCCTTTTATTCACCACCAAATTCAAAAGTTCTCGAAATGAAATATAACTTAAGTGGTTATAGTGATTTGGACTTACTCAAAAAAATTCAAAAATCTAGCTGCCAAAATCTTAGAGCAGCCATTTGCAGCATCCTTTATGAGCGTGGTTATACCTCTGCTGAAATCACGTTATTAATCAACGAATAGTGTTAATGTAAAAGCCTCCATAAATCTATGGGGGCT
Organism: Acinetobacter pragensis; assembly: GCF_001605895.1. GTDB lineage: Bacteria > Pseudomonadota > Gammaproteobacteria > Pseudomonadales > Moraxellaceae > Acinetobacter > Acinetobacter pragensis. The sequence continues at coordinate 1,447 of NZ_LUAW01000026.1, forward strand.
TTTTTACTTTAATTACATGATAGTGATTATGACTATCTTAGTATGATTGCTTTCTAGCTTCGTGACTTCAAAGTGTGCACTTTGATCATCTGAAGTTGAAATATTTTTTATTTGCGGAGACTATCTTAACATTGGAATAATTAGACCATGTCAAAAGTTGGCTGGTTTCCCATCATTAGTCTATTGTGCTACCCTAAGTGTTCTAAAAACCTAAACAGTCTTTTCCTATATGACACTTACGCCACCTTAAGTTTATTTACCCCTTTAATCAGTAAATAACTCATCACTGTCTAGTGATGTGGTGTAGTCGCTTGTGTGTTGTATATATCACATCACTAGCCTATCTAAAAAATTAAAAAACAGGCTATGTTTATGTTATCTAATGTACGAAAACAATGGTTCTCTAACATCCGTGGGGATGTACTTGCAGGACTTGTCGTCGGTCTTGCACTTATCCCTGAAGCTATCGCTTTTTCAATTATTGCTGGTGTAGATCCTAAAGTAGGTCTATACGCATCCTTTTGTATTGCTGTCGTGATTTCTTTTGTTGGTGGCCGTCCAGCTATGATCTCAGCAGCTACTGGAGCGATGGCACTGCTCATGGTCACCTTGGTCAAGGAGCATGGGCTAGAATATCTACTTGCTGCAACAATTTTGACTGGTGTTATTCAGATACTGGCAGGTTATTTAAAGCTCGCTAAATTAATGCGATTCGTATCAAAATCTGTCGTTATTGGCTTTGTAAATGCTTTAGCCATCTTAATTTTTATGGCACAGCTACCTGAACTGATGAATGTAACTTGGTATGTATATGCATTGGTTGCTTTGGGTCTAGCGATTATTTATCTATTTCCTTTAATACCAAAATTAGGAAAGCTATTACCTTCTCCGCTTGTCTGCATCATTGTGATTACCTTATTAGCAATAGCCCTAGGAATTGATGTACGGACTGTTGGAGATATGGGAGCATTACCTGACACCCTTCCTATGTTCTTGATCCCGAATATCCCTCTAAATCTTGAGACATTGATGATCATTTTGCCGTATTCAGTTGCACTGGCAGCCGTAGGTTTACTTGAGTCTATGATGACAGCAACTATTGTCGATGAAATGACAGATACACCAAGTGATAAGCATCAGGAATGTAAAGGACAAGGTATTGCAAATATTGCCTCTGGCTTCATGGGTGGTATGGCAGGTTGTGCCATGATCGGTCAATCTATGATTAACGTGAAGTCAGGTGGTCTGACACGCTTATCAACCTTCTCTGCGGGTATTTTTCTTCTCATTTTAGTTGTGTTTATCAGTGATTGGCTCAAAGTAATTCCAATGGCTGCCTTGGTTGCTGTGATGATCATGGTTTCAATCAGTACTTTTGAATGGAGTTCTGTCACCCAATTGAAGGACAATCCAAAAAGCAGCAATGTCGTGATGATTGCAACAGTTATTGTAGTAGTAGCTACACATAACTTAGCGTTAGGAGTATTAACAGGTGTAATGCTTTCAGCTTTATTCTTGGCCAATAAACTAGAAAATGATATTCAGGTCAGTGCTTCTTTTGAGGGGACCGCTCGTCTATATGATTTGAGAGGTCAGATCTTCTTTAGTTCTTCTGAAAAATTTATGCGGGGTTTTGACTTTAAAGAAGATGTGAAAGACGTAATTATTGATTTAGCTCACTCTCATATTTGGGATGTAACATCAGTCGCTATGCTTGATTCCGTGGTCAACAAGTTCCAAAAGAATGGTGCGAATGTCACAGTACGTGGTCTAAATGAAGCCAGTTCAATTATGATTGATAAGTATGGAGTCCATTCGAGGATTTAATTTCAGGCAAATACTAAATTCATTTTATGACCAATGACACTTTGAGAAATCACAGTGTCATTTTTTATAATTAATTTTATTTAATATGAAAATATGGAATTGCATATATATGTTTATTCATATATAAATATATGTAAAGATTCGATTGAGTTTGAGCAAATGACTGCTACTCCAAAAGTGAAGATCTATCACAATCCTGAATGTGGTACATCACGTAATACATTGGCATTAATTCGTAATGCCAATATTGAACCTGAAGTGATTGAGTACCTTGTAACACCTCCATCTAAAAATGAACTGATTCAAATGATCGCGGATGCAGGTTTAACGGTGCGAGAGGCGATTCGTAAGAATGTTGATCCATATATAGATTTAGGAATTGACAATGAAGACTGGACCGAAGACCAATTATTGTGCTTTATGCTTCAGTATCCAATTTTAATTAACCGTCCATTCGTGGTGACTGAACGAGGAACTCGTTTAAGTCGTCCTTCTGAAATTGTGCTGGAGATTTTGCCTTTACCGCAAAAGGGTGCTTTCACTAAAGAAGACGGTGAGCAAGTGATTGATGCGAATGGGCAGAGATTGAAATAAAAATTTCATGGATATATGTGAATATTGATATATCCATATGTTTGAGTGAGTAAAAATATGGATCAAATCAATTTCTTTAAATGTTTGGCTGATGAAACGCGATTCAACATTGTTATGTTGGTTCTTGGGAATAATGAACAGTGTGTTTGTGATTTGACTGAAAAATTACAGCTGAGCCAACCCAAGATTTCACGGCATTTAGCCTTACTGCGTTCTTCGGGTCTCTTACAAGATCGACGTCAAGGGCAATGGGTTTATTACAGTCTCAATCCCAATTTACCCACTTGGTGCGTAGACGTACTTAACACCCTTAACAATACCGATATACAGCCAAAAGTTGCACCATCCTTTCAGCAAATCAATAGTTATTGCGAGTAGTAAAAATATGAAATTTCTTTTTTTATGTACTGGAAATAGTTGCCGTAGCATCCTGTCAGAAGTGCTGTTTAATAGTCGTGCGCCTGAAGGGTGGAAAGCTTACAGTGCAGGTAGCAAACCATCTGGACAGGTGCATCTATTGACCATTGAAACTCTGGAAAACTTAGGTCTTTCAACTGAAGGTTTGTGGAGTAAAACGATTGATGACTGCGAACAATACCAACCTGACGTTGTGATTACCGTCTGTGATTCGGCAGCTCAAGAAGCATGCCCGCTGTATTTAGGTGGTGCAATTAAAGCACATTGGGGTTTGGTCGATCCTTCACATTTGGATTTACCGAAAGAAGAAAAGCTCAAAGCATTCCAAGTCACTGTTGATCATATCAACCGTCGCTTAGACGCTTTATTGGCACTCGATACAGCGCATATGTCTCGCCCAGATTTGATTGCCGCAATCAATCAAATTTCGCATATTGAATGAGAACATCATGGCTCAACAAAGATTATCCTTTTTAGATCGTAACCTGACGCTATGGATTTTTATTGCTATGGCGTTGGGAATTGCGATAGGCGTGTTCTTTCCGCAAGCTTCTGTCGCTTTGGACAAAATGAGTGTGGATTCAGTCAATATCCCGATTGCGATAGGTTTGATTTTGATGATGTATCCGCCACTGGCAAAAGTGGACTATGCGACGTTGCCGCAAGTATTTAAGGATAAGAAAACACTAACTTTATCCTTAGTACAAAACTGGCTGATCGCTCCCGTGCTCATGTTTGCATTGGCAATCATATTTTTGCAGAGTTATCCCGAATACATGACAGGCGTAATCCTTATTGGTTTAGCACGATGTATTGCGATGGTTTTAGTCTGGAATGGTTTGGCTTGTGGTGATAATCAATATGTCGCAGCATTGGTCGCTTTTAACAGTATCTTTCAGATTTTGTTTTTTAGTACTTATGCTTGGTTATTCTTGACCTTCTTACCGCCTTATTTTGGCGTTGCAGGGCAAGTGATCAATGTTGATTTTTGGACCATTACCCATGCTGTTTTGGTTTATCTCGGTATTCCGTTTTTATTAGGTTTCTTAACGCGCTTAATTTTGGTGAAACAAAAAGGCGTGGAGTGGTATCAAACCAAGTTTATTCCGAAAATCAGTCCTCTAAGTTTGATTGCTTTGCTGTTCACGATTTTGGCTATGTTTAGCCTAAAAGGTGGTGATGTTGTAAGCCTGCCAATGGATGTTTTACGAATTGCGATTCCTTTAACAATTTACTTTGTATTGATGTTCTTTATTAGCTTCTTTATGAGCAAATGGATGGGCAATGATTATCCAAAGACAGCAGCAATCTCTTTTACTGCGGCTGGAAACAACTTTGAATTAGCACTTGCCGTTGCAATCGCCACATTCGGTTTAGCTTCGCCAGTCGCTTTTACAACGGTGATCGGACCATTGGTTGAAGTGCCTGTGCTGATTGCTTTGGTGAGCGTGTCATTGTGGTTAAGAAAGAAATACTTTAAAGAGGCCTAACGCTATGAATCTCCCAAATGTAGATATGAATCTTCTCGATCAACCTACTTTAGAAAAAGTACAGGCTAAAGAGGTGAATCATCCACCGCGTATTTTGCTGCTGTATGGCTCAAACCGTGAGCGTTCATATAGCCGAATTGGCGGTGATGGAAGCAGGACGTATTTTGGAGCAGTTTGGTGCTGAAGTAAAAATCTTCCATCCTAAAGGGCTGCCTTTACCTGAAGATGCGGACACTGAACATCCAAAGGTTAAAGAGTTGCATGATTTACTCGCTTGGGCAGAAGGGATGGTGTGGTGCTCGCCTGAGCGTCATGGCTCCATGAGTTCAATTTTCAAATCGCAAATTGACTGGATACCTCTGGCAGGTGGTGCAATTCGTGCAACCCAAGGCAAGACTTTGGCGCTCATGCAAGTCAGTGGCGGTTCGCAGTCTTTTAATAGCGTCAATCAAATGCGTATTTTAGGCCGTTGGATGCGCATGATCACCATCCCAAACCAATCGTCTATTCCCAAAGCTTTTTTAGAGTTTGAAGAAGACGGCAGGATGAAACCTTCAGCCTTTTATGATCGAATTGTCGATGTCATGGAGGAGCTGTATAAATTCACGCTATTGACGCGTGGGCAAAGTCAGTACCTCACAGACCGTTATTCAGAGCGAAAAGAGTCGGCAGAAGAATTATCCAAGCGTGTCAATCAACGTAGTTTATAAACTCTAGGTGATCAGAAATGCAAAAGAGACATTCTAAATTATTGATTTTAGGTTCAGGGCCTGCGGGTTATAGTGCTGCTGTGTATGCAGCACGTGCAAACTTAAAACCTACATTGATAGCGGGTATACAACTTGGTGGTCAATTAACAACGACCACTGAGGTAGATAACTGGCCGGGCGACCCAGAAGGTTTAACTGGTCCTGCACTTATGGAAAGAATGCAAGCCCATGCTGAACGCTTTGGTACAGAGATTGTGTATGACCACATCAATGAAGTCGATTTAAGTGTCCGTCCATTTGTGCTTAAAGGCGACATGGAAGAATTCACTTGTGATGCACTGATTATTGCTACAGGTGCGACAGCACAATACTTGGGTCTTGAATCTGAAGCTAAATTCATGGGTCAAGGTGTCAGTGCATGTGCAACTTGTGATGGTTTCTTCTATAAGCACCAAAAAGTCATGGTCGTGGGTGGTGGTAACACAGCAGTTGAAGAAGCCCTTTATCTTGCAAATATCGCTGAACATGTCACCTTAGTTCACCGTAGAGACAGTTTACGTTCAGAGAAAATTCTACAAGATCATCTTTTTGCCAAAGAAAAAGAAGGCAAAATTAGTATTCTTTGGAACAATCAAGTTGATGAAGTCTTAGGTGATAATACTGGTGTTACTTCAGTCCGCTTGAAGTCAACTTTGGACGAAAGCATACAAGACGTTGAAGTTCAGGGCTTATTTGTTGCTATTGGTCACAAACCGAATACAGGTATGTTTGACGGCCAACTCAACCTACGTGATGGCTACATTCAAGTACAAAGTGGTACTTCAGGCAATGCAACAGCAACTTCTGTGGCAGGGGTATTTGCTGCGGGTGACGTTGCTGACAGCATTTATCGCCAAGCAATTACTTCGGCAGGCTCAGGCTGTATGGCAGCTTTGGATGCTGAAAAGTATCTTGATCAATTGAGCAATTGAAAGGCTCATTTAAACGCTTGAAAATTGTATGAAATACGCCCAGTCTGTTGAGCAGACTGGGCGTTATTTTGATTATGACAATAAAGAATAGGAGAGAAGCTTTGACTCAATTACAAGCAGAAGTCGATGTAGTCATTATTGGTGGTGGTCAGGCAGCCCTTGCCACAGCTTATTTCCTCAAACGTAAGAAAATTCCATTTATTATTTTAGATGACCAAGTTCAGGCGGGCGGTGCATGGTCACATGCTTGGGAATCTCTTCGTCTTTTTTCTCCAAATACTTGGAGTTCGTTGTCAGGTTGGATGATGCCAACAACTGAACAAACCTACCCGACGCGAGATGAAGTGATTGACTACTTGTCTGCATATGAGCAACGCTATCAATTTCCGATTATTCGCCCCGTACATGTCGATCATATTGAACAAAAAGATGGCTACTCAGATATGTATGCTGGCGATCAATATTGGCGAGCTAAAGCGGTGGTCAGTGCGACAGGGACATGGAGTCAGCCTTATATTCCGTATTATGAAGGACATGAACGATTTGAAGGAATACAAACGCATTCAGCACATTATGTAAATCCAGAGCCTTTCATCAATAAAAAAGTGATCGTGGTTGGGGGCGGTAACTCTGGCGCACAAATTCTTGCCGAAGTCTCAAAAGTTGCAGATACCACTTGGGTCACAGCAACACCACCTCAATTTTTATCGGATGATGTTGATGGGCGTGTTTTATTTCTTCGGGCAACTGAACGTTTAAAAGCCCAACAGGAAGGTCGTGTGATTGATCAACCCGTTGGTGGTCTGGGTGATATTGTCATGATAGACAGTGTCAAAGAGGCCCGCGAACGTGGCGTACTACATAGCCGAGAGCCTTTTACCTCATTTGAGGAGCATTCCGTTGTTTGGGCTGATGGTACAAGACAAGCAGTAGATGCTGTGATTTGGTGTACAGGGTTCAAAGCTTCATTGAATCACTTAAGAAGTCTTGATGTGGTAGAGCCTGATCAGACAGTTGCTGTGAATGATGGGCGCTCAGTAAAAATAAATAACCTTTGGTTGGTTGGCTATGGGGAATGGACAGGCATGGCATCCGCAACACTCATTGGGGTTTCTAGAACAGCAAGAGCAACGGTAGATCAAATAGCTGATTACTTGGCTGAATCAAAGTTAAATTAACTTCATATGTTGTTATCTGATTTTACAATTTATAGCTTAAGGGAATAAAAACTATTCCCTTAGATGAATCTATAGAATCAGCTTTTTACCGAGATATTAATACCTAAAAATTATAGGTATAGGTCAATCCGCTGTTGGTGGTGATGGTCACCTCACGCACATTTTCAGCAGCGCAACCGAGATAGACTTGGGCCACTGAGCCGTAGCGCATATTTTGATAATCATAAAAGCCTTTGGTCCTACAATTACCACGATTGATTGATACATTGGTCAGGCTGGTTGGATCATCATTTAGTGACATGATATTGAGTTTATCCACATAGCCTGTCCCGGAATATTGCGAATGATCACGACGGACACGCACTTCAAACTGTTCTTGGATCGGTTGTTCCTGTGACAGTTCAGTCATTTGCTCAGCATCAGCCCCATTTTCTAAAAATGATTTATCAACGACAAAGTCATCCTCGGGTGGATTGAATATCTCAGAATGATCAGAAGCATTATTCGCGGTAGAGTCTGTATTTTGATTTGCTGTTGCTTTGGGTTCTACTGTGGCTTGAGATTCTTTGGCTGGACTACAAGCCGTTAAGCACAGTATTAATACACTGGATAAAAGAATCGGGTGAATCAGTTTCATGGCTGAATTCCTAAAATGCTTTTTTCATCTATGAATAAAGTCGTTGTTGTTTGTTAGTGGTTATTTACATTTGCCTTTATGCACCGATTGCACCAAACGTGGTTCAGTTTTATCTGCATCTAAACGTAGGCAAATGGCTTTCTTGCTTTTGATTGAGCTGGAAATCAGCTCTTCACCCTGAATCGGATTGCTCCCACCTGCGTTATAAACTTGATAGCGTTTGCCTGTGGTGGTTTTAAAACTAAATGCGTCGCCTGATTCACTAAAACCTTCGATTTTTTTAACAATCACAGTTGTTGTGTTGGATTGTGCAAACAGTGAGGTGCAGATCAGACAGAGGCCACAGGCCAAGATTAGTTTTTTCATTTTGTTATGCCTCTGGCTTAGTTCTTAAAAATCGTGACAGGCCAGACTACGGCTTTACCAAGGTTATAGGCATAGCTGTAATGTGCAGTACTGCTGCAATTTTTGAAATACACTGAGCAAATCAGTGCGATCAGCACATAGCCGATAATTAAATAGTTTTTCATGTGTTTCCCCAGATACTTGAATTTATGACTGACATTGCTGAACAGCGTGTGCCATTACCACGTTAAAATCTTCAGGTGGCTGCATGGTTTCTCGAACCGTGACATCAGCCATTTGTTGCATAAATTCAGGTGAGTAATGCGCTTCGACTTTGTCGTAAATACAGCCACAGGTAGATCGGTCTAAACCACCCGCCTGACAGCCAGCTTTAAAATCACGTTTGACTTTGCTGTCACAGGCAGTCAGCAGGGTGCTACTAAAGGCAATGACGATTACCCCAAACCAAGTTTGATATTTCATTTCTGTTCCAAATCATTGTTATCTATTGTTCTAAAGTCATACGGATGGGTTTATTTATGCCAGCCTGCCAGATAAATCAGCAGCCATAGTCCACCAAGCACAAAAACAAAGGGGCCTAGCATCGCCACCATGACGACAATTAAAATGAGCTGTGCGATCAATTTCATAAGGTTTTTCCAGCACAAAGCAGCCCCTGAATTAAAAACTCAGTGGTTGATCAGTGCGTTGAAATGAATCAGTGCACAGGGCAAGACAATAAAGTTGGAATCGGAATGCAATACCGAAATCGGAAAGTGGGTATAAATGAAGCGAGTGCAGGGGAAGCACTCAAATTGAATAGCGTCATAGATGACTCCTGTATGTATAGAAGTTCTACCGAATCACTGTCAATTGATTATGGTGGCAGAACGAAAAGGGGTTGACAGACTGGACATACAGAACCAGCACGCGCGGACGCGTCCCCCTCCCGTTCTACCGCAAAGGGGGACGAGAAGGTTTTACGCATGTAGAGAATACTCAGAAGAATAAACCCTGATGCGCTGTATGAAACGGTCTGTCAAAACCGACTGGCAATGTAGGCCAGCCCTTGCATCATAATCGCTGATAAAAATCAGGTCAATTGATCCCTGTATCCAATCATTAAAATAGATCTAAAAAAGCATCGATTAAAATCACATTCTAAAAAAATACAGATACATATCATTTAAATGAGAAGCATGTGGCTCCTTTAAAACAGCCCTATGTAATAACCTAATTCACGTTTTGCCTGCTTTCCCCCAAAGCAGGCTTTTTTTTATTTCACTCATTTTTTATTACAGGAATTATTCAGATGAGTTTGCCATGTCCTTATTGTCAGTCCCGAGACACGGTATTGCTGGAATCCCCACAACATTTCGTCATTAACAGTAATTCACCTTCAGCGCAAAACAATGTGATGTCACCTTTGGCATTGGCGACGTTGGGTATCAGTGTTTCTAAAACTTTAAACATCCCTCCGATTGCAGGCGCCCTCGTCGGGGTGCTGATCGGTGGTATTTGGATGCTAGTGACTGAGGATGAAGTCCAAAGTAGCTCACATCCTGTCTATACCCGACATTATTACTGCAATGACTGTGACCGCGATTTTAGTCCGAGCCTGCGTAATTAAGCTTTTACACCTTTACAGAAATTTAACTTTTTATAGGAATTAAAATCATGGCACATCAAATTGAACAAATGGCCTATGTCGGTGAAACCCCTTGGCATGGCTTAGGCAACCAGCTCACGCAAAACCAACCGATTGAAGTCTGGGCACAGCAGGCAGGCATGGACTGGCGCATCGAATCTTCAGATGTCAGCTATATGGCTAAAAATGATCGAGGCCAAAGCATCATCATGCCCTATGAAGAACAGCGAGTATTATATCGCTCGGATACCCATGCACCATTGTCTGTGGTCAGTCAGCGTTATCAGGAAGTACAACCGAAACAGATCTTGGAGTTTTATCGTGATTTAACTGAGCAATCAGGCTTTGAACTGGAAACCGCAGGGGTACTCAAAGGCGGCAAGAAATTCTGGGCATTGGCACGAACAGGACAGACTTCTGCTTTAAAAGGCAAGGATGTCAGCAATGGCTACATCCTCTTGGCTACGGCGTGTGATGGCACCTTAGCCACCACCGCACAATTCACTTCAATTCGTGTGGTGTGTAACAACACCTTAGCGATTGCTTTAAAGGGACAAAACTCAAGTGCAGGCGTGGTCAAGGTGCCGCACAGTACCAAGTTTGATGCACAGAAGATTAAACAGCAATTGGGTATTTCAGTCCGTGCATGGGATGAACACGTGTATGAAATGAAACAACTCAGTCAGCGTAAAGTCACACAAACCGAAGCGGCAGCGTATTTTGATGCCGTGTTTAATAATACCAGTCTCAGCCCAATCGAGCAGGATGAAGGCATTATTCAGTTCTACCGCAATGTCGCCACCCAAGCCAATTCAGCTACCAAAGCTGACAACAAGACTGAACCGAATGGCCGTGCCATGTCTAAAGTCATGACCATGTTTAATGGACAGGGTCGTGGGGCAGAACTGAGTTCAGCCAAAGACACAGCTTATGGCTTACTTTGCAGTATCACCGAGTTCGCCGATCATGAACGTCGTGCCATGAGTCAAGATCACCGTCTGGATTCTGCATGGTTTGGTGCTGGAGCAGGTTTAAAACAACGGGGCTTAGAACAAGCTTTACGCATATTGGCCTAATTTCAATTCATTAATTGATTAGCCTAAGCTGACTCATCGCAATACTTAAACGCTCAACCCTACAAATCACCTAACCCTTTTTTATTCAAAGCTGTGTCTACGGACACGGCTTTTTTTTATGCCCAAAATTCAACAATGACAGGAAATCACTATGAACTCAGCTCTAATTCATCCAAATAACGCAACACTGAATATCCACACCAATCGCCCAAAGCTCTTCACCGCAAAACGCTTCGTAGAGACTAAAAATATGACTCAAGCCGAATGGCTAGAAGTACGACGCAAGGGCATTGGCAGCAGTGACTGTGCCGCAGCTTGTGGTCTAAACCCTTATATGTCGATGCTGGAACTATGGATGATCAAGACTGGACGGATCAAGCAATCGATTGAAGATGAAAGTGAAGGTCATGCACCACTGTATTGGGGCAAGCGTTTGGAACCCTTGGTCGCTGAATACTACAGCATGCATACCAACTACAAAGTCCGTCGCGTCAATGCTGTGCTGCAGCATCCTGACTCAGACAAGCATTTCATGTTAGCCAACTTAGATTATTCTGTAGTAGGCGATGCAGATGTACAGATTTTAGAATGCAAAACCGCAGGGGAATATGGGGCCAAACTGTGGCGAGATGGTGTGCCTTTATATGTACTTTGCCAAGTGCAACATCAATTGGCGGTGACAGGCAAGAAAGCCGCACATATCTGTGTATTGCTGTGTGGACATGAAACCCGCATTTTTAAAGTCACGCGTTCTGAGTCAGTGATTCAGCATATCGTCAATGCAGAGCGTTACTTCTGGGAGTGTGTAGAAAAGGATACCCCACCAGAAGCAGATGCCAGTGAGTCGGCAGCCAAAGCTTTACAACTGCTTTATCCAGAACATGTACCACTCAGTACGACAGATTTATCTGAAGATGAGCAAGCAAATCAGCAGTTTGAGCAACTGCTTCAAGCTCGTAACCAGGTTGAAAAGCACCAAGAGCAATTCGACTTACTTAAACATCAGCTACAAGCCAAGATGCAGGAGGCGGAACGTGCCACCTTTAAGGCAGGTTCAGTCACATGGAAAAAGTCGAAGGATTCAATCAGCTTGGATAGCAAGGCTTTACTCAAATCACATCCTGAGTATCTCAATCAATTTCCACAAGCCAAGCAAGGGGCACGGCGCTTTCAAATTTATGCTAATGCTGGGTAAGTCCATTTTTATCCATACAAGCATCACGTGACATACCAACAAGCAAGCTCATATTAGCCCATGCCCACAGCATGGGCTTTTTTATGCCTATTCAATTTATACAAAAGAGGAATTCCACATGATCAAAGGTTTAGCAATTACACCGCCAATACTCGGACGAATCAGTATCGGCAAGATGGTTGAGAAAAATGGTAAACGCGTCCCTGAAAAGGATGACCAGTTTACCTTGACCTCCCAAATCCAAAACAAAGAGGGTTGGGTCAAACATCCATTGGATGAACAACTCCGTTCCAAAGCTCACAATCAAAAACTGCGAAGTATTCCAGTCCGTATGATCTTTAATGATCCTGAATTGAATCTACGTGCTGAGTACAGTTTATTTGACCGACAAACAGGACGTCCCGTGTGTATAGGCAATGGTGAAACCTGTCAGCGCTTAACCAATCAGGGAGTTGAGCATCATCCCTGTCCATCACCTGATTTATGCTCATTGGCACAAGGCGGGTTATGTAAGCCTTATGGTCGTCTGTATGTCAATTTAGATGAATCCGATGAACTTGGCACATTCATCTTTAGAACCACAGGTTTTAACAGTATTCGGACTTTAGCTGCACGACTGAGTTACTACCATGCGGCATCGAATGGTTTGCTGTCATGCCTACCTCTTCAACTCACTTTAAGAGGCAAGAGCACCACGCAAAGCTATCGAACACCTGTGTATTACGTGGATTTAACCTTACGAGATGGCACAAACCTTCAACAAGCGATTCAAACTGCTAAAGAGATTAACCAACAAAGTAAAACCGTAGGTTTTAATCAAAATGCCTTAGATGCAACAGCACGACTAGGCTTGAGTAATGCACAGTTTGAGGTGAATACGGAGGAAGGGTTGGATTTGGTTGAGGAGTTCTATACGGAAGAATCGTCTAAAGCTGAGCAACAGCCTATTGGTTCGAGATCCAAGACTATACCTAAGCTCAATCAAGATGATGGATTTGTACAGGATATGCAGAAAGGGTTGCAGGGGAGTGTGAGGGCAGTGAATTAGTTATTTTTTTACAGACCTCCTGATTATTTGAGCAGTAACGCTCGCATTATTGATTTGGAGTAAATTTCATGAATGCGTTTGTTGGACAAACTTTTCAAATGAATCAACTGATTAGTATTAAAGATGTCATTAAATTTGTTGGTGTGGGTAGATCAACAATTTATGAAATGATGGATGAATATTCACCTTACTATGATCCTACATTTCCCAAAAAAGTAAAAATAACTCAGAATCGTATTGGCTGGTCAGCTTATGAGATCCATCAATGGATTGAAAGTAAGTTGGCGAGTCGAGAATAAGGGATGCTCTTAGCTCCCTTATTTTTTTGTTTTCTTGTAGACTGAAAGTGTCTTTTAGCCTAAGTGTTCGTAATGAAAACAATAGACTACTACAATAATCATGCAGAAGAATTTACAGCTTCAACGTTTGAAGTTGATATGGAAAGCCTATATCAGCCATTTTTAGCTGAGTTTCCCGAAGGTACTCGGATTTTGGTGGCTATTCATCTGCTCATCTTGTGGAATCTGATCAAGTAAATCACCAAGTACCTGTGAATTACTTACATTATTGGTTGTAAGCTGAATAGCGTTTATTTACAGGAACTTAGCATCTATACCAATATGTAATTTACGCCATTGGCGACGATATTCAGGCTGATGTTTCTTTCGTTTCTATTCACCTTCACGTAGAAACTTTAAGCCAGTAGAGTCGACAAGTAGATTTAGCCCTTCAGTACTTTTTTGATAGCTAATCGCAATATCGATATGCTTTTGTCTTCTGCAAATAGTCGAATAATCTGGAGCTGTCTAAGCTAGACCACACAGTTTAATGAGACTTTGAACAAAGCGAGTGACCATGCGTAAAGATAGACAGAATAAAGATTCAATCATGAAACAGCATTGGATGACTGCATCAGAATAGGTTTGATTTCGACCATGTTTGCCTTTGGGTTGAGTATACTATTGAGTTTTGGGATCAAGCCAAATTGAGAGATTTCCTCGATATATTAGAGCGAAATTGGAGGATGACCAATTGGTTTTACGATAAATTTTAGGTGTAAGCTTATTCATTTGTGAATTATATTGCGAGATAAGACTTTATCGGTAGGGTTGTGCAACAAAGCTATCGAGCGATCTCTAAATCTGATATTTTAGTTCTTTTGCAATATTTATCTGTTTACTTTCATAAATTAGTAAAGTTAACTTTACTAATAAATTTTCATAAACATGTGGTATCTTGCAAAAATCGAAAAGAATAATAATTAGTCGAATACATAATGATTCTTTTGTTAAATTGTTATACATTTAACTATGTTAAAAATCATGTAAAGTTATAAAAATGACTGATCAAACAGTACTTAAAATTGAACAAGATGATAGTAATCACCCGCGAAAAGCCTTAATTGATAATATTAAAATCTGTGAAGAACGCAGGATTGATCTTTCTATTGTTGAGGAAATTTTTGAAAAAGAAGGGGTTGATGTAATTCATAGATGGAGTTCATTGACGGCTGCAGCCGCGAGTTGCGGTGATGACGCTGCATCTAATATTACAGAAAAAGTAGATAAACTTTTAACTAATCACATCTTGTATGATGACAAGCTCATCATGATTTTTGATCGTTTGCTCGATGGTGAATCAGATGAGTTTAATAATGCATTTAGTGAAGTCTATAGTGTAGATGATGCATTCGAGGACTCTGAATACATTGCAGATAGTAGTTATGATGTTGGAAATGATGTTTCGATCTATTGTTTTCAAATAATACGTGAAATATCAGAGCGTAAAGAATTAACAGAAAGCGATTTAGGTGAACTAGCCTCTGTCTTAGACAAATATAATCGTGTAATTGGTTATAGACCTGTCAAAGTGACTTGTTATGATGCTGTAATTGTAGATACGAAAAATAATCGTGTAATTTTACAGTTAGATTTGGGGAGTATTGTTTTAGCTAATGCTGTTGACAAATTTTTTCATAAGCTCATTACCAGTATTAACAAAGCTTTCGATGTTGCTGGCGTCACGAGCTGTCGTTTACCAGAAAAAGTTCAATACGAAAACCTTTATAACGCTATACAAAAATTCTATGATAATGACGAAGGAGAGGTAACATCTGCTTCATTCTCTACTTCAAAAAATAACCACCATGAAACTTTGAGAGATCGAGCTCGTGATATCCGAAAAGCTGAGTATCACTTAAGAGGCAAAGCTGCAGAAGAGGCTTTGGGTGGCAAAATTCGTCCATATCGCATCAGTAAGCGATTTGAAAGAGTAACAAATAAATGGCCTCAAGTTTATGCAGGAATACACTATCGATATTTCAATAAACCTGGTTTGAAAAGTTTATATGAAGCACATATTTTCGATATAAAATCTTATAAAGATTATAGTTTTATAATCGATAAGATATTAGCTAATAGATAAAAACCATGAACTATGAAATAAAAAACAGCTATTTTCATAAGATAATTAGGGATCAGAAATTTTCTGAATTCTCTGAAGTACGGTATAGCTGTTTTTTAATTCTAGATTATCTAATAGTGGCTGGCAGAGACCTAGAGGTCAGTTTTAGTTTTGATGAATTACGTGAAAATATTGATCAAAAGATCAGTGATGAGGATTTTATTACTAGCGTATTTTATTTGACCCGAGAGGATATCAAGATTCTTGATCAGGGTTTTTCAGCGTGGAAAGCAGTCGAAGATAGATACGTAGAAGTAAGAAAAGAGAAAGTGCTTAGAATGATCAATTCTAAACAGTTTTCACATCCATATACTGGAATAGAACTAACAGAAGATCAATTTTTCGAAGAGGTTATACCGTTTTTTGCCGTTACAAAGTATTTCTTGGATCATAAAAATGACTCAATATGATTCAAATCCTTTGCATGCTCATCCTTTAGTTCACACACTGATAAAAATCATAAATGTAGATTCGCATGAAGAATTTCTAAATCTTTTAGAAGATAAATTAGTACTTGCATCAGAAAAAGTTTGCTCATCTGCAAAGAAAAACTCATCCGTTAAAACATTTAATGAACTATGTGATTCTGCTAAAAGAAATATTCAGGATCCTAAAGAGTTAAAACTTCATTTAGAGCTATTAGAAAAGAAGTTAGAAGATGATATTTCCTGTCAAATTGCTCATATGTTAGATGAAAGTGGATTTATCGCTGAGCACGATCCAAATCACAATGGGCATGTTGATATTTTAGTACGAAGCCAAAACAAAAAATTTAAGTGGTTGGGTGAGGCTAAACTATATGGAGGAAAAAAATATAGTGAAAAAGGCTTATATCAGTTAGTAAATGACTATTCCCTTGGTAATCCGAACGAAAGTGGAGGCGTACTAATTTATTTAAATAGTACACAATACAATGTTATGGAAGTAGTTACACAATGGCAGGAGTATCTTCAGCAAATTTCAATTGATTCAGCTGCTAGACTGAAGAACTTTACTTATAACTATCGTGCCGACTATCCGCTAATTTTTGTTTCTGAGCATGATCATCATAAAACTGGTATCAAGTACAAGATTCGACATTGCTGTCTGGATATTAGAATAGATTTTTAACTCTAAAAGGTTCATTCGTGAATTTAGATAATTTAATAAAAATTACAACTGTTTTAGTTGCTTTAGTCCCATTTATTGTTTGGTTAGATATAGGTAAGCGTTTTACACATCGAAGAAAATTTTATTTAAGTAGGTTAGATGCTGTAAAAGAGTATCTTGATAATTACTATAGCTCTGATAAAGAAAAAATAGAAAGGGACTGTGCAGCACAGCTTTTAGTTGGATCTGAGAAAGCAGGGCACCTTGAAGTTGACTATGTGATTGCAAATTACCCACAGCGTTTTTTTATAGTAATTGAAGATGTGATTACTGCGAGAAAGTTGATAAAGATAGAAACTATTGAGGATAAAACCACCTTTGTAACTCGTTACACTAAATCACAACTCATTAAGTTAATGATTTTCCTTGCGGTTTCATATTTTCTATCACTTGTGATTTTGTACCTAAATGATATGTTAATTGCAATATTAACGTGGCTGCCTTATGTAAATCCTATTCCTGTAAATTCAAGTGTTTACTTTTTAGGATTTATTCTTTCTTTATCTTTATTCATTTTAACAATTTCTTCTATTTGGATATTTTTTTGGAGTGCGGATGCTGCTTTAAACATTTATAACAAGTTAAATGTAGAGTATCGCCCTGAAGAACCTGAAATTCAAACGTGAGCTTCAAGTTCTAACTGAGTATTAAATCCGTCACTCTTAGTATAGTTATGAGTGGCTTTTTCAACGATCCATTTCAGCTTATCTACTTCGCTTTTAAAGCTCTGTATCTTGATTGGGGACTCAGTACTGATCTCAAGTAGCCCATAGGCCAAATTGATGCTGAATCTCGCCATTTGACGCTTAATCTCAGCCATCTTCGCAGCACTGGCGCGTTCCGCTTCAGCTTTGTTGGCATAGGTTCCTTTTAAGTGTTTAACCTTGCCTTTATCCCCATTAACCACCTTTTCACGTTTGGCTTTGCCTGTGTCCTGATAACTGGCTGATACACCCGTATGGTCAGACTCGCGATCCTGTTAGCTATAACGGAATTGGTCGCCACTGTTCTTGGTCAAAGTAATGGTGGGTAAATCTTACCTAAAGCCGTCTTTGCACTGCCTGCTGTGAAGATCAAAAACCGATCTTTTTTCACCATTTTGTTTTGCCATCCATTGGAGTAGATTGAGATCCGATTCATTGGTTTGGTCTATATATTGAAGATCGACCTTTTATAAATCATCAGTCACAATTAAAGTTAAGTATTAACGTTACTTGAATTCTGTGGACATAGTACTGTCAGCGTGTTTCTTTAGTTATTAGAAGTTTATAAAGAAAGGGTAAAATTAGGGATAAATTAAGATTGATTTTTACTTAAGTTATTAAAATTACTTTAAACATTTCTTTGGTTCAACTGCCACCATCTCCATCTTTTAAATAAAACCGATTAAGCTGCTTCATCTTTAGATTCTGGTGTATATCGTTGTCCACTCATAAGGTTCTCTCCTATGCAAAAAGAATAGACGAAATTTGTCTAGGAGAGTGGTGGCAGTCCACAGGAAGAGAAATTTTAAATTTTTTACATCAGAGGTTTGGATTTGACTTATGTATGATTACCCGGGTAGAAGGTGATGATTGGATAGTATTGCAAACAGAAGACCATGGATACCATATTAAACCAGGTCAAGTTTTCAAATGGGCTGATTCATTTTGTTGCCATATGGTTAAAGGAAATGGTCCAAAAATTGCTCCTGCCTCAGAAAAAATTGAACTATATGCAAGTGCACCAATTAATAATCAGGTAAGTATTAAATCTTATATTGGCCAACCTATAACCAATGAGGATGGTAGCTTATTTGGAACATTATGTGCTATTCATCCTAAAACAAAATCTGAAAATATAAGTCAAGATATAGCTATAATAGAATTATTAGGAGATTTACTTAGTAGAATACTTCAAGCTGAATTACGTCAATTCAAGCAAATTAATGAGTTTAAAAGTTTAAGAAAAAAAGTATTTAAAGATGATTTGACTGGTTTATACAATAGAAGAGCTTGGGAAGAATTCTTAGAAAAGGAAGAAGAGCGATGTAAACGGTATGGTCATCCAGCAGCAATTTTTTTTATTGATATAAATGATTTGAAACAAGTTAATGATAGTTTGGGGCATTCGGCTGGTGATCATTTAATACAGTGTGCTGCAAATGTGCTTGTGAATACAGTGCGCAGTAATGATATTATTGCTAGATTAGGTGGAGATGAATTTGTAATTTTAAGTATGGAAAATAACTCAGTAGGGGCTGAAATTCTTTTAAAAAGAATTCTAGATGCTTTTTGTGAGGTTGATATTAGTATAGCTATTGGTTTTTCAATGAGAGTTCCAAATAAAGGTTTACTATTTGCAGCAGAACAAGCTGATAAAAAAATGTATATGCATAAGAAAAAATTAAAGTCTAAATTAATTTTTTAATATAACGTAAATATTTAATTTACTGATGTCGTAATACATACATTTAAATTTAAGACTATTTAGGAAAACACAATTCAAAGCATATACCTTTTGCGCTATTGACTGCCTGATACATTCCCTGATGAAGCGTTAAAATGGATGCAACAATCGATAGGCCTAAACCACCCGTTTGATGAGGACTTTGTCTGCTGGAATTGCACTGATAAAAACGCTCAAAGAGATGAGGCAAATGCTCAGGGGCAACTTCCAAACCACTTGTGATTACAGATAATGTAATCATCTGCATATTATTAATGATCTTTCGGTGGCTAAGTACATAAATAGTTCGGTGATTGCCGCCGTGAACGAGCGCATTTGATATCAGATTATACAGCGCTTGTTGTAACAGTTCAGGATCTGCCGATAACTCAGTCGCTTCAAGACTTAAAACAAAATTGCAGTGTTGTTCTTCGGCTTGATACTCGAAAATACTGAATATATCTTCTATAAATGATTGAAGTTGAATCTTCTGTTTGTTTAAGCAAACTTTGTGCGCATCTGCGCGTGCTAGAAATAACATGCTGTCAATCATCCGTTTAAAACGTTGATAGTCCTCTAAGTTGGAAATCAAGAGTTCCTGATACTGTGCGGGACTACGTTCACTCATGAGTAAAATTTCGGTTTGCCCGATTAAATTATTCAAAGGTGTTCTGAATTCATGAGCAATGTCTTCGGAAAAACGATTCAGTTGGCTATATCCTAGTTCAATACGGCCAAGCATGGCGTTAATATCGGAAGCTAATTGTTCGATCTCTTGAGGAGGATGATTCAGATTAAGTCTCTGTTCAAGTTTGTGAATACTAATAGCATGAGTTTGTTTGCGTAGTGTTCTTAATGCGTTCAATCCGAAACGGCTGGCAATCGCGCAAAGTATGAAAATGGCTAGAATGCCGCTAAACACATAGATAAAAAGACGTTTTTTAAAAGGCGAGATAATCGCTAAACGTTCCGACCACTGCTTGCCTGCAATTAATAGATAGGGTTGTCGATTAATTTGAATAGTTTTCCATGCAATACGGGTGGGATAAGCATAAGCTGATAAATCACGGAATTGAATCTGAGGCTGGTGGATAAATTCAGGCAGTGGAATGCCAAGAGGATTAATATTGATCAGAGCCTGATTCCCTTTAAGCAATACAAATAGATTGTCCTGATTGCCGAGCATATTTTGATACAGCTTCGGCTGCGCGATAATCTGCTCAATATTGCGACTGTCCTGCAATAAAATTTCCAGACGTTCAATACGTTCAACCAAAGCCCGATCTTGCTGTGCAATTAGAATCTGGTTGATGCCAAGATAAGTCATCAACGCCACAGTACACAGAACCATCGCAGCACAAGTGGTAGCCAGTAGTGTTAATCGTAGTTCTAAAGAGCGAATGGGGTTAAACATTATTTGTCTGCCGAAATTTTATAGCCCAAACCGCGAACAGTATGAATTAACTTTATCTCATGTCCCTCATCAATTTTACTGCGTAAACGTCGCACAGCCACATCAATAAAATTAGTATCGGTATCAAAATTGATTTGCCAGACTTCAGATGCTATTTGCCTGCGCGTAATAATTTCATTCGGATGGCGCAGTAAGAAGTGCAAAAGATTGAATTCTTTTTTACTGAGCTCTATAGGCTGCTGGTTACGCCAGACTTTATGATGGATTAAATCCAATTTTAAATTTGCAATTTCTAATTGATTTTCCTCTACATACTGCTGACGTCTAAGTAGACTTTTAATTCGGGCCAGTAATTCAATATAAGAAAAAGGTTTGGCTAGATAATCATCGGCGCCTAGTTCCAAACCTTTGACCCGATCAATCACCTGGTCTTTTGCGGTAAGAAAAATTACTGGAATCTTAGAAAATTGTCGCAATACTTTCAGGACTGCCCAGCCATCGATATCGGGCAACATCACATCTAATATGACCAGACTATATGCATGCATTTTTAACTTTTCCAAGCCTTCTAGCCCTGAATGGACACATTGCGCCTCATAGCCAGATTCATTTAACCCTTTAACCAGATATGAGGCGATTTTCACTTCATCTTCGATAATTAGAATACACATTTTGTTCAGGCTCATTTTGAAGATGACAACTTTGTAATGTGATTGTCATGATCTAAATCATTCAGATTGTATAAGATTTTTAAAACTTAATTCAGGGCAATCATGATGAACAAACTCAAAGGGCTTATTGCAACAGTAATGCTGGTGAGTAGCAGTACTTTTGCACAATCCGTTCAATTGAATCAAGTTTATTCACTTGATTCTCAGGCAGCACAAACTCTTATTGATGCTGCTGTGATCGCATGTCAAAAAATACAGCATAACATTGCCGTGGTAGTGGTGGATCGGGGAGGAAATACCTTGATATCAAATAGGCATGAAACTGTCGGACCGCATAATTTGGGCGCAGCTGAAAAGAAAGCCTATACCGCTTTATCCACTAAAACGGCGACCATGTTGTTAAGTCAAAATGCCCATGAAAACAAGGATACAAAAAATTTAACCACCCTATCAAATTTACTTTTGTTAGGTGGCGGCGTACCTGTGCGTTATGAGAGTCAAGTGGTCGGCGCCATTGGCGTTGCCGGAGCAGGGGGCGCAAAAAATGACCATTACTGCGCTGAAACAGCTGTTAAGTCTATTTTCAATCCTTAAGGAATCCATCATGTTTAAAAAATTATTGCCACTTTCAACACTATTGTTGACCTCAATGACTTTTGCACAAACTAACCCCTTAAGTGTACATGTGTTGAATCTAGAAAATGGTCTACCTTCAGCTCAAGTCGAGGTGGTACTCGAAAAAAGTACTGGGAATAAATGGGTGAAGTTAAATCAGCAATATACTGGCCCTAATGGCCGTATTACTGGATTGTTTCCTGAAAATCAGAAGCTTGAAGCTGGTATTTATAAAGTTACCTTTAAAACGGAGGACTGGTTTAAAAAAAATAAGCAAGATACCTTCTTTCCTGAAGTTCCTGTAATTTTTAAGGTAGATGGAAGTGTCAGCCATTATCATATTCCTCTACTTCTAAGTCCTTATGGATATTCGACTTATAGAGGCAACTAAGATTTAAAAGGGCTAGTCTAACTAGCCCTATTATTTGTGTTTAGTCCGTAAACTAGAGAAAATCACAAAAAATTCATGATCGTATTATTATGCTTTTAGTTGAATTAAAGTTGACTCAAGTTATGTAAATGAGTTGATAGAACTTATTGAAGCTTCATAGTAATTAAAATGAGAATGGCATGAACCAATTTTCTGAAGAAGACTTATCCAGAATTATCGAAATGGCCTGGGAGGATCGAACCCCATTTGAAGCCATTCAATGTGAGTTTGGTTTGAACGAAGCGGCAGTGATCCGCTTGATGCGGCAAAATATGAAACCCAGTAGCTTTAAAATGTGGCGTGCACGTGTGACAGGCCGAAAAACCAAGCATCTGCAGCTGCGTTTACCTGATGTGATACGGGCCTATTGTTCACGCCAATACAAGCGTTTCTAAGTGTTTGATTTTGATTACCGTCTGGACTCACGTTTACATCGTTCAGAACAATATTGTACTTCCTCCCAGCAGCGGTACCATTTCTTGCGCCAAGTAAAAGGGCGCAAACAGTGGATACAGATTTTTTCAGGGAGATGCTGTTTTTTCATCGTTTATAACTCATTGATCTGGCTAAGAAGTTGCTGGGCATGGCTGATAATCTGATGCCGATCTTTAAGTTTATCTAGCTGTCGATAGATCATGCCCATACGTGGATGAGTACGAAATTTCGCCTCATTCCGGATCATAAAATACCAGTACAGGCTATTGAACGGACAGCTATCTAGCTCTGTGCGAGTTTTGACATTGTAGCTACAGTGCTTACAGTAATCGGACATCTTATGGATGTAATTGCCCGAGGCCGCATAGGGTTTGCTGGCCATCAAGCCGCTATCGGCATGCATCACCATACCCAGCGTGTTCGGTAGTTCTACCCATTCATAGGCATCGGCATAGACTGCCAGATACCACTCGCTGATCTGCTGCGGGTCTACACCAGTTAATAAGGCAAAATTTCCAGTCACCATCAAACGCTGGATATGATGTGCATAGGCATGCTGAAAAGTATTACGGAAACACTCAGCCATACAGTTCATCCGAGTACGGCCAGTCCAGTAAAATTGTGGCAATGGTGCTGAGTGCTGCAGTGCATTGCGGCTGGCATATTCTGGCATGTACAGCCAGTAAATTCCGCGAACATATTCGCGCCAGCCGAGAATTTGTCGGATAAAACCTTCCACTGCATTCAGTGGTGCATGACCGGCATGGTATGCAGCTTCTGCCGCATCACAGACTTCTTTAGGTAGTAGCAGACCACAGTTCAGATAAGGTGAGAGCAGGCTGTGAAACAGCATGTCTGAGTCTTGAACCATGGCATCTTGATAATCGCCAAAATGTGGCAAACTGTGGGTAATGAAATGCTCCAGTGCAAGCAGAGCATTGCTACGTGTGGTGCCCCAGCGGAAGTTGTCAAGGCTGCCAGAGTGACGGGAAAATTCACGTTCAACTAATTCAAGCACGTCCAGATCAATCTGATCGTGTTCAAAGTGAAGTGGTGCAGGCAAAGGGGGATTGCCAGCCCAGGTCTTACGATTGGCACTGTCATAGTTCCACTGTTCTCCAAAGGGCTGCTGTCCCTGCATCAAGTAACCGGTCTGCTTGCGCATTTCCCGGTAAAAATATTCCATACGCAGTGTCTGGTAGCGGCTGGCCCAGTGCCGGAACTGCTCCGGACTACAGAAAAAACGTTCATCATTCAGGCATTGTACTGGCAATTGCAGCTGCTGGCTCCAATACTGTTCAATCTGCTGCTGTAAACGATATTCCCCGCAGTGCGTAATGACCAGTTCTGTGACTGGTAAGAGTTGCTGTTGTGACTCTACGAAATCCAGCAGGCTACGAATCGGACTATCAGATTGAAAAGCATGGTAACGTACACGCCAGCCTTCTGCTTTGAGTTCTTTGGCAAAATGACGCATGGCGCTAAAAATCAGGGCAATTTTCTGCGGATGATGGGCGACATAAGTGGCTTCCTCAACAACTTCGGCCATCAGGATCACATCCCGGATACGATCTAGCGCTTTGAGCGTAGCAAGCTGATGATGAAGCTGGTCACCCAGAATTAAACCGAAACGCATAGCCATTCCAGACCCTATGAAAGATAGCGCAGTGTAAGTCAAGACAGTTCAATTTTTTGTGAAAATAAAGATCATTCTGCATGTTGAATCAATCCAACTAGACCAGATGGCCCGCTGACATCGCTCAGAAATGATGAGTACTGCTATAACAAAATATTCATCCCTACAATGCTAAAGCCAGTTGATGAAACTCGCTTTACATGATTTCTTAATACATGAGTAGTGTGAAAATTATGTGATTTTAATCAAAAAGATACAAATTATTATGGTTGTAATTCAAGTAGCTCACGCCTAGTATCTGGCTTGAAGTTACTCCATGTGAGCTTCCTTAGTTTTGTCCCATACACCCCTCTGTATGGGATTTTTTTATCAGGGAATTGTCATGAGCATGCATTCAAAAGCGTATATTTTTAGACAGCAGCAATTACTAGTGGATGAGCATTTTCAGTTGCCGCAGGTAGAAAGACTGCAGCACGACCTAAACCTGTCGGAAAATTGCGAGATCATTGCTCGTGACCTGAAAGAAGACGAACCGGTGCCGGAAGGTTATCAGCTGGTTCCAATCCGGCAACTGGTGCAAGTCTGGAGCAGACCGCAGTTTGAACAGGCTAGCCGTGCGGTACAGTTACTGGAATGGCGCCGTAACCACCGCTTTTGCAGTAAATGCGGTCACGCCACCCAGCAGCATGTCAGCCAGTATGCCATGATCTGTCCATCCTGTGGCTATAACCAGTATCCGCGGGTGAATCCCTGTGTGATTACCATCATTACCCGAGGTACAGATGAAATTCTGCTGGCAAAAAATGCTCGCAACAAAACCCAGATGTACAGCCTGATTGCAGGCTTTGTTGAAGTTGGAGAAACCCTGGAAGAGGCAGTAAGCCGTGAAACGCTGGAAGAGGTGGGACTACAAATCAAAAATATTCAATATCTAGCCAGTCAGCCGTGGCCGTTTCCCAGCAATCTGATGATGGCCTTCAAGGCAGAATATCAGGGAGGGGAAATTCAGATTCAAGAAAATGAACTCAGCGATGCGCAATTTTTTAAATTTAATCAGTTACCCGAGATTCCGTTCAAGGGCAGTATCGCCTATGCCATGATTCAGCATGTGATACATGGAACGCCTGTTGCAGATGACAGTAAAGAATGGCTTTGAAATTTAAAAAGAGAAATGTTTTAATATTTAGATGATAATTTCAGGCTGAAATAAGAGCGGAAATATAGAAAAGGAACTCTCAGCACTTGCCACGGACTTTGCCCGTTTTCATTCTATAGACTGAAATAAAGAGCTTGGCAATGATGGTGCTGCATGGTTTTTAGTGTGGTGTCATCGGTTCGACCATGTGGATGTGCTGTATTTTGCAGACCCCTATAAACAGATGCCGTCCTGAATAGGTTGGGAATAATTTAGATAATCTTGAAAATTTTTCCACTTGAAGTACTTTGGAAAAACATATCAAAGCTAGGTCGAATATCTTCACCATCCACGGTTATATATTTGACATGGGAGTAAGACTGGCTAGCGTCAAAATGGTGATTAACTGTGGCCTGAATAGAATATTTGATACCGAATTGATCTTTTATATTTAGATTTTGTTTAAGCATTTAGATATACCTTGAAGAACAGCACGAAAGATAAACGATTACATGGCTTGATTATTCATAAATTTTTAAGTTAAATAACTTTATGATTTAACTTAAATAATTGATTCATAGAGATATAAAATGTACGACTATCTAAATTTAAATCTACTTCAACGCCAGATTCTAGACGTACTTTTTTACCAACTTCGATCGTTTTAAACCCTTCACGTGTATTTTGCATTTTATTTAAAGGGATTAACGAGACAATAATTTCAGTACCATTTGTAGATTTTGCCACTAATTCATTATTTTTTAACAATGTGTATCCTATTTTTGTGAATTTTTCGAAGAATATGATTAACAACTTTTGAATTAAAAAAGTACAGTGACGTACTTTTTTAATTCATCTAATTACTTAGACCGCAGTAATATTAACTGCGTTTGGTCCTTTTTGACCTTGAGCGATGCTGAATTCAACTTGTTGACCTTCAAATAAGGTTTTAAAACCTGAACTGGCAATTTCACTGAAGTGAGCAAAAACGTCTGGACCAGATTCTTGTTGAATAAAACCAAAACCTTTAGTTTCATTGAACCACTTAACCGTACCTTTAACAATATTTGAGTTTGACATAATAAATCTTACTGATTTTTTAATAATTTTAGCCATTTTATTGACTGCTGATAACTTGGAAAATAATAATGAATGAGACTTAAAATCTAAAAAAACGAAGGATTATGAATAAAACGACGATACTTAACAGAGATTGAATGAAACAAGATTTTTTTCTAGTTAAGATCACTATACATTAAAAATAAATTTAATCAAGTTTTTTTATATGTATATTTGATTATCTTATAAAAGGGATCTGAATCTGGAAAGAGTTTGTTGATCTGGTTGACTTTTTTTAACAAGTCTATCGACAGCATTGATACAGAAAAAACTAATTTACCGCTTAAAAATGGGATCCAATAAAAAATGATTATACCTTTTTTTCAGGCTATAAAATTGAAATTTTGCCTACATTCGCCCTGCATTTGATCTTCACGCTTTGTTCACATCTAGCTGGGTTATCTTAATCCTGAGATCCAACAAGGCTAAAAAATGAAGATGCGATTTAAGTCTGCTTTTGCAGCGATAGCACTGTCTATCATCAGCTTAAATACAACGACTCAAGCAGAAACTGCTGCGCCTCAGGCAGTAGATCGGGTAGATATACAGAAGTATGCCGGTAAATGGTATGAAATTGCGCATTTACCGATGTATTTTCAGCGTAAATGTATAGCTAATATCACGGCACAATATAGCGTCAATGCCGATCAAACTATCAGGGTATTGAATAGCTGCCGAATTGCCAATGGCGAGATAATTAGCTCTGAAGGTGTTGCGTATTCGCAAAATCAGGGGAACAGTAAACTGAAGGTCAGCTTTTTGCCTAAAGGTTTAAGATGGATCCCCTTTACTAAAGGTCATTACTGGCTATTACGAGTAGACCCGGAATATAAAGTGGCACTCGTGGGGGGCCCAAGTAATAAATACCTATGGATTTTGTCACGTGAACCGCAACTAGATGAAGCAACTTATCAGTCATATATAGACACTGCGAAAGATTATGGCTATGACGTGACAAAACTTATCAAATTGCCTCATTAATCTGCTAACCTTTTGCCGAACTGATAAATCTCTCTACAGTTCGGTTTTTTTTCCTTACTTCACATAAAATTCATACCTGACTGATTACACTCATCAAATAGAATAAATACAATCGCTCGAAAGTAGGATGAGTCCATGTTGAAAAGTCTGATGCGATGGATAGACAGCTGGTCTACACCCACAGCGCTCGAAACACTGACGGCTGAAAACAGCAAGATTCAGTGGCAGCGGATTTTACCTTTTATTCTGTTGCATCTGGCTTGTCTAGCAGTGTTCTGGGTGGGAGTGTCGTGGTTTGCAGTGGGCTTTATGCTGCTGTTCTACCTGATTCGTATGTTTTCCATTACGGCTTTTTTTCATCGCTATTTATCGCATAAAACCTTTCAGACCTCGCGTCCAGTGCAGTTCCTATTTGTATTACTAGGCACCATGAGTGCACAGCGTGGCCCCTTATGGTGGGCAGCCCATCATCGTTATCACCACCGCTATACAGATTCTTCACAAGACCCGCATTCATCTACCCACGGTTTTTGGTATAGCCATGTGGGTTGGTTTCTGAATGAATATAACTTTGCCACGCGTAAAGAAGTCATCAAAGACTGGCTGAAATATCCGGAATTAATCTGGCTAGACCGGTTTAGTCTAATTGTGGTGCTGTTGACCGCGGGTGGGATTTATGCACTAGGAGAATGGTTGGCAATAGCTTGGCCGCAACTGGGGACTTCCGGCTTGCAATTACTGGTCTGGGGATTTGTGGTGTCCACTGTATTGCTGATTCATGCGACCTTATGTATCAATTCACTGGCGCATCATTACGGCAGCCGTGATTTTGACACTGATGATCAAAGCCGCAACAATTTATTCTTGTCTATCATTACCTTGGGCGAAGGCTGGCACAACAATCACCATTATTATGCAGGCAGTACGCGACAGGGCTTTTACTGGTGGCAGATTGATGTGACCTATTACCTCCTAAAAATTATGTCTTGGCTCGGGATAGTCTGGGGCTTAAAGCCAATTCCAGCGCGGATCTATGACGTCAGTAAAATTGCACAAGCTCGAAAACAGAGAAAAGTAGCCAAAACAGGCGCACCTACTATTCATTCTAAGGAATCACCATGAAAATTGCGATTATTGGTTCAGGTATTTCCGGTTTGTATGCGGCCTGGAAATTAAGCAAAGCACATGAGGTCACTGTCTTTGAAAAAAATAATTACTTTGGCGGCCATACCGATACCCATCAGTTGAATATAGATGGCGAACAGGTCGCAGTGGACAGTGGCTTTATTGTATTTAATGAGCATAACTATCCACTGTTCTGTGCAATGCTCAAAGAACTCGGGATTCAATCGCAAAGCAGTGACATGGGCTTTTCGGTGAACAATCAGGTCACTGGCTTGCAGTACAATCCTTCAAAAAAATTCTCGCTGTTGTTCCGACCGCAAAACTTCTTTAACGCTGATTTTCGCATGATGTTGTCGGATCTGTTCCGTTTCTATGCTGCGAATAAAGATATTGATGTTGAACAGGTCGATGCACAG
Source organism: Acinetobacter pragensis (assembly GCF_001605895.1). GTDB lineage: Bacteria > Pseudomonadota > Gammaproteobacteria > Pseudomonadales > Moraxellaceae > Acinetobacter > Acinetobacter pragensis. The sequence continues at coordinate 30,599 of NZ_LUAW01000026.1, forward strand.
CTCAGTATTGATGCATATCTCAATCGACATGACTATTCCGAAGCCTTTCGTCAGGAGCATCTCTATCCGATGTGCGGGGCGCTATGGTCCTGTCCAGTAGAGCAAGCTGGACAGATTCCGTATAAATTTGTGGTGAGCTTTTTTCAGCACCATCGTATGTTGCAGCTGAAAGAGCGACTTTCGTGGCTTACGGTCAAGGGTGGATCAGCGCGTTATGTTCGTGCCATTCAGGCCCAATCGAATATGACTTTCCGCAAGACAGGTGTGCTTCATGTATCCCGTAGTGCCAATGATGTAGTGATTGAAACGGCACAGGGCAGTGAACGTTTTGACTGGGTAATCTTTGCCAGCCATGCTGATGATAGCTTGAATTTACTTACAGACTCGTCAGCGCAAGAGCGGGAAGTACTTGGCAAGTTTCGTTATCAGGATAATCATATGGTGGTGCATTCCGATACTCATATCATGCCCAAATCCAGACGCCAATGGGCCAGCTGGCATGTACATGTAACACCTAGCCATGCAACTGAATCAACTCCATTCCAGCATAGTGGCATGCATTATGGTTTCAGTTACTGGATGAACCAGTTGCAAAACCTGAATTGTAAAACCCAAATCTTTGCCACACTCAATCCTAACTTTAACCTCGATCCGAAAAAAATATGGGTAGAACGATATTACCGTCATCCAGTATTTGATGCTGCCGCGATTGAGGCACAACAACGTTGGGCTGATGTTAATGGTCAGAACCGGACGTCATACTGTGGTGCCTACTGGGGCTGGGGCTTTCATGAAGATGGAGCGCGTAGTGCTTCATGGGTTGTAAATCAGTTGCTGCAACACACTGAGCAAGCGGCTTAGGAGTACAGAATGCAAATGTATCCACTGGCTATCGCTTCTACCGAAATTCGCCATCGTCGCTATTTGCCCAAATCGCATGCTTTTGAGGTGAAGCTTAGCTATTTATGCTTTGATCCGGATCAACTGGCAAATTTTACCCAAAAATCTTGGTTCTGGTCTTCTAGTCGCTGGAATTTATTGACCTTGGATGAGCGTGACTTTCTGAACATGGAATATGGCTCGATTCGTCAGAAAGTTGCACGGTTACTGATCAAGCACGAAAACTATCATTTACCACATGCTGCATCCATCCGTGTACTGGCTTTGCCACGCACATTGGGTGTTCGTTTTAATTCGGTGGTGTTTTATCTGATCTTTGATGCCACTGACCAATTGCTCTTTGTACTGAGTGAAATCACCAATACGCCGTGGAATGAACGTCAGGTGTATATTCACGATTGTCGGCATAATGCCACTGAACATACGCCTTACCAGAGCCACCAGTTTGATTTTAAAAAGGCCTTTCATGTGTCGCCATTCATGCCGATGTCGCTGGATTACCGTTGGCGTTTTAGCTTTTCAGAACAGCAAAATGTGATTCACATGCAGCTGTTTGAACAAGAAATATTGCAATTTGATGCCACGATGAAATTTAAGCTGCAAGCCATCACACTTCCTTCACAGCAACATCGATATGCTGTATTAAAAGTTCTTGAGCCCTTTAGGATGGTGAGCGGGATTTATCTACATGCTTTGCGCTTATGGAAAAAGAAAATTCCGTTTTATCGGCATCCTAAAAAAGAAAAAGGAAAGACATGACTATGAAAACACTGTTAATGGGAGAGCATACCGAACTGCCGATAGTCCTACGCCATATGCTGAAATTGCGTCATGGTCAGCTAATATTTAAAGGTATCTGGAATGGTCTAGTCGGGGAAAATTACAGTGACTTGCATGCAGTAATTCAAGTTCACGACCAACGCCTTATCGATTTGCTGTTCCGTAATGGTGTACTGGGGGCAGCAGAAGGCTTTATTCGTGGTTACTGGAGCAGTGAAGATCTGGTCAACGTAATTCGTATTCTAGCACGTAATCGTGATGTGCTTGATCGGATGAATCTAAATGTAGTGGCAAAAGCCAGCCAGTTGGTACTCAAGGCTTGGTATAAATCCCGCAAGAATTCGATTGATGGTAGTCGTCAGAATATTGCTGAGCATTATGACTTGAGCAATGATTTTTTTAAATTGTTCTTAGATTCCAGCATGATGTATTCCAGTGCGGTGTTTAAAGAACCCTGTATGAGCTTGGAACAAGCTTCAGATTATAAAAAAGAACTGATCTGCCAAAAACTTCAATTGCAACCGATGGACCATTTGGTTGAAATTGGCAGCGGCTGGGGAGGCTTTGCCATTTATGCGGCTCAGCATTATGGCTGTAAGGTGACCACCATTACCATTTCCAAAGCTCAGTATGATGAAGCACTCGCCCGAGTTGCTGAAGCAGGGCTGTCTCATCGGGTGTCTGTACAGCTTCAGGACTACCGTTTACTCGAGGGTAAATACGACAAATTGGTGTCCATTGAAATGATTGAAGCAGTTGGTGAGCAATATTTACCAACTTATTTCCGAAAATGCCGCGAGCTCCTCAAGCCGAATGGTCTAGCCCTGATACAGGCGATTACGATTGAAGATGCACGCTATGTTAAAGCTTTAAATACGGTAGATTACATTAAGCGTTATATTTTCCCCGGTAGTTTTATTCCATGTATCAGTGTGATGACGCAAACGGCTTCGGAGCAAAAACTTCGTCTCAAACATCTGGAAGATATTGGTCAAAGCTATGCACAAACTCTGAAGTGCTGGCGCCAACGTTTTCTGGAGCAGCGTGATCAAGTGCTGCAACTTGATTTTGATGAGCGTTTTATCCGCATGTGGGATTTTTATCTGTGTTATTGCGAAGGCGGCTTCCGCGAAGGTGTGATCAGTGATGTTCATTTGCTGTTTGAAGCCAGTGCTTACTAAGCAGAAATAAAACGGGAGGGCGAGATGCTGCTAGATTTATTTTTGCTCAATGTCTTCATCATGCTCTGTAGCTGGGTGTTGGTGACCTATAACCGCAGAGCAGGGCTGGTTGATGTTGCATGGAGTTTCAGTATTGCGCTCAATGTGATTATTGCAGCTTGGGCGATTGACAGTGCACCGCTGTTGGTTCGGTTATTTCTGGGACTGGCAAGTGGGATCTGGTTTTCGCGGCTGACTTGGCATCTGTTCCGGCGCTATGCTCATGAAACCCAAGAAGACACGCGTTATGCCAACATGCGCCGAGCGATGGGGGATTATCAGCATCTCGGTTTTCTGGTGTTTTTTATATTTCAGGCAGGTTTGGCGTTACTGTTTTCTTACCCAATGTTGAACTTGTTAACTATCTCGACCGAGCAATGGAGTGACTGGACTTCGGTCACCGTGATTGTGGCGGGCATGATCATGCTATCGGCATTGATAGGCGAAAGCACTGCCGATCAGCAACTTTACCATTTTAAGCTAGATCCGCAGAATCAAGGTAAAAGCATGGATCAGGGCTTGTGGAAATACTCGCGCCATCCGAATTATTTTTTTGAATGGTTGCATTGGTTTGCCTACCCAGTGCTCGGTCTGGCAGCAGGAAGCTATGAATTATGGATTTATCCGCTGCTGATGTGGCTATTCCTGTACTACCTTACGGGGATTCCTTTTAGTGAAAAACAGGCACTGACCCATCGTGGCGACAACTATAAAGACTATCAACGACGAACTTCAATGTTTATTCCGTGGCCACCCAAAGAGTAGGTAAATACATGGACTTTATGATTCAACAATCTTTAAAACTGATCGAAAATGGCAAGCTGCCAGATCCAGTGATTCGTGCTGGTATTAAAATCTTGAGCAAAAAACGTTTGGCACAAGAAGGTCGATTTGACCCAGCACTGGCTGCGCAGCGCTATATGGATGTGCTGAGCATGCTGAAAAACAGTGAAATTGCCATTGAGACAGACAAAGCCAATGAGCAGCACTATGAACTGCCAACTGCATTTTTTCAGGCAGTACTCGGTAAGCGTCTGAAATATAGCGCGAGTCTATTTGAACATGCCGATACGACGCTGGATCAAGCCGAAGAAGCTGCTCTTGCTTGCTACTGCCAACGAGCGCAACTGAAAGATGGTCAGGATATTTTGGAAATTGGCTGTGGCTGGGGGTCTTTAAGTCTGTATATGGCTGAGCGTTATCCAACGGCCCGTATTACGGTCGTGTCAAATTCTTCAACACAGCGTGAGCATATTCAGGAACAGGCCTGTTTAAAGAAACTGGATAACCTGACGGTGATCACTTGTGATGTCAATGTGTTGCAACTTGAACCTGCCTCTTTTGACCGTGTGGTATCGGTGGAGATGTTTGAGCACGTGCGTAACTATCAAAAACTATTTGAAAATATCAGTATTTGGCTCAAACCAGATGGCTTATTGTGGTGTCATATTTTCTGTCATCGTTTCTTGCATTATCCGTTTGAAGTCAAAAATGAGTTTGACTGGATGTCGCAATATTTCTTCAGTGGTGGTTTGATGCCAGCGGCCTCAACTTTCCTACATTTTCAGCAACATTTGCAGTTAGAACAGCACTGGCAATGGGCGGGTACGCAGTATGAACGTACCGCAAATGCTTGGCTAGAAAATATGGATGCTAAACAGGCCGAGCTAAAGCCTTTGTTTGAACAAACTTATGGCGCGGATGCCGCAATCTGGTGGCAGCGTTGGCGGATTTTCTTTATGGCCTGTGCCGAACTGTTTGGTTATGACCATGGACGCGAGTGGGTGATTGGACACTTTCTGTTGAAGAAGAAAGCCGTATAATTGAACAGTGGGATGGGCCAGCGGGGAATGCATCAATGTTAAAGATGTTTAGGGATAAACGTGATCATCCTCTGGGTGAGGTGTTTAACCGATACTACTGGCTGCAAATCGGATTCATTGCCCTGTCCGTGGTGATTGGGATTGGCTTCAGTGCTTGGGTGATTAAAGGGTCTTTGCTCAGAACAGCGCTAGAACAGGAAATGTCACACTACTGGCAACGACTGGAACGTAATCCTGCCGCAGAATTGCCCGACACCAAAAATCTGTATGGTTACCGCTGGAACACTGTGCCACCGCCTCAATTTAAGACTATGCAGCTTGAGCAAGGGGTGAATCGGCATTTTGTCGATGGCAAGGAACGCATGACTGTTTATGGTGAAAAAGACGGGCAGCATGTGCTGTTGGTTTTTGGCGAAAGTAATGTCAATAAACTGGTCTGGTTGTTTGGTCTGGCACCACTGATGGTCAGCTTGTTTGTGCTTTATAGTGTGCTGTGGTGGTGGAATCGCCGTGCTCGGCGCTATTTTTCTCCAATTACCCGTCTAGCCAATGCATTGGAACATATTGACTGGGAACATCAAAAAAATCAGGCTTCGCCGTTTCATGACATCCGGACTGATTCAAATCTGGAAGCAGAATATCTGAAGCAGGCGCTAGAAAAATATCATCAGGTCTTAAGCGATTTTATTCAACGCGAACGTGAGTTTACCAGTGATGTCAGCCACGAGCTGCGTACCCCACTGACCATTTTAAAAGGCAATGTGCAGTTATGTCAGGCACGTTATGGCGATAACAAGTCGTTTACTCGTTTGCATAACACTATTGAAGATATGCAACTGCTGGTGGATACGTTGTTAGCAATCGCACGCAACACCACCGATACTTTAACGGCTGAACCGACTGTGCTTTCCGAATGTCTGGAAAATCTGCTTCAGGATTTGGACAACGTGAGCCATAACAAAGGTATGCAGATTGATTTGCAAAAAGACCTCGATGAACAGCCACGTAAACTTTACCCATCGATGACCAAAATGGTATTTGGCAATATTTTGCGGAATGCACTGAATTATTCACAAGGCACAGAAATTGATGTCATTTTGCAAAAAAATACAGTATTGATTGCAGATAATGGTGTCGGCATTCCTTTACCGAATAACTCCAAGGTGCAAGAACTGTCGGGGCAGCAATTGCAATTAGAGATTAAAGGTCATGGCATTGGACTACAACTGGTACAGAAGTTGTGCAAGCAGCTTGGTTGGCGAGTGGAGTTGTTTGATCGGCAGTATTATCTCAGTACCCATCAAGATGTTGATCTGGCGATGACGACTGGACTGATTGTTGTCGTGTATTTAAATTAGGACTCAGCTTCGAAAGCTTATGCTTCTAAAGTGATCTTTAACCCGACACCAGATATGGTATGAATTAGCTTTTTTTCAAAAGGCTTATCGACCATTTTACGCAAATTATAAATATGACTACGCAGGGCATCGCTTTCAGGCTCTTCATCCCCCCAAAGTTCGATCATAATTTCCTGTTTAGTCAGAACTTTAGGTGAATGACGCATCAGTAGTTTGAGCAGTTTGAACTGAATCGGTGGTAGTTCAATGGTTTGTCCAGCACGAGTCAGTTGCTGTGTTGCAGGATCTAGAATCAGATCATGAATTTGAAGACGGCCAGAGGAAACTTCACCCTGTGAACGCTTGATCAAAGCTTTGACTCGAACCACCAGCTCATTAAAGTCAAACGGTTTGACTAGATAATCATCCGTTCCTGAGTTGAAACCTTTGAGTTTGTCATTTAGTGTATCGCGTGCGGTGAGCATCAGCACAGGAAGGTCCATACCTTCTTTATTTCGTAGCCATTCACAGAGTTCATAACCCGAACCATCAGGCAAGTTAATATCTAAAAGTAAAATATGATAGCGTTGCTGCTTGAGCAATTGGCGCGCAGCATTTAGGTTTCGAGCATGATCGACCACAAAACCATGCTCTTCTAGAAACTCGCATAAGGTAGATGCCAGTTCATAATGATCTTCGACCATCAAAATAAAATGTTTAGACATAACTGTAGTGACTACTTTATTAATTGCTGTTTTAATTTAGCACTAAATGGTTGAGGACCTAGCCATATATTAAAATATTGCTGAGCTTGCGGGTTCTGAAGTTGTCCCTGAATTTTCTGGTTTAAGTATAGGCTTAAGGTATGTGTGGCATGGCTATACTTTAGTTGGTATAGATCTCCTGAGTTCACTGGACGATACAAATCGGTGATTGGATTGAAAACAGCATGCATTTTTTGATCTTTAATATTACGTTTGAGTAGATATGTAGCTGCACGTTTGAATGCCCACTCTGGAATATTCTGTGTATAGCTAAAATCCATCTGCATGTTTTGACTTTGCCAAGGCAGATTACAGTTTTGCGCAAAGTAACTGGCCACACCGACCTGTTTTTGTCCCACCATGAGTGGACCATTACCACATTTATTTAAGCTCTGTGCATGCGCCCACGAACCGAAACTCCCGAACATCAGTACAGTGGTTATGGCTACTTTTTGAAAGGCAGTACCCATGAATAGGTTCCTCCTACATAGGGCAAAGAACGATATAGACCATTGGCAGGATCCCAGAAATCTTGTTGGAAAATAATCTTATGGTTTGGGTTGACCTTTATTTCACTGATTCCAAAAGAATCCATTGTTCGTGTTTTCCCGAACATTTTAAAATCATAAACCATATGCCAATGCACATAGGCAGAGTCTTGATGATACGAAGTATTTAATAGACGGACAGTGACATTACTCACCCGCTGGTTCATACCCTGAAAATGTTCAAGCAATTTTTTACGTGATGTAAATTGCGACAGCGTATCGTTAATAAAAAGCTGATCTGCATACAGTGCTCCAGCATTTTCAACGAATTGAGGTGTACCCATGGTATTAAATGCCGAAGTGAAGCGGGTGCCAATTTCTAATGCTTTTGCATCATCTAAGGGTATGCCCTGAATACTGGCTCTGGCATTTGCATAATCCGAGGAATAACGAGGAACACTTTTACATCCTGACAGGAAAAGCACGGGTAAGGATAAGGCAATTGCCATTAACGTTTTGAGTTGATTCATGTTCACTGTCCATCTTCACCGTTCATCCTCACACTTTAGGGGGGCTAGAGTGAACAGAATGTGAAGATAGAAGTTCAAGTCAGTACATTGAATAGAATTGTGGTGATCAATGATTAATTTTTTTAAACTTTTTCTTCAGCCATTAACCAATGAATAATATTCATGACATCAGGATTCTCATTATTTTTGCTGACCATGGCATAAAAATTATAGTCACAATAGATAAAACCAAAAGGGGCAATGATTCTTCCATTCAAAATTTCTTTTTCGACTAAAATTTGAGGGGCTATGGCAATTCCTAAGCCTGAAACAGCGGCTTCTATCATTAAATTGAGACTATCAAAATAACGATCATTCGCTTTTGGGGAAAAGTTAATTTTGGACTGATTAAACCATGTATGCCATGCACTTTTATTTGAGTGGGTATGAAGTAATGGATAGTTTAAAAGATCATTTACGGAATGAAGAAGATTTATTTCACGATTACAAATAGGCCCCATGTTATCGGGAAATAACAGATATTTATTCAAAAAGTTGGGAAGTAGATGATGCTCACTGACGCTATTGATAAATATGTCAACTTTCTCTTTTTCTAACAATTTTAAGTCATTACATGTCATTAATTTAATATGGATATTGGGATAAATGACTTCGAGCTTTTCTAATCGAGGAATCAGCCAATTGGCCATAAAACTATGAGAAGCGCCTATTACAACTTCTACTTCTGATGTTTTATTTGTTAACTCAAAGACGCATTGTTCTAAACGATTAAAAAGCTGCGTACAAACTAGCGATAATTCTTCGGCATCCGCCGTCAGAGAGATGGTCGAGGAATGTCGAATGAACAATTTTTTATCGAACCATTCTTCTAGCTGTTTTATTTGATGGCTAATCGCACTATGGGTGACACATAATTCTTCCGCAGCTAAGCTGAAACTTTTATTTCTGGCGACGGCCTCGAATGCTTTTAAAGCATTAAGGGGAGGGAGTGTTCTGCGCTTCATGTTGTAAAATTTTCTAACATCATTAGCTCAAAATATATCAATTATCAAAAAAATGAAAATATTTTAAGATCAAACAAATTTTGATAGTAAAAGAGATATGAGATGACAACCCCTTATACAGGTAATGGTCCTGATGAATTGGGATTTTTTGTTAAATTTGGCGGATGTTACATGCCAGAGAGCTTAATGCCTGCACTTCAAGAATTAGAGCAAGCCTTTAATACTGTTCGGCATAAACCTGAATTTTGGGCTGAATATCAACAGATTTTAACGGACTTTGTTGGTCGCCCTAGTCCGCTTTTCTATGCAAAAAACCTAACAGCTTATGCAGGAGGTGCTCGAATATATCTCAAGCGAGAAGATTTGAACCATACGGGTGCGCATAAGATCAATAATTGTGTTGGGCAAATCTTATTGGCCAAATTTATGGGTAAAACCAGAATCATCGCAGAAACTGGTGCTGGACAACATGGGGTTGCAACAGCAACGGTTTGCGCACTGTTTAAGATGAAATGTACCATTTTTATGGGAGAAACAGATATTCAGCGCCAACAAATGAATGTTGAACGCATGAAATTACTCGGTGCTGAAGTCAGAAGTGTTCAAAAAGGTCGTGGGACTTTAAAAGATGCCATGAATGAAGCCTTACGTGACTGGATTCGTCATGTGGATACAACCTATTACCTGTTGGGTACGGGTGCAGGCCCTCATCCATATCCGACGATGGTCAGAGAATTTCAAAAAATTATTGGTCTAGAAGCCAGAAACCAAATACTCCTCAAAGAAAATAAACTGCCCGATGCCTTGGTTGCTTGTGTTGGTGGTGGATCAAATGCATTAGGGTTGATGCATCCTTTTCTAGAAGACCCAAATGTCAAAATGTTTGGCGTTGAGGCGGGGGGGAAAGGAACACATACTGGTGAACATGCCGCCTCTATTTGCAAAGGTCAAGTTGGTGTGCTGCATGGCAATTTAACCTATTTATTACAAGATTTAGATGGGCAGATTTTAGAAGGGCACTCTATATCAGCTGGCTTAGATTATCCTGGTATTGGCCCTGAACATGGCCTTCTGTTTGAAACTGGACGCGTGACATACACGGCTATAACCGACCAAGAAGCCGTAAATGCATTTCAGCTTTTAAGCCAACAGGAGGGCATTATTCCTGCTCTTGAGAGTTCCCATGCGATTGCATATGCGATTCAACTTGCTCAAGAAATGCAGCCAGAACAGATCATTATTGTCAATTTAAGTGGCAAAGGCGACAAAGACTTAAACACGGTCAAAAAATATCTTGCAGGAGTTACAGCATGAACCGTCTAGATCAAAAATTAGAGCAATTGAAACTGGAAAATCGAAGTGGTCTGGTCTGTTATTTTACTGCTGGAGATCCTAATTTTGCAGAAAGTTGTCGTCTGTTGAGCCAATTAGGTCAAGCTGGAGCTGACATTATTGAAGTTGGCATTCCATTTTCAGATCCAGTGGCAGATGGAGAGATCATTCAGGCAGCGCATCTTAGGGCTTTAGGTGCAGGTCAAACGGTAAAACAGACCATTGAGTTGGTAAAAGCAATCAGGCTACATGATGAAAAAACACCAATAATTTTTATGACTTATTTAAATCCGATGATGCAATATGGTTTCGAGACACTTATCGCCGAAACAGAGAATCTTATAGATGGAATATTGATTTTAGATGCTCCATATGGATATCGAGAAAAATTTGAGGTGCAATTAAATGAAAAAAATATGCATTTAATTGCAATGACCGCGCCGACCACCCCAGTTGAAAGGTTAGAGCAAATTTCAGCGCGCGCGACAGGTTTTTTATATCATGTTGCAGAAAATGGCTTAACAGGAGGAGACTTCAATTTGTCTAATCTTGAGAAAAAGATTGCTGAAATCAAGCCTATTTTTAATATTCCAGTTGCAATTGGCTTTGGGATCAAAAATGAAAGTCATGTTAAAGCCTTAGCCAATAAGGTAGATTTGATTATTATCGGCTCAGCGCTTGTCGATACTTTTTTTAATAAGGGAGTGAACGCAACTTTAGAAAAAGTCACAGCTTTTTCGCAAATACTTAGAGAAAATAAATAATATCCTGTTTTTTAATCAGTATATTTAAAGTTAATTTATCAAGAACTATATGTGATAAAACCCTCTCCCGTAAGGGAGGTGGAACTTTGTCTGTGAATTTTTACCGAAAGTGATCGCTTTTTAGAAATCACTATTATCATACAGATGTGACATACGTTTTTGCTTTGTCTCTAGATAAGCTTTGTTAAAAATATTTAAGCCAACTTTTAATGGAACCCGCTCAACAACATCAATTCCTAAATCAGTTAAAGATTTAATTTTAAGTGGATTATTTGTAATGAGTTTTACATTCTTTATTTTTAAATAATCTAACATAATGGCGCACATGTCATATTTACGAGCGTCTGCTGGTAAATTTAATAATAAATTGGCGTCAAGAGTATCATGTCCTTGGTCTTGGAGCGCATAGGCTCGAATTTTATTGGTTAATCCTATACCACGGCCTTCTTGGCGCAGGTATAAGATCACACCTTGACCTGCATCATTGATCATTTTCATGGTTGAATGTAATTGAGGACCACAGTCACATTTCAGTGAAGCAAAAGCATCACCTGTTAAGCATTCTGAATGAATTCTGACGAGTACAGGTTGATCAGAAATAGTATCCATGCCTTTGGCAAGAGCGATATGTTCTTCACCAGTACTTTGGTCTTGAAACGCTATAATTTCAAAATCGCCAAACGCAGTAGGTAACTTTGATTTGGAAATAAATTCTATAGCCACTGAAGGATCCACCTATATCTTGATAATAGATAAAATACGCTGAATTAAACTTTCAATTAGATAATATTCATTTAATAGTGAATTTTATGTGAAACAATTTTGTCGAATGAACCAATTTTTTCAGTAGAGCATGAGCAATACAATTTTCAGATATATAAGCCTAAACAGGGAAAAATTGTATACTGATTAATCGATATTAATGCATGTGCCTATTCATTTTTGGTATTTTAAGAATAATTTTTATTAAAATACTTAATAAATTTAGTTGCTTATGGTGTTTTTGAATCAAATTATCACAGATGACATGATAGATTCAATATATACAAAAGCTGTTGATGATATGAACTTTTGTGGCCAAACGATTTCATGTCAGTATACCTATATAAATAGGAGGATCCTTGTCGAAGTTTGTCTCAAGCAAAAATAAATGAGGTTGGCTTATTTGAAGATAAACTTAAGTGTAGGATTTTTAAAGTTAGGATTAATGAGATATATATTTTTGTTTTAAATAGATGGAGAGGATTAGGTAGACTTTATTCCTCCATTTTTCATAAAAAAGAAAAACGGTAAGTATATTTATTTTATGAATTTTATACATAAAAGCTACATGTGAAATATTTTTCGGATTGAATGGAATAGAATCCTTAAAATTTACTCGAGTCTGATATTTATTTTATAGGGTAAGATTAATGTAATTAAGAATGATTATTTTTATTGGGTGCTGGATGGTATTTTTTAGCATTTGATTTTTTAAATATTTTAAAAAATTAATTTAAATTTAAGGTTACTTTTATAATGTAATAATATCAATTTATATTTTTGAATTTTGGGGTTGTTATGAAAAATAAATATCCTTTTCCAATAATGATTATGCATTGGATTACACTTTGCCTTGTGGTGTTGGCGTATCTCACAGGTGGAGACCCAACCGTACATCTAAAAAGCGGAGAACTCCATGTTTTCGCTGGGATATCCGTATTTTTGCTATTTTTTATCAGAATTATAATGATTTTTACTTATAGAAAAGATATTCCGCTGAACAAGCCGATGAATAAATATCAAAGAACTTTATTTTTGATGGTGAAATACACACTTTATTCATTGTTGTTTTTAATTCCTGTACTGGGCTGGGTTACTTTATCAGGTTTAACAGAGAGTTATCAGTTTTCTGGAATGAGTTTACCTCTCATAAGTAATTCATGGGATGTTGAAAAAATTGGAGAAATCCATGAATTTCTAGGTAATTCTTTCATGGTGCTGATAGGCTTTCATGCATTGGCTGCATTAATTCATCATTATGTATTTAAAGATAACGTTTTGAAAAGTATGCTTTATTTTAAAAAGTGAACCAAGAGCTTGAAAGATTATGATTGAATCAAATATTGATCTTGAGTTAAGGGCGAAAGCTGCTTCAAAGTCAACGTGGATCAGTGTTGCTGTGAATATTTTCTTATCGATTGGGCAGATATGGATTGGTCTGTTTTCTAAATCACAAGGTTTAGTTGCAGATGGTATTCATACTTTAAGTGATTTAGTTGCGGACTTTATTGTATTAGTGGCCAATCGTCATAGTCAAAAAGCACCAGATGACGTTCATCCTTATGGTTATCTTCGTTTTGAAAATGCAGCATCTTTTATACTGGGTTTAATTTTACTGTCCGTTGGGGGCGGAATGCTATGGACAGCAACCCATAAAATTCTTCATCCTGAGCAAATTTCCCAAGTTCATAGCATAGCACTTTGGGTAGCAATAACTGCATTGATCTGTAAGGAAATTTTGTTCCGCTATATGCTCTCTATTGCCAAAAAAGTAAAATCGAGTTTATTGATTGCGAATGCTTGGCACGCACGTTCAGATGCGGCATCTTCTTTTGTTGTAGCATTAGGGATTATAGGGAATCTTGCGGGATACCCAATTCTTGATCCAATCGCGGCGTTAATTGTCGGTTTGATGATTGCTAAAATGGGTTTTGACTTTAGCTGGACGGGCTTACATGATTTGATGGACAAGTCGGCAAATGAAGATGAGATTGCTGCTATTAAAGAAACCTTATTGAATAAAGAGGGGATATTGGGCTTACATCAACTCAGAACCCGTAAAATGGGTGATATGATTATTGTAGATGTTCATTTAGAAGTCAGTGGTGAGCAAAGTGTAAGAGAAGGACATAAAATTGCAGTAGATGCCAGAAATGAAGTCCTCAAAAACCATAATGTGATTGATGTGGTTACTCACATTGACCCGATATAATTTGAAAGTGGACATAAATAGGCATCAAGAATAAATAAGATTCAAGATGCCTGAATTTAAAAAGATTTATTGAAAATTTCCAATGAGTTCATTTGTTTCAATTAAGCTTTGAATTCGTATTTTTTTAATCACATTTAAATAAAATTCTTTTGTATTACCTCAATATTTCAATCACATTGTTATCACGAAAAGTTTAAGCTCAATTGCTTAAAAAGTTTTCGATCAATTGGAATACTTTTCAGCACAAATTTCATTTTTAATATCCGTACATTGCCTTTTATAGCATTAGATATATGTCCTAAGAGCAACAAGTTCTAGTGTAAATTTTTACAGTGAAGAGAGCGTATGAGGTCGATTTAATTGTTAATGGTTGTGAATATAACCACAGCATTGAATTTATTCTACTTCATCATACATAGCATCATTTTCATAGGTAACCCGAATCTCAGATAAGAAATTGACTTGAAAAATAAGAGAACTAGAGCCATCAGTTGAGTTACCACACCAAACCTAAAGCTCTAGTCCTAATGTTCAATAGTACCGAATTACTCTGTGTAATCGATGATTTCTTTCTTAAATTTGAAGCAACTTATTGGAAGTTTCTCAAACAAATCCGCCACTCTTTAAGAATCAGAACTGCACAGCTGACCATCTCGGAAATTAGCTTTATTGCCATTTGGTATAAGTGTTCTCATATCAACAATTTCAAAGCATTCTTTTCATGGTTGAAACAGGATAAAAATCATTTATTTAAAAATTTACCCTACTACCAACGGATGATTCACCTCATCAATATGCATCAATTGGCACTACATGCTTTACATGTCGCCTTAATGAAAGGCCAACGTAGCCAATATTTATGGGTTGATTCAACCACTTTACCTGTCTGTAAAAATCAACGCATCCAACGCCATAAATCATTAGCCAAAATTGCATCACGTGGTAAAAGTTCGATGGGCTGGTTTTATGGTTGTAAATTACATATCGCGATGAATCAATTGGGTGAAATCGCTTGTTCTGCTTTATCTAATGGACATGTGTCTGACATCAAAATGGTTGAACATTTGGTTGAAGGCTTAGAAGCAAAGCTTTATGCGGATCGTGGCTATATCAGCCAAGATTTAAAAAGCAAGTTAAAGAATCAAGGTATTGATTTAATTACCTATCATCGAAAGAATATGCGGACTGTTCAACTCTGTGAACAAGATGAATATCACTTAAAATAACGTAATAAGATAGAAACGTTATTTAGCTTATTGAAAGGTCAATACAATTTAGTGACGAGTAAAGCACGTAGTATTCATGGATTTCTAAGTGGGATTTACGTATCGTTATGCGTATATCAATTAACTCAACGAAATAAGCCAAAAATTCAAATTATGGAATCCTTGGCTTAAACAGGATTCGGGTTATTTATTGTCAAAACTTATGCACGGATTACGGCTTTCTTCTTTTGTGGATGATAGCGGAAGTTGGAGAGGTCTCAACAGGAACTGGCAAAGTTATTCCATCTTCTAAAGAGCAAGTTATTCAGTCTCTTGAAGGTGGTATCTTAACGAAGCTCTATGTGCATGAGGGCGAAATTATCGAAAAAGGGCAAATACTGGCTCCGCTTGATCCGACTCGTTTTGCATCAAATGTTGGTGAATCAGCATCCTTACTTCTTACTTCTCAAGCAACTGCAGCGCGACTACGCGCAGAAGTAAATGGGAATGCTTTAGTATTTCCAAGTGAAGTATTAAAAGAGCGTAGTTTAGTTGAGGAAGAAACAGCGCTGTATCATTCGCGTCGATCTAATTTGGAAGAATCCTTAGCTGGATTGAAGCAGGCACTTACTTTAGTTGAACAAGAGCCACAAATGACTGAGCCTTTGGTTGCGAAAGGTGCAGCAAGTGAAGTGGAAGTTTTAAGACTTAAACGTCAAGCGACTGATTTGCGCAATCAAATGAGTGATGTGCGAAACCAATATTCAGTAAAAGCTCGTGAAGAACTAGCAAAAGCAAATACAGACATTGAAACTCAGTCTCAGGTCGTAAAAGGGAAGTCGGACTCTATTTAAGTCACTAGTGAGAGGGATTGTAAAAGAAATTAATGTTATGACTATTGGTGGTGTGATTTCTCAGAATGGAAAGCTGATGACTATTGTTCCACTTGATGAAAAACTTTTGGTTGAAGCGCGTATTTCGCCTAGAGATATTGCCTTTATTCATTCTGGACAAGAAGCACTCGTAAAAATCACTGCATTTGACTATTCTATCTATGGTGGATTGAAAGGGAAAGTTTCTATTATTTCACCAGATACATTGAGAGATGAAGTTAAGCAAGATCAATTTTATTATCGAGTTTATATTCGGACTGATTCAGACAAGTTGATCAATAAAGAAGGGCAGAAGTTTAATATCACACCTGGAATGGTTGCAACGGTAGATATTAAAACAGGTGAAAAAACGGTGTTGGATTATTTAATCAAACCATTTAATAAGGCGCAAGAGGCATTAAGGGAGCGGTAATAATTATTGTTTCCTAGCATAAATTTATGATTACTAGCTCAACACAGCAAAACAAATTCCCAAGATCCATTGCAAAATAGGTTCTCAGGTTAAAAATCTTCTTTTCCTGCCGTAAATTTTTAACCTGATTATGTGTTTGATGCCACATAAGCAATCAATTCACAAAATTTGCTTGAGTCGTAAAGAAATCATGCAGATCTGTAGTCAGGATATCCCCAAAATCCTGCCCATTTTGCGCACGTATTCGAACAGATGATTGTTGCATTTCTTGCTCCCCAACAATGATCAGATAAGGTATTTTTTGTAGCGTATTTTCACGGATTTTATAGTTCAATTTTGATTGACTTAAATCTAATGTTGCCCTAAAGCCATTCTGTTTAAGTGATTCTTGGACTTGTTTGGCGTAATCATGTTGTACATCTGTAATCGGTAAAATTGCGATTTGGACAGGTGCAAGCCAAAATGGGAAGTGCCCCATATAATGCTCGATCAAAATACCAATAAAGCGCTCAAGAGATCCAAATAAAGCACGGTGCAACATCACAGGCCGTTGTTTTTCATTATTTTCATCAATGTAATGAATATCAAAACGTTCTGGTAAATTTAAATCAACCTGAATTGTTCCGCATTGCCATTCACGACCAATGGCATCTTTTAAGGTAAATTCAAGTTTAGGGCCATAAAATGCACCTTCACCGATATTTAATGTATAAGGAATATTAAGCTGTTCGAGAGATTGTTTTAGTGTATTTTCTAAGAAATCCCAAATTTCTTCCGTGCCGACACGATGATCAGGCCTTGTCGATAATTTAAGCGAAACTTCATTAAAGCCAAATTGCTCATAAATTTTATAAATGAGGGCAATTGTATTTTTACATTCAGATAAAAGCTGGCTGTTAGTACAAAAAATATGGGCGTCATCTTGGGTAAAATGACGAACACGCATTAATCCATGTAAAGATCCAGATGGCTCATAGCGATGAACTTTACCAAATTCCGCCATACGTAATGGTAAGTCACGATAACTTCTTAATTCATGTGCATATAGACAAACTGCGCCAGGACAACTCATAGGCTTAAGTGCATAACTTCGCTGATCTTCAGTGACGGTGGTAAACATATGCTGCTGATAGTTTTGCCAGTGTCCCGAAATTTCCCAAAGTTCACGATCCATGACATCGGGAGTATTAACTTCGATATAACCCGCATCATCTTGTTGCTGGCGTAAATAATCTGATAATAACTGAAATAATTTCCATCCTTTCGCGTGCCAGAACACGGCACCTGGTGCTTTATCATCAAAATGTAGTAAATCAAGTTGTTGTGCTAATTTACGATGATCTCGTTTTGCGGCTTCTTCAACTTGCTTTAAATGTTTTTTTAATTGTTTTTGGTCAGCCCAACATGTGACATAAATCCGCTGTAACATCGGTTGTGTAGCGTCGCCTTGCCAATATGCACCAGAAACATGAGTCACTTTAAAATATTCTAAAAATTCAGTATTTGGAACAAGTGGATATAAGTAAACGTCTGAGAAATCATTATTTTGATGGAAAAATAAGTCGCTTGATTTACTCGTATTTTTTAAGTATTGATACTTAAAATCCAAATCTTGCTGTTTAAAAAAATTAGCTGCTTGATCGGCTGTAATCTTTTCAGTACGAATATCTAAATGTTGTTGTACCCACTCATGCATTTTCAGTTCAATTTGTTGTAAATCATTCTGATTAAAATACGACGTATCGGCGAAATCATAATAAATACCTTGATTGGTAATTTGATATTCTACAGGTTGAGCAGCAGGGTATAACTGATAGACAGCCTGTGCCAATAAATAAGCATAGGAGTGTCGCAGTAGAATTAAATTATTGTCATCGTTCAGACTGAAAAGTTCGATGTGACAGTCATGTTGGATGCCATGATGCAAATCAACGAAATGAGCATCAAGTTTGGCGAGAAAAGCTTTTTTATAGCCTTGAATTTTGAAACGGGACAAGGTTTCAAAAATCGACATTGGTTGCTCAAGTTGAAGATGCTGTGTTGAACCAAGGAAATTAAGCTGGATATTCATGTAGAGTCGTCTAAATACAGGTTGGGTTATTGCAGATTAGCGGTCAATTTCTAAGGCTTGACCCTGACAGTTAAGATAAGGTTGTTGTTGGTGCCATGCGAGTTGACCAGAAATGATGGTTGTGTCCACCAGATAGCGGAACGTTTTCTCTTGGAATGGTGTCCAGCCGCAACGCATAAAATTAGTCTGTTCAGCTACTGATTGTTTTTTTTGATTTTCGCGGACGAGGACTAAATCAGCCCAATAGCCTTCGCGGATATAGCCTCGATCTTTAATACGGAATAAATCGGCAACCTGATGAGAAGATTTTCTTACCAGCGTTTCAATTGATAGTTTCTGATCTGCCACTAATTCTAATAATGCGGGTAAGGCATGCTGAACTAGCGGTAACCCTGAAGGGGCATTAAAATAAGTTTGCTGTTTTTCTTGCCAAGTATGCGGCGCATGGTCTGTGCCAATAATATCTAAACGCTCACTATTGGCGACAGCATCAATGAGGGTATGCTTGTCACTGGCAGTTTTTATTGCTGGATTACATTTAATTAAATGTCCTAAATCTGCATAATCAGACTCATCAAAAGTTAAGTGATGTATACATACTTCAGCAGTAATATGCTTTTTATCCAATGGTAAATTTTTAAATAAGCAAAGCTCTTTTGCTGTCGTCAGATGCAATACATGTAGCTGTGTACCAAATTCTTCAGCGAGTGATACGGCTAATCGAGAGCTTTCAAAACAGGCTTGTTTATCCCTAATTTTAGGATGTAAGTTTGCTGGAATATCTTCGCCATATTTATCACGATAAAACTCTTCCAGCTGTTTGATCCGGGGCGTGGATTCGCAATGTGCTAATAAAATAGTGGGCACATTAGCAAATAAGCGCTCTAAAATTTTTGGATCATCAACCAACATATTACCCGTTGATGCTCCCATAAAAACTTTCACGCCGCTAACCAATTTAGGATCAAGCGCTTCAACAATCTCTAAATTTTGTGCACTTACCCCAAAGTGAAATGCATAATTGGCTATGCTATGTTGAGCTGCAATTGCTTTTTTATCGTGTAGTGCAGTTAAGTCCAATGTAGCAGGATTGGTATTGGGCATATCCATAAAGCTGGTAATTCCACCTATTGCAGCTGCCAAAGATTCTGAGGCAAAACTCCCTTTTTGTGGTGAGCCTGGGTCGCGGAAGTGGACTTGATCATCAATCATGCCTGGGAGTAACCATGCGCCATCAGCCTCGATGCTCTTGGCATTGTGGATACCCGTTATATTAGATTGTATTTTACGAATACGGCCTTGCTGAATAAGGACATCACCGATTTGTTGCTGCCCCTCATTAACCATATTCGCATTACGTATGATTAGATTTGGGAGTTGTCTAAAATTCATTTTGTAATGCCTTATAACCTTGTACTAACTCAATATTGGTGCTCACCACACTTTCAGAAAATTCACTGATAGAAATATCGATCGGTGGGTACTGGCTTAAGTCGGTTCGGGCATTGATATAGCTCATCGCAGGGACATAAAATGATTTAGGCAAATCTCGGCCATCGACCACGGCATTGTGACGGACGGCACTATGATCACCGACCTTACAATTAAATAAGACACTGTTAAAACCAACGAATACATGATTACCAATTACACAAGGACCATGAATAATTGAACGGTGGGCAATCGATGAATTTTTCCCAATGGTGACTTGCGCACCTGCTTTTGAATGGATAACAACGCCATCTTGAATATTCGAGTTTTCACCGATGATAATCGGTTGCATCTCACCATTTTCATCCACTTCATCTGCACGGATCACCGCATAAGGACCGACAAATACGTTAGCTTCAATAATGACTTTTCCACAAATAATTGCGGTCTGATCAATATAAGCGGTTTGGTCAATGACAGGGAGATGACCAGTTGGATTTTTACGAATCATGGTAATGTCTTCAATGTTATATAAATTAGCTAAATGATGGGCTGAGTTAAAATTGTGGCGTGTTGTGTGTTTAATCCAAGATAAAAACAACTGGGACGATTAGTGTGGCAGGCTGGTCCAGCTTGCTCGACCAAAAAAAGGATGCTGTCACCGTCACAATCAAGTCTGGCTTCAATGAGTTTTTGACGATGTCCTGAACTTTCGCCTTTTCGCCATAAGCATTTCCGCGAGCGAGACCAATAGCAAACCTGTCTTGTATTTAGGGTTTCAAGTAGTGCATCACGGTTAATCCAAGCAAGCATTAAGACATCTTTACTTTGTCCATCTTGGGCAATGGCAGTGATTAGTCCATCCTTGTTCCAGGGAATGGCATCAATAATGCTTTTCAGTTCATAACATTGCCCCATCTTTCCTTGTTCAATGTCTAGAAAAACTGTTGAACCTACCATTGCCATGATCCCTGAGCGACTGCATCGTGAGCATGTAGACTTTCAGCATGAATGACTTTGAAGTTAAATCCTGAAATACCTGAGTAGTTGACAAATGCGTGGTATAAGCGGCGTAAAGCATCTTCACAGAACATTAAATTTTGACCATTTGCTAATGCGAATGCTTGCTCATCTACGCGTTTGACAGCTGTCTGAACAGGTGTTGTCAAGGCTTGTTCTGCATGTGAAATGAATTGCCGAATTGGAATGGACTGTAAACAAGGGGCTAATTTAAAACGTAGCTGAGCAAAACTTCTTTGGCTGTGTGGAGTTGCTACAATCGCATCTGTTGTACCTAACCACGCCATAACTTCATCGGTGTTTTGTGGATTTATTTTTTTTGTATCAATGGCATCTTGAAAGCTTTTTTGAATGAGGTCACGTGCTAAAGCAGCAGAACAAGGACACGTTGAGGAATAGGTGATTTCTATTGCTAATTCTGCTTCAAAAGTATGCTCACTTAACTTACAGGATAAGTTAAATGGATAACTTTTCCAGCCCGATAGTGCGCTGACTAAAGCAGGTTGTTCTAAATTAAACTCCGCTTGAATATCAAGGCGGGCTTGTTGAGAGAGCTCAGTATGGCTCGCTAAAAAATCTTGAAGCGCTTGATAAATTTTACTTAAAGTTAGGTCAGGTAGGGCATGGAGTTCCAACAGTCGAGTATACAGTCTAGACATATGAATGCCTTTAGCCTGAGGATCATCTAAGCTGACATAGGCATTCACTTTACTTGCGCACAGTGTATTTTGAATTTGAATAGGTAAGGCGATATTCTCCATTCCGACCCAATCGAGAGGATAGGCATGCATATTCAGAAAAGGTTCAGATGAGACATCTGGGAGCTGCAAGGCATTCATAATTGAAAGTATTTGTTAAATGTTATGTTATAACATAACATTTAACAGATATTGTTTCTAGTATGCTTTTGATAAGAACTGATAAATAGTCGATTTTTATTTTACTTAGTTGAATTTCTACAATATCCAAATAAGATCAGAGAATGTCCTGTGAGTTGAAAATCATGCTTTGTTGCAATATCTAGAAGTAATTTTTCAATTTCCTCATTCTTAAACTCAATGATTTGGTTTGTTTCTTGACAGACAAGATGATCGTGCGAAGTATCTTGCTTTATCTCAAATACAGCATGATTGTGATCAAAGTTATGGCGTTGAATAATACCTGCCATTTCAAATTGAGTTAAGACACGATAGACCGTTGCTAGTCCAACATCCTCATCTTGCTCCAATAGTTTTTTATAAATATCCTCCGCACTCAGATGGTGAGGAATTGAGTTTTCCAATATTTCTAAAATTTTTATTCGCGGAAGAGTGACTTTTAGTCCTGCTTTTCTCAGGTCTTGATTGCTAATCGCCATATGTGTAATCCGTATTTGATAAAGATGGGGAGGATGAATCTTAATAAGTAAACATCATTCATTATTGATTGAGTCTCCAAATTGTTTGTGTCTGGGTATCCTCTAAAAGGATGCCACTTTTAAGTAATTTCTGTCGAATTTGATCTGCTAAAGCATATTGTTTATTGCTTCGTGCTGTATTTCTTGCCAGAATCGCTTCTTGGATTTCCTGCTCGGAAAGGGGAGAATCTTGTTCACTAGCTGAGTGCTTTAATATTTTCTCAGGATCATACTGAAAAATATTTGTGCAGAAGTCATTTAAGGTAATGGCAATATCAAACAGCAGTTCATCTTTATTTAATTCATAAAAGTCTAAAATGCCTTTGAGCTCTTCCCCTTCAAATAAAGTGTTGTCACGGAACAAGTCAGAATGAATAAAGCCTTTAGGACGGTTCGGGTACATCGCCGTCAAGGCATCATACACGCCTAAAAGATTGTTCAGCAGCATGGTGTCCGCATCATTCAGACTCGGCTTCACCTCGCGCGATACTTGACGCCAGTAGGCATGATCACGGTAAAAAGCGCGCTCCAGCGGAAAGTCCTGCAGCGCAACATGCATTTTAGCCTGCGCCACAGCAATCGCTTCCGCCTGACCTAAAGAGGCCGGCATAGGGTGTTTTCCCTGCATGCGCGGCGCAACTTGCGCAGGTTTATCTTTTAACGTGTGAATGGCTTTGCCGCCATGCGACAGCGGTACAGGCACGGCCAAACCGGCTTGGCCTAAATGCTCAAGCACTGGCACCAATTCACCGGCAGCCTGCTCATCCATATCTTCAAAGATGGTCAAGACATACTGCTGGCCATTTTCGCAGACAATAAAATAGTTGGTATTTTGAATCCCTCCTTGAATGGGAATCAGGTCAACCGCCTTTAATCCATAAGGCGCTGTGAAGTCCTGAACTTCCTTTAAAGTCAAAGTGGTATAAACCGACATAGAAAACCTGCGAAAAATCTTACATAAGTTTGATAGAATACCTTTTCAATCTGCCAAGGTGTAGCGCTTGTGCGGGTGAGTTTCATAATCGGCTGTAATTATTGGAAAAAATTATGCTTGCTAAACGTATTATTCCTTGCCTTGACGTAGACAATGGCCGCGTCGTGAAAGGTGTGCAATTTTTAGATATTCGTGATGCAGGCGATCCAGTTGAAGTAGCGCGCCGTTATAATGAACAGGGCGCAGATGAAATCACCTTTTTGGATATTACCGCGACTTCCAATGGCCGCGACACCACCTACCGCACCGTAGAACGCATGGCAGAATCTGTGTTCGTGCCGCTGACTGTAGGCGGCGGCGTGCGCAAAGTCGAAGACATCCGTCTATTGCTGAATGCCGGCGCAGATAAAGTCAGCATCAACTCAGCAGCCGTATTCAATCCTGAATTTGTTCAGGAGGCCTCGCAGCGTTTTGGCGCACAGTGCATTGTGGTCGCCATTGATGCTAAAAAAACCGGCGACAATAAATGGGAAATTTTTACCCACGGCGGCCGTAAGCCGACCGGTATTGACGCGATTGAATGGGCCGTAAAAATGGCTGACTTCGGCGCCGGTGAACTGCTGGTCACCTCTATGGATGCGGACGGCACCAAAGCCGGCTATGACCTTGAACTGATGCGCAATATCAATGACCGTGTAACCATTCCAACCATTGCCTCTGGCGGCGTAGGCAACTTACAGCATTTGGCAGACGGTATTTTAAAAGGCGGCGCAGATGCAGTTCTAGCGGCATCTATTTTCCACTTTGGCCAATACACCATTCCAGAAGCGAAAAAATACCTTGCAGAACAAGGGATTGAAATGCGATTGTAATTAGCAGCGGCATTAAAGATTGATTACAAAGAGCGCTTCGGCGTTCTTTTTGATTTTAAAAAAGAATAATATTCAGCAAAATCAAAATATAATAAGACCAATAAAATGCATATTTTAAGCGTCCAGATGCAGCTCACCTCAAAAAAAAATATTCGAATTTGTCATTCTTGCCGCCATAGTGACTACACTTTATATTGGAGTCACCAAATCAAATTCATCATTGCGGCAAATTCATTAAGCAGACAAAAGTTGTGCATGAGCGTTTTAGTGGTTCAGATGAAGTTGAATATATCTATAGCTTTTCAAATGAACTAGGCGTTTCGTTCAACTTTACTTGCAGCAGGCAAGTGATTAAACAACTTCCAAGCTTAACAAGCTTGTAGCCAGAGCTGCCTATTTGTTTCCAATACACGCCCATCGCTAAAGATCGAAATTGACTATTCTTTACACTGACTCAAATTAAATAGAACATGTATTTAGACAAATTTATATTTTTAATCGGCCTCTGCAGCTTATTGGCAATGTGGCCGATTTTTGCGTTGCTCAAGCCTAACACTCGGACCCAAGCTATCATTCTTATTTTGCTCATCTGCAGCTATTTTTATGTGTATCTCGTTGGTCTGGATCAATACCGCAATGCCCTGTATCAAAAAGCTTTAGATGCGCCGCAACAAGAAAAACAATGCGCCGTATTCACCCAATACATCAAATTCAATTTGGGTCGAAGAAACAGCCATGAAACTGCACTTCAATTTAAAACCAGCGCATCAGAATTTTTAGAATTTAATGGCGATCGCACAGCCTTTCAACATATAAATCAATTAGCCCATTTAAACTTGGGACAAACTTATTGCTTTGAATATGCATCAGAAATAAAAGATTGGAATGGCCGCTTTATGCTGACAAAACTGGAAAAAACGCCATAAAAAAAGGAGTCCGCAGACTCCTATAAACCAAAAAATTACAGCGCTCGGTTCTCTAAAAATGACCAGTGAAATATACAGACAGTTTATCGAAGACCGCTAAGCATCTTCAATTAAGCCACTATAAAACAAAAGCGGCGGCTAAATATTGACAATAAAAGCGTAAATTATTGACCAAACACGACAAATCTTACTGTGCAGCGCACCTCTCTGACAGGCATCATTTAAACTGTTGCGTTTTCGAGTAATTTTGCTTTCTTCTCAACCCATTTTACAGGGCGGATACGGCTGACAACCCAATTCAAACGCTCTGACAGCGCCTGCGGCAAGGCAATGCCCAGCGGGTTGCTTTCCTGCAGTTCCGGCGATGAAATCACCCGGGTTCCCAAGATGTAGTCAAACCATGGTTTGGTAACACACCAATTGGCATCCTGATTGGAATTCATATGATGATCATAGTGCCATGGAATTTTCTTCATGGCCCATTCCGGCTCTAAATGCGCACGGCGGTGAATATAGTAGTAATTTCCGGCAGCATACAGTACAGACAGGCTCATGCCTTTAGAAACTGGATAAAACAGCGGCGCAAAAACGCCTGCGACCACAGCCAGCGAAATGATTTCATTTTTTGTGCGCCAATTGCTGAATCCTTCTACATAGCCATGATCGTGAAAATCTGTTTTCCGCACTTCACGATGATGTTCCCAATGCGACTTCATGCTGTCAGGTACAGGGCTGTAGCGCGGCTTCCCTGCACGGTGTGTGCCGTGCAGAATATATTTATGCGCGACCCATTCAAATCCATTCGCAATCACCAAACCCGCTATAAAACCTTTCCACATATGCGTTCTCCCTCTATCCATCTGACTATAGAGAATGCAAAAGACTAGATATTGACCTATTTTTTGAATATCATTGACAAATTACGACAATATTCCAAAAACAAAAAATGCAGCAGCTCAAAAACTATACCGGCTCAGTCTATGGCGGCCTCGGACATTTGCTTTATGCATTTTATCAGGCTCAAGCGCTTGTGATTCCAGAACAGCTGGAGCAGATCCAAAATTTAGAACGCTTTGACTATACCGTATGGCGTGATTTGCTGACACAGCTCGATCATCAGCTGCAGCGCCCCGCACTCGGCTTAGAAATCGCAGAATTGGTCCAGCCTAAGCACTTAGGCATTATCGCCTACATTGCCATGTCCTGTGAAAACCTCGGTGAAGCCTTGCAGCGCTACCATGATTTTCACCGTTTAATTTATGACGGCTCGCCGCTGCAGGTTTCTGCAGAAAATGACCTGCTCTCTATCCGCTGGTCTGACCTGCCTAAAAATATGGCGACTCAATTGACCGATGAAGTCGCCATTGCATTGATGATCGGCTTTTTAAAGCACTTTATGGACTTTAAAGAGATCTGCCTGCATGAGGTGCATTTTCAATCCGCAGCGCCTAAACATGTGGCGCTGTATGAACAGTATTTTCGCTGTAAAGTCCGCTTTTCCCAGCCCTGCTCGCAAGTGCTGATGCCGATTCAGGAGCTGTCAAAACCCTTTTTTCAGGCGGATCAAACCTTGCAGCTGCTGCTGACCCAGCAAGCCAATGCCTTGCTGGAAAAACTGCCGAATACCACCCAAACCGATCATCGGCTGCAGCAGGCGATTTTAACCGGGCTACAAAAAAACCTGTTTCAAATAGAACATATCGCCAATCAGCTGAATATTTCAGTGCGCCAGCTGCAGCGCCATCTCCAGCAGCAAGGCACCACCTACCAGCAGCGGATGCAGGAAATCCGCTGCATGATGGCTGAAGAATATCTGCGTGATCCGCATTTGAGCCTGCAGGAAATTTCTCTGCTTTTGGGATATTCGGAACAGAGCGCCTTTCAGCGCGCATTCAAGCAATGGCAGCAGCTGACTCCGCAGCAATGGCGGCAGCATAATTTATAAAAGCGCAGCATATGAAGATACTGGTATTTTACGGCTCTTTATGTCATTGTCTTTTGCATTAAACAGTCATGAAAATAAGTTAAATTCAGAAAAATAAGCGGCAGAAAATGAACTCAAGGAGTTTCTATGAATAAGTACATTGCAGAATTAATTGGCACCTTTTGGCTGGTTTTCGGCGGCTGCGGCAGCGCAGTGCTGGCAGCGGCATTCCCTGAACTCGGCATCGGCTTTGCCGGTGTTGCCCTCGCCTTTGGCCTGACCGTATTAACCGGCGCATATGCCCTTGGACATATTTCCGGAGGGCACTTCAACCCAGCCGTCAGTATTGGCCTATGGGCAGGCGGACGCTTCGATGCCAAAGACCTTGTTCCGTATATTGTGGCACAAGTCATTGGCGCGGTACTGGCAGCTTGGATTCTATACTTAATTGCCAGCGGTCAAGCCGGTTTTGCAGGCACAGGCGGTTTTGCCAGCAACGGCTTCGGTGATTTGTCACCGGGCAAATACTCCATGGTTTCAGCACTGATCATTGAAGTTGTGCTGACAGCCATGTTCCTGATTGTCATTATGGGGGCAACCGACAAACGCGCCCCTGCGGGTTTTGCCCCGATTGCCATTGGCTTGGCTTTAACATTGATCCATTTGATCAGCATTCCAGTCACAAATACATCAGTGAACCCTGCGCGAAGCACAGGCGTGGCATTCTTTGCTGAAACTGCGGCTCTAGGCCAATTGTGGCTGTTCTGGGTCGCGCCGATTATTGGCGCTGTGATTGGCGCGCTGATTTATAAAGGTGTGGCCAAAGAAGAATAATCCCCCGCGTGATTTGCCTTTAACCACAAAGGCAAATCAAAACAATAAAAAAAGCGCAGTGCTGCGCTTTTTTATTTTCCTTAGATGGATAGGGCCGGCATTTACAGAAAAGGGTTCTCCACTTCGCCACCATGCTCACGCTGAACCGCTTCAGGCAAGTCCGGTGCGCTTTCCAAAGCCTTAACTACCTCATTCAGCACGGCCTGCAGCGCTTTAGCGGCCTGCAGTCCAGCTTGGTCTTTGGTTAATTGCAAATTGCCGTACAGGCTGACGCAATCTTCTGCATTTTCAAGCGTCAAATCATGAATCGCATGCGATTCTGTCGCATTTTCATAAGGCTTAAACATCATTTCCTCTTATCTTGTTGTTATTCAATCAGGAGTGTCTGCCACCATCCTAATGCAGGAAAATCATTTCAACAACTGCAGAATGTATTGAAGCAGGGATTCCACCAGCTGCTTAACAATCGCATCTTGCGCAGCGCTGTCCAGCCCAGTCGAGGCCTGCCCGGCTGATCCAGCGGATGATGAGCTTCCCGCTGGCTTGAATTGCTTTTGCATCGCCTGCAGATCATCGTTGCTGACATCTTCTGCGCACTGGCTCTCTGCATCCCAGTAAGAATATTCTATCGGCTTCGCCGCTTTCACTGCAGTGGCCTTTAATGGCAAATTATAGGTATTGCGCTTCTGCTCTTCATTCAGCTGCGGAAACAGGTTAATGCCCAGCTGCTCTTCCAAATAGCAGACACTGACGATTTTCACCTGCAGAGAATTATCATTTGGCGCATAGTACGCGCCTATTGCGCCTGTTTTCGGCAGATATACCGCTTTATAGGTTGCCGTCGGCACAATTACGCCTTTGCCAATGGTCTTGAGCTTTTGGGCAGCAAAAACTGGCCCAGAGACAATATAGACATCCTGCTTCTGTTTTGTGGCTATGGCCCGGGTCGCCTCTTCCAGCTCACGCCAAACCTGCTGATTGTTTTTCGGCGCCTGCGGCACCATGTTGGCCAATGAAAAACTGTCAAACTGCGCATCTTTGGTCGGCATGTCGGCATTCGGCGCCATATGGCCGCGGTCATAGCCTGATGCACGGTAATCCGACAGCAGCGCCCGATGCGCTTCATTGACGCGGGGTTCTTCATGGAAACTGTCTTCCCGCGGAATTTTTTGGCTTAAGCGCTCTGGTGTAAGCGCTTCCGCCACCCACAATGGCGTTTTTGAAACGCCTGAATACATCACATTGAAACCGTTAAAGCACAGCGGATAACTGTTTTTATTCAGGCTGTCCTTCATTAGATAAGGCGGCACATCACGGTAAAACTGGTCTAAGCATGCCGAATTAGAAGGTGCTGCCTTCGCAACAAACTGCTGAATTTTTTCTTGTCCGAATGCAAAAGCAAAACTTCCTGCAGCCACAAAGCCTAAAATCATTTTTACGCCATTTTGGTTCAAAAGCTGAGCCAAAATATTCCCTGAACTGCTTTTCTTTCTTGCCATTACTTACAACATTTACTTTTAAAAAGAACTATTTTTCGGGAGCTTAGCAAGCATGCGGCGTGAAGTATATGGAACTTTTTTTGCCTTGCTTAACAAATATACAGGAATTGTCCAACAATACAGCAGTTGGTGTAACAAAATGTCGCGCTTGTATTTAACTTTATACGTGGGATTGAAGCCTTTCAGTAGGTTTGATTGAAACAGGCCAATCAACTGTGACATGGTAAAAATACGAAAACACGAAAAAAGATTGATTGGAGTCATTATGCATTCTAAGACGCAGACGAAAGCWWGKTWATAGAGTCATCCTGADDDCTTVGTWWKCMRMYWTYWRSKWSRAWMAAAAAAAACCACCCGCACACATCACTATCTTAAACGCAC
>NZ_LUAW01000027.1 GCF_001605895.1 Acinetobacter pragensis
AAAATATTTTTCTTTAAAAACATATAGATTTTATAAAACCAACATCATCATTCACGTACAAAGTCTCAAACTCGAATTAATAGTTATTTTACATTACTCTCATCAACTTGACCTGAGGGCTTTGTGTTTGTAAACAGCAGATGCTACCTACTTACCCTCATCAAAATTTTTAAACTCTGTGGCAAGCTGGCTGAGTGTTTTGACTTGCTTTCCATAACGACGACATGAACGGCATGCCAATAAATGAATTTGCAAATTAGTCTGTTCGGTCGGGGGGGCGCGCTATCTAAGTTTTGATTACTGGGTGAAGCATTTTTTCTTAAAATGAAATGAATAAGGGAATAAACTCTATTCCCTTACATTAAAGCAACTTGGATCAGCCTTTAAACCAAACTCAGGCCTATCCGCTGACAATCAAAGGTCTTTCTACGATGCCTTGTCACTCTTAAATAATGATTATTGGCATGGCTGTTTAAACGGTTTTTTACAGCTTGCAAAGCACGTTGAGTCTGCTTGTCATCAAAACAGTTTACCGAGATACCCTTTAAATCGTGCTCTTCAAATGAAACGGCTCCATAACCATTGGTTATATCCTGCCATTGTTCACCAATTCTGCGCGCATGATCCGCTAGAGTGACAGCTTGTGCCTGTCCAGCATAGATACAGAATAACTGAACATAATAGCCCTGCTCTGGATCATGTTTAATCTGCCAAATTACAGAATGAATGGAACGAAACAGCTCAGTATCTCTGGAGCGAATTAACTTTAGGAAAGCACTGAGGTAAAGATCGAGATCATATAGTCGAATCACAGATAGCGCTTCAGGTTGGATCCCTAAACAAATTGGAAAGATGGTTAATTGATCTTGTTGCTGTATACATTCTGATAAGAAGCGTTCAGCCTTTTTCACCTGTTTCTTATACTCGTTCTGATCATATAGATAATCCGCTTCAATCAACCCAACTTGATCGTGTACATATTTTATAAAACCTTCAACCACATGATCAGGTAAGTCTTGAATAGAATCATAGAACTTAAACGCATTGGCTTTAAAGATGATCTGCTCAAGATGCTTAAACACAATGATTGCTGCGATGTAATTATTCCCATCGATAAAGAATCGTCTGGATTTCTTAATCAATGGAATGATCTGCTGTTTGAATTGTTCAACACTGATTTGATTAGCTAATATTGCTTGAATAAAGATTTCAATTTCACAAAATGTTTGAGATTCATTGTAAGTCGTCATGATAAAACACATCCTAAGTTATTTATTTCATAGACTTAGGAGTGCCGTAACTTTTTAATGGTGATCTAATCTAGAATCCACATTGCCGCAAGGTTTGGACTACACTTCTACGCCAATGCACTTCAAATTGGCCCGTACCAAAGCTGCGCATTCGAGGCAACATAGCCCGTAAATGCTGTGCATATTTTTCAGGATTGACCAGATACATGGCCGCATTCAAAGCATTGCTTACTTCCAATTCAACATTGCACTGGATATGCCCTACACCTAATCGATTAAATTCCTTAAACTGCTGCTTATGATCCGTGGTATTACAATTAAAGTACCATCCCAGATTACCTGTAATACTTTGCCATAATTTCCCAACCTGATCAGCGAGATACCAGTCACTCATACGTTTAGATGGATCATAGATCAGCAATAAATGGCAATGATAGCCTTTATCTACCCCCTGTTCTAATGCCCATGCATACCCTCGCAAACCCATGAAACATCGATCTTGATTTGCGATACGATTTCTTAAAATACTCATATGCTGTTGAACATTCTCAATACCAATATAGACCTGTTGTTTTTTGAGATAACCCAAATCAACACGCACAAATAAAAGTTCAGAATAGTGGGTAATGAGTTTAGTCAGATACTGATGCAGTGAATTTCGATTCTGCTGTTCTTGTTGGATAAAACGAGCATGCTCATTCCAATAATCGTTTCGATATTGATAGAGTACATAGCATAGGGTTTGAACTTGCTGAGTATTAAAATTTAAGATCTGTGATGCAGGTTGACCATTCAGAAAGTAATCAATCCATTGCTTACATTGAATAAAATGTTGGATCGATTCAGCGTAGTGAAGCTGTGCTGAATAGAAGTGTTGAAACGCTTCATATAATGTACTGAGTGACTGTTTGAATTGTTGATCATTGATTTGTTCAAAGCAAACGCTATAAACAAAGTCTTCTATCGCAGTACAAACACTGGATTCATTCCAGATTGGTGTTGTCAAATTCATGTTGTGATACTCATCATGTTCGGATTCATATCACAGGCATGTCTGTAATCTTTTACTTGTTTACCCATATATATGAGTAAAGAATCAAGTAATAATAAAATAAGATATTGATAAGTATATAATTAGAATTAGATATAATAACTTTAATAACCCGCTAAGCTCCATCTACGACTTAACAGCGAATCGGTTAGATTGACTGAGCATAAAGCACATGACTTAACCTAACAGAGAAAAGCTAAAGTTAATTTTTTGGGTTATTACCTTTTTCAACATTAACAGTTGAACCCTTGATTAAAACCTTTCTGATCGGGACTTCTGGTCTTGGCTGGAAAATCTCATTGTAGGATAAATATTTGATAACTGTTTGTTTAAATAAATTTTGCTTTTTCTTGTCCCTAACATTAAATACTACGAACTTTGAGTTAAATTCTCGTTGTGATGAAAATACAGCTATAGATTCCGTATTGCTATACACATTCTGAGGATCTTTTTTTGACTTACTCTCAAAATGGTTTGTTAAGAAATTATGCCAATAATCAATTATTGATCTTGCAATACTATCAACCTGCGTAAGCTTAGATCGAGGAAAGAAAAACAAAACATCAGCAATACTTTTTTTCTGAATATTAAGACTCCAACAGCCTAAATAACCAACACATTTTGATAACGGTTGCGCTCTTTTACCAAAACGGATGAAACTTGTGAAAAGCTTAGAAAACTCTTCTTGTGGGATGGTCCCCCATCCCTCTACATCTAAGATGAATTGAATTCTATAGACCACTAGATCTTGCACTAAAATAGCATTTAAATAATCGATAGCTGTCGCATAACGTCGAGCACAAATTTTATATTGTGTCTCAATTGCAGTTTTTTTATTCATCTCTAAATGTTTAGAACTAATCCTGTTTTTTAGTCTTCCATGATGAACCGAATTTTCAATGTATCTATCTCTGAAAGCTGCAATCGCCCTATTCAGCTCAAAAATTTTGGTTAAATCCAGATTGAACTTATCGTCCATTTTGTTCTTTAAAAAGAAATTTGATATGCCAAAATGATCTACTTTGATATTAAGACTTAAAGCAGAATTTTCATTGTAACCTAAGAATAATTGCACTGCCTCATACTCATCAATCAAACTGAAATATTGCTGGCAGCATGGAGTAACCGAACGCGACCATTCATCTTCGGTTAATAAGTTGGACTCACTAAACTGTCTAGGGAAATCAAAAAAGCTGCCAAATGAGACCAAGACATTTTCAATAAAAATCTCTAATCGCACACCGACTTCGACTAATCCTTTAAAGTTAGTGTCAATGCAGGCATATTCTTGATACATCAACTGTGCTATCTCAATCCGTTCAACAGCTGCTATTGGTAAATCTTGATATTGCCAAATTTTTTCTGGATTTTTGCCTTCTATTCGTTTTTTCCACTGCTCAATATTGCTCTGATATGCTAGTAATGGGTCGTAATATACAAATTCATCAAGCCTTAAAAACTCCCCATTAAGAGGGACATTACCCGCATTGTTTCGGTAATCCAGCTTTATGATGTAATCAATGTATGCGTAGTAGCCCAGAATCCAATACTTAAACTGGTGTATCTGCTCTGTTTGGTGATATGAAATTTTTGTAAAATCGTGCTTGGTAATTTGCTTTGACAGGTTTAGCCAATTGGTGATTGCGACGCCTGAATCAAACTTGTCTCGACTGATACTATCGGTGAGCTTTTCAATTATTTTTTTCGAGCTAAGCTTTTTTTTACCCTTAAAAAATAAAATACAATGCAAATTCAAGCCATGCTGATGGTCACTTTCCCACTTAAATAATCCATTCAAAAAATCAGGAAACCGATTTAAGTACGTCTGAATTTTGGTTATGTAGTCTAAATTAATTCGGATAAATTCATGTTCTGGACTGTTAAATGAATTTTTTAGATTTATATCTAGACACAGAACATTCAATTCCAAATTTTGTGAAATTAGGGAATCAAACTCCGTACATAAATAGTTATGCTCAAAAAGATTTGGTCTACTTTCAACTTCTACATTCCAACTTATACTTTTCTGATTTTCCTTAATCCATTCTTTTAAAGCTTCTATTTGACTTAAAGGAAATGAAGTATCACTCCTCCTACGGGAAACTTTTTGTAAATTTGGGGATGAATGAGCATAGGGATCACTCTCGTCTAAGTGTAAGGAATGTGCACTTGCATTCTGTATATTTCTAACACGTTCCATCAGTTCAGCAGAAGTCGTCATTTGACTAAACATATACCCACTGTCGGGGTAAATTAATGTATCAGCCACCAATTTACTAAAATACAAAAAAGTATCTTGATCAAACTCATGCCCCCCATTATGCGTATTTAAAAACTTCTCAAGTACAGGATTTCTGTGGCTACGAATGTCCTCAAAAAAGTTAGAAAAGTTTTCCAGTAAATCAACAGACTCTTTAAAAAAAGTGTTCCTTCCATGTTCTCCAGATGACAACGACGCATATGAGTGTGGAACTCTCAGCCTTAACAACTTAAAAAGTTTTTCTTTTTCCATAAAAATAAAAAATATACCAATTAAACCATTGAATTTATTATATATGAAATTAAAATTCAATTTTTAAAACACATATTAATCACATTTTTTCAAAATAAAAATAATATTATTTAGAATTATTAATCAGCAAAGTTTTAAGTGAGATTCCAAAATACATAGTTTTCTGCAACTAATCCCAGAAGTTTAATCAACAATCTACCCTTCAATTTTCTCAACCATAAAGCGCTCGCATAGCCAAAATATCTAGTACTGTTTCATCACCTCATGAGTTTAATTCCGTAGTACTTTTTCCATCTGACATTCAAACAAATCTATTCAATCAGCCAACATAACCTGAAAGTTAAATGTTAAATTTATTCAAAAGATGAGCTGATGCTAAATAGAGAAATATATTTGAAAATGAGCTTTGAAAAGTAGCTAAGTGAATAATTTCAAATAGCGAAGGTAAGATAGTTTTGAGTCAAAACGAGATTGTTAAGATTTCGATATCCTTATCAAGACGGGTAACTTTCTCTTTTTCAAAAGCTATGTCTGTTCAAATCTGAACTAATACAGAGTATTAAATAATGATGGCGCTCAGACCATAATCCCCCCAAAAGTGAGTCGTAAAATTTTCAGATTGATATAGAATTTTGAATACTCTCTTTTTCGACTAAAGTTTATTCTTGTACTTGTGTATTAATTTTAGTCCAATTAATCTGACATTAAAGGACTAAAATACTTAGATGAAACTAGTAAAATACTACTATTAAAGGTAAATGTCTTTTCCTCAAACTCCTCTCAGCTATTACATCCAACTCATCACTTGCTCCCCATACCACTCCATAATTTTCACTCGCTCATCCCAGTACTGTGCTCTGTTATAAGCGGATCGAATTCTGTTTTGAGGAACATGAGCAAGCTGACGTTCAATCGCATCGGGATTAAATAGGTTTGACTCATTGAGGACTGTACTGAATAACGACCTAAAACCATGTGTTGTCATTCGACCTGCATAGCCTGACCGCTTAATCACAGCTAAGATCGATTCACTGCGCATGGGTTCCTTGTTACTTAAACGGTGTGGAAATAGTAGTTCCTGATTATGGGTAAGTCTTAATGCCTGAAGCTCTGCAATCATTCTGTCCGTCAACGGTACACGATGTGGCAATCGATTCTTCATACGCTCTTCAGGGATATCCCACTTGCGCCCTTCCAAATCAAATTCATCCCAACGTGCTCGTAGTAATTCACTTACTCGAACGCCTGTCAGCATAATTAGGACAATTGCATGGTGTGTTTGAGCATCAGCAGGATAAGCCTTAATATGTATGAGAAACTCAGGCATTTCAGCGGCAGATAAAGAGGCTAAGTTTTTAACCCTTTTATTCTTGAGGGCATAAACCAAATCACCGGCAGGATCATCGTAACGATAGCCATGAGCAATGGCATATTTCATCACCATCCCACAACGAGATAAAGTACGTTTGGCTACCTCAAGTGAGCCTCTCGCCTCAATCTTTTTTATGATCTGCAAAATTTCAGGTGCTTGAATCTGATTAATACGCTTATTTTCTAATGAAAGATATAATTCATCTAGAGATGCTCTGACATTGCTAATATGTTTTGGAGACCACGTCTCCTTCTGATTCTCGAACCAATCTTCAGCTACTTCTTTAAAGAAAGGCTTTATGTCCTCATGAAGTACTGATTTGGAATGTTTATACTTAAGTTCATAAGCCATTTCTCTCGCTTTTTTCAAACTAAGCTCTGGGTATGGTCCTAGTGACTCAGATTGACGCTGCCCATGAACAGTATAGCGGACATTCCAATACTTCTGCCCTTTAGTCGTAATAATCAGCGATAAACCATGTGAATCCGATAGGCGATATTGCTTGTCTTTCGGTTGAGCTTTTCTACATTCTGCATCTGTGAGTGACATATATTTAACCAGAATTTGTTGTGTTAATTTCTGGGTAAATTTTGCCAATTTTTACCCACACAAAGCAAAAATAGGGTCAAATCGCTTAGGACAGTATCGGACAACACAGCCAATAAAAAAGCCCTTAAACATTGAGTTTAAAGGCTTTTTTACATTCAGTCGAACCGCTCTGAATTGAATTTTGGTGGAGGTGGCGGGAGTTGAACCCGCGTCCGCCAGCATTACGCTCGAGAATACTACATGCTTAGATATCGTCTACTGTTTTAACTCTTTGTGACCCGACGAACAGGGTACAAATCGCGATCCTCTAAATTTAGTACAAAGCCCCGAGGCGTGGCTTTAATACGGACTTGTGTGCGTGCGCTTCAGTCGGACTCTCTAACCACAAGTATTCGGAGAGGCGGACAAGCTGCCCTTAGGCAGCTAGAGCGTATGATTCGTCGTTTGCGACTAAAAAATGCAAATTTGATTTACGAGAGAAAATGCGCTCTCGGCATGCATCTATGAGTTTCATCACCAGCGTCGAAGCCAGAAACACCCCCAAAGTACGCAGTAATCATAGCATAATTAATAAAAAATACGATGCATTTTCTAGACAATTACACTTTTCAATGCGCTTAATTACATTATTGCGCTAATATTTTCATTTTCAAGGACGATATAAGAATATATGAGCTATTTACTGGCACTCGATCAGGGTACAACTTCCAGCCGCGCCATTATTTTCAATGAACACGGTAAGGTTCATGCAACAGCGCAACGTGAAACTCAGATCAAAACCCCGCATTCCGGCTGGGTGGAGCAAGACGCTCAGGAAATTTGGAGTTCACAGATTTCTGTCGTACAGCAAGCCCTTGCATCGGCCCGTATCTTAGCCAAAGACATTAAAGCCATTGGATTGACCAACCAGCGGGAAACAACCGTTGTTTGGGACAAGCGCACAGGCAAACCTTTAGCACCGGCGATTATTTGGCAAGACCGCCGCGCTGCAGACTGGTGCAATCAGCTTGTCCAGCAAAATATGCATGAGACTATTCATCAAAAAACAGGCCTCCGCATAGACCCCTATTTCAGCGCAGGCAAACTGGTTTGGCTGTTAGAAAATATCTCAGAACTGCGTGCGCTTGCGCAGCAGGGCCACGCTGCTTTTGGCACCATCGACAGCTGGCTGATTTGGAATTTAACCCAAGGCGCAGAGCATGTCATTGAAGCCAGCAATGCGTCCCGCACCATGCTGATGAATCTGCAAAATCAGCAATGGGATGATGAACTGCTTGAATTATTTAATATCCCTGCCTCCGTGTTACCCAAAATCATCAGTTCAGACAGCTATGTGGCGGATACTGCCTCCGGCCTGCTGGGCGCCAACATTCCTATTACCGGTATTTTAGGTGACCAGCAATCGGCTCTTTTCGGGCAGTCCTGCTTTGAAGCCGGCACTGCAAAAAATACCTACGGTACAGGCTGCTTTATGCTGTTCAATACCGGTACAGAAGTTCAATACAGCCAAAATAAGCTGCTGTCGACTCTGGCTTGGCAAGCGCAGAATCAAACTACTTTTGCATTGGAAGGCAGCGTTTTTATGGCAGGCGCCGTTGTACAGTGGCTGCGTGATGGCTTAGGCATCATTCAAAAAAGCAGTGATGTCGAAAAGCTGGCTTGCCAAGTGGAGCATACCGATGGCGTTGTATTGGTCCCTGCCTTTACCGGGCTAGGCGCGCCGCATTGGGACAGCGAAGCCCGCGCTCTGCTGTGCGGCATGTCCCGCGGAACCGGCAAAGCGCATATTGCCCGCGCCGCGCTGGAATCAATTGCATTTCAAGTGTCGGATGTGCTGACCGCCATGCAATCAGATATCTCTAAACCGCTGAAAGAACTCCGTGTTGATGGCGGCGCCTGCGCCAATGACATGCTAATGCAATTTCAAGCAGATATCCTAAATGTTCCCGTTTTACGCCCCAAACTTTTGGAATCCACAGCATGGGGCGCGGCGGCTATGGCTGGTTTAAAGTCTGGCGTGTTTTCAAATTTAGAAGAGATTGCGCAATCTTGGCAATTGGAACGCGCTTTTGAACCTCAAATGAATACAGATCAGCGTGAATACCATCTGCAGCAATGGCAGTCTGCCCTGAAGCGGGCTAAATCAGATCTTTAATTCAGGCCAGCACATCATATTGACTTAATAAAAAACCGCTTCAAAAAGCGGTTTTTTCATCTGTTGGATTTCATCAGTGCGCATGGCCGCCGCCCGCCACGACTTTCGGCCGAGGACAGAACCAAATCATGATGGCTGCCGTAATAAAGACCAAGGACAGCAATAAAAATACATGATTGGCGGACAGCGTTAGCGCTTCTTTATCGACAAGGCTCGAAATATAGCCCAGCGCGCCTTCGGAACTCATGCCCTGCTGCACCAATGCCGCTTTGGCATCATCGGTATGCAGGCTTCCGGCCATTTCACTGCGCGCTATTTTGGTGTGGTCATCCCAGATTGTCACTGCAATGGACGCGCCTATTGCCCCGGCCATCGTCCTTAAAAAATTCATTAAGCCGGCAGCCGAAGCCATTTCGTGCGGTTTAACCGAAGCCATTGCCATATTGGACAATGGAATAAAGAAAAATGGCACAGCAAAACCTTGAAGAATTTGCGGTAAAGCAAGCGCAAAGAAATCCGCATCAGTCGTCCAAAACGAACGCATTAACGTGACTCCGCCCAATATGCTCAGGCCAAAACTGGCCAAAGCCCGCTGATCATATTTGGTGGCTAACTTCGCGACTAAAGGCGACATGGTCAAACTGCCAAAGCCCATGGTTGCTGTTAAATAACCGGCCCATGTTGCGGTATAGCCCAAGTTAATCTGCAGCCACTGCGGAATCAGTACAATACTGCCAAAGAAAGCCCCGAAGCCCATGGCCAAAGCCAGAACCGAAATGGTAAAGCTTTTATATCTGAAGATTTGCAGATTAACGACTGGATGCCGGTCGGTCAGCTCCCAAATGGTGAAAATCACCAAGCCGACCAATGAAGTGAGCGCCAAAGCAACAATAAACGGGCTATTGAACCAGTCACGTTCATGCCCCAAATCCAGCATCAGCTGCAATGCGCCGATCCACAGCACCAGTAATATTAAGCCGCCCATATCAATTTTCAGTTTTGTCGTTTCAGTCTCTGCAGGCTTCAACAGGCGCATCGCTGCCATCGCGCAGACAATGCCGACTGGAATATTGATAAAGAAAATCCAGTGCCAAGATAAGTTGTCGCTGATCGCACCGCCTAAAATTGGTCCTAAAATAGGCCCAACAACGGTGGTCATGGCCCACATGCCCATCGCCTGAGACTGCTTTTCTGGCGGAAAAATCCGCAATAGCAGCATTTGGCTGAGCGGCATAATCGGGCCGCCAAAAAGGCCCTGTCCAATACGGCAAAACACCAGCATTTCTAAGCTTGTGGATAAACCGCACAGTACAGAAAACACCGTAAAGCCAATTAAACTGAAGGTAAAAACTTTTACTCCGCCAAAACGCCCTGCCAGCCAACCGGTCAAGGGCACACAAATCGCTTCGGCAACGGCATACGAAGTAATGACCCAAGTGCCCTGCGAACTGGAAACCGCCAAACTTCCGGTAATATGCGTGATTGAGACATTGGCAATGGTCATGTCCAGCACGACCATAAAGTTAGCCAGCGCCAGCACAAAGGCAGCCAATATCAGCCGGCCGCCTTTTAAATCACCATAAGGAACGTAGCTATTCATAGGCGATTACTTCGAGTTCAGATCAATGTTCGCTTCCATAGACAAACCCACGCGCAATGGATGTTCTGCCAATTCTTTCGGGTCAAGCTGAATGCGCACAGGCAAACGCTGAACGACTTTAATCCAGTTGCCTGTTGCATTCTGCGCAGGAATTAAAGCAAAAGCTGATCCTGTACCGCCAGAAAACCCAACGACTGTACCTGTATATTCAACAGAATCGCCATACAGGTCAGAAGTTAAAGTTACTTTCTGCCCCGGACGGACTTTTTCCAGCTGGCTTTCTTTAAAATTCGCATCGACATACAGCTGCCCCAAAGGCACCACCATCAGCAAAACACTGCCCGGCGCAACACGCTGTCCTACTTGAATTTTTCGGCTGGTGACCACGCCGTCAAATGGGGATTTAATAACCGCGCGCTCTAAATCAAGCTCTGCCTGTTTCAGTTTAGCCTGTGCGACTAAAACATCTGGGGTTGAATTTTCATTGCTGCCATGAATTAAAGCATCATTAGCCGCTAAAGTGCTTTGCGCCGCTTTTTGGCTGGATTTCGCTTGTGCCAAACCGGCCTGAGCCAAATCATAGCCTGCCTGCGCATTCTGCATCGCGCTTTGCGCAGTGCTCAGTTCTTCTTTCGAAATTGCGCCAGATGCACTCAGCTGCTGACGGCGGTTCAAATCATCTTTAGCCTTGTCCAGTTCTGCCTTGGCTTTCGCCACCTGCGCTTCTGAACTGTGAATGCCGTCATCACTGACAAAAACCTGCGAGTTCAATGCGCTGCTGTTGGCTGCTGTTTGCTTGTACTGGCGCTGGGCTTTCAATAATTCAGCTTTCGCCTGCGCAACCGCAATTTCAGCATCCCGCGGATCGACCCGCACCAGCACATCGCCTTTTTTGACTTGCTGGGTATCGCTGACCAGCACCTCAGCAACCTGCCCAGTCACCATCGATGTGACTGAGGCCGTTTCAGCGCCGACATAAGCATTATCAGTCGATACTGAATGATTAAAAAAAAGCGTCCAAATCAGATAAAGAACAGCCGCAAGAATTAAGATCAAGGCAACGAAGCCTAAACCTTTTTTCCGCTTGGCTTTCAGTTCCTGATCACTCGGCTGAACCTCTGTTTGAGAATCTGGCAGTGTGTTTTGAGCATCTGTCATTGATTTTTCCTAAATCCAACAGACTTGGTCAGCCGGCAACATCCTTGCTTAGCGCAAGAAATCGGACATTTTTGTCCTCAATGGTGTCGATGAGAAAGTCATTTCTTTTTAAATTTGACGCATTTTATAGCGAGATAATCATCTTTTGAGAATATAAAATGTAACTGGGCAGTCTTTTTTCTGCCTACAGCATCCAATTTTCATTGGATGCTGTAAATTATACTTAACTATTATTGATTTAGCTGAATTGAAAATTAATAGGCATAGGATGCTATTGCGGTGGCAATCGCCTTGCCTTCGTCATTGACCATGGTCATGCGCATGGTGCATCCTTTGCGGCCTAAACGCAATGTTTCTGCACGTGCAGTAAAATGTTCGCCGCGGCCGGGCGCTAAGTAATCTACCCGCATATCCACCGTGGCTAAGCGTGAAACTTTTTTACTGGTTTCAGCCAAATGTTCCGGTGCTGATTTTCGGTAAAGCTCCGCCATAGCAGAAATGCCGCCAATACTGTCCAAGAGGGTTGCAGCTACGCCTCCATGCAAAATCTGAAAAGCCACATTGCCAATTAAGTTTTGCCCCATTTCAACATGCGCTTCCACTTGACCGTCTACAACCCGCATCTGCATGCCATTATGCAAATAAAAAGGCGAACTGTTAAATGCTTGGCAAATTTTTTTCAAGATCGCCTGAATATCAATTTCTGAGCCCGAACCAATATTGCCTGTCCAGCTTTTTTCTGCTTCCGTCATAGTCTGATCGAATTCCCGTTATTGGATAAAAAAATAAACGCGGTTGCCCTAAAGGCGGATTATAAGTCTACAATAGCCCACAGTTTAATACTGATTATTGAGATTGTTATGACCTATACGTTCAATCGTCCAGCATTTCCTGCTACCCGTATGCGCCGAATCCGTAAAAATGACAAACTGCGCGCTATGGTTCGTGAAACTCAGCTGACGGCTGATCATCTCATTTACCCAGTATTTGTATTGCCGGGTCAAAATCAAACTCAAGATATTCCAAGCATGCCCAATGTGCAGCGCCTGTCTGCAGATTTACTGCTGAAAAAAGCAGAACAGCTGCTGGAATTAGGCGTCTCCAAGCTGGCGCTGTTTCCTGTGACACCGCAGGAAGACAAAAGCCTGACCGCAGAAGCCGCTTGGCATGAAAATGGCCTCGTGCAAAGCACGGTGCGC
Organism: Acinetobacter pragensis; assembly: GCF_001605895.1. Classification (GTDB taxonomy): domain Bacteria; phylum Pseudomonadota; class Gammaproteobacteria; order Pseudomonadales; family Moraxellaceae; genus Acinetobacter; species Acinetobacter pragensis. The sequence goes on from NZ_LUAW01000027.1 coordinate 12,847, forward strand.
CTGCTGAAAAAAGAATTGCCTGAGATGGTTCTCATCACGGATGGTGCGCTTGACCCTTATACCACGCACGGTCAAGACGGCATTATTGATGAAACCGGCTATGTACTGAATGATGAAACTGTTGAGTGCCTGATTAAGCAGGCATTAAGCCATGCGGAAGCCGGCGCGGATGTCATTGCGCCAAGCGATATGATGGATGGGCGCATTGGCGCAATCCGTCAGGCTCTAGAAGCCAACGGCCATATTTACACCAACATCATGGCGTATTCTGCAAAATATGCCTCAAGTTTCTACGGCCCCTTCCGTGATGCAGTCGGTTCTTCAAGCAACCTGAAAGGCGGCAATAAATACAATTACCAAATGGATGTCGGCAACCGCGCAGAAGCCCTGCATGAAATTGCGCTGGACATTCAGGAAGGCGCTGATATGGTGATTGTGAAGCCAGGCATGCCGTATTTAGACATTGTCCGCGAAGTTAAAGATACTTTCGGCATTCCAACTTTCGTGTATCAGGTCAGCGGCGAATATGCCATGCTGGCAGGCGCCATTCAAAATGGCTGGCTGTCCGACAGCGTGATTATTGAGTCCTTGATGAGCTGCCGCCGTGCAGGCGCTGACGGCATTTGGACTTACTTTGCAGAAGAAGCCGCGCTTAAACTGAAAGACATGAAATAATTTTTGAATCCGCCTTTCTCATTTGAGAAAGGCTTTTTTATGTGTAAGGCTTTCAAAATATTTAAACCTTAGGACTGGGTTCAAACAGATGCATATTGCCATTATTGGTGCAGGAATCAGCGGTTTACTGACTGCACTTGAGTTGATTGAGCAAGGCTGTTCCGTCACCATTTTTGATCAGCAAGCTGCAGGAAAAGCGGCCTCTTGGGCCGGCGGCGGCATCCTATCCCCCATGTACCCGTGGCGCTACCCGCAGCCCGTCAATGATCTTGCCAAATATGGCAAAGGCTTATATCAAAGCTGGAATGAAAAATTACAGCCTATAACGAGCATTGATTTTGAAATTCATGAAACCGGCATGCTGATTTTTGATGAAGCGGATTTTGAAACAGGCTTGAACTATGCGGCAGCATATAACGAGCCGATGCAGCACTGCGAATATTTACAGCAAGAACAGCTGGAGCAGATCAATCCCAGAGTTTCTGAGCAATTGACGCAAGCGATTTATTTTCCGCAGATTGCCAATGTGCGCAACCCGCGCCTGCTGAAATCAATTATTGCCTATTTGAAACAGCATGCTCAAGTTGAATTTATTGAAAATACTTGGATCAATCACTTTGAAATCCACGAGCATCACGTTCAGTCTATTGGCGCATCCAATGGGCACAGCTATAAAGCGGATCATTTTGTGATTGCCACCGGCGCTTGGTCGGAACATTGGTCACAGCAGTTAAATCTCTCTATTCCTGTCGAACCTGTTCAAGGGCAAATGCTGCTGTTTAAAACACCCGAAAACTGGCTGCCGACCATGTGCATGAATGAAGTCATGTATTTAATTCCGCGAACTGACGGCCATATTGTTTGCGGTTCCAGCATGCATCATTTGGGTTTTGATAAACGCCCATCCACCCAAGTTCAGCAGAATATTTATAAAACCAGTTTGGCGATGGTGCCTGAACTGGCCGATTTCCCAGTCGTAAAGCAATGGGCTGGGCTGCGTCCGAGCTCGCCTACAGGTGTGCCTTATATTGGGAAAATGCCGGATTTAAACAATCTCTGGGCAAATTTCGGCCATTACCGCAACGGCTTATGCATGGGGCCAGCATCGGCACAATTGCTGCGCCAGCTGATGCTGCAACAGCCCTCAACGGTAAATCCAGCGGCTTATGACCCAAATCGGCTGATCCCCAATAAAGAACTCAGCCGCACATTGCAAACGGTATAGTGTCAACGATTGCATTCTTCGCCAATATGCAATCGAACCCCGAATAGACCATGATTTACGCGCTATCATTTACAGAACTTCATGACGGCATTGACTTGACAGCCCGCTGTAAGATTGCGCCGTCAATGAAGGCTGCGCTATTCAGCATCAAGCAGATAAAATCAACTCAGCAAATCAGCCAGCGCTTCTTTGAGCGTAGGGAAATTAAATATAAAACCTGCCTCTGAAAGCGCCTGCGGTTTGACATACTGCCCATTCAGCACCAGCTGCGACTGCTCTCCCAGCATTATCTTCATGACCCATGCCGGCAAACACAGCACCGGATGCTTATGCAGCTGGCACGCGGCCAGTTCAGAAAAAATGGCCTGACTGATCCGCTCTGGCGCTGTCAGATTGAATATTCTCGCTTCAGGTTGCTTATCCATTAAAAATTCAATCGCCCGAAGCACATCCCGGATATGCACCCAAACCACAGGCTGCCGACCATGGCCAATTCTACCCGCTAAATTCATTCGGATTGGCTGAAGCATCTGAGGCAGAATCCCGCCTTTTGCTGACAGCACGATACCTAGCCGTATAATTTTAGTGTTCTGATTGGGAAATTGCAGCGCGGCCTTTTCCCATTGCTGACAGAGTTCAGACTGAAAAATATGCTGCGGCGGTGAATCTTCTGTACAGGCATTTTGCCATTGTTCTGCGGCATCTATGCCATAGTAGCCCACAGCCGAACCCGAGATAATGCATTTTGGCGTTATACGGCGGCGTTCTAAATAACGGTACAGGTTTTCAGTAGTTTCAACCCGGCTGCGGATCAGCTGCTGCTTACGCGCCGCAGTCCAGCGGCCTTTGCCAATACTTTCACCCGCCAAATTAACCACATAGTCAATTTGATCACTTTTCAGCTCATCCAGCTGTGCAATCCACTGCATATCCGGGTGGCGGGACACTAAGTTCGCTTGCCGGCTTAAGCCGACGACTGCATAATCTTTGGACAGCAAATACTGGATTAGCCTTGTGCCAATAAAACCGCTCGCGCCAGTGATTAATACCCGTTCTTTATGCATACGCCAATCTCATTTTAATGATGTGCTGCTATATCTATAAAATAAGATGGTTTTTTGTTCAAGCGTTACTCATGCCCAAACATTTTCAGCGCCATGCGTTTAGCTTGAGGGCCATAAAACCAGTAGGTCAGCAAATACAGCGGTATCGCCAGCAGCAGCGCCATAATCAAAACAATAGTGATAAACTGCGGCTGCTGCAGATAAAGCAGAAAATTCTGCCAAATTTCCGGATCTTTATAGGCAAAAATAGCGACACCCAAAATTTGAAAAGCAATGTTATAGCCCCAAAAAATCAAGGTATAGCCTAAAGTCAGCCGTTTGCGTTCAGCCTGATTCGGTGCGCGCTGGTTGCGCTTCAAAAAATGGAACAGCACCCAAATCATGGCAGCGAGATATGGAACCGCAGTTAAAACACCGCCAATCCCAGCTGGCAACAAAGCCGCCAATACGCCGCAAATGCAAGTAAGCACCAAACAAATCAGAAAAAATATTAAAAAATAACGTTTTAGAGACATCTGAGCGATGACCAAAGAAAAATAATATGACCAGTATAAAAAAAAATGATTTTTTTTTCATTTTATTGTCAACCAATCTGTAACCCTATGCGTTATATAGGGTACAAGGTCTGTAGCAACCGATGATTTGTACTGGCATCCACAATGTTTCGGTGACCTTTCTTAAAGCAATAAGCTTCATTTTCAGATTTAAGCTTTTGAACAGCAGTCAGAACTTAAATTTGAAAATAGATTTTTTGACCAGCGATTTACCATCACTCGAATCGCTGGTCTTTTATTTTCTGCAACGCTACTTTTACACAGCTGACAACAAACTCAATTCAGCATTCAGCATTCAGCATTCAGCATTCAGCATTCAGCATTCAGCATTCAGCATTCAGCATCAAAATACATTGACTCAAAAGATTCATATTTTTTGCATAATTTTATGGCTGGACTGAATCTGCGATATAGCGGTTGCGCCCCAAACTTTTCGCTTGGTACAAATTGGCATCCGCCAAGCTTAGAAACTCCATTTGACCGCTTTCTTCAGTCGGCAAAATACATTTCACCCCAAAACTTAAGGTCAGCTGATCCGACACTGGAGACGCCTTGTGCGGCAAAGCCGCCGCATTGACTGTCCGCTGAATGTTTTCCGCCACCTGTATCGCATTTTCTAAATTTGTCTCAGGCAAAACAATAACAAATTCTTCACCGCCATACCGGGCCACTAAATCCCGCGGCCGTACACAACAGCTTTCCAGCAGCCGCGCAATCTGCTGAATGCAGGCGTCCCCCACAATATGGCCATTCACATCGTTATATTGTTTAAAATAATCAATGTCCGCAATAATTAAAGACAGCGGTTTTTGCACCCGGATTGAATTCAGCCATTCGCGCGAATAATATTCATCAAATAAGCGCCGGTTCGCTATACCTGTTAAGCCATCCTTATAAGAATATTCCTCAAGTTTTCGCTGCATGGCCCTCAGCCGGTCTTCCTGACGCTTACGCGCAGAAATATCAAACATAAAGCCGACCAAGCTCTCGACTTCACCATTCGGCTTACGCACCACATGCACGACGTCGCGGATCCACGTATATTCCCCATTGGTTTTCAACGCCCGGTAGTCGGCCTCATGGTCTTGCCCTGCAATCGATTGAGAAACGCAATAATTAAAAACATTATCGCGGTCGTCTTCATGCATGCGGTCGACCCAGTCTTGAACGGACTGCCATGAATCCTGTGACCAGCCCAATAGTTTTTCAATCTGCGGGCCAATATAGCTGAATTTTTTTGTCTCCCAGTCAATACTCCATGGAATAGCCAAAGTCGATTCGATAAGTGTTTTATAAGTCATGTCTTTTGACAGTTTTTCAGAATCAAAATGATGGTTGATCATAACGTTGCCCGACCCTGTTGCGCAGTCTGTGTAAAACTCTTCATTCTTTTGATATTTACAATGAGGACTGCTTTTTATCTGCTCACCATTCACATGTGAGCCCCCAGACTTAAGCCTTCAGAAATATCAAACCCAAAAATCAAAATTGAATACTATTTATACAAAATAACACGTTTCTTTGATATCCCTATAATTAGGGATATGTTTTAATTTTTAAAAATAAAACCCTTTATTGACAGCAACTTGACTAATTTGGATAAGACAATGAATCAGCTCTGCTATTTTGAGATCCAATCATCAGATCCAGCCCGCGAAGCCGCATTCTATCGGCAGGTTTTTGGCTGGACTTTTACCCAAATCGAAGGCTTAGCCATCGAATACTATCAAATTGAAACGCCGAATATGCATGGCGGCTTATTGGCGCGCCCAGCACCGACACCATCTGCGCATTGCGGAACCAATGCCTTTACCTGCTCCTTCGAAGTCGAAAATTTTGATGCCGCGGCAGAAAAAATTTTAGCGCACGGCGGCCAAGTGGCGATGGAAAAATTTGCGATCCCCAACAAATGCTGGCAAGGCTATTTTATTGACCCTGACAACAACACTTTTGGACTGGTTCAAGTCGATGAAAATGCGCACTAGAAAAACCCGCTGCATAGAGATCGGGTAAAATAATTTAGCGCCTATCCTTCAGCAGAGCCGGTCTGCAGTGCCCATTAAAATGGCGTATAAAATACTGAGTACAAAAGGCTGAAATAAGAGCAGCCATCTGATGATGGCCTAGAGCTCCTCCATTCCTCAGCAGATGAATGCTTAAGCCATCTATCATGCCCTGTCCTTATTTGAAGCGCCTGACAAAATCAAGCGCACTGAAATAGCATTCTGAGGCGAAAAATAAAAAACTCAGCATCTAAGGCAAAAAGTAAAATCCAGCTGCCGCATCGGCGGAAATTGTCATTTCATTTCCAGCATCAGACATAGAATCAAAATTATTCTGATGAAAATATGCTAATTTAGTACGCGGCATTTCTGACATTTGAGTTCATATGACTGTACGTTTTTTTCATACATCTGACTGGCATCTCGGGCAATTTTTTTATAACCATTCACGTCAGTATGAACACGAACAGTTTCTTGCATGGCTCTTAACTCAAATCCAAGAAAAACAGCCCCATGCCTTGCTCATTGCAGGCGATATTTTTGATGTCATCAATCCGGCATCAGCAGCGCAAAAACAGCTGTATCAGTTTCTGGCCGATGCTCACAGCCTTGCTCCGCATATGCAGACCTTAATGATTGCCGGCAATCATGACTCTGGCTACCGCATCGAACAAGTTGAACCGTTATTAGCCAAATATAATGCCAAAACTGTCGGCGTCATTCACAAAAATGCCGACGGGCAGCTGGATTTAGACCGTTTGCTCACTCCGATTTACGATGCCCAGCAGCAAATCATTGCCTGGTGCCTGACCTTGCCTTTTTTGCGCCCAGCCGAAATTACCGGCATCAATGAACATACTGACAGCAGTCAAAATGCCATTGCCTATTTGCATCAGCAGCTGATTCTCGAAGCAAAAAAAAGAAAAACGGCCAATCAGGCTTTAATTCTGATGTCGCATGCGCACATGCAAGGCGGTGAAACCTCTGATTCCGAACGGCCAATCATTATTGGTAATGAAGAAGCGCTTTCCACAGCCTTATTTGATGAGGTGATTGATTATGTCGCTCTCGGGCATCTGCATAAGCCGCAAAAAGTACAGCATGCGCATATCCGCTACAGCGGATCACCTATTCCGCTGTCATTCAGTGAAATCCACTACAAGCATCAAGTGCTGGACATTCAGCTGGATCCCTCCCTGCAGCATGAAAACCGCCTGCTGATAGAGGCTTTGCCCATTCCGCGCACGGTTCAGCTGCATAAAATCAAAGGTGAATTAGCCGATGTGCTTTCACAGCTCAAAGCCTTGCCTAACGGTAAAATTGACAGCATTGACCGCCGCGAATATGTTGATATTGAATACCATACCCTCACCCCGCCGCCGCCAAATTTGCGGCAGCAGTTTGAAGAGGCGTTGCCGCAAGAGCGCTACCGTCTAGTGCGGATTTCACGGCAGTATCTTGCTTCTGAAAAAAATGGCGGTGCCGATGATGCTGTTCATCTGGAACCGCCGACGCCTGAAAAACTCTTCCAGCAGATTTGGCGAAAGCAAGGCTATACAGCCGATGATGATGTGCTGCAGGATTTTATGAGCCTCGTGCAGGATGCGCAAAAATCGCTTGAATCAGAATCCAATACTTAAGGCTGCGCCATGAAAATTCTATCTATCCGCCTTAAAAATCTGGCGTCCATTTCGGGTGAGCATTTTATTGATTTTGAAGCTGAGCCTTTAGCCAGCGCCGGATTAATTGCCATCGTCGGTAAAACTGGCGCAGGTAAATCCACCATTTTAGATGCCATGTGCCTTGCGCTGTTCAATAAAATTCCACGCCTCAAAGACAGTGATGGCAAATTGATTGATGTCGACGGTTCAGAATTATTGACCAACTCACCGCTGACGGTGCTGCGCCGCGGCACGGCGCACGGTTTTGCAGAACTCTGCTTTGTTGCGCAAGATCAAAAACGCTATTTGGCGCGCTGGGAACTGAAGCGCTCACGTGAAAAAACGGACGGTAAACTGCAAAACGTACAGCGGTATTTAACTTGCCTAACGGATGGCGCAGTGATCGCAGATAAACCCAAAACAGTTGAATCCAGCATTCATCAAATCACTCAGTTGAATTTTGATAAATTTACCCGGGCCGTGCTGCTGGCGCAGTCTGAAGTCACCGCCTTTTTAAAAGCACGGGATAATGAGCGCGGTGAATTGCTAGAATATCTGACCAATTCAGCCATTTTCGCAAAAATTGGCCAATTGGCTTTTGAAAAAACCAAGCAAGTCGCTCTGCAGCGCAAAGAACTTGAAAATGTGCTGGGGCATATTGAACTGCTGTCCGAAGAAGATGCCGCCGCCCTGTCTGCACATTTTCAACAGGCAGCGGCCGCCTATCAACAGTTGGAATCTGAAAAATCCCAGCTGGAAAAACAGCAACAATGGTTTGAACGCAAATATAAACTGGATCATGAGATTATTCTGAAGCAGCAGCTGACGGATGCCCAGCTCAAAGCCCAGCAGGATTTAATGCCGGAACGAGAGCGCTTAAATCGGCTGGAAATATTTTCAGCAATTCGTTCAAGCGTGTTCCAGCAGCAGCAATTACTTAAAACTGAACAGCAGCTGACACCGCAGATTGCACAGCATCAGCAGCAATTTAATGCAGTGCAGATGCAATTTGACGCTGAAAAAAATCAGTTCAGCCTTGCAGAAAAAGCGTTAACTGAACTGCAGAGCTTTGAAAATATACACCATGACTCTTTAAATGAAGTGCGTAAATGTATTCAGGAACGGGATTTTATTGGCGCTGAATTTAAAAAAAATCAATCAAAACTGGCAGATCTAGAACAGTCCCAAAAACCGCTGGCCGAGCATCAGCAAGCGCTCGAACAGCGCACCCAGCAGTTGACCCAGCAGCTGGCGCAGTTCAATCAGCAGCTGGCGCATACGCAACAGTTTTCAGTTCTGGATAAAGGGATCGAAGCCCATCTGCAGCAGCTTGGCCAATTTATTCAGCAGTATCAAGCGACCGAAAATCACTTGGGGAATGCTGTTCAGGCTGAACATCAGCTGATCGAGAAAAAAAATCAATTACAGCAATTCATCCATCATTGGGGAAGCGTTGAACAGCTTGAAAGCGCCGTTGAACAGACACGCCAGCAGCGTGAACTTAAAATCAATCAGCGTAATCAACTGGACTTTATCCAGCAAAAGCTCACTCAATGTTTTGAATGGCGCACCGAAGTTCAGCAATCGCAAGACCAGCTGAAAACGGCTGCGGCGCAATTGCAGCAGCTTGAAAAAAATGCGTTAAACGCTGAACAGGCCTTTCAGTCAGCAAAAGCCGCCTGCTTAACACTGCAGGAAGTTTTACAGCAGCAGCGCCTGTTGCATGCAAAAAATGTTGAACATTTGCGCGCGGATTTAAAAGACGGCGAGCCTTGCTTGGTTTGTGGAAGCATCGCCCATCCCTACAAAGTAGACGATACTGCTGTGTCCAATGCCTTGTTTGAATTGCAGCTGCAGCAAGAACGGCAGGCCGTGCAGAAAGAACAGGAAGCGTTAAAAGCGTGGCAGCTTGCACAGCAGCAGCTGACCACGCTGAATGCTGAATTAATACAGCTTGAAGCGGCGATTCAAAATATATCGAACAAAGCCGCCGCGGCTGAAAAAGACTTAACTAAGCTATGCGCAACAGCCAAGATTCAGCTTGATTTAACTCAGCCGCAGCCTGAGGCGGCAGCACAGCTCAATCAGTTTCATCAAAACTACAGCCTTGAAATTCAGCAGCTTGAAGATCAATCAAACCGTCTGATTCAGCAGATCAAAACACAGCAGGAGCTGATGCAAAAAATTCAGCAAGCTGAACATTGGCTGCAAACAGCGAAGCATCAGCAAAGCCAAGTGCAGCATATTATGAATTGCTTGACTGATGCTGAAAAAGAACTCTGGCTGCAGCAAAGCATCACCGCTGCACAGCAAGTTTATAGCCGCTTAAATACCCGCTCTCAACAGTTGAACCAGCTTGAACAGCTGACAAAACAGCTTGATCTGACCCATCAGCAATTCAGTTCGCTTAAATTAAAAATGGACAATACTGAAAAGCAAATTGAAGATATGGCGCAAAGCTTAAAGGACATCAAACTCAAAGGGCAGCAAAACACTGAAAGCGCCTGTCAGCTTATTCAGCTGATGACAGGCTTAACTGATGTAAAACCCAATGAATGGCTGCATCAGCACGACATCCAGCGGCAGCAGTCCCAGCAGCATTATCAGCAGTTTAAGCAAAGTTTTGAACGTATTCGCCAGCAGTTTGAACAAGAAAAAAATGCATTAGAACAGTTAAAAGCACAACTGCAGCAAAATCAGCAGCAGGAAAATCTGGTGAAGCATGACATTCAGCAATGGCTGGCGCAGCATACCGAATTTCAGTGGCCGGATTTAGAACAGTTGGCGCAAATCAGTCCGGCTCAAGAACAGCAGACGAGGCAGCAGCTGCAAAATGCAGAACGGCTGCTGAATGAAGCCTGCGCAGCGCTTAAAACCATGCAAGAACAATTGGCTGAACATCTGACGCATCAGCCTGAGATGGATTTGGCTCAGCTGCAGCAATTGATTTCAAGCAATGCGGAAACACTGAAAACGCAATTAGAGACACGCGATCAGCTGAAACTGAAACTGGAACTGCATCAGCAAAATGTGGCAAAGCAAATGCAGTTTGCAGCGCAAATACAGCAAGTGCAGCAGGAAGAGCACCGTTGGGGAAAAATTTCAGGCCTGATGGGAGATGCGAATGGCAAAAAATTCCGAGACTATGCACAGCAGTATAATCTGGATATTTTGCTGGAACATGCCAATCAGCAGCTGGCGGTGCTGTCTCAGCGCTATACATTAAAGCGTTTGGACAATTCTTTAAGCCTAGCCATAATTGACCATGATATGGATGGCGAGACCCGTTCTGTTGCTTCTCTTTCGGGCGGTGAATCCTTCCTCACTGCCCTTGCCCTGTCCTTGGCTATTGCCAACATGGCATCGGGTTCAATGAAAATCGAATCTCTGTTTATTGATGAAGGCTTCGGCACCTTAGATGCATCATCCCTGCATATGGTCATGAATGCCCTAGACCAGCTGCAGAATCAAGGCCGGAAGGTCGTGCTGATCTCACATATACAGGAAATGCATGAACGCATTCCGGTCCAGATTCAGGTATGCCCTTTAGGTGCAGGCGCAAGCACAATTGAAGTTGTTCATTAAGGAACAGCTAAGTAAAAACAGGAGCCGAAGAAAGCGCTTAATCCGCAGGGAATGCATTCGGCGCAGGCGCATACCTTCCAGCAGGCGCTGCCGTACCGCGCGGCGCATTCAGTTCATAGACAGCCGTGCCAATAACCCCGGTATTGTAAATAGAACCGCTGGCAGAATGGGCTACGTAGGCATCTTTAGGCTTGCTGAACGTAAAGGAGGCCACGGCATCATTGCTCTTGCGGAAACCTTCAATTTCCAGACTGCTGTAAGGCCGAAGCACATAGCCGCTGTTATAGCGTGATGCGCGCTGTCCGTTAATTACATCTAAACCATCAACACTGGCCACAATCTCATATGTTTGAGCGCTGCTGTTGCTGTATTTCAGCACATAGCTCTGCCCTTCATTTGCCGATAAAAAATACTGCTGATCCTCCCGGTACAGCGGCAAAGTACGGCCTCGTCCATCCAGTACAGCAAAGCTGACTTTACCTGCGGCTAAAGAAATACTGTTGATGCTGCGTCCTGAAAACTGTTTGCCGGCATAGCGGATTTGTGTTTCGGAAACAGGGGATGAACTTAAGCGCTTTAAAGCCACTTGGGTAATCGGTGAACTGATATCATCGCCCCACTTCGTCCCCAAACGCTGCTCATTCAGAATATTGCTGTTATTGGATGATGCAGAGCTGCGGCTGGCAGCGGCCTGAGCTGAATCTGCACGGGCTATTTCCGTTTCAGCTTGGACTTGCTGTGCTTCTGCACTGGCAGGCTGCTGTATCGCTGGAGAACTGCAGGCTGTTAAAATCAGCGTAAAAATGCTGGACAGCAGTGTCCAGATAAGAACTTGTATTGCTTTCATTGTGTTGTCCTTTATTAGAATATTTATACGCTCAAGTATAAAAGGATGGTCAACTCAGTGAAGCTGCAAATTGTTGATTTATGCTAAAGCCTGTAAAGAAAAAAAGCAGGCAATCATGCATTGCCTGCTTTTTTTTGATGCTTATGAAACGGAAAACCTTGGACTGCATTTCAGCGTCATGATTCACCGAACTGCCTCAAGGTTAAAATTTGTTCACTTCGTCCAAAGGGTCCATTCACATCATGCAGCACCGAACTGGTTAAGCCAATGCCGTCGTCGCCATACTGCTGCACCGTCTGCAAGCCCAGCCACTGCCCTTGCGGGATACGGTGCAGATGAATCTGCAAATCTAAATTGGGAAAGCCCCATTTAAATGGCCAATCCTGTCTTGGCACAATACCATTTGCAGTATCCACCAGCCCCATTAAGCGCACAAAGTCAGAACTGGCTTCACCGTCAATCATTTCGTGCGGCGTACTCAGCCAGATGATGCCTTGACCGGCACGCCGTTCATGGCTTCGCGCTTCAATTGACTGAATATAGCCGCCCGGCCATTGGCGAATTCCTTCCCACACTGGAGCCTGCTCAGGCCCTTCTACAGGCCGGTCTTCCAGCCCATGAACGCTTTGACTATTTTGCGTCAGCATGCGCCAAGTCCGCGCTGTTATGCAGGTTTTTCCCTGCGCACTCATTTCAGATTCAATCAATTCAATGGTTTTGCCTGGACGGATGACTTTTGTGACAATTTTAAACTCGCCCGCTGGAATTAAACCCAAAATATCCAGGCTGATGCGGCCAATGCGCATATCATTGCGCGGGGAAAACTGATCCAATTCAGCACAGATAATGCCGGTGGCAGGCGCCATATGCTGCTCATGCTCGTTCCAAGCGCCTTGCGCTAAAGATGTTGAACGGTAATGCGCTTCCACTGTGCCTTGAGCATCTGTTTCACGTCGAATCAGCTGATAATATGCAGTCATGAACTTTCCTGTCTGTTCAGTAAAATGAGTCACTTCGATATCAAAACTATCCTGATACGCTGCTTGTTTTGTACTCAACTTTAGTGGAAAGTTCAACTTTTAACACCTAAACTGAACCCGAAAGTTCAATTTATTGAGAAATATGTCCTGATATGCTGAAAGCATTTTTAACCTGCACTGCAGAGGAAACGCCCTATCACAGCGAGATATTGCCATTGCAGATGCATTTATTTCTGTGACCGGCGGCAATTTGGCTTCAGCGCAAAGCTGAACACACTTTCAGCATAAAGCATCATGCCTGTTTTGAATAATCACGGGCGCCAAACAATGCTGTCCCCACACGTACCATGGTTGAGCCGGCAGCAATTGCATCAGCCATATCGCTGGACATCCCCATGCTCAAGGTATCCCAATCATCAGGATGCGCATGCTGCCCTTTCACTTGCTCAAATAAAGTCTTCGCATCTGCAAATGCGCCGGTATTTTCAGGCGCTGGAATCACCATTAAACCGCGTAAACGCAAATTCGGCAGTTTTGAAATCTGCGCAACCAAATCAGAAACTTCATTCGGCTCACAGCCATCTTTCGTCTCTTGACCGTCAATATTCACCTGCAGGCAAATATTCAGCGGGGCCAGAGCAGATTCACGCTGGCTGGATAAGCGCTCGGCAATAATCAGGCGGTCAACGCCATGCACCCAATCGAATTTTTCGGCCAAATGCTTGGTCTTATTGCGCTGCACATGGCCAATAAAATGCCATTCAATCGATAAATCTTTCAGGGCTTCAATTTTATCCAAAGCTTCCTGCAAATAATTTTCACCAAATGCGCGCTGGCCAGCACCATGCATTTCCCGCAGCATTTCACTCGGATGCGTCTTTGACACCGCCAGCAGCTGTACGGCCTGCACATCGCGTCCAGCCTGCTCGCATGCCTGCTGAATCTGATGCAGCACCTGATCTCTTGCTTCTTGAAGTGTATTCATTGACGGGGTTCTCATTTCATTCATCTTTTTTTCCTTTGCCCTTTAACTAACAGTTGGTTAAGCTGAGGGAAAGCCTTATTATTCTATCAAAATAATTAAGATTTAGACGTTCTCGGGGATATTATGGATATTACAGAATTACTGGCGTTTTCTGCCAAAAATGGCGCATCGGATTTGCACTTATCTGCGGGCATGCCGCCGCTCATCCGTGTGGATGGTGAAGTCCGCCGCATCAACTTACCGGCCTTAGAACATAAAGAAGTGCACAAATTAGTGTATGACATTATGAACGATAAGCAGCGCCGCGACTTTGAAGAAAAATTGGAAACTGACTTTTCATTCGAAGTGCCTGGCGTAGCCCGGTTCCGTGTCAACGCGTTCAACCAAAACCGCGGTGCGGGTGCAGTATTCCGTACCATTCCATCTAAAGTGCTTTCAATGGAAGATTTGGGCCTAGGTCAGATTTTTAAAGAGATCTGTGAATATCCGCGCGGCATCGTTTTGGTCACAGGACCGACCGGTTCAGGTAAATCGACGACGCTTGCAGCCATGATGGACTATATCAATGACAACCGCTATGACCATATCTTAACGGTCGAAGATCCTATCGAATTTGTGCATCAGTCAAAAAAATGCCTGATTAACCAGCGTGAAGTACACCGCGATACCCACGGCTTTAACGAAGCGCTGCGTTCTGCACTGCGTGAAGACCCGGACATTATCCTCGTCGGTGAGATGCGTGACCTTGAAACCATCCGTTTGGCGCTCACCGCTGCCGAAACAGGCCACTTAGTCTTCGGCACGCTGCATACCACCTCCGCCGCTAAAACCATTGACCGTGTCATTGACGTTTTCCCTGCTGAAGAAAAAGACATGGTTCGCGCCATGCTGTCAGAATCGCTGCAGGCGGTTATTTCACAAACGCTGCTGAAGAAAAATGGCGGCGGCCGTGTGGCTGCGCATGAAATCATGATCGGCATTCCAGCCATCCGTAACTTGATCCGCGAAAATAAGGTTGCGCAAATGTATTCCGCAATCCAAACGGGCGCAAATTACGGCATGACGACACTGGATCAAAGCTTAAAAGGCTTAGTATCTAAAGGCATTATCAGTCCGCAAACTGCCCGTACCGCAGCCAAGCAGCCTGAATCTTTCCTATAAAAACAATAACACTGTCATTGGGGACTATTTATGGACTTTAACGGCTTGCTCGACTACATGGTCGAGAAAAAAGCGTCTGACTTATTCATCACTGCTGATGTAGAGCCTTCAATTAAAATTAACGGCACCATTATGCCGATTGGCTCAACCAAGCTGCCCGGCTCAACTGTGGGCCAGCTTCTGAACTCCATCATGTCTGAAAAGCAGCGGAAAGAGTTTGCCGAAACTCGCGAATGCAACTTCGCCATCACCAGCAAAGATAAATCTTCACGTTTCCGTGTCAGCGCATTCCAGCAGCGTGATCAGCCTGGCATGGTGCTGCGCCGCATTGAAACGGTCATTCCAACCATGGATGATTTGAAGCTGCCGCCCATTTTAAAAGAACTGGCAATGACCAAACGCGGCATCATTATTTTTGTTGGCGCAACCGGTACAGGTAAATCGACCTCATTGGCTTCTATTATTGGCTTCCGCAATGAAAATTCACATGGCCATATTATTACCATTGAAGACCCGATTGAATTTATTCATGAGCACAAAGGCTGCATTATTACCCAGCGTGAAGTAGGTATTGATACTGACTCTTTTGAAATTGCGCTGAAAAACACTCTGCGTCAGGCGCCAGATGTAATTTTGATCGGTGAGATCCGTTCGCGTGAAACTATGGATTACGCGATTGCCTTTGCCGAAACAGGCCACTTGGTTTTTGCCACCCTGCATGCCAACAATGCCAACCAGGCCATTGACCGGATTATTCACTTTTTTGAAGCCGACCGTCATGGCCAGCTGTTCATGGATTTATCCTTGAACCTGAAAGCCATGGTGGCGCAGCAGCTGATTCCAACGCCAGACGGCAGCTCTCGCCGCGCAGCCATTGAAATCCTCATCAACTCCCCTCTAATTTCAGATTTAATCCGCAAAGGTGAAGTCCACGAAATTAAAGACTTGATGAAACGCTCGCGCGAGCTAGGCATGCAAACTTTTGACCAAGCACTGTTTGACTTATATAAAGCGAAGCAAATTACCTATAAAGATGCGCTGAAACATGCCGATTCACCAAACGACCTGCGTCTGCAAATTAAATTGTCTGAAGAAGGCGGTGACCGCTTGCTGCATGCCAGCACCAACATCACTTTTGACGGTCAGTCATAACATTCTGCAAATTTAATGGCTCAAAAAAAAACAGGCTTGATATCAAGCCTGTTTTTTTATTTCTGCGTCAATAAACTGATTCAGATTATTTTTTGCGGTAAGCATCCTGACATTCCTGCGAATCGCAGTAGCCATATAAATTCAATGAATGGCCAGTCAGCTCAAAACCAAATTTTTTGGCCACTTCATGCTGCTCATGCTCAATCACATCATTGGTAAATTCAACGACTTTATTGCAGTTTTGACACACGATATGATCGTGATGATCTTCCTGCATAATCTCAAAAACAGAATGGTTGTTTTCAAAATGATGGCGCTGAATAATGCCGGCAGCTTCAAACTGTGTTAACACACGGTAAACAGTTGCTAAACCAACATCTTCACCCTGTTCAAGTAAAGTCTTATAAATGTCTTCCGCACTTAAATGATGTTGTCTTGAATTTTCTAATAATTCCAATATTTTAATTCGTGGAAGCGTAACTTTAAGTCCAGCTTTGCGTAAATCTTGGTTTGATATAGGCATGAAAAAAGGTCTCTCAACAAAATTAAAGTTGGAATATGCAACAAACTTTAGATGCAGTATGATCTATCCTTGGATCAAATGCATCATAATTAATTTGGGATAGTGTAGCAAAATGCAAAAACTCATGCTGACGTTATTCGTCACTTCATTGCTCGTAGGCTGTTCAACCTTGGGCGTTTATAAAGTTGATATTCCTCAAGGAACGCCTCTTACACAAGCAAAAGCAGCTCAAATCCAGCCTGGCATGAACTTTCAGCAGGTGCGTTTTTTGCTTGGCAGCCCAACAATTACAGATCCAATGAATCCGCTGCGCTGGGACTACATCTACAACTATACCCCAGGAACTTATGCGAAAAAAGCCAAGATTCCTGCAGCACAAGGTCAGCATTTAAAAGTATTCTTTAACCAGCAAGGCATTGTAGAAAAAGTTGAAGGATTGGAAACAATTCCAGCAACTCAGCCCGGCCTGCCAGGTTCTAAAGAAGCGATTTTAACTGCGCCCCCACTATAGTCAGTTTAAGATAAAAAGAAACCCCTCATTGAGGGGTTTTTCTTATTGCTTCAATTGTTTAAAGCGATTTCCTTTACTAAAGCGCCCGACTGGATGGCTGATGGCGCGTTTACGCCGGATATCTTTCGGGTTGATCGTTAGGGCGCGGTAGATTTCTACCCGGTCTCCCGCGGCCAACAATTGCCGCGGGTCCTGTATGCGTTGACCGAAGATGCCCAATTGAAGCGGTTCAGGAAGAACCGTCTGCTGGGCTATCCCGCTTTGCTCAATGGCGTCTAAAGCCGTCATGCCCTCTTTGAATTCTACAGCAATATGAAATTGCTGTTCTGCATCCGCAAATGTCACCCAAACCTGAGCCTGCATAACCATTAGAATAATTTACCAATGACTGCAATAATTGCCGCGACAATGGCAACCGGCAATACAATGCGCACAGCAATACGCCAAATATTGTAAAACACTTCATTGCTGAAATTCATCGACTTGCGCAAATGGCTGATTTTCATGATCCAGCCGGCAAATATGGCGTAAATCAGGCAAATGACTAAGCCCCACAGCATTAATCCTATATTTAGAATCATATTCATGTTTGGCACGGCCCAAATAAATACCGCTGCCAGCAGAATGATCCACTGTATAGGCAAAGCCAATTGGCGCTGCTGAAACTGTTCACGCGCCATATTCAGAATTAAACCTGCTGCCATCACTGTAGCGAAAGCGAGCACATAAGCAGGAATAGCTGAAGTAACTGCAAAAAAGCCAAATGCCACAACCGCCAGCAGCTGCGCAAACCAAATCGGCAAGGCTGATTGAGTCGCGGAGTTTTGGCCTTGCGCGGCTGGCAAGCTGCTCTGCCAATACAGGCCTAAGCCTAAACCGCTGGCAACCAAAGCCAGAACCGTAGCGCTGCCCCACTCACTGAATTCAACAGGAGTTGCTTGCCACTCAGGCAATGACGTGCCGAATACATTGGCGGCTATTAAAGATGCCAGCACGCCGGCTGCGGTCAGCAAAACGGTAAATTGACGCGGAATAAAAGATACAGCAACAGCAGCAATGGCCACGACCGCAAACAAAATATTAGGCGCGGCACTGGAGATTGCTGAAAGCTTCAAAATGTATGCTGAATTGGACAGCATGCCGCCTGTAAGGAACGGAATAAATACCGCACCCAGCCAGCCAGCTAAACGCCACTTTTGAGATGCATCTGCATCACGGGTCAAATTAGATAAAGCCTGCAATGCCGTTGTCTTTGAACGTTTCGCCAAAGCAATCTCTAAATAGCACAGCGGCAGTGCTAGAATCAGCATTGCCGCGATCCAGAGCAGCCAAAAATCTAGCTGACGTTCAAATTGAATGCCTGTCATGGGCGCCAAAGTGGCGATCACAATAAATGACAAACAAAATGCCAGCAATGGCGGCAACCATTTTGACATAGCATTATCCTGCATGATGCGTTCCTTTATTAAATCTAGCGCTATTTTGCCCTGCTCAAGGCTGAAAATCAAAAACAAAAAGCAAACCACCATAACAGTGATTTGCTGCGCCAAGTTGTATCCAAATTTTAATTCTAATTATTCAGTGATTTTTATTTTATGAGAAAAAACGCGAAAACCAGTTTTTACCCTTTTTCTTCTCTTTTTCTTTGATGATTCCCATCATGTTCTCTTTTACCGCGCCGACATAATCCGCATCATCATGCTGAATATGGTTAATCAGCCATTTTGATAGCACTTCATGCAGTTCAGATTCAATTGCATGGCCCAGCTCAAAACGGTCACGGTAGGATTCAATTTTTTTAATAAATAAATCATGAACACGCTTATGCGGTACACGGTACTTATAGCCCGCTTCTTCTTGAAGAGATTCTTCAAAAGTAAAATGCGACTGCGTGTAATCAATAATATTTTCAAGAATCTGCTTTACACGTTCACGATCAATATTGGCATCAATGCCATCAATTTCATTGATATAATCCAAAATCCGTTTGTGCTGATCGTCAATCACATCGATGCCAGTATTATATTCTGGAACCCATTTCATTTTCATTACGATCACCTTGCGTCAGATTTTAAAAGATAAATCACATTAAAATTAATAATATAGGTAAATTGATAAAATAAAAATGAAGTGATTTACTCGGGTTTCCGTATTTTTTTTATATTTCTTGTAGGTTATTGTTTTACAATCTGTTTACAAAAATACCCAACCATAAAGCTAAGATATTTTTTAATCAATTCAACAATTTATTAATTATTCATTGTGCATATTCATCATAAAAAACCATTTAAACAGCATCATGGCTCAGCCATGGCATGAATATACCCAGCACGCAAGATTAACCCCGCAATGCGGGATAATCGACGTAAAAACACTTCCAGCACTTTAATTTACTGAATTAAACGATACAGAAAATATATCAATGCTGATCGGCTATACTGATCCGCTTTAAAGATGGATCCAGACGCTCCCGCTCTAAACGGGCAATATAAGTCTGGCCATGGCGGATAGGCCGTCCATGCTGAAACAGAATCATTTCACCTGGGGCAAAGGCTGTCCACACTTCATTTTGTGTTAGAGGCTCTGTAGTAATCACTGCCACACAGTCTTCAGGTGTTGTTACTTCACTGAAATCAACTTCCACATCTAAATCAATCAGCTGAGCCGGCTTGAATGGATACTCACGCACCAGCCAATGCAGTTTGGTAATCGCATAGGCAAAAAGCGCCTGACCATTCGATAAACAGAAATTAAAGGTGCCGTGTTCTGCAATGTGCGGAGAGATTTCCAGCAGCGCATCAAAAACCTGATCCAGCGAAGGTTCAGTATAGCCGAAACGCGTTACCAGCTGTTCCAGCAGATAGCAGAATGCACGCTCACTGTCAGTATTGCCGACTGGGGTAAACCGGCCGGCCAGTTGAGGATGAAAGTCATGCAAGTCGCCATTATGGGCAAAAATCCACTGCCTTCCCCACAGCTCGCGGCTGAATGGATGAGAATTTTCAAGGTTGATTTTGCCCTGCGTCGCTTTACGGATATGCGCAATCACATTGCGTGATTTAATGGGATAATTGCGGATCAGCTCTGCAATCGGCGACTCTACAGCAGACTGATTATCGGCAAACAGGCGGCAGGCCTTATCTTCAAAAAAAGCAATGCCGAAACCATCACAGTGGTCAGAGGTAATTCCCGCGCGCTGTGAAAAACCGCGGAATGAAAAGGTAATATCCGTCGGTGTCGCACAATTCATTCCTAACAGCTGGCACATAAGTTTTCATCATCTGTTTAATCCACCACACTGCTATTCTGCATGAGTCCTTATCCCATTTCAAACTGGAAAATCAGCGTTTCTTATGAATTTTCAAGATTTAGCCATAGTTTTCTTTTGCAAAATAAAATCTTTGACCAGCTGGGAGGCATCCAAATACACAAAATAATCTAAGCCATTAAATGCTTCATCATAATAAACCTGCGTTGACAGCCGAGTATTCATTTTTAAATAGACATCAAACAGCTTAGAAATAGGTTCATCCTAATAAAAGCTGTATTGCGGATACGGCGGCTCAAAAGCCAGCTGAGGCTCGATATGGCAGCGGAATGACTGCAGCAGCTTCTGATAGATTGATGAGTTATAATAGACCCGCGCTTCATTGCCCTCCATGCTGATGCTGACACAGCCAATAAAATGCTTTGCGCATATTTCCCATCAAACTTTCGGCATTATTTCGGCAGCAAATATATCTTGATTTAAGCCTAATTCAAACTGAATGCCGAATTACTGAGAAAATTATTCGGCCCTAAAGCGTTGCGCTTATTTCAGGCTGTGTGAGTCGTTTATCCTTTCAAATTTATAAGAGTTATTTTTTGCAGATTTCTTTTGAAAGAGAAAAGTGAAATTTTGGCGGTAGTGATTTTTTAATTTATCCAACATCACCAACAGCCCAAGTATTTTTTTCTACATTAGGCAATCCCGATGACATTTTTATAACGTGCAGCCAACCTGCTAACCATAAAAATGCCAGCCAATAGGTGTATTGGCTGGCATCAGTATTTGAATACGAGCTTTCGATTTAATTTGAATTTTACAGAACTTTCACTCTGCAAAAAATCAGCATTAAATTAAGCTTTTTTCACATTGGCGCGGTTGGTAATGAGTGTGCCGACACCATGATCGGTAAAGATTTCCAGCAAAGTGGCATGCGGTACACGGCCATCAACAATGTGCGCGCTGATCACACCGCCTTTAACTGCATCCAATGCACAGCCGACTTTCGGAATCATGCCGCCATAAATGACACCGGTTTCAATCAGGCGGTCAACTTCCTGCGTACTGAGTCCAGTCAGCAGGTTTTTATTTTCATCCAGCACACCGCTGATATTGGTCAACAGAATCAACTTTTCCGCGCCTAGCGCCTCGGCAACCTTTCCGGCAACCAAATCAGCATTGATGTTGTAGGTATTGCCATCTTCATCAACCCCCAAAGGCGCAATGACTGGAATGAAATCACTTTGCGTGAACATCTCCAATACATCGGTCTTCACGCCCACTACTTCACCGACCAGCCCAAGATCAATCTCAGTCACAGTACCGTCTTCTGCTGTTTTCTGCATCAGCAGCTTTTGCGCGCGGAGTAAATTGCCGTCTTTACCGGTTAAGCCTATTGCGCGGCCGCCATGCTGATTGATCAGGTTCACAATCGATTTGTTCACGCTGCCGCCCAGAACCATCTCAACCACTTCCATGGTAGCAGGATCCGTCACGCGCATGCCGTCAATGCGGTCAGATTCACGGCCCAGCTGTTTTAAGAATGAGTCCACTTGCGGACCGCCGCCATGCACAACAATTGGGTTCAGGCCCACTGTTTTCAATAAAACAATGTCTCTTGCAAATGAACTTTCCAGCTCAGGATCAGTCATGGCATTGCCGCCATACTTCACAACCAGCGTTTTGCCCGAAAATCTTTGAATATACGGCAAAGCTTCTGTCAAAATTTGCGCTTTGTCGATGCCTGTATGCTGATGCGGCATTCGCCTCTCCTTATTGAGCATCTAATATGTCCTGAGCAATATGCGGATATTGCTCTGATAACATAGAACTGAACAGGTTCCTTATTTCATTTAAACGCGATGGATTGTCTGCATCAAAGCGCACTGTGAAATACTCCCCTGTATTTGATGCTCGAATGATGCCAAATCCATCATCAAAATCAAGACGTATGCCATCAATTTTACTGATTTCTGCATCAATATATTGAGATTGCTGCTCTACCGCATTTAAAACCGTTTGCGGAATGGCTTGATAAGTGCTGATGTATATATCTTCTGTGCCGTTGCGTTCAGGATACTTCGCCAGCGCCTGAGACAGGCTTAAGCCTTTGAGCTGAATGAATTCCAAGACCCGCAGCGCTGCATACAGGCCATCATCATAACCGCAGCCGCGCCCGTCATTGAAAACATAATGACCGGCGTACTCACCGCCAAAGACAGCGCGTCCAGCCGACTTTGCCAAATACTTGCGCAGGAAAGAGCTTCCTGTGCGGATCATAACCGGCTGGCCGCCTAAAGCGGCAATCGTTTTCCGAACCATGCTGGAACATTTGACGTCATAAATAATTTCACGTCCTGGGTGTTCTGCTAGGCACAGCTCTGCAAACAGGCACAGCAACCGGTCTGCTGAAACTGTTGCACCCAATTCATCAATCAGCACTAAACGGTCACCATCGCCGTCTAAGGCTATGCCAATATCCGCTTTTTGTTCCAGTACGGCCTGACGTATTTTTTTCAGGTGAATCTCTTGTGAAGGGTCAGGGGCATGATCCGGGAAATTCCCATCCGCTTCACAGCGGATGGCAGTCACGTCACAGCCTGATTTTTGTAAAACCAAGGCTGCGCAGCGTCCAGCTGAACCGTTTAAGCCATCCAGCACAACGTTTACTGAGTGCTTTAAATGAATGTCCGAAAGCAGTGAATGCTGATACTGCAAGCAAAATTCAGGATAAATCTGGAGTTCTGCAACAGGCATTTGCACAGCAGATTTAGGTACAAAATATTTTTTAGAATCCTGCCCGACCTGCTGAATCATTTCTGGACACGGCGGTTCGCCTTGAATAATCCATTTAATGCCATTGTCGGATTTAGGATTGTGGCTCGCTGTGACCATAATGCCGTTGCCGCCATACTGGCGCGCTATGTAATACAGCATTGGACTTGAACAGCAGCCGATTAAAACGGTATGTAACTGATGCTGCTGGCACACAGTTTGAATAATTTGCGCATAGCCGGGACTGGTTAACCGCGCGTCATAACCGATCACAAGCTGAGATTGACCAGCGCGAATATATTGCTGCGCCAAACCGTGCGCAATTGCCTGCACCATTTCTGCATTCAGCAAGGATACCTTTCCGCGGATATCATACGCGCGGAAAATATGTATCGGGAAGTTATTATACAATGTCCCCATAATGCATTCTTCTAATCATCAACGTTGCTAAGACCGATTTATAATTAAATTTTAAATTAAATCGCGGAATAGATAAAATAATTTAAGCCTTGTTTTAATTAAATTATATTTACCATGCTAAGGTGTATTTTGAAATCATGTTCATTTAAGAACCAATTAAAATACGCCTACATATTACAGTATAATTTTTCAATTATAAAATCCATCGATGGCCCCATTTCACATTTCAAAATTATTTAACTTATAATTTTATTTAAATTCATAAAATACAAAACAATAACTTTACCAAAACTTAAATAAACCAGATAAACCACAGCGTTATTTTTAACAAAAGCGCCATTATTCAATTTACATTAAAAGAATACTCTATGGCAGTAACCCGATTTTTTACACAAAAAATAACATTGCTAACCATTATTTATACAAATATCATTAAAAAACGTAAGCTTACAAACAGATAAGATCCCAGCAGGCGTCAAAGTTTTATTACTATTAACAACATAAAATCATCTGACCATTTTTAATTACTTTAGAAGCTGATTCATTTAAAATAAAAACAGGTTCAAAAAAAACGAACTGCAGGAGCAATTCGTTTTAATTTCAAATGGAACAGAGCTGAATCAATTTTTACCCGTATGTCCAAAACCGCCGGCACCGCGTTCTGTGGCTTCAAACTCATCCACCAAATCAAATTCGGCCTGAACCACAGGCACTAAAATATACTGCGCCAAACGCTCGCCTGGTTCTAAACTGAATGCCGCCTGCCCGCGGTTCCATACAGAAACCATCAGTTCGCCTTGATAATCGGAATCGATCAAGCCCACTAAGTTGCCCAAAACAATACCGTGCTTATGGCCTAAACCTGAACGCGGTAAAACCAAGCCCGCAAAATTCGTGTCTTGAATATAAATTGCTAAACCGGTTTTAACCAAAACTGTTTGGCCTGGCTCAATCACGGTGGTTTGCTCAACACAAGCGCGCAAGTCTAAGCCTGCAGAACCTGCTGTTGCATACGTTGGCATAGGCCATTCTTTACCTAAACGTGCGTCGAGTACTTTTACCTGAACTTTCATCGGTTCATTCCTGTTGATTTAATTGATTGAAATTAACGCTTAATCAGCGCACGTAAATTATCCAAGTAGTGCTGCGCCTGCTGTTTAGGATCGATATTTCCTGCCAGTTTTTTCTTGCGGCCCAGCCACTCCAGTTCATCTTCAGGCAATTCATCTAAAAAACGGCTCGGAGTTTGCTGCTTCATCTGCCCGCCCGCTTTGCGCTGCTCCGCCAAA
The DNA here is from genome assembly GCF_001605895.1 of Acinetobacter pragensis. GTDB lineage: Bacteria > Pseudomonadota > Gammaproteobacteria > Pseudomonadales > Moraxellaceae > Acinetobacter > Acinetobacter pragensis. Next base: position 37,522 of record NZ_LUAW01000027.1, read on the forward strand.
GTAATGGTCAGGCCTTGACGCGCTCGGGTAATCCCCACATACATCAGGCGGCGCTCTTCTTCGACAGTATCCGCAGCAATTGAGTTTTTGTGCGGCAGCAGCTCTTCTTCAAGGCCAATCAGGTAAACATACGGAAATTCCAAACCTTTAGAGGCGTGAAGCGTCAGCAGATTCACTTTATCGGTATCTTCTTCTTCCTGCTGCTGCTCCAGCATATCCAGCAGCACCATTTTGCGGATGACGCTTTCAATATTCTTTTCGTCTACATCTTCTGCACGGTTAATTAGGCTTTGAATACTGCTGTACAGCACTCCAATATTGTCCAGCTTGGTTTTTTCCTGCGCAGGCGTCGCCGCCGTTTCTTTCACATAATCAATGTAGCCGGCTTCCAGCATCATCTGACGGATGATCGGTACAGGCTCATCATCTTCCAATAAAGTTCGGGTAAAACGGTCAATAAATTCGGCAAACTCGGCCAGCTGTGTCGTGGCCTTTTTCGGGATTACCATAGTCAGGCGCTGGTCACCCGCAGCAGCCAAAAGCGACAGCCGCTGCTCCTGCGCGAACAGCCCCAGTTTCTCTAAAGTTACAGGCCCAATTGCACGCTTTGGCGTGTTGATAATACGCAAAAAGGCACTGTCATCTTCCGGATTAATGATTAAGCGCAAATAGCTCATCATGTCTTTGATTTCTGAACGCGCGAAGAAAGACTGCCCGCCTGACAATTTATAGGGAATCTGCATTTGACGCAGCTGGGTTTCCAGGGCGCGGGCCTGAAAATTGCCGCGGTATAAAATCGCGTAATCTTTCCAGTTTTTGCCGTTCATCAATTTATGCGTGATCAGGTCTTTAACTACGCGTTCCGCTTCATCATCATCATTACGGCAAGTAATCACCCGAATCACTTCACCATGGCCTTTATCTGACCAAAGTTTTTTGTCAAAAATGTGCGGGTTGTTGCCAATCACTGTATTGGCAGCTTTCAGAATACGGCTGGTCGAACGGTAATTCTGCTCCAGCTTAATAACTTTTAAGTTGCGGAAATCTTCATTCAGCAGCGCCATATTTTCAGGCTTAGCGCCGCGCCATGCATAGATGGACTGATCATCGTCACCAACCGCAGTAAACTGCCCCATCACGCCCACCAGCAGCTTCACCAGCATATACTGCGCAGTATTGGTATCCTGATATTCATCGACCAGCAGATAACGGGTACGGTTCTGCCAGCGTTCACGCACTTCAGCGTTCTGCTGCAGCAAAAGTGTCGGCATGACAATCAGGTCATCAAAGTCGACAGCGTTGTAGGCACGCAAGTTGCGTTCATACAGCTGATAAAGATGCGCCATTTGCACGTCATCCGCTGTTTCACAGGTGGTATGCGCCTGCTCCGGCGGAATCAAGTCATTTTTCCAGTCTGAAATCATCTTCATCGCTTTGGCGATCAGCTCTTTGCTTTCAGCGCCCGATAAGTTATCGCGCTGCATCAGATCCATCAAAATGCGCTTGCAGTCATCGGCATCTAAAATCGAAAAATTGGCTTTCAGCGGAGTATTTTTGAGTTCCAAGCGGAGTAAATTCAAACCAAAAGTATGGAATGTCGAAACTGAAAGACCTTTGGCTTCTTCACGCGATAAAAGCTTGGTCACACGCTCTTTCATTTCACGCGCAGCTTTATTGGTAAAGGTCATTGCAGTAATGCGCTGGGCCGGAATCCCGCAATTTTTGACCAAATGGGCAATTTTTCGGGTAATCACCGATGTCTTGCCCGAACCTGCGCCAGCAAGCACTAACAAGGGCCCTTGAGTGTATTTCATGGCTTCAAGCTGCTTGTCGTTTAACTGGCTGCCGAGTGACATAGTGTTTCCTTTTCCTGATTCGGAGTCGATTATAGTCATCTCTGCGTGACTTTCCTAATCTAAAAGATGTTTTTCCGTTCATAAAAAAAACCACCCGAAGGTGGCTTCCTTTAATCAATAAATAAATTATTGAATTGCATAAATGCTGATTTCTACACGGCGGTTTTGTTCACGGCCTTCAGCAGTCGCATTTGAAGCGATTGGGTTTGCAGCGCCTTGACCTTGCGCATTAATGCGTGAAGTCGAAACGCCTTGAGACGCTAAGTAGCTTGCAACAGACTGCGCGCGCGCTTGAGACAATGGAATGTTGATTGAATCATTACCAGTGCTGTCAGTATAGCCAGTTACAAGAATACCGCTCTTGTTGTCTTCAGTTAACGTTTGAGCCACTTTATTCAAAGTTGAATAGAAGTTTGGCTTGATGTTTGATTTGTTAGTATCAAATGTGATGTTGCCCGGCATAACCAAACCAACAGAACCATCTGGATTACGGTTAACTTCTACACCAGTACCCGCCATTTGCTGACGAAGTTTTTTCTCTTTATTGTCCAAGTATACGCCAGTTGCGCCGCCCAGCACTGCACCGATAGCAGCAGCACGGTTGTTTTGCGCGCTGCTGTTTGCATTGCCCTTAGACAAGCCGTAGCCTGCAGCCGCGCCTACAAGTGCGCCAATCGCTGTTTTGTCGTATTCTACGCCGCCCAAGTTGTTGCCTGTAGATTGACAGCCAGATAGAACTAAAGCCCCTACTACCGCTGACGAAATTACTAGTGCACGCATTGCATGCCTCCTTCGTTGTGTTTGTTGTATGGTTGAAATGATGAATGAAACCAAAGGGCTGAACCATTGATTTTTTGTTAATAATAATCCCTTTATTTACATTTTGTAATGATTGATTGCGAAAATTCTGCTTACTTCGTCACAATTTCTTCATAGTTAGAATACAAGACTTTTCTATTTTCAAATCTGCAGCTATATTTGTGAGATTCGGCAAATTATAAATGATTTGATCCTAGGAAACTTTTATGCCATCTCAAAGCAATAAGCAACCAGCCTTAAAAAAAATCACACGTGGGCTTACAGTCGGTTCAGTTATTACCGGCAGCACTTTTTTTCATGGCCCGCCCGTTTTGGCGCTGGGATTAACCAAGCTGTTTAAGAAATCCAGTAAAGTCGATGAAACCAATATTAAAATTACCAACAGCTGGCTCAGTGTTAATAACTGGCTGATTGACAAGGTTTTGCCTAATACGCAGTGGGACATTACGGTCGATGAGCAGCTGGATTTAAATATGCAGGGCCGCTATTTGATGACCTGCAATCATCAAAGCTGGGTGGACACTACAGTGAACCAGTATTTTGGCCTGACCCGCATGCCGCTGACCCGCTTCTTTACAAAATGGGAACTTATTTTCATCCCATTTGTCGGCCAAGCCTTTAAAATTCTCGGCTTTCCGATGATGAAGCGCCACTCAAAAGAGCAAATTGCGAAAAATCCGGAACTGAAATACCGTGACATGGAGGAAGCGCGCAAGTCCTGTGAGCAGCTGCTCAGCCAGCCGTTCACCTTACTGAACTATTTGGAAGGCACACGCTTCACGCCGGAAAAGCAGGCGCAGCAGCAATCGCCCTATCAGCATTTGCTGAAACCCAAAGCCGGCGGTTTAGCGCTGGCGCTGAATATTTTAGGCGATAAAATTGATGCCTTGGTGGATATGACCATTGTCTATCCAGACGGCGCGCCAGGATATGGTGAGTTTTGGCTGGGCGAAGTGCCTCGCATTGCCGTTAATTTGCGTAAAATTGAGGTTCCGGCATGGGTGCTTGAAGGCAACTATGACGAAGATGCTGAATTCCGTGAAAAATTTCAAATCTGGGTGGATGGCCTATGGGCTGAAAAAGATCAGCTGATTGGACAAATGAAAGCTCAATACGCAGCGCTTGAGCAATAAACCCCAAAAATAAGGACGAAGTGAACGGACATGCCGCAAACTGAACGTGTTAAAAAATCTAAATATCATCATCTGGACCCGGGCAGCTTATCTTTCAAGCTGTTCCTGGCCTATGATATTTTTATGGTGTTTATCATCATCTTTAACCTCTTCTGCTTGGGCATGAACTTTTTCCTCATGAGTAATATCGGCGGCTGGTTCTTCAACAGCATCCATATGAGCAGCGTTCTGGAATTTTACCGTGAGCATCTGCACCCTTGGGTCATTACTACAGAAGCCTGGTTCATTATTTTTCTGATTGCCGAACTGCTCATCCGCTGGGGCATTGCGATTATTCAGAAACATCATCAACGCTGGTTCTTTTTTCCCTTTATTCACCTGTATGAAATACTGGCGATTATTCCGCATTTGCGTTTTTTAAGGCTGTTCCGCGCTGGCATTATCGCTTACCGCCTATATGAAATGGGCTATCAAATTTTTCCTAAATCCTGGCAAAACAAAGGCCTATTTTATTACCGCGTAGTTATGGAAGAACTGTCCGACCGCGTCGTCATTACGGTTTTGGATGGACTCAAGCATGAGCTGAACACCAGCACCACGCACAAAGATTTAATCAGCAATGTCATTCAGCATCATCGTGAACTATTTTCTCAAGTGCTTGCCGACATACTGCAGGAAAACCTTAGCAGAGAGCTCAAAGCAGACCGTGAGCGCATTGCCAGAAATGTCGGACAGATTGTCAACCGAGCCATTGAAGATACCCCTGAACTGACCCAGCTGCTGCGGTTAATCCCGATTGTCGGCGGACGCATTGAACAGCAGATTCAAAGTATCGGCCAGCGCCTAGGGGAAAATATCACCCAAGGCCTGATCGATCCGCTGGCTTATCCTGACGCCTCTGCTGCGCATCGGCCAAACTTATACTCGGATATCTCAAACCGAATCAGCCAAATCGAAATTGAAAAAAATGAAAAATTGGATGAACTTGTGCGTTCCGCAGTATTTGAAAGTCTGGATGCCGTCCGCAAACAAGTCAAAGTAAAACAATGGCAGCAAATCCTGCAGGAGCAGGATCAAGACAAAGAATAGGCAGCAATGCAAAATATTTGATTTTCGCGCTAGTGAAATGCGTCAATTTGTTCTAGCATTTGCTTTATTTATCACATCGCTTCGGCATAAAACAAACAGCTCAGAAGTAGTAAGGAATAATTATGGCTGATATACGGATAAAAGGCAGAATGGTCAATGCGATACGCATTAGCCTCGATACAAATGATCATGATGCGATCCGCCAGCAACTCACCCCTATGCTTCAAAAAGCTTTTCCAGCGGGCACTTTAGCTGTGATTGAAAGCAGTGTAGATCAGGAACTGATTGAACTGATACAGCTTTTGATCAGTCTGGACCTGCAGCCGATGGCTGTCACCGAAGGCCTGCTTGCAGCTCAGGCGCGCGCCATTCAGTTCCCTATTATTCCAGCTGACCGCCAATTGCAGCAGGTCAAAGCCACCAAAGAACAAGTGGCTGAAGCGCCGCCGGTAGCCGCTGAACAAAAATCATCAGCTGCCCCTGCGGCAGAAGCGCCGGCAGCACAGCACATTACCTCCTATCACGATGAAGTTTTGCGTACGGGCCAATGCCTTGTGCAGAATCATGGTGACATCATCAGCACCGCCGGCATTAACAGCGGCTCTGAAGTCATTGCTTCAGGAAATATACATATTTATGGCAGCGCCCGTGGTAGAGTCATTGCCGGAGCAGGAGGCAATACCGCTGCACGCATATTCTGCCACTCGCTGGAAGCAGAATTGGTATCTATTGCGGGAACTTACTGCGTTGCGGACGATATTCCGCAGCATGTAGCAAAACAGCCTGTACATATTTATTTAAATGACCAGCAAGAGCTGGTATTTGAAGCTCTGCAATTTTAATGTATAAATAAACACCAAAAGCCCCCAAATCTAAGAGGGGGATTTACCATAACAGGAGTGGATTCGGTGGCGAAAATTGTTGTCGTAACATCAGGCAAAGGCGGCGTAGGCAAAACAACTACGAGTGCATCTTTTGCAACAGGTTTAGCCCTGCGCGGTCACAAAACTGTTGTGATTGATTTTGACGTAGGCTTGCGTAACCTTGACCTTATCATGGGTTGTGAACGCCGCGTTGTTTACGACTTTGTCAATGTACTGAATAATGAAGCTCGATTGCAGCAGGCGCTCATTCGCGATAAAGACATTGAAAACTTGTATATTTTACCTGCTTCTCAAACCCGCGATAAAGATGCCTTGACCGATGAAGGCGTGGCGCGCGTTATGGATGAGCTTTCTCAAGAGTTTGACTATATTATCTGCGACTCGCCTGCCGGTATTGAACGCGGCGCTATTCTGGCGATGTATCATGCAGATGAAGCCATCATTGTGACCAACCCAGAGATTTCGTCCGTTCGTGACTCAGACCGCATTATTGGCATGCTGGACAGCAAAACCAAGAAAGTGGAACAGAACGAAGGCCGTATCCGCAAGCATCTATGCATTACACGCTTCAACCCTGAACGTGCTGATAAGCAGGAAATGCTGACCATTGATGACATCTCTAAAGATATTTTGCGTGTACCAACCTTAGGCGTCATTCCTGAGTGCAAGAGCGTGCTTCAAGCGTCAAATGAAGGTAAACCCGTTATTCTGTTTACAGAAGAAGCCGCGGGCCAAGCATATGACGATTTAGTCGCACGTTTCCTTGGCGAAGAACGCCCTTACCGTCATATTACGGTAAAACCTAAAGGCTGGTTAGCACGATTATTTGGAGCATAAAATGGCAGGATTCTGGAGTAAACTTTTCAGCAGCGAGGACAAGCCGTCTAGCGCTCAAACTGCAAAAGACCGTTTAAAAGTTATTGTTGCTTCTGAACAAGGCCTAGGCAAACGCTTGAGCCAAGACAAAATTGACCAAATGAAAAAAGAAATCATGCAGGTCGTGAACCGCTATGTCAGCGGCGTGGATGAGCAGCACATTCAAATGTCTGTCCGCTCGGAAGCCAATATTGAAATGCTCGAAATGAATATCAATTTGCCTGAAGAGCGTTAATCTGATTTCTGATTAGTCAAGCAAATTGAATCAAGGCAAAATACACGGCATGAGACTGGAGATGTAAAGCAATGCTTTACCCGGTCGCAAGACTGGGAGTATAGCTTCCAGTTGGCGAATTCAGTGAAAACTGCTTTCTCCTGCCGACAGTTATTTTGCCTTTTTTTATTTTCAAAAGAAAACCAAGGAGATTGCGATGGCATTATCTCAACCAGCGACCTTCAATGAAGAATGGTCTGATGAACGCGTATTTGCCTACTTGAATCAGCTGCCTCCTGAAGGCGTAAACGGCGATTTTCATGTGCTTTACCATGCTTTTAAACACATGCGCCCAAATGACTATGAGCGCCTGCTGACTAAATTCACAGCGGATGGCCGTAATGTGAATGCGGTCAATCCTGAAGGCCAGCGCATTCATGACGTGATCGCGCAATACCCGCGTCAAAGCGAAGGCTTCTTAGCCGTGTTGGCAAAATTTGCTTAAGCATTTTACAGTCAATAAAAAAGGGCCTGCATTTGCAGGCTTTTTTTATTGACTGGATATTCTTCGGGATATGCCAATAATGAAGCAATGATGCTGGTAGCGGCTTAATACAGCAGCCACATCAATAGCGGAAAACTGGCAATAAAACATAGCGTTTGCAAGCTGATTACCCCAGCCATCAATTGACTGTCCCCTTGAAAATAACGGGTTAGAATATAAGCAGCAGATGCTGTAGGCAAAGAAAAAAAAGTGACAACGATTGCGCTTTGCATCGTGTCCAGCCCTGCCCACATGCAGACGGCATATGCCAAACACGGCATCGCAATTAAGCGCCCTGCCGTATTCCATGACAAGCTGAATAAATCATAGCGCAGCTGCCCAAACTGCAGCGCCACGCCGACCGACAGCAATCCCAATGGCAAGCTCATCGCCGCCAAAATTTTCAGCAGCGACTGCATGCCGCTCAATAGGCCTAGGCCTGACAAATTAAATAAAATCCCTGCCGCGCAGCCTAGAATCAGCGGATTCTTAAAAACCGCCCATAACGTATTGAGCCACTGGCCGCGCTGTCCTTGAGAAAACCCCATGACAGACAGTATATTCACCGCAGGTATCGCAACAGCGATCAGCATTGCGAACATCTGCATGCCTTTAGCGCCAAAGAGCGTTCCCATCAAGGCCAAACCAATATAGGTATTAAAACGGATATGGCTTTGCAGATAGACGCCGAACCGGCCAGGCGGGATCTGATATATTTTTTTGCACAGCCACAATAGCGCGCTGACGCTAAATACAATGATGAAAAATGCAATCAGCATTTGAAGAATAGCCGGCAGTTCCAGCTGAACATCCGCTAAATTGGTAAACAAGAGAATTGGAAACAGGATGTAATAGTTCAGTTTCTCTGAGTTTTCCCAAAACTCATTCTTTAAAAACTGAGTCCTTTTTAAAACATACCCCATGGCAATCAATACAATCAGCGGAAATAACGCCATGATGATGTTCATTTTTCTCCCCATGCACCCTACTAGGGGTACTTTTACTTTAATTCACCTCACAATATAATACTCATTCAAATTCATAACAAAATGAGTAAATACTCATATTTAAAAATGACCTTAACCCAATTAGAAATTTTCGTTTTAGTTGCTGAACATCAAAGCTTTACTTTAGCGGCGAAGCAGCTGGGAATTACTCAATCCGCTGTTTCGCACGCCTTAAAATCGCTGGAAAAAGACTGGAAGGTCAATCTGCTGATCCGTGAACAGCACCGCATTGAATTAACGCATATTGGCAGCCAGCTCTTGCTGCATGCCAAAGAAATGCTGAATACGGCGCAAATTATGCAGCAAGAGATCAATGCTTCTCACGGCATTCAGCAAGGAACACTGCGGATCGGCTCTTTTGGAGCCTCGGCCTCTATTCATTTACTGCCGGAGCTATTGAAGGCATACCGCTTGCGCTATCCCAACCTAGAAATTTTTGTTGAGGAAGGCACCGATCTTGAAGTATCGCAGTGGATCCATGAACGGCGCGTCGATGTCGGTTTTGCGGTTTTGCCCCGCCCCAATTTAGATACCTATCCGCTGCTGCAGGATATTTTTATCGCCCTGATTCCAAAGTCATATCCGGCTGCGCAGCAAAGCGCTTTAAATATTCAAGACTTACAGCGCTACCCATTCATTATGACCAAGGCCGGCAGCCAAACCCATGTGGAGCAATTACTGCGCCAATATCATGTCCAGCCTAAAATTCAGTACCAGATGTCACAGCTGCTGACCATCCTGAATATGGTCAATCTGCAGGAAGGCATAGCCATCGTCGCCGATATGTCAATGACGCCTGAATTATTGCAGCTGCATCCGAATGTGGTAAAGCGCCCATTAATTCCAAATACGCAGCGGCAAATCGGGCTTGCGGTAAAGGATGAAAAATCGGTCAGCCCTGCAGCGAAAGCATTTATTCAGCTGGCGCAGGACATGTTTCATGACCAGTGCTAAATGCCTTAAACTGGCTAAAATGCAATACATAATTTATTTAAGATTGATCATAAAACCAATCAACTTTATATTATTGCTCAATCTATGCGATATTATGCTCATTTAACGCACATAGAATAGCGTGCAACATAATAACTATTCCAAAAAGTAACAATAAAATATGACCATTTCATCAGCAGATACCGTCCCGCTTGATCTTCAAATCGCTTATGCACATGTCGAAGAACAAAGAATCATCAGCTTAAACAGATTTATCTTTTTATCGGTTATTTCTTTTGGTCTTTACCCAATCTGGTGGATTTTTGAAGCTTGGCGCTTCTTTATGCAAAAGGATAAGCTGGATATTATGCCCGCAGCCCGCGCTATATTTGCAGTGTTTTTCATCTATTCACTCTTTAACCGCATTCAAAATTATGCCGAAGCGTATGGCTATCGCGCTAAATTTTCATCTGCGCTGATGTGTATTGGCTATATTGGCGGATCTATGCTGGCACAACTGCCGGATCCATACTGGCTTATTTCTGTCGCTGCATTTGTTTTTTTAATTCCCGCATTTCAAGCGCTGAATGATGCCAAACAAAATACACAAGGTTTGAAAATCGTGCAGATACATAAATTCAGCACCCCGCAATGGATATTGGTAATCTTCGGTTCAATCTTTTGGCTGCTGATTCTTGTCGCCCTGTTCATATTAAAAACGCCGCAGTAAGCAGAACTTATTGCGGCGCTATAAGGGCTAAAACTAGTGCCGTACAATCAACTTAGTGCAAATGGCAATTAAACTAAAATGTCGCGTTTGCCGTTTGCTCCCATTGAGCTCACAATGCCGTTTTCTTCCATCTGGTCAATGATTCGGGCAGCACGGTTATAGCCCAAACTGAACTTCCGCTGCAGCGAAGACGTTGAGGCCTTGCGGGTTTCTAAAACAAAAGAAACGCATTGGTCATATAAAGCATCACGGTCAGAACCGCCATCTCCATCTTCAAAACCGCGTGAAGTCGGCTCTTCATCATAAGGGGTTAAAATTTCATCAACATAATTCGGCTCACCGCGCTCACGCCAAGCATCACAAATCCGGTTCACTTCATCATCGGCAATAAATGCGCCATGCACGCGTTCCGGCTCAATTTTACCCGGCCCAAGAAACAGCATGTCTCCATGGCCCAGCAAGTCTTCTGCACCGCCTGCATCTAAAATAGTCCGCGAGTCAATTTTACTGTTCACACGCAATGCTACACGTGTCGGAATGTTGGCCTTAATCAAGCCGGTAATAACATCAACTGATGGACGCTGTGTTGCCAAAAGCAAATGAATGCCTGCCGCACGTGATTTCTGCGCCAAACGGGTAATCATCTCTTCCGCTTTTTTACCCACCTGCATAATCATGTCCGCAAACTCATCGGCGACAATCACAATCGATGGCAACGGCGTTAAACGCGGCGCGCGTTCACCGACCACAGAATCACTGGCTTTCCAAGTCGGATCAATCAGGTCTTCGCCATTGGCAATCGCTTCTTCTACCTTCCGGTTGTAGTCACTGAGCTTACGGATTTTTAAGAAGGACATCAGCTTATAGCGGCGTTCCATTTCATTGACACACCAATTAAGTGCATTGACGGCATCTTTCATGTCCGTCACCACAGGTGTCAGCAAATGCGGAATATCGTTATAGTTAGCAAGCTCAAGCTGTTTCGGGTCAATCAGGATTAAACGCAATTGCTCAGGCGTGTATTTCAGCAGCATCGATAAAATCATTGAATTGACCGCCACGGATTTACCAGAACCTGTCGTTCCAGCGACCAGCATATGCGGCGCTTTACCTAAATCCGCAATTACGGGATTGCCTGAAATATCTTTGCCCATCGCCATTGAAAGAATGCTGTTCGGGTCAGTAAATGCAGGAATAGTCAATAATTCAATCAAGCGCACCATTTCGCGCGCGCTGTTCGGCACTTCAATGCCAATGTAAGGTTTACCCGGAATCACTTCGACTACACGTACCGATGCCATAGACATTGAACGGGCCAAATCCCGGGAAATATTGGTCACTTTCGACGCTTTGACGCCTGGCGCTAAATCCAGCTCAAACCGGGTTACAACTGGGCCGGGCTGCGCTTCGATCACTTTGGCTTTGACATTGAATTCCTGCAGTTTAATTTCCAGCAGTTCAGATAAGCGCGCCAGCTGCTCTGCGGTAAAATTGACTTTTTTATTCAAATCAACTTCGTCCAGCAACTCAAGCCCCGGCAATGTCGGTAAATCCAAACGTTTTTTAGCGACCTGCATGGAACGCGACATAGGGCGGCCAGCAGCATCTGTCAGCGGCGCATCTAAGTCGAAGTCATCATCTTCGTCCACTTCTACTGGTTTGCCGGCCGTATCCTGCCATACATCACGGAACGCATCTTTATTGGATGTGATTAATGCTTTTTCATCCTCAGTCACATAGGAATCTGGCACAGCCGCCGGCGGATTAATATGTGTTTGAATTTCCGCTTTCACAAATGGCGACGATTGCGCATAACTGCTTGCTGTACGCGGCGCTGAAACGGGTTCAGCAACTCCTTGGTCTTCCACCAGCAAATCGTCTAAATCATCAAAATTCGTTTCTAAAGCCGATTTAGGCAGATGTACTGGCGCAACAGCAGCTGCAGATACCGCAGCAACTGTCACGGCCGGAACTGCATCATCTAAAATATGCAGCGCAGGAGCAGCCGCTGTGTCGGCCGGATGATTAAATGGCGCATGAACATCTGTTGCTGTTTTGCCATTCGGCACAGCAGCAAGCAGTTCATCAAAAATTTCGTCATCATCCCAATCTACAGTTTTCTGTTTAGCGGACTCTGCTGGTTCAGCCGCACTGGCTTGCGGATGAACCACATGCTGAAAATGCCCTGCTGGATTGCTCGGCTGGTCTTCTTCCGCCGCTTTCAGCAAAGCATCAATATCCTGCTTATGACGCTGATCTTCATTGGAGTGCAGAGCACGCCAAACTTCACCTGTCGCAACTACTTTCTGGCTGTCTTGTTCTAAACGGTGGGCTTTTTCCAGCGTGCGTTCAAATTCGTCATCGTGTTCCGCTGCATCATATTCAGCAGAATGCGCTTCTTCTTGCGCAGATGACCACTCTTTATGAGCGATATCTTCGAACAGCCGCTCTGCTGCGCGGTCGCGGACAGCAGGGTCTACGTGCACTTCACGGTGTTCTGGCGCAGGCGTCACTGCCGCTGCAGATTTTACAGCCGCAGAAGCCGCGGCTTCTTTTTTAACTGGCGGCGCCGTCCGGTCAAATGCAGACTCTGACTCCGGCACATTGCGGTAAAATAAATCCTGCAGATAGGCTGGCGCAGCTTTGAGTGTCGCCCAAGTGCGGTTCCACTTAACCCCAAAGGCCAGTGTGAACAGCAAAATCAAAAATGCGACTAAAAAAAGCCCAGCACCATACACCGTCAGCAGATTTTCTAAACTGCCGCCCAGTTCATAGCCAATAATGCCGCCAGAAGAATTATCTAAAGTATCTGCCGGCACTTTCCACATTAAAAACAGCAAGCTTGCACAGGCCAGCAAAATGAAAAATTGCGCGGCATAGCGGAAAGGACGATTCAGAAAACTATGCGGCCACCAGACTTGTATTGCTTCTGCAAACAGATATACAGGAATGAGCAGGCTTGCCCAGCCCAAAAAGCCGAACAGCAGGTCTGCAATCCACGCGCCAGCGACACCGCTTGCATTCGACACCTGCAAAGTATCACTGGAAATATGCATCCAGCCAGGGTCAAATGGTGTGTAGGTCACTGTTGCAAGGAACAGATATATCCCAAAAGAGACTAAAAATAATGTCATTACTAAGCGCTGTGCATAAGCACTCGACACCGCTGTCATATACTGTCCTGTCGCCAATTCTTCATAAATGTTTTTGTTTGCTGTTTTGCTTTAAAAAGCCCCGCAATAACGCATTATTATGCACCTGTTCCTTAAAAAAAGATGCAAGATTATTGATGTATGTTGTTAACTGAAAGCTATATAGCTCAAATCGATTTCAATGATCAATAATATCGACTTTAATCGCACACATTCACCATACACTTTCACGTATAATTCCATAAATTTCTATATAAAAAAAGGATGCCGCGGATGAGCGCTCGTCACTCACGTTTGATTATTCTTGGTTCTGGCCCTGCCGGCTACAGCGCAGCGGTGTATGCTGCCCGCGCCAATCTCAAGCCAACCTTAATTGCTGGCTTGCAGTTAGGCGGTCAATTGACCACGACAACTGAAGTTGACAACTGGCCAGGCGATGCGCATGGCTTAACTGGCCCTGCCCTCATGGAACGCATGCAAGAACACGCAGAGCGTTTCGGTACAGAAATCGTGTACGACCACATCAATGAAGTGAATTTAAACGTCCGCCCATTTGTACTGAAAGGCGATATGGAAGAGTTCACCTGTGATGCGCTGATTATTGCCACTGGCGCAACAGCACAGTACTTAGGTCTTGAATCTGAAGCGGCGTTCATGGGCCAAGGCGTCAGCGCCTGCGCAACCTGTGACGGTTTCTTCTACAAAAACCAAAAAGTGATGGTTGTAGGCGGCGGCAACACTGCGGTTGAAGAAGCGCTATACCTTTCAAATATTGCATCGCATGTGACTTTAGTTCACCGCCGCGATTCATTGCGCTCTGAAAAGATTTTGCAGGATCACCTTTTTGAAAAAGAAAAAGAAGGCAAAATCAGCATTATCTGGAATCATCAGGTCGATGAAGTATTGGGAGATGCGAAATCTGGCGTAACGTCTGTACGCTTGAAATCCACTCAAGATGATTCAGCTCAAACTGTTGATGTCACAGGCATGTTCGTTGCGATCGGGCACAAACCGAACAGTGAAATGTTTGCAGGCCAGCTCAACTTGCGTGACGGTTACATCCAAGTGCAAAGCGGCACATCGGGCAACGCGACTCAAACTTCTGTGCAAGGCGTTTATGCAGCCGGCGATATCGCTGACAGCGTTTACCGCCAAGCCATTACATCTGCTGGTTCAGGCTGTATGGCTGCGCTGGATGCAGAAAAATACTTAGATGCTTTAGGCCAATAAGCTAAAGATTCTTTGTACATTAAGAAACCGCCCGCTCTGGGCGGTTTTTTTATCACTGATTTTAGGTATGATCTTCCTATCATTTGTTAATCTTCCAGCACGCCATGATGCAAATTTTTCCCCCGTCAGAATTCATTTTCCCCAATCCAATCGAAGCTGATCCGGATGGGCAAGGGCTGATTTGCATTGGTGCTGACCTATCCCCCTCCACCCTCTTTGAAGCTTACTCAAATGGGCTGTTTCCCTGGTTTTCTGAAAACGATCCTATTTGCTGGTGGAGTCCTGAGCCGCGCTGCATTATCCGTCCGCAGGATTATCAGCCAAGCAAGTCCCTGATCCGCACCATGAAAAAAATGGATTATAAAATTACAGTTAATCAAGCTTTTGAAACTGTTATCCGCGCTTGCTCGCTGCCGCGCAGCTATGCAGATGACACGTGGATCAGTGAAGAGATTATTCAGGCATATTGCGAAATGGCTGCAGCAGGCTATGGCTACAGTATAGAAGTTTGGGCCAATGACACTGTTGTCGGCGGGCTGTATGGCCTCAATATTGGCCGCGGCTGCTTTGGTGAGTCGATGTTCAGTACGCAGACGGATGTTTCTAAAATGGCTTTTTACACGCTGATGCTGATAGGCCGTGAAAATCAGCTGCCATGGATTGACTGCCAGCTGGTCAATGACCACTTACTGAGCCTTGGCGCTTGCACACTTTCTCGCCATGAATACCTAAAATCGTTACAAGATGTAATAAAACAGCCGCCTATCGATTGGAAAAAGTATCAGGACAGTGTATTTTCAAGTAAAACAATCGCGCAAAACGCGCGGCTGATTGAGTAGCAATCCGCCGTATCACACAATAATAGCGAGGGATATTTGAAAATGAATTCATATCAGCCAAAGTCCCTATTGAATGAATTGCAGTATTACATTACGCCGCCGCATGATTGCAGCTATCTGGAAAATAAATCTGCGCGCATGGTCTTTTTAGATCCGGTTCACCGAATTGACGTCGTAACGCTGTCTGAACTTTCACGAATGGGATTCCGCCGCAGCGGAGATTTTGTTTACCGCCCAGAATGCCATTTGTGCCGGCAATGCCTGTCATCACGCGTTCCGGTTCAGCTTTTTGAAATGAACAGCAAACAGAAAAAAGCATGGAAACGCAATCAAGACCTGACTTTAAAAATCAGCCGGCCGCAAGATGCATCAGATGTGCACTACGCTTTATATGAGCGCTACATCATTGAACGCCATGCAGATGGAGATATGTATCCGCCCAGCCGCGATCAGTTTGAAAAATTCTTAATTCACAGCTGCACTGACAGCTTCTTTTTAGAATTATGGAAGGATGACCGCCTCATCTGCGTTTCAACCTGCGACCCGTTAGATGATGGCCTTTCTGCAGTCTATACATTTTTCGACCCAGACGAGAGCCGGCGCTCATTGGGTGTATTTGCGGTTTTAAAGCAGATTGAACATGCTAAAAATTTAGACCTCAAATACATCTATTTAGGGTACTGGGTACCGCATTCCAATAAAATGAATTACAAGTCCGAATATATACCGCTGGAACTTTTATTGGATGGCCAATGGCGCAGGCTGAACCGCACCCTGACCACCGAGGAAATTTCACAGCTGGGGGATTCGCTCATGACGACCCTGCCTTCAGGCTGGAATAACCCCATTATTAAATAAACGTATAATTTCAATCGCCATGAATCTGAGCCTTAATTAAACAGCTTAGAAAAATCATCGCTGCAGGCTTTGACCATAATAATGGCATGCTCACGCTTGCCATCAGGCTTTGGATAATAATTTTTACGCAAGTCTATTTGATGAAAATCTGATTTTTCATACAGCTTTACCGCTGCCGTATTGCTCTCCCTTACCTCAAGAAAAATCTGCACGGGGTTATTCTTCAGCATTGCTATTGATGCTTCCAGCAGCTCATAGCCTAAACCCTTCCCCTGCTGGCTTGGATGGATCGCCATCAGCAGCAAATTCGCCTCGTCCAAAACCGGCTGTAAAATGCAAAAGCCCAGCACTTCGCCGTTTTCCTCTATAACCGTACTTTGATATGCATTCACAGCATCCTCGAACTGCTTTTTGCTCCAAGGATGGCTTTGTACTAATTTTTCAATTTCTGCGACAGCAGGAACATCCGCAGCATTCATCAAACGAATCATCTTCGTTTATCTTTTATCGAAATAGGAGTAGCGAATTATAAAAACTTTCACAAAAAAATCGAGCAAAAAAGAGCGATTTTCATCGCTCTCCGCATCAAATTGACTAAAGCAGCGGTTCAGCGGTCGAATAGTAAAAAAATCATGCCTATTAAAAGCCCAATTTTTCTTTCCAGCCCATCAGCAGCTGATCTGTATCTAAATCATTAGGATGAAAGCCCAGACGGAAATATTCCAGCATCTCTTTCCCCATGCCTGTAATCACCCCTTTGGACGGGCTATAGGCATAGGTATAAATATCTTTCAATGACTGAAAATTCAGCTGTTTATCATCCTGCAGCAGCCGAAGTACAAAATAGCTCTGCACAAAAAACAAGGTCACCATAGCGCCAACCAAAGAACTTGTACGAAGCATATACGCTTTTAGGCCTTTGCCAAATACACCTTCAAAGACATCATACGCTACGGCTTTGTGCTCATTTTCTTCAATTGCATGCCATAACCACATTGTTTTCATGGTTTCATCTGTCATCAAGGCTTGAATATGCGGGTTTGTCAGCAATTGTGACGCTATCGTGGCCGTAAAATGCTCGAGCGCTGTCGTGGCGGTTAAATCAACCATTTCCTGTGTAATGCCTACAGGCTTGCCAATCAATGCAAATACTTTTCGAGTCCGCTGAATCACTCGGTCAGTAATGCGGTCCAAGCGGTCCACATCATGCCCGAATTTCTGCGCAGAGGCATTGAACCCAGCATGTTCTTGCGTATGCATGGCTTCTTGACCAATGAAAGCGCTGATTTCTTTTTGCAGTATTTCATTGTCTTTAATCGCAGGATGCTGACGCACAGCACGCACACTATCAATGAAAAATTTTTCGCCAGCCGGGAATAAAGCTGACAGCCCCGTCATAAAATGTGTCAGCCCTGCAGAGCCATTCATCCAATATTCTGGGACAGTATTGAAATCAAAATTCATGTGGCGGACCGGGAAACTTGCGCCGGCGCGATTGGTAATTTTAACTTTAGCATTCATGTTGCTGCTCCTTTTAAGTGAATGATTCACCTAAAAACTTATATTTATTTTCATAGCTTTATCTTACTTTGTTCTGATTGCGCTATAAGTGCAGATAAGGACAGCAAATTATCAGTTAAGGACAGCTTAATTAATTATTGTCGGACAATTTGGCAGCACAATATTTTATATCATCATGTCTATATAGAATTTGGCATAAAAAAAGCGCCCCAAAGGGACGCTTTTTTTACACAGTAAAGTGATTATGCAGTAACTTTAGCAACTACACCAGCACCAACTGTACGGCCGCCTTCACGGATCGCGAAGCGTAAGCCAGCGTCCATAGCGATCGGGTGGATAAGCTCTACTGACATTTCTACGTTGTCACCAGGCATAACCATTTCAACGCCTTCTTTCAATTGAATAGCGCCAGTTACGTCAGTTGTACGGAAGTAGAACTGTGGACGGTAACCGTTAAGGAATGGAGTATGACGGCCGCCTTCTTCTTTAGAAAGCACGTATACTTCTGCGTCAAATTTAGTATGCGGCTTGATCGCGCCTGGCTTAGCCAATACTTGACCACGCTGAACGTCTTCACGCTTAGTACCACGTAGAAGAACACCACAGTTCTCGCCCGCACGGCCTTCGTCAAGAAGTTTACGGAACATTTCTACGCCAGTTACAGTTGTTTTAACTGTATCTTTGATACCAACGATTTCAACTTCTTCGCCTACTTTCACGATACCAGCTTCAACACGGCCAGTTACTACT
>NZ_LUAW01000028.1 GCF_001605895.1 Acinetobacter pragensis
GTGGGGGAATTGGTAGACACGCTACCTTGAGGTGGTAGTGCTTTCGGKCGTGGGGGTKCAAGTCCCCCCTTCCGCACCAACTTGTAATCCAGAACATAAGTTGGTGTGTGCAGCAAATCTGTTGATGCGGGATGGAGCAGTCTGGTAGCTCGTCGGGCTCATAACCCGAAGGTCGTTGGTTCAAATCCAGCTCCCGCTACCAATCTTATTTTAGACGCAAACTGAAATAGGCGCTTTAATTTAAAGGCGAGATTAATTATTTGCATATTGTTGCGGGATGGAGCAGTCTGGTAGCTCGTCGGGCTCATAACCCGAAGGTCGTTGGTTCAAATCCAGCTCCCGCTACCAATCTTATTTTAGACGCAAACTGAAATAAGCGCCTTGATTTTAAGGTGAATATTTTTGCATGTTGTTGCGGGATGGAGCAGTCTGGTAGCTCGTCGGGCTCATAACCCGAAGGTCGTTGGTTCAAATCCAGCTCCCGCTACCAATTCTGATTAAGGTGCAACTTAGTCAGGCAAACCTTGAAGAGTTTGATTGAAAAGCCTTCAGTTTTTGTATATAATTTTTGCACGTTGATGCGGGATGGAGCAGTCTGGTAGCTCGTCGGGCTCATAACCCGAAGGTCGTTGGTTCAAATCCAGCTCCCGCTACCAAGTTTCTAAAAGAGGCTCACAACTAGGTGGGCCTTTTTGCACAGTGGACTATGGTTTTCTGTGCATAATTGGGGCGATTTACGCCCTTTTTTATTGGCTATCGTGTAGTGTCGGCAGTATTTTGGTCTAATCGTCATGTTTCACTACTACAATAGTTCACATTGATCTGTAGTGGTCATTTCGGCCATCAAATCGCACAATTTTGACGAGAGTAAATGAAGCTATCAAATAAAACCCAAGCACTCCAAGACTTAATTGCACCTGCTGTGGAAGCATGCGGTGTCGATCTTTGGGGGATTGAATTTGTCCCGCAGGGGAAGCGCTCAATGCTGCGCATTTATATTGACAAAGCTGTTGATGAAAATGCTGCGCCAGTTTTGAATGAAGACGGTGAAGAAGAGCAGGGCCGCGGTATTGGCGTGCAGGACTGCGTGCGTGTAACGCAGCAAGTCGGCGCAATGCTGGATGTGCATGATCCGATTTCTGGTGAATATGCCTTAGAAGTTTCATCTCCAGGCTGGGACCGTCCATTCTTCCAGCTGGAACAAATGTCCAATTTTATCGGGCAGCAAATTGCATTACGCCTTATCAGTGCTGTAGAAAACCGCCGTAAATTCCAAGCAAAACTGATTGCATTAGACCTTGAAAATGAAATGATTCAGGTTGAAGTTGAAAATCAGCTGGTGCTGGAAATCGACAGTCACAATATTGATAAAGCAAACTTAATCTACCAAGATTAATTCAATAAATAAGAATCTGAACGAATAGGTGACTTATGGCGCGTGAAATCCTTACCGTAGTAGAGACGGTTAGTAACGAAAAGGGTGTAAGTCGTGATGCAATTTTTGAGGCGCTTGAACAGGCTCTTGTTGCAGCGACTAAAAAGAAATTCTACGAAGGCACCCGCTCTGAAGAAGCTCAGCTTCGCGTAGAAATTGACCGTAAAACAGGTGACTACCGTACTTTCCGTCAATGGGAAGTGGTTGCTGATGAAGATCATGAAATGCCTGCTTGCCAGGATGCGATTTCTGATGTTGATCCTGAACAATGGTCAATTGGCGATATCCGTGAACTTGAAGTGGAATCCATTGATTTTGGCCGTATTGCTGCGCAAATTGCCAAGCAAGTGATCGTGCAGAAGATTCGTGAAGCGGAACGCGCTTTGATTGCTGATGCTTACGAATCTAAAGTCGGCGAGCTGATTTACGGCGAAGTGAAAAAGCAGACTAAAGACGGATTTATCATTGATTTAGGTGACAATGCGGAAGCGTATCTTGCACGTGAAGAAATGATTGCAAAAGAAATTTTGCGTCCTAAGCAGCGTATGAATGCGATTCTGTACAGTGTGAACCGTGAAGGCCGCGGCGCTCAATTATTATTGTCGCGTTCTAAGCCTGAAATGCTGATTGCTTTGATGAAAAAAGAAATTCCTGAAATTTCTGAAGAAATCATCGAGATTAAAGCTGCGGCGCGCCAGCCGGGTGTTCGTGCTAAAATCGCAGTGAAAACCAACGATCACCGCATCGACCCAGTCGGCGCATGTATCGGTATGCGCGGTACGCGTATCCAAGCAGTTCAGCAGGAATTGAATGGCGAGCGTATTGATGTTGTGGTGTGGTCTGATGATGCGGCGCAATACATTGCCAGCGCTTTAGAGCCTGCTGATGTATCCGGTATTGTGATTGATGAAGAAGAGCGTACTGCTGACATTATCTTCGCGGCAAGCGATCAGCTGGCGCGCGCAATTGGTTCTCAGGGCCAAAATGTGCGTTTAGCATCAGAATTGACCGGCTATAAGCTGAATATGATGCTGGAAGAAGAGTATCACGCACGTCAGCAAAATGAAGCGCAGCAATATTTGGACATGTTTGTTTCACGTTTGGATATTGAAGAAGACCTCGCTATGGCGCTGGTTGAAATGGGCTTCACTTCATTAGAAGAAATTGCGTATGTTCCTGCTGAAACATTCGATGAAATTGAACTGGATGCAGAAACTGTTGAATTGCTGCAAGGCCGCGCGAAAGAAGTCGCATTGGCTGATGCATTGAAACAGCAGGAAAACATTCAAGAGCCGAGTCCTGAACTTGCTGCAATGGAAGGCATGACTCAAGAAATCGCGTATGCACTCGCTGCCCGCGGTGTGATTACAGTAGATGATCTGGCTGACCAGGCAACTGATGATATCGAAGATATCGAAGGCTTAGGCGCAGAAAAAGCAGGTCAGCTGATTATGAAAGCGCGCGAATCATGGTTTAACTAGGAGGTAATATATGACGGACAAGTCGATTAAAGAGTTGGCGCTCAGCGTGGGTACTCCAGTTGAGAAGCTCCTGGAACAGGTTCGTGATGCAGGTTTGCCGCAAGGTAAAGCTGATGACATTATTACCGCCGAACAACAAAATGTACTCGTCAGCCATTTGAAGAAAGTTCATGGCCAAGACGATGGACATGCAGGAAAAATCACGTTGAAACGTAAAACCACCAGTACAGCTAAAGTAGCAAGTACATCAGGTAAGGCAAAGACAATTAACGTAGAAGTTCGCAAGAAGCATACGTTTACTAAGCCTGATCCAGAACAGATTAAAGCTGAAGCGCTTGCGAAAGCGGCAGAGTCTAAAGTTCAAGTTGAACAAAAGGCAGATGCAGTTGAGCAGAAGCCTCAGCCCGTTGTGAATAAAGCGGCAGCCAATCTCAACGCAATGCGTGCGGCGGCGAAGCAGGAAACTGCGAAGCAAGAAGTGCCAAAAGCAGCTGTTGTTGTTAAGCGCAAGTCAAACAATAAGCCGATTGTGAAACAAACGGTGAAAGTGACTGAAACTGCCGAGCAAAAGAAAGCGCGTGAAGCGCAAACAGCTCAGCTGAAAGCGACGGAAGAAGTCGTTCGCCGCAAGGCGGCTGAAGAAGCGCAGCAGCGTACGCTTGAGCAAATGCGTCAAATGGCGTCGAAATATACTGCTGATGACACGACTGCAACAATTCGTGTAGTAGATGATTCTCCATTGGCGGCTGGCCTTGTCGGTCAGGCTTATGAAGATTCATTTGCAAAAGAAGACCGTGAAATCAAGCGTGGCGGCAACACCACCAGCGCCCGTGCGCCGAAAAAAGGCGGCCGCCGCGGTCAAGAAGAGCAGTCTTTCAGCCATAACCAGCATAAACGCGGTTTGAAAACAAGCCAAGGCAACAAGCACGGCTTTGAAAAACCTGTTAAAAAACAAGTTTATGATGTTGAAATTGGCGAAACCATCGTGGTTGCCGATCTTGCGCAAAAAATGGCTGTTAAGGTTCGTGAAGTTATTAAATCACTCATGAAAATGGGCGAATTGGTTACTCAAAACCAAGCTATTGAGCAAGACGTCGCTGCGCTTGTTGTTGAAGAAATGGGCCATAATCCAGTGCGTGTTTCTGATACTCAAGCAGAAGACAACTTGCTGGAAGCTGCTGAAGAAGCGCGCGGTGTACAGTCAACACGTGCACCTGTTGTAACCATCATGGGTCACGTTGACCATGGTAAAACATCGCTTCTTGACCGTATCCGCCGTGCGAAAGTGGCGCAAGGTGAAGCGGGCGGCATTACTCAGCATATTGGCGCTTATCACGTTAAAACTGAGAAAGGCATTATCACTTTCTTGGATACCCCGGGACACGCAGCGTTTACTGCAATGCGTTCACGCGGTGCAAAAGCGACTGATATCGTGGTTCTGGTTGTGGCGGCAGATGACGGTGTTATGCCGCAAACTGCGGAAGCAATTGACCATGCGCGCGCTGCCGGCACGCCAATCATTGTTGCTATCAACAAAATGGATAAAGAATCCGCTGATCCAGACCGTGTATTGAACGAATTGACTGCGAAGCAGATCGTGCCTGAACAATGGGGCGGTGATGTTCCTGTGGCAATGGTTTCAGCGCATTCAGGTCAAGGTATTGATGAGCTTCTGGACCTTATTTCAATTCAGGCAGAAATGCTGGAGCTGAAAGCGTCTGAAGAAGGTGCAGCGCAAGGTGTGGTTATTGAAGCGCGTGTAGACAACAGCCGCGGTGCGGTAACGTCTATCCTTGTTCAAAACGGTACATTGAAAGTCGGTGATTTGGTTCTTGCAGGCGCATCTTATGGCCGTGTCCGTGCGATGACCGATGAGAACGGTCAGCGTATTCAATCAGCAGGCCCTTCAATTCCAGTTGAAATTTTAGGCCTTCCTGAAGCGCCAATGGCAGGTGACGAAGTTCTTGTTGTAACTGACGAGAAAAAAGCCCGTGAAGTTGCTGATGCGCGTATGGACCGTGAACGTCAAAAACGTCTTGAGCGTCAAAGCGCAATGCGTCTTGAAAACATCATGGCCTCTATGGGCAAAAAAGATGTGCCAATCGTCAATGTGGTATTGAAAACTGATGTACGCGGTACATTGGAAGCCTTGCATGTTGCGCTTGCAGATCTTGCGACTGATGAAGTGAAAGTGCGTGTCATTGGTTCAGGCGTTGGTGCAATCACTGAGTCTGACGTGACATTGGCTGAATCTTCAGAAGCGGTATTGTTGGGCTTTAACGTCCGTGCAGATACGACTGCGCGTCAAAAAGCTGATGCTGACGGCATTGACATCCGTTATTACTCAATCATCTATGAGCTGATTGATGACGTGAAAGCAGCCATGAGCGGTAAACTTGCGCCTGAACACCGTGAAACAATTCTGGGTGTTGCTGAAGTGCGTGAAGTATTCCACTCAAGCAAATTTGGCGCTGCGGCCGGCTGTATGGTTCTGGAAGGTGTATTGCACCGCAACAAACCAATCCGTGTATTGCGTGATGATGTTGTTGTATTCCAAGGTGAGCTTGAATCACTTCGCCGCTATAAAGAAGTGGTTGAAGAAGTTCGTGCCGGCATGGAATGCGGTCTTGCAGTAAAAGGCTATAAAGACATCAAAGCGAAAGATAAAATCGAAGTTTATGATGTTCAATTGATTAAACGGAGTCTTTAATGGCGGGTAGTCAGCGTCTTAAGCGTATGGCAGATACAGTTCAGCGCGAGTTGTCTGAACTGATCCGCCAGGAACTCAAAGATCCGCGTTTAGGTGGCCTAGTGACCATCTCTGCGGTGAAAGTCAGTCCAGACTTGGGTTATGCTGAAGTTTATGTCACTGTAATGGGACGTGAATTAGGTGATGAGCAAAGCGAAGCGGCGAATAAAGAAACTTTAGAGGTCTTGAATAAGGCATCCGGTTTCTTGCGCCATGAGCTTGGCCGCAGCATTAAGACACGTATAACGCCGCGTCTGCGTTTCCACTACGACAAAACCAATGCATATGGCAACTATATGTTTGGCCTGATTGCAGAAGCAGTGAAGGACTTGCCTCCTGAAGATGCAAAAAAAGATGAAGAATGAGTCTTGATTAGACAATAAAAAAGCCGCCTTAGGGCGGCTTTTTTATTTTCAATAATCAGCAAAACCGCAGGCTTTAAAAGATGCTATTTGCGGTGGGAAAGCATGTGCACATTTTACTTGAATACTGTAAGTGATCAATTGCGTGCTTTTTTTGAAGTTTTGCTGATGCGGTTTTATATATTTAGGGGTGGCGCAGGATTGCTTTTTAGGGCTAATGAAAACAGTGCTCATGCAAGCGAGCAGCCTGATTGGACTGTTATTATAATTATTTTGATGACGGTTTAAGGTCAACTTCAATGAGAACTCAGTTTGCTGAAATTTCAACTGAGTCCTTTCATCTTGAACTGATTAAAGCTGATTTTCGGTATCTTCACGCTTATTGTGAAATGCGCGGCGCCGGGTACGCTGCCAAGGCAATGGGCGGTTTAAAGTTTCCGGCACATCCCCGCTCATAGAGCGCAGACGTAAATGCAATGCCGCCTGCGCAATTAAATTGGCGGATACTGGCGCGGTAATAAAGGCCAGCAGAGTCAGCAGCAATTCTGCAAAGCCAAGGCGCCCGTGAAAGGCTGCATAAATAATGGCCGCAATTAGAAAACTGCCTAGGCCTAATGTGCTGGACTTGGTCGGAGCATGCAGGCGCATGAACAAGTCAGGCAGCCGCACCATGCCGATACCGCCAACCAGCATAAAAAAAGAGCCAATAATTAGAAAAATAGAAACGGTAATTTCCATTGCAAGCTGCATTGAGTATTCTCCTAATCAATCACATGGCCGGTGGTAAAATAGCGGGCCAATGCTGCGGTAGAGACGAAGCCCAGCATGGCAACCAGCAGCGCGCCTTCAAACATGGCATTGCTGGCCCAGTAAATGCCCAAAATTACGATCAGGCATGTTGCATTTAAAAATAGGGTATCTAATGCCAGCAAACGGTCAACAATAGAAGGCCCGATAATCAGCCGAATTAGGCATAAAAGCATTGAAATTGTCACAGCGCCTAAGCAGAGGGCCAGCGCGTAAGGCAAAATGGTCATGATGACTCTCCTGGCTGAACACCAAAAATCTGCATCAGCGGTTTTTCATAGCGGTCTTTGATATTTTGAATTTCAGCTTCCGCATCATCAGCGCTTAAGGCATGCACTAAGATATCGCCGCGGTCCTGATCAATGCCTGCAGACACTGTGCCGGGCGTTGTAGTGATGATCATTGCCAATAGAGTATTCACTTCTTCGTGCTGTGTTTCCAAGGGAACCCGAAACCATTTGGGGTGCATTTTATGCATCGGGCCCAAGACCAATTTCGCAACTTGAATGTTGCAGACAATAATGTCCCACAGCACCACAAAAAATAATTGAAGGGCAGGAAGCCAATCAATATTCGGTGTATGCGCAATGAATGGACGAACCAAGCGCGGAATGCCGACCGCCAAAATCAGCGCCATTAAAATAGAACCGGCATCTAGGCTGTGGTTCAGCATCAGCCAGCTGAGTCCGACAATGACAGACACCAGTGGATGAGGGAACCAGCGTTCGAAAACTGCAGTGATTTTCATCTATTGCTCCTCCATTGGCTTAAGCTGAGAATCTGCAGCGGATTTTTCTTGAAGAGCTTGCTGCAGCATCTGACGCTTTTTATATTCTGAAATATGTTCTCCATCCAGAGTTTCAGGCGCAATCAATTGCGGTATCAGGTGAGCATTCGGATCTGCTGTTTCACCGCCGTATTTGGTTTCTGGCAGGTTTTCAGGATCAAATGGCTGGACACTGATCATCTCGCCATGCTCATCTTTTTTCAGCAGGACATTTTCATACATTACATTATTTTGGATTTGCTGCGCAGTATTCAGCACATATTGATAAATCGGCGCGGCGCATGCCATATAGGCAAGCAATCCTGCCAGCAGGATATAGATTGCGGTGTCATTGCGTTTAGGCGCTTCTGCGGGCAAAGCCTGATAAGCTTTGTATTCGATTGTTTCAGGGTTGTCTTCAGGCTTGCTGGCGCGCCAGAACAGAATGAAACCGACACGCGTCATGGCAATGATGCTGAGCAGGCTGACTGCCAGCACGGTCAAAATAATCAGCAGCTGATGCGGCGACGAAGAAGTTGCCTGCAAAATAAATACTTTACCGAGAAAGCCGCTGAATGGAGGCAGGCCAGCCATCATCAGGGCAATAATAAAGTAAGTGAGAGCCACAGTTTTGTGCTGTTTCATCTGCGGGGCAATTTTAAAATGATCTTTAAATTCTCCGCGCTGAGAAGTAATCCACCCGCACAGGATATAAAAAGCGGCCCCAACCACAGTGCTGTGCACCAAATAATACAGTCCAGCTGCCCAAGCCTGCGTACTGAACAGTGAAATGGCGACCAGAATTGTACCGATTGAGGATAAAATCATAAAACCCACAAAGCGGCGCAGGCGTTCTGCGCCAATTGCGCCAATCACACCGTAAACTGAAGTGATTAAGCCAATCGGCAGCAGCCAGTTTTGCAGAATTTGCCGGCTGACATCATCATCAAAGACGGTACCATTAACCCGCAAAATGGCATAAATGCCGACTTTGGTCATAATGGTAAATATTGCGGCTACTGGCGTTGTTGCCACGGCATAGGTTTTGGGCAGCCAAAAACCGACAGGAAGCATGGCTGCTTTAATGCCGAAAACAACGAAAAGCAAGAGCCCGCCTGCCACGGCCAGACGGTGCTGATCATGTTCCAGCAAAGGGATTAACCGAGCAGCATCCGCCATATTCAGGCTGCCGACACTGCCGTAAATCAGCCCTAAGCCAATGAGGAACAGCGCAGAAGCCAGCAGGTTGATGGTGACATAGTGCACGCCAAGCTGAAACCGCGCCTTGCCTTGGCCATGCAGCAACAGTACATAAGACGCCATCAGCAGGATTTCAAAGAAAACGAAGAGGTTAAATAAATCCCCAGTTAGAAATGCGCCGCATAGCCCCATCAGCAGGAAGTGGAACATTGCGTGGAAATAGCGTCCGCGTTCATCCCATTCTTTACTGGCGTACCACATGATGGGCACGGCTAAACCGTAGGTCAGCACCAGCATGAACGCCGACAGCTGATCCAGCACCAATACAATGCCAAACGGCGCAGCCCATTCGCCCAGATTATATACACTGATTTGCCCTGAGCTGGCAAAAATCAAATAGCTGATGGCAGTCAGCAGCCCTAGAATTGACGATACAAAACTGATGCCGCGCCGCCAAGGCTGACGCCAGTCATGGGCGAGTGAGCCTGAACCGGGATTGCCTAATAGAACAAGAATAAATGCAGTCAGCGCTGGAATTAAAATACTGAAAATTGGGGTATGCTGCGCCCAAAATTGGATGAAGTCATTCATTATGGCTCATCCTCGCGCGGATCAAATTGCGGTATTTCCTCTTTAGCATCGACGTGATCTGTTCCTGATTCAAAACGGCTGCGCAATGCCAGCTGTACAATGAAGGCTGTTGTGGCAAATCCAATGACAATGGCGGTCAGCACCAGCGCCTGCGGCAATGGGTCGGTGGATTTGGCGGTTTCAGTCAATACAGCAGGGGCATTGATTTGAATGCGTCCCATGGCAAATAGAAATAGGTTGACGGCATAGCCGATCATGGCCAAGCCAAGCACCACCGGAAAAGTACGCGCCCGCAGGATTAAATAAATGCCTGTCGCGGTCAGTAAGCCAATCGCAGTAGTCAATAAAAATTCTAAACTGATCATGTGCTTATCCTTTAGGTACTGGACCAGACATGCTGGAATTTCGGGAATCGCTCAGCACGGAAATCATCAGCATGGTTGCGCCGACAACAGTGACATATACCCCGACATCAAATAAGGCCGCGCTGGCTAAATGCATCTCGCCGATTATTGGCGGATGAACATAAATGTGCGCGCTGGTGAGGAATGGACGTCCCCAGAGCCACGCGCCAAGGCCAGTGAAACCGGCAACCACGAGGCCAATGCCGATCCAGATTTCATACAGGCGTCCGGATTTGGCATGGAGCAGGCGTTCAGCCTGATCCTGACCGAGGGCAATATATTGAATGACCAGCGCCAAAGAGGTGATCAGCCCTGCAATAAATCCGCCGCCGGGCAAATTGTGCCCGCGCAGGAAAATATACAGGCTGACGACCAAGGCCAGCGGCAGTATCCATGACGCCGTGATGCGGAACATCAGCGGTGAAGGATTAAAACGGTAGGTCAGCCCTTGAGTAATTGTGGTGCCGTGGGCCCGCATGCCATCCATCAGGCATAGGGCGCCAATCGCGGCGATCCCCAAGACCGTGATTTCACCGAAGGTATCGAATCCACGGAAATCAACCAAAATGACATTCACAACATTGGTGCCGCCGCCCAGCGGAATAGACTGCTGCATGAAAAACCATGAAATTGAATTATGGTCGCGCGTCAGGATCAGCCAGGTAATCCAGGCAATGCCGGCACCCCCGCCAATTGCGATAAGGGCATCGCGCCAGCGCCTGGAAACACTGGATTCATAAGGCGTTAATTGAGGAAGTAAAGACAGGCTCATCAGCAGCAGCACTGTGGTGACGACATCCACCGTAATTTGCGTTAAGGCCAAGTCTGGCGCAGAGAAGCAAATAAACACCATGGTCACCACTAAGCCTACAGCACCGCTGATGAGAACCGCTTTAATGCGTTCATGATGGAACCACAGCATCATCCAGCAGGCAGAGAACAGCAGCATCCACAAAACAATCGCGATGGCTGGCGCATGGGTCAGTTCACGGGTGCCTGTGCTAATGCCTTGTGAGGTAAGCGGCACGGCAACAACGGCAATGCTGAACAGGACAATCCACATCAAGTAGCTTTGCAGTGATCCGTTTTCTGTTGCCCGCTTAAATTTGCGTGAATTCAGCAAAAGATGCTTTAAAAACAGGTCAAACAGAATTCTGCCCTGAAACTTGCCCAGCGCTGGATCGAGGTCAATTGAGCGGATGCGTCCGCCTTTGGCCAGCAAGAAGTAGAAAATGACGCCGCCGAATAGCGCGATCAGGCTCATAGCTAGCGGAACATTGAAGCCATGCCAGAGCGTGATATGCGCGCCTTCAAAGGCAAAATTCTGGGTGCTGGCCTGTGCTGTGCTATTCACGATTTGCTCTATCAGAAGGGCAGGGAGCAGGCCGACTAAAATACAGAGAACAGCTAAAAGCGTTGCAGGCGCGCGCATGCCGAATGGCGGTTCATGCGCATTTTTATTGGGGACATCCTTGCCGACCGGGCCGTCAAAAAAGACCCCATGCACCAGCCGGATAGAGTAGGCTACGGCAAAGATCCCGGCCAGCGTTGCAGTAATTGCGGAGCCAATCAAAATCGGGCCGGACAGTTCGCGTAGCAGCTCTGTAAAGAACATCTCTTTAGAAAGGAAACCGTTGGTCAACGGGACGCCGGCCATTGAGGCTGCGGTAATCATTGTCAAAGTTGCGGTAAAGGGCAGCAGCTGCCATAAACCGCTGAGCTTGCGCAGGTCGCGTGTGCCGGATTCATGGTCGATGATGCCGGCGATCATGAACAGGGCCGCTTTGAATGTCGCGTGATTAATGATGTGGAAAATGGCTGCTGCCACGGCCAGCGGTGAACCAATACCCAGCAGGCAGACAATCAGGCCCAAATGGCTGATGGTCGAGTAGGCCAATAAGCCTTTTAAATCTTCTTTAAAAATAGCAAAGAATGCGGCCATGCATAAAGTAAACAGGCCGACAAAAGTCACAATATTATGATAGAGCGCTGCGCCGGCAAAAATCGGCAGCAAGCGCGCCAGCAGGAAAATGCCGGCTTTGACCATGGTTGCAGAGTGCAGATATGCAGAGACCGGTGTGGGTGCGGCCATGGCATTCGGCAGCCAGAAGTGAAACGGGAACTGCGCGCTTTTGGTAAATGCGCCCAGCAAGGTCAGCAGCAGAATCGGCACAAATAAAGCATGGTTTTGAATGAGTTCCCGCATACCGAGAATCTGGTCAATTTGATAAGTGCCTGTCACCTGACCCAGTAAAATAAAGGCCCCCAGCATGCACAGCCCGCCCATGCCGGTAATGGTGAGTGCCATGCGTGAACCGCGCTGAGCGGCTTCGTAATTGCTCCAGTAACCTACCAGCAGGAAAGATGAGATACTGGTCAGTTCCCAAAACACCAGCAGTAAAATCAAGTTATTGGACAGTGAA
Organism: Acinetobacter pragensis; assembly: GCF_001605895.1. Lineage (GTDB taxonomy): Bacteria > Pseudomonadota > Gammaproteobacteria > Pseudomonadales > Moraxellaceae > Acinetobacter > Acinetobacter pragensis. The sequence goes on from NZ_LUAW01000028.1 coordinate 12,219, forward strand.
ATGCCCAGCATGGCGGCCATGAATAGCATGAGCATCATATACAGCTTGCTGAGGGAGTTTTTAGGGCTGAGGTAATAATAAGCGTAGATATAAATAAGTGTGCCGATGCCGGTGATCAGCAGGGAGAACAGCAGGCCCAGTGAATCTAAACGGAAGCTGATATCCAGGCCCAGCTGGGGAAGCCATGGCCAGGTTTGAATGAGCACTTGGCCGTTAAAGACCTCTTTTGCTTGAGTCAGGAGCAGGACTAAGCTGCTGATGCTGACTCCGATAGCCCCTAAGGCGGTTGCTCCACGTGAGAACTGCTTGAGCCAGGCAGTCAGGAATGTGCCCAGCACTAGCGGTAACAATATAATAATCGGCAGCACACTCGTATCCATTGTCGTGATTAGGTTACGCACCTAGAGTGAATCTTTATCTTTCAAGAACTGCAGGACCGCAAGGAGCCATCCAAAATGTTCAATCTTGAAAGCCAATGTGTTCAAAATAAAAAAGCAGCTGTATTGCGCAGCCTGTAAGCGATTGCAAATTCCGATTTTATAATGAAATTCGCAAATAAAACCGATCATATTACAGGCTGGGCTCAACATCAATCTTTTTTGCATATCTATTGGGCATTATACGCCGACCAAATTTATTGGTGGGGTTATGCGCTAAACAGTCAATTTCAATTCATTAGTCCGTTTATGCCATGCTGATGAATTGAACTTCTTTTAATGCTCAAAACGGCTATTTAAAGCAGCGGATTATGGCTTAAACGCGGATCATTGCCCTGCAGCAAATGAATCAGTTCTTGCTGCTGTTCTGCACTGAGCTGTTCCTGAATTTGCAGCAGCAGGGTTTCGGCGGTCGCAGCATCCTCTGCCGGTTCCTGCAAGGATGCTGCTGGAGAATCATTGTCCGCTAAAGGCAGATCGCCATCTGTGTGCAGCTGCGCATAAATTTCTTCAAACTGCTGCTGCATGAGACTGGACTGAATAGGCATCAGCTGCTTATTTTCAAGCTTCAGGCACTGAAAGTCCGAAGCTTGCTCCAGCAGTTCTGGGCGGTTGCCTGCGGCGATGATTTGCAGGCGCGGAAATGCTTGGTGCAGCCGAGGCAAAATCACTTGGGTCATGTTTTGATCCAGCTGATGATCGATAGCGTCAATCAGCAGAATGCCGTCGCCCTCCTCACAAGGATAGAGGCTTGCTGGATTAAGCAGGCACAGGCGGCGCACAATGTCGCCAATTAATGCTGTTAAATTGCGGATGCTGTTGGACAGCTGCTGGAACTGCATGGTCTGGCCCTGATAAGTCACCATCAGCTGCAATTTAGGATGATATTGCAGATAGATATTGCTGAATTCAGGCAAAATGACGGCTAAGGCGCGTCTGAGTGATTTTAAAGCGGGCGCGTGAATTTCTGCATGGGCGTGGGCAATCCGGCTGACCAAAAAGTCATTCGTTTTGCTGTCTGAGGCCAAGCTTGAGTTATTTTTATTCAGGATATCTTGAACCATCTGGGCGCTTTGCGCATTTTCGATATCGCAGATTTCCCGGAACCATTCAAAAAAACGGCTGAAGGTGGTAAATGGAATAGCCGAAATTTCATAGGCATAGGCAGGCTGAAAAATAGCAGGATTGTTTTTATTCAGCAAATTGACTTCATTGACAAAACGTTCAGCTGGGTAATAGGCAATCAAGGGCAGGCCCAGCAGCGGATCATCTTTGAGCGTGCGCTGATAGCGGGCCGCCAATTCTTCCAGCTGCTGCGTTTCCGCCTTGCTGATGCCGATGCCTTGGCTGTTCAGGGTTTTATACAGCTGCCAAGCACAGTAAAAATGCGGATCAGGCGATTGTTCGCTCGATGGGAGGCTTTGACTCTCTTCGGGTTCTGCGCTGCTGCTGGACAGCTGTCCGAATTCGGATGGATAGCTGATCTGCACATCAATTTTAGATTGCAGGCGGTTCAGCATAATATCCTGATCCAGCATCACCACACCGGCAGTGCGCAGGTCTTTATAGCGGGCTGCAAACCAAGTCAGCGCCTGATAGGTGAAGCGTAAAATGGTGGTTTTTCCGCTGCTTTGGTCGCCTAGAATTAAAGTGACGGGATGCTGCTGCCCCTTGAACTCGGCATGAATATTATGAAAGTGAAGGGTATGCTTAAGCTGGATCGATTCAATTTTCATAACACACCTTCAGCTGAGGAAAGATTTTTTATTTAGCTCACTGCCCGACGCAAAGACTGCGGCATTTCCCGCTTGAGCCGCTGCATCAGATCATAAATATGGTGAATGTTTAAACTTACTTTAGCACGTGTGCAGGCCACGTAAAGCAGCCGTAACTCTTCGTCACTAATTTTATAGTCTTTCTCATTCAGCCTGAATTGGTAATCATCTTCGATATGCACGCGGTTCCATTCCAAGCCTTTGGCTTTGTGCGCAGTAGAGATGATGTAGTCGGCTTGTCCAATCGGGGTGATTTTGGCCAGCGCGCGCTTGAGCGGGTCTGTTCCGTGATCATCGACCAGTTTGACCAAAGGCTTAATGTCGCTGCCGTCATTGGTCTCGCAGTATTCATGCACATCATGCCATGAGTTGAACCAGGCTAATTCAGGGACATCCACCACACGCTTGCCTTGTTTCAGCATAGAGGCGGCATCGACAAAACGGTTAAGTTTGGCATGATCGGCCTGCAGGCTGACTTTTTCGCCCTGAACCAACCCGGCCAAAAGCAGTTCCATCGCGCGGGCATTGGTGCGGCATAAAATCGCATCACGCTGTTTGGTGTGCGGTTTATTGACCACTTTCGAATTCAGCAGTGAATTGCCTAAGAGCGGCACCGTCTCATTTAAGGCGCCCAAAATAGCATTGGCATTCAAGGCGATTTCTTCACCAAAACGGAATGAAGTTGTCAGGCGGGACTCAGGCAAAGGCAGCTGCTGCATGGCATTGACTGCGCCGCGCCAAGCATAAATCTGCTGATGCGCATCGCCGACGTAAATGACTTGCGTACTGCGCTGCTTCAGCAAGATGCCGAGCATGAGCGGATCGGCATCCTGCGCTTCATCAAACAGCACATAATCAGCGGGAATATTCGGTTCGGACAGCGCCCAAAGTTTCAGATAAATATCATGGCTGATGCCTGCCTGATGGTGCGGGTCGATTGATTCCAGCCAGCGCCGCTCTATTGCAGGATAAAGATGCTTTTGCAAGGCATCGATATCATCAGGATGCAGCCAGCTGGGCGCCTGCAAATGGCGCGGGGCAGGATATTGCGAATTGGTGGAGCAGAAATAGCTGACGGCATTGGCCACTAAGCTGGCCAAGCGGGATGGCATCAGCACATATTGCTCATAGCGCCCGCCCATCATGCGGCGCAGGGTAATCGGTGTTAAACGGTACTCTTTGGCCATGAAGCTGGGGCTTAAGCGCGGCAGCCGCAGCTTGTCAGTGACTCCACGTGGAACGCTTCGGAAAGCTAAAGAGTGAAAAGTGCGGCAGTCGACATTGCCGTGGAATTTCTGCTGCGCTTCTGTGGCAATGGCTTTGTTGAAGGCCAGATACATGCCGCGGCGCTGCGGCATGGCATCACTGATCATTTGCAGCGTGGTGGTTTTACCTGTGCCGGCATAGGCAATCACTTTAAATGATTTTCCCAGACGCGCGTTGTCTATGGCAGTGGCCTGCTCATAGGTGGCGCTGGGTTTTTTTTGATCAGTCAAAGCAGGATGTCCATTCAGTGAGCGCGGCTGGCTTTTTCAGCTAAACCTGACAATCCTTGGCGGCGCGCCAATTCATTCAGCACCAGCTGCGGATCGAGGTCAAAATAACCCAGCATTACAATGTTATGGAACCAAAGGTCTGCGACTTCATAAATTAAATCATTCTTATTGTCTTCATTGGCTTCAGCTTTAAAGTCTTTAGCGGCAATAATGGTTTCAACGCTTTCTTCGCCGATTTTTTCAAGAATTTTATTCAGGCCTTTGCTGTACAGCTTTGCCACATAAGACGAGTCCGGATCAGCCGCTTTACGCTCAGCCATCATCTGGCCGAGGTAGTCTAAAACTTCGACCTGTTCCGACTGCGCATTTGATGCATTCATGGCAAGGGTGTGCGGATTTTCAGATTTTTCAGCGTAAATTTGGCTAGGGTCTTTCAGCTGCGCATCGACAATTTCCCAGCCGTTTGCGGTGAGTTTGCGGTAGAAGCAAGATTCGCGGCCGGTATGGCAGGCAATGCCGCCATGCTGTTCAATCTGCAGCACAATGACATCGGCATCGCAGTCCAAACGGATTTCATGCACGGTTTGGAAATGGCCGGATTCTTCGCCTTTGTGCCACAGTTTTTGGCGCGAACGTGAAAAATAAACGGCCTGATTTTTTTCTGCTGTCAGCGCTAACGCTTCACGGTTCATCCACGCCACCATCAAAATACGGCCAGTTTGATGATGCTGTGCAATAGCAGGCGCTAAGCCTTGTTCGTTAAATTTTACTTCATCGAGCCATTGCAGATTGTTCATGTGGATTTCACCCAAATTCTGTTCAAATAAATAAATTGCAGTTCTAGCTGCAGGGCATAGTGTACGGCATCAAAGCTGAATAGAGGAACTAAAACTTAAGCAATTTTTGAAAGGCCGCTGCTGCCCGTCGGTTTGCATTGTTTTATCGGCGGCCAAATAAAAAATAAGCCCTGAATTGGGCTTATTGAAAAGAAACCTAATTAAAAAAGTATTACCAGTGTTCACCTGGGAATAAGCGCGCATATGCTTTTTGCACAAAATTCAATTTTTCCTGCTTGCCGACAGACGCTGACGAGCTTGGGAATAGATTGTAGCCGATGGACATGAGCTTATTGTTGATGTCCGGCGCAATAGAATAGGTAATTGAGGCTAAGCGGCCTAAGTTGGTCGCTACTTTTTTAGGGCGTTTTACAATAGCATAGGCAATTAAGTCTGAGGCCTGTTCTGGAGAAAGGGTCGGCACATATTTATAGATTTTGGTTGGTGCAATCATCGGCGTGCGCACCAGCGGCATATAAATAGAGGTAATCGCAATCTTATGCGAATGCACTTCGGCAGATAAGCATCGGCTGAAAGCATCTAGGGCGGCTTTAGATGCAACATACGCAGAGAAGCGGGTTGCATTGGCTAAAACGCCAATCGAGCTGATATTGATGATATGGCCGTCGCGGCGGATCATCATTTGCGGCAGGATATTCATGACTAAACGGATTGCGCCAAAATAATTCAGCTGCATGGTGCGTTCAAAATCATGGAAGCGGTCTGTCGATTCGTGTACGGCGCGGCGGATTGAGCGGCCTGCATTATTGATCAGAATGTCAATATGGTCGACTGACGCTAAAATCTGTTTTGACACTTCATCAATAGAGTCCATATCGTTTAAATCACACGGGAATACAGAGGCTTGGCCGCCTTTAGCTTCAATTTCAGCTTTAACTTCGTCGAGTGTTTCTTTGGTGCGGGCTACCAGCAGCACATGCGCGCCGGCGTCAGCTAAGCGGTGGGCGGCAGTTAAGCCAATACCGCTGGAAGCACCTGTAATTAATACGGTTTTTCCATTAACTTTTTCTTGAAAGAGTTTTTCTAATCTTTGTTTCACGTTTAGTTCCCTGTTCTGAATAAAGGTGATTCAGTGCATTTGTTTTTATTGCTTAACCCTGCTGCTGTTCATTTGAAATGCAGCAGTGATCCGTGCGGTTATGATAGCGTATTTGATCTGAAAATCTATAAATTAACTTATTGAATTTAAAAATAAATTTAGAGTAAAAGCTCTAAAGCGGGTTTATCCTTTACTCAATTTTTACCACGAATAAAAAATAAAGCAAGAGAATGCTTAAGAAAAAAATAAGCATAAAAAAAGCCTTCAGCAGAATAATCGGCCAAAGGCTTTAAATGTAAAAATTCTTAAAAGATTTAAACTGCGGCTAAAGCTTGTTCTAAATCCGCAATCAAGTCATCAATATGTTCAATTCCTACAGATAGGCGCACCATATCGATACTCACGCCAGCCGATTTCAGCTCTTGTTCATTCAGCTGGCGGTGCGTGGTGGTTGCTGGATGGCAGGCGAGGCTTTTTGCATCACCGATATTGACCAAGCGGGTAAACAGCTGCAGTGCATCAATGAAGCGCGTGCCGCCTTGCAGGCCGTCCTGCACGCCAAAAGATAGAATTGCGGACGGTTTCCCTTTTACATATTTTTGCGCCAAAGCATGCTGCGGATGATCCTTCAAGCCCGCATAGTTCACCCATTTTACTTTAGGATGGGTTTTTAGATATTCAGCAACTTTTTGCGCATTTTCAGTATGGCGTTCCATGCGCAGATTCAGCGTTTCTAAACCTTGCAGGATCAAGAACACGCTTAAAGGACTAATCGCAGCGCCAGTGTTGCGTAATGGCACGACCCGGGCGCGGGCGATATAGGCGGCTTCGCCTAAGGCTTCAACATAATTGACGCCGTGATAGCTTGGATCCGGGGTGTTTAATACTTTGAAGCGTTCTGGGTATTTGCCCCACGGGAATTTTCCGCTGTCGACAATGGCCCCGCCAATCGAATTGCCGTGACCGCCAATCGAATTGCCGTGACCGCCAATATATTTGGTCAATGAATGCACGACAATGTCTGCGCCATGTTCAAAAGGTTTCAGCAGCGCAGGAGTGGCAACCGTATTGTCTACAATTACAGGCACGCCATACTCATGCGCAATTTTGGCAATGGCTTCTAGGTCTATGATGTTGCCGAGCGGGTTGCCGATTGATTCGACAAATACCAATTTGGTTTTTTCGTCAATCAGGCTGCGTAATGCTTCTGGGTTTTGATAGTCAAAGAAGCGGACTTCAATGCCTTGCTTTGGCAATGAATGCGCGAATAAGTTGTACGTTCCGCCATACAGTGTAGAAACAGAAGCAATATTGTCACCCGCTTCAGCAATCGTCTGAATAGAGTAGGTGATGGCCGCCATACCTGAAGCCAGCGCCAGTGCGCCAATCCCGCCTTCAAGGGCGGCAAGGCGCTGCTCCAGTACAGCAGTTGTCGGGTTCATGATTCGGGTGTAAATATTGCCTTGAACTTTTAAATCAAATAAATCAGCGCCATGCTGCGTATCATCAAAAGCATATGAAGTGGTTTGGTAAATTGGAACTGCGACAGCCTTGGTTGTTGCTTCTGGGCTGTACCCCGCGTGAATCGCTAAAGTTTCATCTTTATAAGTCATAATTACATCATCTAAGTGAGTTAATTGTTAAGGGTGGTTATTTAATCAGTCTATCATCTGCGAATATGAATAAAAGTGCATATTTATAGAAAAGAAAATCTAATTAAGGCATAACGCAGAAATTTATTCAGCAGGAGCTGAGCGAATATAAGTGCCGCCTGCGGTGTTTGAAAAATAAACATGCCATTAGTTGTAACAAACTATGGAAGTTGCGCGGCATTTCTTATGTTTTCGGCGCTTTTATCGTATAATGCTCCGATTATTTTTTCGCTCATTTGAGCTGGGGCGCTTTTGCTGTCCCGAATCTGGTTTTTCTATTGAGGAGTCCTGCGTGGCCCAATATATTTATACGATGAACCGAGTGTCTAAGATGGTTCCGCCTAAGCGCGAAATCTTAAAAGACATCTCTTTATCATTTTTCCCAGGCGCTAAAATTGGTGTGCTTGGTTTAAACGGTGCAGGTAAATCTACCTTGCTTCGTATTATGGCTGGCGTAGATAAAGATTTCTCAGGTGAAGCGCGTGCACAGCCGGGCATTAAAATCGGTTATCTGGAGCAGGAGCCGCCGCTGGATCCGGCAAAAGACGTTCGAGGCAACGTTGAAGACGGCTTGCGTGAGCCGCTTGACGCTTTAGCCCGCTTGGACGAAGTATTTGCAGAATATGCCGCTGAAGATGCTGACTTTGATGCGCTTGCGAAAGAACAGGAAAAACTGGAAGCGATTATCCATTCGTGGGATGCGCACAACTTGAGCAATCAAATGGATCAGGCTGCTGCAGCTCTGAACCTTCCTGCTTGGGATGCGGATGTCAGCTTGCTTTCAGGCGGTGAACGCCGCCGTGTCGCGCTGTGCCGTTTGCTGCTGTCTAAACCGGACATGTTGCTTCTTGATGAACCGACGAACCATTTGGATGCAGAATCTGTATCTTGGCTGGAACGCTTCTTGAAAGATTTTGCCGGCACCATCGTTGCGATTACGCATGACCGTTATTTCTTGGATAACGTTGCTGAGTGGATTCTGGAGCTGGACCGCGGTATGGGCATTCCTTACCAAGGCAACTACTCTTCTTGGCTTGAGCAGAAAAATGCCCGTTTAGAGCAAGAGAACAAGCAAGAAGAATCTTTTGCGAAAGCATTGAAAAAAGAACTGGAATGGGTTCGTTCAAATGCCAAAGGCCAGCAAAAGAAAAACAAAGCGCGTATGGAGCGTTTTGAAGAGCTTAACTCACGCGAATTCCAGCAGCGTAACGAAACATCAGAAATCTACATTCCGCCTGGCCCGCGTTTGGGTAACAAGGTGGTTGATGTTGAAGGCATCAGCAAGTCATTTGACGGCCGTTTGCTTTACGAAAACCTGACGTTCTCTGTACCGCCTACGGCGATTGTGGGTATTGTCGGTCCGAACGGTGCAGGTAAAACTACGCTATTCCGCATGATGACGGGCGAACAGCAGCCGGATACCGGTACTGTAACGCTGGGTGAGTCGGTTAAAGTGGCGTATGTAGGCCAGATCCGCGACACTTTAGACAACAATAAAACGGTTTGGGAAGAAGTTTCCGGCGGTTTGGATATTCTGCGTATTGGGGATTACGAAATTGCTTCCCGTGCCTATATCGGCCGTTTCAACTTTAAAGGCCAAGATCAGCAAAAACGTGTTGGTGAATTGTCTGGCGGTGAACGTAACCGTTTACAGCTTGCCAAAATCCTGCAAATGGGCGCAAACGTAATCTTGCTGGATGAACCGTCAAACGACTTGGATATCGAAACTTTACGTGCGCTTGAGGATGCGATTCTTGTATTCCCAGGTACGGTAATGGTGGTGTCGCATGACCGCTGGTTCTTAGACCGTATTGCAACACACATTTTATCTTTCGAAAATGAACAGCCTGAATTCTATGCGGGCAACTATGCTGAATATGAAGCTTACCGCCTAGCGCGGTTAGGCGATGCTGCTGTGCAAAAGCGTTCTAAATACAAAAAAATTGGCGGTTAATCCCAATTCTAAATATAAAAAAACCAGCCTAAGGGCTGGTTTTTTTATGGGTGTGCCTATTGCTTTATATACCCAGCCGCAGGTGTTTTCACTCCTAAGCTGATAATCGTGTAATGTTGATTTTTAGGAATGGTTTTACTTGCCGGTTTTTCACTGATTTCCAGTAAATAATTCCCCGCGTGAGGGAAGGTTGCAGTAACTGAACCATTTGCTTGTACAGCAATAGTTTGAGCTTGTTTATCGGTTGTGCCTTGAGCGCGAATCAGTACTTCTGCGTGAGCGAACGGCTTGCCTGCTTTGTTCAGTTGAAGCTGAACAGGCTTTCCAGCCTCGATGGAGTTGGGATGGGTTTGAAATGCCACCTGAATTGGCGCTGGAGTTGCCGCAATTGCAGAAGTAGTTTCTTTGCTGATATAAGTTTGAATGTTCCATTCGCGAATAGTGTTGATTTTCTTAGGTGTTTTTCCTTTGAAATCGCTTGGAATGACATAGTCTCGTTCGCTCAACGCAGGAGCTTTGTCAGCGGCAGCATCTACAAAAACTTTCCACTGTTTATCATATTGTGCATATTGAATAGGGTAGGATGTTTTGCCATAGACGGTATAGGTACCTTGTTCAGGCAATTTGAGGTCAAATAATGTTGCTGATTCCAAATAGCTTTGAGGTTGAATGCTGATTTGGCTTTGGTCAGGTTGAATCACAGTAAATTGAATATCCTTCAATGCATATTCAGTATTTAAAGCCTCTTCGGCATAGCCGCTCAACATCGTCATTTGTGTATTTGCAGTGCTAAAGCTTAACGGTGCAATATATGGTTCATGCGCTTGGCTGTATGAGCAGGTGAGTAGGGCTAAAACTAAATATTTTTTCATTATCAGCTTCCTGAATAATTTTTGTGTGGTTTTATGGGAAATTCAATGCAGGTTAGTATATCGAGGAATAAATTTAATTGATAACAATAATTATTATCAATTAAATTTAAATTAAACGATTTGATTCAGAAAATTAATCAAACAATAAGAGGTGAGCAATGAGTAGCCATCATGATCACAGCCATGCTGTGGTGACGGAAGGAAATGCAAAAAAACTGACTTTTGCTTTAATGCTGACGGTGACATTTCTAGTCATAGAAGTCATTGCCGGCTTTATGACACAAAGCTTGGCGCTGCTTTCTGACGCAGCTCATATGTTTACCGATGCCGCCGCGCTGGCAATTGCCCTGGCCGCGATAAAGATTGGAAAACTGCCCGCAGACGATAAACGCACCTTCGGCTATCAGCGCTTTGAAATACTGGCTGCGTTATTTAATGCATCAATGCTGTTTATGGTGGCCGTTTACATTTTATTTGAAGCCTATCAGCGTTTTAGCCATCCGCCTGAAATCCAAAGTACGGGCATGATGGCAGTTGCGGTTATCGGGCTGATTATTAATTTAATTTCCATGCGGATTTTATTTTCCAGTTCTAAGGACAGCCTCAATGTTAAAGGCGCCTATTTAGAAGTGCTGAGTGATGCACTCGGTTCTTTCGGAGTGATTATTGGTGCGGCGGTGATTTATTTTAAAGGCTGGATGTGGGTGGACACCGTCATTGCTGTGCTGATCGGTTTCTGGGTGCTGCCTCGGACGTGGATTTTATTGAAGCAGAGCATCAATATCCTGCTGGAAGGTGTGCCTGAAGAAATTGATATTGAAAAACTGCGCAATGATTTGTTGGGCTTAAAAGGAGTGGAGAGCATACACCAGCTCAAGGTATGGGCAATCACCTCAAAAAATGTGCATTTAACCGTGCATTTGCTGGCGCCTTGCGCAGACAAGAATGAACTGTATCGCAGTGCGCTGGAGATGCTGAGCCATGAGCATGGCATTACGGAAATGACGCTGCAGATTGAGGATGATCTGTGCGCTGCGCATGGGTATCAGCCTGCTGAAGATGCTCATGATGAACTGGAGCATCATCATGATGTAGCGCCGCATAAGCATTAAGCGCTGAGGCGGCGCTTTTGAATTAAACTGTGAAAAAACTTAAATCAGCTTTCCCATTCATGATCGCATTCGCGGCATTTCCACTTTTTTTGTGACTGCATGAATGCCTGCATTGAAATTTTGAAATCCGGCAGGTCGCGGTAAAACAAAAATCCTGCAATCGCGCAGACAATGAATACCGCGACAGTTGCAGTTTGCAAAGTGGTTCCTGCGCCATCGCCAAAAAGCCACATGGCAATGCTGATGATGACCAAGAGCAGCAATACAAAAATGGCAGGAATTAAAAAGACTAAGCTTTTAGGCACGACTGGACGCGCTGCAGGTTCCCCTGCTTGGGCGACAGGCATAATTTTAGGGCTTTGGCATTTTGGGCAGCGGTATTGCATTGCAACTCCTAATTTTAATCTATGGGCTATTTTAATCGGAATAATGCAGAATGCAAAAAACGCGTCATAAAAATGCCTTGGCGGCGGAGAACTGGCGGTCAATATTGAATCACAGGCAATAAAAAACCCAAGTCATAATGCTTGGGTTTTTTACTAAGATGTCGCCATCTTGAATATGGCGTCCCTACGGGGATTCGAACCCCGGTTACCGCCGTGAAAGGGCGATGTCCTAGGCCTCTAGACGATAGGGACAAGTGAGGCATACACAGGTAAAACTTTTGGTGGAGTCAAGGAGGATCGAACTCCTGACCTCTACAATGCCATTGTAGCGCTCTACCAACTGAGCTATGACCCCAGTCTGTGTGAGCGCTATATTATGGATATAACACTCACACGTCAACTAAAAAATTAATTAAGCTTCATCAACTGCATCATTTTTCGGCAATTTTAAGCTTTCATTGAGTTTTTCCCAGACTTTTGCTTCTTTTTTGCTCGGTCCGCCAACAATCTCCAGCGCATGGCGCAAACGGGCAAAGGTTAAATCCGGGCCAATGGTGACCATGGACTGCATGACGGGTGTTGACGATGTTGAGCCTGCAATGGCAATAAAGAATGCCGTCATGAAGTCACGCAATTTAATTTCCATCTGGCTGGCCAGATCCATCAGTGTTTGGCTGACTGTGTCATTGTTCCAGGTGAATAGGCTTTCTAGGCGCCAAATGGCAAACTGCAGGCTTTGACGGACCTGTTCTTCAGTCAGTTTTTTGCTGTCAAATTGCTCTTTGGTCAATGTTGGGAATTGGTTGAAGTAAAAACCAGCCCAATTCACCGCTTCCGACAGCAGGTTAATCCGCGGCTGAATCGCAGCGGCAATATCTTCCAGCGTCTGGCGGTCAGATTTCCAAGCCAGCAGCGTATTCAGCAGTTCGGCAGGAGTTAGGCCTTTAATCCACTGGCCATTCAGCCAATTCAATTTTTCAACGTCAAAGATTGGACCGCCCAGCGATACACGTTTGATGTCAAAGTGCTCGACCATTTCAGCTAAAGTGAATTTTTCACTTTCATCCGGCATTGACCAGCCCATGCGGCCTAAATAGTTCAGCAAAGCTTCCGGCAGTACGCCAATATCTTTGTAATAATTGATTGAAGTCGGATTTTTACGTTTAGACAGTTTTGATTTATCCGGGTTGCGCAGTAATGGCATATGGCACAGTACAGGCATATCCCAGCCAAAGTATTTGTAGAGCAATTGATGCTTCGGCGCAGAAGGAATCCATTCTTCACCGCGGATCACATGGGTGATTTCCATCAAATGGTCATCGACCACATTGGCTAAATGATAGGTCGGCAGCCCATCTGTTTTCAGCAGAATCTGCATATCCACTTGCGCCCAAGGAATATCCACTTCACCGCGCAGCAGATCTTCAAATTTACAAATGCCTTCGGCCGGTACTTTCATGCGGATCACATGCGCTTCGCCGGCAGCTAAACGGCGCTGCACGTCTTCTTCAGACAAGTGCAAGCCACGGCCGTCATAACGCGGAGATTCACCGCGCGCTTGCTGTTCGGCGCGCATTTGGTCTAATTCTTCTGCAGTTGCAAAGCAGTAGAAGGCATGGCCTTTTTCGACCAGTTCCAGCGCATACTGCTTGTAGATTCCCATGCGTTCAGATTGGCGGTAAGGCGCATGCGGGCCGCCGACATCTGGACCTTCTGACCAGTTTAAGCCTAACCAGCGCAATGAATCCAGAATCATTTTTTCAGATTCTGGGGTCGAGCGCAGCTGGTCTGTATCTTCAATGCGAAGAATGAATTCACCGCCGTGCTGTTTTGCAAAACACAGGTTAAACAAGGCGATATAAGCTGTACCTACATGAGGAAAGCCGGTAGGAGAAGGAGCAATACGGGTACGTACGGTCATAACTGGATATTATTCAGAATGTAAATTGGAACTATTATAACGAAAAAGCCCAATCACTTAATGTTAAATTCAACATTCTGTGATTGAGCTGATATTCAGGCTTTAAATTGGGGGATAAGCCATTTATTTATCAAGCGCTGCTGGTGGCAGCAGTGCGCTTAGGAATTATTTTGCAGAAATAAAGACTGCACAAAGCGGGTAAAGCTTTGGTTTTGTGATGCAAAGAAAGTCTGTGTTGGCGGCGCTTTAATGGCGGTCAGCACTTTTAAATTATCGTCTGACGGCAATTTTCCTTCAGTTTTCTGCTGATTCAGCGCTTTTTCAATAGGCGATTTTTTTTCAGCAGGCATTGAAACCTTGCTGTTTGCAGCTTTGCTGATCGCGGCTGCATGTCCTGCTTGCGCGGCAAATGTGAGGCCTAAACTTAAAAATAAGGCATGAACTAAAGGTGATCTCATTTTCAAACTTCCCCCATGAGTTGGTGTTAAAACCAGTTTAATTTGGTTATTTTTTAATATTAGTACTACGATTTAACCATCTCTTGCAATAAAAAAGTTGAACTGCGTCACATTTTTTACAAAAAAATAAATAAACCTAAGTAATAATATACCAAATCAATCAGGTTTCTCCTTGCTTGACAGCATTTGTAACAAACAACTGTGGAGATAGCGTGGAGACAAAGCCTTATAGCTATTGATTTAGCAGAATATCTGCACATATCAGCAGGTTTTTAGATATCTTTAAAGCAGAAATAGAAACGATTTAAAAATATAACCATATGATTGTTAAAATTATTTTTGATTTATATAGTGCAGTTAATCAAGCAAATGAGTAAATCTCATGAAAAAAACAATAGCAGCAGGGGTTCTTGCATTTATTGCAGGCGCGGGAGCGCAAGTTTATGCAGCCAAAGACTTTTTGAATGTGTCGTATGATCCAACCCGCGAGTTTTATCAAGAATATAATCAGGAATTTGGCGCATTCTGGAAAAAACGCACGGGGCAAGAGGTGAATTATAAACAATCGCATGGCGGTTCCGGCAAGCAGGCGCGCGCTGTGGCGACAGGGCTGGAAGCTGATGTGGTGACTTTGGCGCTGGCCAATGATATTGATGAAATTGTGAATACGGGCCAGATTGATAAAAACTGGCAAAAGGAATTTCCGCACAATTCTGCTCCTTATACTTCGACCATCGTGTTTTTGGTGCGCAAAGGCAACCCGAAGCATATTAAGGACTGGAATGATTTGACCAAGCCCGGTATCGAAATTATCACGCCAAACCCGAAAACCGGCGGTGCGCCGCGCTGGATTTACCTGTCCGCTTGGGGGTATGCGCTGAAGCAGCCGGGCGGCAATGATGCCAAAGCCAAAGAGTTGGTGAAGAAGCTGTACCAAAATGTGAAAGTGCTGGATTCGGGAGCGCGCGGTTCACTGACAACTTTTGCGGAACGCGGCATTGGCGATGTGCTGCTGTCTTGGGAAAATGAAGCGCTGCTGGCGACTCAAGGCTTGGGTAAGGATAAATTTGATGTGGTTTACCCATCTATTTCAATTTTGGCAGAACCGTCTGTCGCCATTGTCGACAAAACCGTCGATAAGAACGGCAACCGCAATTTAGCCAAAGGCTATTTAAACTATTTATACTCTCCGAAAGGTCAGGAGCTGGCGGCGAAATATTATTTCCGTCCGCGAGACAGCAAGGCAGCAGCAAAATACGCTGCACAGTTTCCAAAAGTGAATACATTCACCATTGATAAAGTTTTTGGCGGCTGGGCCAAAGCGCAGAAAACTCATTTTGTGAATGGCGCGATTTTTGATCAAATTTATAGTGAGAAAAATTAAGGCCGTTATACTTTAAGCAGTATTAAAAATGGATAATTTTATTTATCCATTTTTTTTATATCTAAATAATAAAATGGTATATATGCATAATAAGTAATATGTTTTGATTTTTTATCATCGAAAACAAATAATTAAACAAGAAGAGAAGCATTTGTTTGGCTTGCCTTTAGTTGGGCTGCATTGAAGTTAATGATTTTATTTCATATAGTTAGCACTATTAACGATAATTTTTTGTACGGCTATGAAAATTCAATTAAAAGCTTTATTCAGCGCAGCTTTGCTGTCTGCCGGTTTTGCGCTCAGCATGGGCTCAGCGCAGGCAGCTGACCGTGAATTCCTGAATGTATCCTATGATGCAACACGTGAATTTTACGATGAATTCAATAAATCCTTTGGCGCATATTGGAAAGAGCGCACTGGAAAAACGGTGAACTTCAAACAGTCACATGGCGGTTCCGGCAAACAGGCGCGTTCAGTGGTTGATGGCTTGAAAGGCGATGTTGTGACGTTGGCATTGGCCAATGATATTGATGAAATTGTTAAATCTGGCCAAATTCAGCCGGGCTGGCAGAAAGAATTCCCGAATAATTCGGCGCCGTATACCTCGACCATTGTGTTTATGGTGCGCAAGGGAAATCCGAAGCGCATCAAAGACTGGTCTGATTTGACGAAGCCGGGTGTGCAGATTATTACGCCAAATCCGAAAACAGGCGGCTTGCCGCGCTGGGTGTACTTGTCTGCTTGGGGTTATGCCTTGAAGCTACCGGGCGGCAATGAGGCCAAAGCGCAGGATTTTGTCGGCAAAATGTACCGCAACGTGAAAGTCATGGATTCAGCAGCCCGCGCATCAATGACCACATTTGCTGAACGCGGTATTGGCGATGTATTGCTGACATGGGAAAACGAAGCTTTAGTGACCCAAAAAACTCTCGGCAAAGGCAAGTTTGATATCGTCTATCCGTCTATTTCAATTTTGACTGAGCCTTCTGTCGCAATCGTGGATAAAACGGTTGAGAAGAATGGCAACAAATGGCTGGCGAAGGGCTATATCAATTATTTATATTCGCCTTTAGGTCAAGAAATGGCGGCAAAACATTTTTACCGTCCGCGCAATGCTGAGGTTTTAGCGAAATATAAATCGCAATTCCCGCCTTTGAAAACATTCACTATTGATGAAGTGTTTGGCGGATGGGCCAAGGCGCAGCAGACGCACTTTGTAAATGGCGCGATTTTTGATCAAATTTATAATTCAAAACGCTAATTTAAAAGCTTGAATTCAGGAGCTTTAATGCCTGGAATTTAAAGATTCAGCATCAAAAAAGCCAATCCATGGATTGGCTTTTTTGTGCCTGTATGATGGCAGTTTACTGGCTTAAAAGCCGTTTGCATTTTTCAAAATTATGCTGTGCCTGAGTTTTTTCTGCCGCGCTGAGTTTGAAATATTGTCCGGCAATTTTGCCTGCATAAGCAGAATAAAATTTTTGCGGGTGCAGCGCATAGCTTGGCGTGCTGTTGCCAAAAGTGAATTGGACTTGTTTTAACAGTTCAGTTTCATTGCTGAAATCATGGTTTTGCTTAATCACATTGCAGACTGTGGCGATATGGGTGGCTTTTTGCGCTGAGTTTGGCGTATTGAGCCAGATATACAGCAGCCATGCCGCCAAGGCCAATGCACATAAAATCAAGATAAAAGTTTTTTTCATAAAAGTTCAGTTCAGCCTGATGCTGCAGATGACTGTTTTGCTGCTTGCCGGAAACGCCAGTTTAGACCTAAATTTTATTGGACAGAAGCATTGATCCGCTCCAATGTTTCAATACATACAGACTGTATTATGAATGTTCTGACCAAATCGCCAATTCATAGCCGTCCAAGTCTTTAAAATGAAAGCGGTATCCGCCGGGAAAACTGAAGATGTCCTGTATAATTTTCCCGCCTGCTGCCTGAACGGCTTGAAGGCTTTCCTGAAGATTTTCGCTGTAAAGAATAACCAAAGCGCCGCCATGCGGCTGAACATCTTCAGATTGGCTGAACCCGCCTTTGAGCTGTCCAGAGTCAAATTCGCAATATTGGCTGCCGAAATCAGTGAAGGCCCAGCCCAGCTGCGCATAAAATTTTTTGCTGGCTGGAATATCCGCCACATTAAATTCAATATAGTTGATTTTATTTTGAGGGCTTGGGTTTAAAGCGCTTGCATGTGCCTGCATGTTGTTTTTTCCTCGTTTGACTGTTTAAAAATTAGAACGGAAATCACAGCGCTGCCTAACTTGGCGGAAAGAAATCTTTTGAAACAGCCAAGTCAGGCAAAATTTGCATGAACCGCTTAAAAAATAAATCAGACATTTTAAAATAAACACAAGGCGCTGAAGAAGAGGTGATGATGATTTAAATTCTTTTATTTCAGTTATTTGGGGGCTGGTGTGTTGCCTAGGATGAAGGAATGGCGCATTTATTCGCCGTGATATAAAGCCAAAAACGGTTTTCCCCATGAAAAGTAATATTTTCCTACAAAAAGTCGTTTGGAGCTTTAATAAAACAAGGTAATAATGTGCAGTTACTTTTTTACGTACTGATACCCCTTATATGTCGCACATTTCTGTATTACTTCACGAAACCGTTGATGCTTTGCTTGCTGGGCGAAATACAGGAATTTATATAGACGGCACATTCGGGCGAGGCGGCCATACGCGCTTGCTGCTGTCTAAATTAGATGAAAATGCGCATGTCTATGCTTTTGATAAAGACCCGCAGGCCCTCGAAACAGCCGCGGTTTTATCCGCTGAAGATTCCCGCTTTACCATCATTCATGCCAGTTTTGCAGATCTGCAGCAGGAATTGGCGGCGCGCGGTATTGAAACTGTAGATGGCGTTATGGCCGATTTAGGGGTGTCTTCACCACAGCTGGATCAGGCAGAGCGCGGGTTCAGTTTTATGAAAGACGGCCCTTTGGATATGCGGATGGACAATTCGCAAGGTTCAACCGCTGCGCAGTGGCTGGTCGATATAGCTGAAGAAGATCTGGCGAATATCATCTTTAAATACGGTGAAGAGCGTTACAGCCGCCGGATTGCCAAAGCCATTAAAAGCGCAGGCTATATCGAAACCACAGGGCAGCTGGCGGAAATTGTGAAAGTCGCGCATCCGAAGTGGGAAAAAAATAAACATGCGGCAACCCGTACATTTCAGGCCATCCGTATTGCCATTAATAAAGAATTAGATGATATTGAAGCTTTCCTGCCTCAGGCGGTGAATGTATTAAAACCAGAAGCGACTCTGGCGGTCATAAGTTTCCATTCGTTGGAGGATCGGCTGATTAAACAATTTATTCAAAAAGAATCTACCTTGGCTGAAGATACTGGCTGGGGCATGCCGCAAGAGCGGGAAGATACCCGCCGGTTGAAAAAAATCGCCCGTATCCGCGCCAGTGAAGAAGAGGTTAAAGCGAATCCGCGTTCACGCAGTGCTTGGCTTCGTGTGGCAGAACGTTTAGCTTAAAAGGCAAATAATGAAAACTGAAGCAATAGAAAAAATAGCGGATAACTTAAAACTCAAAAAAGCGGCGGCCTATCTGATTTTGCTGGCTTTGGTTTTTTTAAGCGCGGTATTTGTGGTGTTTCAAGTTTTTGAATACCGTCAGGATTACCGCAAGCTCAGCACCTATATGCGTGAACGGGATGACCTGAATGCGGAATGGGGCCGTTTGCTGATTGAGCAGCAGACTTTTGGCGCGACGGCGCAAATCGGCACTCGGGCGGTAACGCAGCTGCGGATGTATTCTCCGCCAGTGGCGCAAACCGTTGTTATATCTTTACCGCAGACTTCAGAAGAGAAAAAATAAGGCTAGCTGTACCATGGTTGATAAGAAAATTAAGCAAGCAGTGCGGAAAAAACAGCAGTCAGTGACAGGTCGAAATGTCATCAGTGTTGAAATGTGGCGGTTTTACCTCATGTGGGGTGTCGTGCTGCTGTGCTTTATTGCCTTAGTGGGGCGCGCTTTTTATGTGCAGGTCATTAATAAAGATTTTTTGCAAAATAAAGCCAACGCCAATATTTTAAGAACAGAAAAAGTCAAAGCGATGCGCGGGGTCATTTATGACCGCCATGGCGTGCCTCTAGCGATCAGTACGCCAGTGATGAAAGTGGTCATGGATCCGCGTGATTATTTTGACAATAAAAAACTGTATGAAGAAACCATGGCGCAGCTGGAAAAAGAGCCGAATAACCGTAAGCTGAAGCGTCAATTGCCGGATAAAAACCTGAATTTAGATGAGCTGGCGGATGCTGTGGGCATTGACCGCAAAGATCTGCGTAAAAAATTGAATGATCGTCCGCGCTCGCGCTATCTGGTGCTGCAAAAAGAAATTCCGCCGCAGCAGGCCGAACTGATTGTGAAACGGGATTTTCAAGGCGTTTATATGGAGAAAAACTATAAGCGCTATTACCCGCAGCCGCAGCCGAATTCACAAATTATTGGTTTGACCAATAGTGAAGGGATGGGCATTGAAGGGTTGGAAATGCAGCTGAATGAGCGTTTAGCCGGTGTTGATGGCGAGCAGCAGATTGTCCGGGACAAAAAAGGCAACCGCGTTAAAGACCCGGAAGTGGTGAAAGGCGTTGAACCGGGTGAAAATATCACCCTCAGCATCGATTCGCGCTTGCAGTACATTATGTACCGTGAATTAACTGCAGCCGGTGTTGCCAATAATGCCCGTTCTGCAACCGCTATTGCCGTAGATGTCAAAACCGGTGAAATTCTGGCCATGACCAGTTGGCCGTCATATAACCCGAACGATAAAAACAGCTTGGGCAATAAAGACGCCATGCGTAACCGCGGCGCAGTAGATTCATTTGAGCCGGGTTCGACCATGAAGCCGCTGACTATCTCTATGGCGCTGGAAAGCGGCAAATATATGCCGAATACAGTGGTGAATACCTCTCCTGGCTCTATGCGTGTGGGCAACCATACCATCCGTGATACGCACAATTATGGCGCCTTGACCCTTGGCGGCATCATTCAAAAATCATCCAACGTCGGTGTCGCGAAAATTGCGCTGTCACTGCCGTATTCAACTTTGCCGACCTTCTATCAGCGTTTAGGTTTTGGCCAGCGCTCTGCGGTGAAGTTTCCGGGTGAAAGCGCGGGCTTAATTCTGCCGAAAAGCAAGTGGAATGTCTCAGAAGTGGCCACAATGGCCTATGGTTATGGCTTGAATGCGACGGTGCTGCAGATATCGGATGCCTATGCCATGATTGCCAATAAGGGCATGAAAATGCCGCTCAGCCTGTATAAGCTGGAAGATCAGCCGAAGGGCGAACAGATGATTGATCCAAAAATCGCAGATCAAGTGCTGCTGATGATGGAGTCTGCAACGATGCCGGGCGGCACGGCAACCCGCGCCAATGTTTCCGGTTACCGTGTTGCGGGTAAAACAGGGACTGCGCATAAACTGCGTGCTGACCGTAAAGGCTATTCTACAACTGAATACCGTGCGCTGTTCGCAGGTGTTGCGCCTGTCAGTGATCCGCGCATTGCCATGGTGGTTGTGGTTGAAAATCCGAAAGGTAGCTACTTTGGCGGTACAGTTTCCGCGCCTGTATTTGCACGGGTGATGCAGGAATCCCTGCGTCTGATGAATGTGCCTTTAGATAAACCGTTAGATACTCCCCAATCCAGTAAATAGGTGATGAATGTCCATTACATTTCAAGATCTCTACACCGTTGAACAGCCAGCTGGATGGATGTTGCAGCCCTTCAGCAGTTTCAATCTGGATAGCCGGAAAGTGGCGGCAGGGCAAATTTTTATTGCCCTGACTTCATTTTCCCAGCCTGAAAAAACAGCGCAGTTTGCACAGGCCGCTTTAGACCAAGGCGCGCTGGGCGTGATTTCAGAAAGTGATTTAGGTTTGGAAAAAAGCTATGCGATTGCCAATGTCCGCCATGTGATGGGGCAGTGGCAAAAACAGTATTTACAAGCCGTGCAGCCTATACCGTCCGCCAAAATTATTGCGGTAACAGGCACCAACGGCAAAACCACGATTTCCCGTTTGATTGCAGAACTGCTGATGCTGCAAGGGAAAAAGTGCGCAGTGATGGGAACGACCGGAAATGGCATACTGCCTAATTTGGAAGCGTCCTCGCATACTACGCTGGACGCGCTGCAGATGCAGAACGCTTTGCATAGCTATGCGCTGCAAGGCGCTGAATTTGCTTCGATTGAAGCCAGTTCGCATGGTTTAGAGCAAGGCCGGCTCAATGGCTGTGATATTGAAATTGCAGTATACAGCAATCTCAGCCGTGACCATTTGGACTATCATAAGACGCTGGAAGCATACGCGGAAGCGAAATCGCAGTTATTCCAATTTGAATCGCTGAAAGCCGCCATTATCAATATTGATGATGCCCATGCCGGCGTGATGCTGCAGGCGGCAAAAAATAACCCCGCGCAGCCGAAAATCTTTACATATTCCACCACGCAGTCCGCGGACTATCAAGTTAAAGACATTCAGTACAGCTTAAATGGCGTGCATTTTAAATTGCTGACGGCAGCTGGCGCATTTGATGTTCATAGCCCGCTGCTGGGGCATTTTAATGTGGAAAATATTGTGGCGAGTTTGGCCGCAGCAGAGCAGGCCGGTTTTGCGCTGCAGGATTTAATTCAGGCTGCGCCTCAGCTCAAAGGCGCGCCAGGACGCATGCAGGTAATGCGGGATGCAGAACGCTTATTTATTGTGGACTATGCGCATACGCCTGATGCCCTGATTCAAGTGCTGCAAACCTTAAAGCGCCATGTTTCAAATGATTTGTGGGCCGTCTTTGGCTGCGGCGGCGACCGTGACCGCGGCAAGCGTCCATTGATGACACAGGCGGCACTGGATTATGCGGATATTGCGCTGATTACCTCAGACAATCCGCGTACAGAAAATCCAGAACAGATTTTTGCCGATATGAAGGCCGGTCTTGATTTTGGCCCGCATCAGGTGCATGAAATTCACGACCGCCGAGAAGCCATCAAATTTGCGGCAGCGCATGCCCAAAATGGCGATATTGTAGTGATTGCCGGCAAAGGGCATGAAAACTATCAGGAAATTGATGGCGTGCGCCATTGGTTTGATGATGCTGTAGAAGTGCAGTCCGCGATTGATTCACAGCATCACACGACAGATTCAGCATATCCAGCTCAATAGGAAATAATATGCATACCTCAACGACCAGTACGGTGCCTTTAGAGCCTTGGACCGCAGAACAGCTGGCTCAGGCGACTCAGGGTCATTGGCATAAAGATAAAGCGCCGCAAGGCGGAATTAAGCGCATTTTAAGCGATTCCCGCCACGCAGAACAGGGCGATGCGTTTTTGGCGCTGAAAGGCGAGCGTTTTGATGCGCATGACTTTATTGCGCAAGTGGCGGAGAACGGCTGTGAAATCGCCATTGTCAGCCATCCGGTAGATTCGGATATTTGCCAGCTGGTGGTTGCGGATACCCGTTTGGCTTTAGGCCACTTGGGCGCTTACCGCCGTGCAGCTAATCCGCAATTGAAAGTGATTGCGCTGACTGGCAGCAGCGGCAAGACCACGACCAAAGAAATGCTGGGCAGTATTTTGTCGCGTTTAGCGCCGACGCTGATTACCCGCGGCAACCTGAACAATGATTTAGGCGTGCCGATGATGCTGCTGGAACTTCTCACAGAGCATCAATATGCCGTGATGGAACTGGGTGCAAGCCATAAAGGTGAAATTGATTATACCTCTAATCTGGTTCAGCCTCAGGCTGCAGGGATTATCAATATCGGGACTGCGCACATGGGGGAGTTTGGCGGGCGTGACGGCATTTGCCGGGCCAAGTCTGAAATTTACAGCCATATTGCTCAAACAGGGACATCGATTGTGCCGGCGGCGGATGATTTCATTGAAGACATCCGAAGCGCTGTGCAGACCGAAAAAGTCTTGAGTTTTGGTCAGGGCGGAGATGTGTACGCTTCAGAGATTGAACTGCATCCTCAGTCTTCCGTCTTTACCTTGAATACCCCAGAAGGCGCGCGTCCAGTGAATTTACCTTTTGCTGGCGAGCATAATGTGCAGAATGCGGCTGCGGCTGCGGCTTTTGCTTTATCGATTGGTATTGCTATAGATGATATTGTGATTGGTCTGGAACATGCCAAAGGCGCAAAAGGCCGTTTGAATTTTATTCAGCATAAAAACCATTTATTTATTGATGATACCTATAATGCCAACCCAACCTCAATGCGCGCCGCTGCAGAAGTTTTAGCGCAGCAGGAAGGCATTAAGGTCCTGGTGATCGGTGATATTGGTGAACTGGGCGCAAGCGCCGCGCAGCAGCATTACTTGCTGGGGCGGGATCTTGTTTCCGTGAAAGGTATAAATTTTGTCGTTTCTGTCGGGGAGTTTTCACCCGCCGTTCAGGAAGGCGCCCGCAGCACGCAATACGGCAAGAAATTGCAGGCGTTTTTAACGCAAGAACAGGCGTTGCCTCTTTTATTAAGCCTTGTTGAAACACATCAGCCTCAGTCCATGAGTTTCCTGTTTAAAGGTTCTCGATATACCCACATGGAAACATTGATGGCTGACTTGATGGAGAAACTCTAAATGTTGTTATGGTTATTTGAACAGCTGGCGGGCTATCACAGTTCGTTTCAGGTGGTTCGTTATTTAACATTGCGTTCCCTGCTGAGCGTATTGACGGCGCTGACCATCGGTCTGGTCTTGGGGCCCGTCATGATCCGCAAGCTGCAGGCTTTAAAATACGGCCAGGCGGTCAGTTCATTTGCGCCTGAAAACCATGCCAAAAAAATGGGTACACCGACGATGGGCGGCATTCTTGTGCTGCTGTCGATCGCCATCTCCACTTTGCTGTGGGCCGATTTATCCAATCCTTATGTATGGATTGTACTCGCGGTTATGGTGATTTTCGGGGCGGTCGGCTGGGCAGACGACTGGATTAAAGTCCGCTACAAAGACAATGCAGGCTTGCCGGCAAAGAAGAAATTCTTCTGGACTTCGGTCGGCTCTTTAGGCGCAGGCATTGCGCTGTATGTGATTGCAACCCAGCAAGGAAATCCTGTGCATACTGCGGACATGCTGGATGTGCTGATCCCTTTCTTTAAAGACATCAGTATTCCGCTGTCGGCGGTGCCATTGGGTATCGGCTTTATTATCTTCACCTATCTCGTGATTAACGGCGCCTCAAATGCCGTCAATTTAACGGATGGCTTGGACGGCTTGGCGATCATGCCGATTGTGCTGGTGGCCGCAGGTTTAGGCGTATTCGCTTACTTGGCGGGCGATGTGCGTTTCGCTGATTATCTGCATATTCCGTATGTGAAATATGCATCTGAGCTGGTGGTGATCTGTGCCGCCATGATTGGCGCGGGCTTAGCCTTCCTATGGTATAACGCGCATCCTGCACAAGTCTTTATGGGCGATGTCGGCGCGCTGTCTCTTGGCGCCATGCTGGGCACGATTGCGGTTATGGTGCGTCAGGAAATCGTTTTTGCCATTATGGGCGGTGTCTTTGTTGTTGAAGCGATATCCGTATTTCTGCAAATAGGTTCCTTGCGCATGCGCAACAAGCGGGTGTTCTTGATGGCGCCGCTGCACCACCATTATGAGAAAAAAGGCTGGCGTGAAACCCAAGTCGTGATCCGTTTCTGGATTATTACAATTATGCTGGTAGTTTTGGGCTTAATGACCTTAAAATTGCGTTAAGCAAAATTGAAATTAAAGCCGGTCATTTGCCGGCTTTTTTTATGCCTGAAGGGCTTTGGAGAAAATGATGAATCTGCTGATTTGTCCAGTTTGCCATGAGCAATTAAAGCTTGCGGACAAAACGTGGCGCTGTGAAAATAATCATAGTTATGATGTAGCGAAGCAGGGTTACGTCAATTTGCATGTGGTGCAGCATAAGCACAGTAAAAACCCCGGAGATACGCCTGAATCTGTGCAGGCGCGCCGCGCCTTTTTAAGTGCTGGGCATTATGGGCCTCTGCAGCGGGCTGCCGTAGAAAAAATCAAAACATTGCGCATTGAAAACTTATTGGATATTGGCTGCGGCGAAGGCTATTACACGAATGCAATGCAAGGCGAAGTTATGCAGTGTGTAGGTGTGGATATTGCTAAAAATGCGGTGCAAATCGCGGCTAAAGTGAATAAAGCTGTAACTTGGGTGGTTGGAACAGGAGCGACGCTGCCTGTACTGGATAGCTCAATAGATATGTGCACCAGCTTATTCAGCCCGATTCCGAAAGCAGAAATTCTGCGGGTGCTGAAGCCGCATGCTTATTTAATGGTGGTGACACCCGGTCCGCAGCATTTATACGCCATGCGTGAGGCGCTGTTTGAGGAAGTGCAGGCGCATGAACCGCATAAATTTGCAGATCAGCTTGGGGATGCTTTTGAGCTGATTGATGAATCGCTGATTGATGCGCCGATGACGCTGCAGCAGCAGGATTTAAAAAATTTGATTGCAATGACACCATATGCCTATAAGGCCAAACCAAAACGCAGAACTACTTTGGAAAGCGCGGAGCAGTTGGCGCTGGCGGCTCAATTTCAAATCTTTATCTTTCAGAAAAAATAACTGCCTTAATAAATAAAAGCCCTCTAAAGAGGGCTTTTTATTTATTAAGGTTTTGCTGATATTTACTCGACTTGCTTAATCAGATCACTTAAAGCATCCGCATGCGCTTTAGGCGCTACGGGCGCAGTACGCTCTTGCATTGCAGGCGGTATGCTGCTGTTGGGTACGAGCGTTTCTTCACCGGGCAAATCTTCAAAGTCATTTTGTACTGGACGTCGTACAGGAGCTGGCGCAGGGCGGTAAATCGGCTGTGCCAATGGCGGTGAAGTGCGGTCATGCGCTGGATTGTCATCTGGCGCACTGCTGGCTGCTTGATTTCGGTTGATTGGTGCTTTGGCATTTTTATCTAAGCGGACCCAAGACTCCGGTGTTCCTTTTAAGGCGTTGGCCATAAAGTTAGTCCACACGGGCAGGGCGGCGACACCGCCATATTCACGGCGGCCTAGCGTGGACGGCTGATCAAAGCCGACCCATGCAATCGCGACCAGTTTGCCGTTAAAGCCAGCAAACCATGCATCTTTGGCGTCATTGGTGGTTCCGGTTTTACCGCCAATATCATTGCGGCCAATTTTTAAGGCTGCACGTCCAGTACCGTGCTGAATAACATCACGCAGGATATTCGCCATATCAAAGGCTGAGCTGGATTTTAAAATCCGGGTTGCCTGACGGTAATCAGCCGTATCAATTTTTTCTTCAGGCTGATTGCTTGCAGTGGCAGTGACTTGGAATGCCTCATCATCCGGTGTTGCCGGTCCGGCAGAATCAGAAGGCTGCTCTTTTTCATTAATGCATGTAATGCAGGCATATTCAGGGTTGGATTGATAAATCACTTTGCCGTAGGCATCTTCTATGCGGTCAATGAAATGAGGCTGAATGCGGTAGCCGCCATTGGCAAAAGTGGCATAGCCCGTCGCCATTTGTACAGGCAGCACCTGCGGTGTGCCAAGGGCAATGGTATAGTTGCGCGGAATTTGATTTTCCTGCAGGCCGAAATCCATAAACAGCTGGCGGGTGCGTTCAATACCGACCATTTGCAATAAGCGTACAGATACCGTATTTCGAGACAAATACAGCGCGCGCCGCAATGGAATCATGCCCAAATAGCGGCCATCCGAGTTTTTGGGTGTCCATTTGCCAATGGTGATCGGACTGTCATTCACCATGCTGAAAGGTGTCATGCCGCGTTCCAGCGCTAAAGCATAAACGAACGGTTTAATCGTAGACCCTGGCTGGCGCCAGCCCTGCAATGCGCGGTTGAATTTCGATTGGTAAAAGTTGTAGCCGCCGGCAATCGCTTCAATCGCGCCATTATTGGGGTTTAACGCAATCAGCTGACCTTGCGCTTTTGGAATTTGCACCAAAGACCAAGAGGTTTTGCCTTCATTTGGGCGCAGGCGGATAATATCTTTGACTTTTACAATTTGCGAAGCATTGCTGGGCGCATTGCCTACACTATTCGCGTTGCGGTAGGGGCGTGCCCATGACATGCCGGACCAAGGCACGGTCACCGTGGAGCCATCCTGCATTAAAGCTTCAAATGTTGAAGAACCGACTTTAGTGACTTGAGCCGGAAAGGTATTGGCGTAGGCCATGAACTCAGATAAAGGCTTATCATGCGCTTCTGCACCACGCCAGCCGTGGCGCCGGTCATAATCTTCTAAACCGCTTTGCACCGCTTCTTCGGCATAGGCTTGGCGTTTGCTGTCAATTGTTGTGTAAACCTTATAGCCGGAGTCGATGGCCTGTTCACCCAGTGTCTGTACCAGTTCTGAACGGACCATTTCACCGACGTAAGGAAAGCGGTTGTTGATCCCGCGTTCAGGCATATCCAGATTAATCGGTTCAGCAATGGCTTTTTGATATTCGGCTTGATTGATATAGCCCAATTGCAGCATGCGTCCTAAAATCCAATTGCGGCGTTCCAGCGCCCGTTTAGGATTCGCCACAGGATTGTATTTGGACGGTGCTTTCGGCAGGCCTGAAATCATGGCCATCTGTGCTGTTGTCAGCTCATCTAAGTTTTTGTTGTAATAGATTTTGGCAGCTGCGGCAATTCCGTAGGCGTTTTTCCCTAAAAAGATTTTATTCACATACAGCGTTAAAATTTCTTCTTTGCTGAGATTTTCTTCAATTTTCCGCGCCAGAAAAATTTCTGTCAGTTTGCGCTTCAGGGTTCGTTCAGGGCTCAAATAATAGTTTTTAGCGACCTGCATCGTGATGGTCGAGCCGCCGGTTTGCACATCTGAGCCAGTGACAGTCTCGCTGACTGCACGGCCGATTCCTTTAAAGCTGATGCCGCTGTGTTCAAAAAATGACGAATCTTCCGCGGCTAAAAAGCCATGAATAAAGGTTTGCGGAATTTGACTGTATTCCACAGGTACTGACAGCTTGCCCCCATACTCGGCAATCAGTTCATTATCTGCACTGTAGACCTGTAAAGGCTTTAACAGCGGCGCCTTTTTTAAGGTGGACATTTCAGGCAAAGATGGGGCAATATAGAGATACATGCCATAGAAACCCATCGGAATTGAGACCAATACAATAATTAGGATCAAAAAAAATGGATGGACAAGGCCTGAACAAGATAGCTTTTTCATAACAAGTAAGTTTTAATAAGAGCTAATGGCAAACTAATTGGCAGTCAGTATATCCTTAAGACGTGCAGATTGTTATATGAGATATTGTATCTGTATAAAATTATAGACGAAATCTAATTAGTGAGTTACTTTTTTGGGGATAAAAAAATAATAGGAATTATATTGTGCTCAGGTTATATCGTAAGCCAAATAAGGGGTTAATGGGAGTAGATATTAGTTCGACTTCTGTTAAGGTTTTGGAACTTTCTGTAAAGAGTGGACGGTATTGGGTTGAAAGCTATGCTTTGGTGCCTTTGCCGGAAGGAAGCGTTGTTGAAAAAAACATATTAAATCCTGAAGCTGTGGGCGATTCATTAGAGCGTGCAATTAATTTAGCCAACACTCAAACCGTGAATGCAGCCTTGGCCATCCCAACTTCAATGGTGATTAGCAAAATCATTGAAATGGATGCTGATATGACGAGTGATGAGCGAGAAGTTCAGATTCGTATGGATGCGGAGCAATATATTCCTTTCCCTTTAGATGAAGCGAGCCTTGATTTTGAGGTTCTCCCAGACCGTTTGTCTAATCCTAACCGCGTTAATGTTTTGCTTGTCGCTACACGAATTGAAAATGTTGAGGCGCGTTCAGAAGTGCTTGAACTGGCAGGCTTAACACCTAAAATTGCTGATGTTGACAGCTTTGCCTTGGAAAATGCATTTAAAGTATTTTCGGATACTTTGCCGATGGGGGTAAAGACGGTCGGTATTTTGGATATTGGCCACAGTATGACCACTTTGTCGGTCATGCAGAATAATAAAGTCATTTATACCCGTGAACAGGTTTTTGGCGGTAAGCAGCTGACGCAGGAAATTCAGAACCGTTACGGCTTGTCTTATGAAGAAGCTGGACGCGCCAAGAAAACCCGCGCTTTGCCAGATGATTACGACATTGAAGTGCTGGAGCCATTTTTAGAGGCTGTTGTGCAGCAGGCTGCGCGTTCATTGCAGTTTTTCTTCTCATCATCTCAGTTTAATGAAATCGATCATATTTTGCTGGCTGGCGGGAATGCCAATATTCCGGGTTTGGCAAAATTGCTTCAGCAAAAGCTCGGTTATCGGGTCACGATTGCCAATCCATTTTTGCAAATGGGTTTTTCACCTCAAATAGATATTAAAAAAATTGAAAATGACGCTTCATCGCTCTTGGTGGCATGCGGTTTGGCATTGAGGAGTTTTGATTAATGGCAAAGATTAACTTACTCCCTTGGCGCGATGAGCTAAGGGAGAAACGAAAAAAAGAATTTATTGCGGTTTGCATCGGGGCATTTTTGGTTGGGGTTCTAGGGGTTGGCTTAACTTGGCTGTATTTCGATAATCGATTGCAGGATCAGGAACAGGCGAATCAATTGGTCGTCAGTACAAATCAGAATCTGGATATTCAGTTGAAATCGCTGGAAGGCTTGCAGGAACAGCGCAACGCAATTGTTGAGCGGATGAAGCTGATTCAAGGCTTGCAAGGCCAGCGGCCAATTGCGGTTCATCTGGTTGATGAGCTGGTTCGTGTTCTACCAAGCAATATGTATATTACTAAATTTACCCGCGCAGGTGACAAATTCACCTTGGAAGGAAAGGCCGAGAGTCCAAACACTGTTGCAGAATTGCTCCGTAATCTGGAATCATCTCCTTGGTACCGCAATGCATTTATGAGTTCATTCTTGGCGACAGAAGAGAAAAAAGCTCAAGCGCCAAGCTCCATTGTTCCGCGGGTTGAAGACAGTTACGGAACTTTTACGGTTACTGCTGATTTAGATGCAATTGCACAGCCTGAGTTGTCAGGAGCTGCTGATACTGCTGAAAATCAAGGTGCTGCTGCAACTTCTACGACGGAGGCTGCCAAATGAGCCGTGAAGAATTTGAAGAGTTAACTCAAGATACGATTGCTGCGCCGAAGAAAAAAATGACTTTGGATAAGTTTTTACAGCAATTCAATACACTGGACACCAATAATTACGGCAGCTGGCCGTTATCGGTAAAAATCACCTGCTGGATTTTTATTATTCTGCTGGTGCTTGCTCTTGGCTATTTTTTAGCAATTAAAGGCAAAATGGATGATATTTCCAATGCGAATGCGCAAGAGCAGAATTTGCTGAATGAGTTTAGAGAAAAGGATTCGAAGCTCCGTAATTTGCAGCAGTATCAAATGCAGCTGCAAGAAATGGAAGCGCGTTTTAATCAGCAATTGGAACAATTGCCAAAAGAAACAGAGATCCCTGGCTTGGTGGAAGATATCAACTTGACAGGGGTCAATTCAGGGCTGAAATTTAAAAATATCCGCCTTGAGCCTGAAGTAAAACAAGAGTTCTTTATTGAGCAGCCGATTGCGATCGATGCAACAGGCGATTATCACTCATTTGGCGCATTTGTCAGCGGGATTTCCGGTTTATCCCGTATTGTAACTTTGCATGATTTTGAGATTATCGCATCTGAAAATAAAGAAAAAAGAAGTGATATTCCAAAAGTTGATTACAGCTTAAAAGCCAAGACCTACCGTTATATTGGGAATAGTGACAATGCAGAGCCTGAAACGGCTGCACAGCAAAAAAGTCAAGATAAATCAGCGAAGCCTGAAGTAAAAGCTGCGGGGGCAAGCAAATGAGAATTCAAAAAATTTCGATGTTTGTCGTGTTGGGTATAGTTTTGGCTGGCTGTGAGTCTCGAATTGATATTGTCAATCAAGAAATGGCCAATATTCGGAATCAGCCGCCCGTTGCGATTGAGCCGGCGCCGGATTTTATCCCAGTTGAAACATTTAACTACGCCGCACAGCAATTAAGAAGTCCATTCATGCCTGGTTCATTGGCTGCAGAACTTCGAACCATGGCTGGAAAACGTGTATATCCAAATCTTAACCGTCAGCTTCAGCCTCTCGAAAGCTTTCCAATTGAAAACTTAAATATGAAGGGCAGTTTGTTGAATCAGGCCGGTAGAATTATGGCGCTAATTCAAACGCCTGATGGCCAAGTTGAACGTGTTCAGGTGGGGAATTATATGGGTGTTAATCATGGGCGGATTGTTAAAATTACACCGACTCAGATTGATGTTATGGAGATTGTTCCAGATGGGCGAGAAGGTTATGTTGAACGTCCTAGAAGTCTTATTTTAATTGGACCGACACCTTAAGTTTAAAGGAATAAAAATGAAAAATAGTGTTAAAGATTTTATTTTTGGGGATGGCAATACAATGAATCAAGTGTTTCGTCAGTTTTCAATGAGTGCGGTTGCGATGGCTGTCATGCAGGCGGCGAGTGCTCAAGTCAGTATGACGAATATCGTGCCCATGCAGCTTCCAGGTCAGGGCACTGAAATTCGCGTGATGTTTAATGGCTTGCCTCCACAGCCACAGGCTTATCAGCTAGATCAGCCTTCACGTCTGATTTTAGATTTTGATAAAGCAGATCAAAAGCTGAAACAAAGCTCAATTCCAGTTGCGACAGCAGAAGCTACTTCTGTTGACATTACTTCAGATGCGCAGCGCTCACGTTTAACCGTGAATTTGGCTGATGCGGGTGCATTTACAACCCGTGTTGAGGGCAATACCTTCATTCTGAAAATTAATTCAGCATCAGATGCTCCGTTACAATCCGCAGTGAAAAGCCAGGCACAAGGGATTTCCAATATTGGCTTCAATCGGGGATCCAATGGTGAAGGTCAAGTTGTCGTAGATTTGCTGGGAGGGAATACGCCAGTTGATGTGCAGCAGCAAGGCAGTAAAATTGTGATTCGGACTCTAGGCAATAAAGTGCCTGCGCATTTGGCGCGCCGATTGAATGTGAATGATTTTGCGACACCTGTTTCAACTGTGGATGCGCGTAATGACGGCGGTAATGGTGTGATTACGATTCAATCTGCAGGCAATTTTGAATATATGGCGTATCAGACTGATAATAAATTGACAGTAAGCTTGAAGCGCCCAGAAGATAAAAACCCATTGCGTCCAAAAGCAGCAAATGCTTATACAGGTAAAAAGATATCTCTTGATTTTCAAGATATTGAAGTGCGCCGCGTACTTCAGTTGCTAGCAGATTTTACAGACATTAATATGGTGGCTGCGGATTCTGTACAGGGAAATATTACACTGCGTTTAAAAGATGTACCTTGGGATCAAGCGCTGGATATCGTCTTAAAAACGAAGAATCTTGATAAACGGCGTAATGGCAACGTGATTTGGATTGCGCCAGTTTCTGAGCTGATTAAGGCAGAAGAAGAAGAAGCTAAAGCGATCGCTCAAAGTGTTAAAATGGCGCCGTTGSAWGGGTTTTCAATCCGTGTTCCGACCATTAATGTAGCGGCCATCGATCTGACCTTTATCTCTCAGTCGCCGATAACTGTGCATAGCATCAATGAGGTTTTGGTGAAATCCGCCGCGCAAGATTATGCCTCAATTATGTCG
>NZ_LUAW01000029.1 GCF_001605895.1 Acinetobacter pragensis
TTTGCAATGCSGAAGCTTGGCGCACGTGAATTAGTGCCGTCAAAGCGCGCAGTCACCTGATCAGACAGCGCAGCGACTTCAGTCACCAGCTCTTTGATTTTGTCAGATTTGTCAGTGCCGTTCAGGGTGGCCACGATTTCAATTGGGCTTTCCAAACGTTCAAGCAGGGTTTTAAGTTGAGCAGAAGTATTTTGATCCAGCATTGCTAACGCCTCCAAAGGAGTAAATATTTATTCGATGTGTGAATAATAGGGGATTTATCAAAATAGATAAAATAGTTTGTTTTTATATCATCAATCGATTTATTGAATGTATGGCTGTTTGCTGTGCCAAGCCGTTTTCAAATCAGCGTATTTGCCTGTTGAAGTTGGCTGGCCATGCTATGATTTAATACAAATCCATCGTTAATTCTGAGAATATTCATGCTAAAAAAAGGCATTTACCGTCACTATAAAGGTCAGCTCTATCAAGTGTTTAATGTGGCGAAACATAGTGAAACTGAAGAGCTGCTGGTGGTATATCAATGCTTATATGGCGACTATTCTATGTGGGTGCGGCCGTTTAGCATGTTTACCGAAACGGTTGAACATGAAGGAAAGACCATAGAGCGTTTTAAATTGATTCAGGAAGTCGCATAGAATTTAAACTGTTTAGGTGTTTGAAAAACTCTAAAGTGAAAAACAGGCGGTTTTTATAAGATGAGCGTCACAAAAGATTTTTTAACGCAAGTTCATCAGCTGTATCAGCAATTGCAAAAGCATGATGCGCAGCAAACAGACCGTCTATTACGCTATCGCAGCATAGAGCCTGAATCTGCACATTTGCTGGGCATGCTGATTCGTGCACAGCAAGCGCAAAAGATTTTAGAAATTGGGACATCCGCCGGATATTCGACACTTTGGCTGGTGGAAGCTGCGCAAAGCACAGCAGGGCGTGTAACGACAATAGAACTTGACCTAGAACGCAGTCTGCAGGCAAGAGCGTATGCCAGGCAGCTGCAGCTGGATGCTTATATCAACTTACTTACAGAAGATGCTTTGATTTTTTTACAGCAATGCAGCGAGCAGTATGATTTTATTCTTCTGGATGCAGAACGCGATGCTTATACACAGTATTGGCCGTATTTAATGCAGATTCTTAAAACGAAAGGCGGGCTGCTGGTCGTTGATAATGTCCTCTCTCATGCATCTGACGTAGAAGAATTCATGCATTTAGTTCAAGAAAATATGCAGTTTACTTCGGTAACGTTGCCTGTAGGGGCTGGTTTGCTGCTGGTTACTGCCCATTAATCATGCTGCGGAATTTATAAAAAAAGCCATCAATTTAAAGCTGATGGCTTTTTTATAAATACGCTTTTTATTGTGCAGAAAGATGATTCATTATTGAATGCTGATACGGGTAAAATGCAGGTCATATTCTAAATATTTATGGACGAAAGCCGTTTTATCATTACAGCGCATCATATTATTAAACACAAACTCAGGTACAGGGTGGAACAAATCACCAGTTCCATTGGTGTAAAAAATTTTAAGATAACGTGAAGAAGCGCTGTATTTCCAATATTTTACAGCAAGCGGTGTTCCCATAGCCAACTCCCCTTAAATTATTATGATTGAGCCAACAAAGCTATACGCTTTATTTGAACTTATGATAAATAGGCTCCTGACTTTGTTGAAGAATTGTAATAATGAAGCTGCTATAAATAGCCTTTAATCCATGCCATTCAATTTAAATGTTCAGGCTGAAAATATGAATATAGCTGCTATAGCGGCGGAAAAGTTCAAAGACCATTGTAAATTATGCAGGCCTTCATTTTCTGATTGAAAAATGATTCCCTTTTTAAATTAAATGCTATAAAAATAATGAAACTGGTGTATAAAAAATAATCAGCTTAATCCTGCTGTATTAGAACCGTTTAATTTATAGAAAATAGCAATTTTGTGCGTATAGGCGATTTTTAAAAATCATCAATTGAGTTTTATAAATCTATCAGGTTTGTGCAATGGCATAGGCTCAACTTGATAATCCACTGAAAATTTTAAGTTGCAGGGAAAGGGGGAGTGTGTATGAAAAAGGCAATTTGCTGCGCGCTTGCAGTTTCAGGATTTATGCTGGCTACAGTGGCTGATGCATGTACACGGGTGGTTTTTCACGGAGATAACAGCAATGTCATGACAGCCCGTTCAATGGACTGGAAAACTGATGTCGGCACCAATCTGTGGATTCTGCCAAGCGGTGTGAAACGCAATGGCCTTGCTGGGCCGCAGTCCATGCAATGGTCGGCTAAATACGGCAGTGTTGTTGCAACGGGCTATGATATTTCAACTACAGACGGTTTAAATGAAAAGGGGCTGAACGCAAATTTATTGTGGCTGGTAGAGTCTGAATACCCTCAAACTGAAAAGTCTAAAAAGCCAAAACTGAGTATCTCTTTGTGGGCGCAATATGTTTTGGATAATTTCTCTACGGTAGCTGAAGCCGTTGAATTTTTAAAAAAAGAACCTTTTGATGTGATTTCTGATCAAGTTCCCGGTGAAAACCGTTTGGCGACTTTGCATTTGTCTATTTCAGATAAAACTGGAGACAGCGCCATTGTTGAATATATTGGCGGCCGACAGGTGATTCATCATAATAAAAGCTACCAAGTGATGACGAATTCGCCGACTTTTGATCAGCAGCTGGCATTAAATCAATATTGGAAACAAATTGGCGGGACAGTCTTTATGCCCGGCACCAACCGCGCGGCAGACCGTTTTGCAAGAGCCTCTTTTTATATTCAAGCGATTCCCAAACATGTAGATTCTAATAGCAGTTTAGCCAGTGTTTTTAGTGTAATCCGTAATGTTTCAGTGCCTTATGGCTTAAATACAGAAGAAGAACCGAATATTTCTTCAACGCGCTGGAGAACAGTGGTAGATCATAAGCGCAATCTTTATTTTTTTGAATCAGCTGTTTCGCCCAATGTATTTTGGGTCGATTTGAATAAAATTAATTTTAAAGATGGAAAATCTCGTAAATTGGATTTAGGAAAAGACCAATCCAATACTTTTGCGGGCGATGCAACCGCTGCGTTTACAGAAACCAAGCCATTTGTATTTTTAGGAATCAGCTGAGCGGCATCAATCATTCGTTATGAATAAAAAAACCGCGCAAATAGCGCGGTTTTTTATCAGTTCAATCTAATACAGATTAGATTTTACCAACTAGGTCGATTGAAGGAGCAAGAGTTGCGTCGCCTTCTTTCCATTTAGCCGGGCAAACTTCGCCTGGGTGAGCATGAACGTATTGAGCTGCTTTAACTTTACGAAGCAGTTCAGAAGCGTCACGGCCGATACCGCCAGCATTGATTTCAACGATTTGGATTTTGCCTTCAGGATCGATAACAAAAGTACCGCGGTCAGCAAGGCCATCAGCTTCAATTAATACGTCAAAGTTTTTAGCAAGAGTCCAGTTCGCATCACCAACCATTACGTATTGGATTTTTTTGATTTCTTCTGAAGAATCGTGCCAAGCTTTGTGAGTGAAGTGCGTGTCAGTAGAAACTGAGTAGATTTCTACGCCTAATTTTTGGAATTCAGCGTAGTTGTCAGCAAGGTCACCAAGTTCAGTTGGGCAAACGAAAGTGAAGTCAGCAGGATAGAAGAAAACAACTGACCATTTGCCTTTAAGGTCAGCTTCAGTCACTTCAATGAATTGACCGTTTTGGAATGCTTGTGCTTTAAATGGTTTAACTTCAGTATTAATTAAGCTCATCATTGTCTCCATGATTGAGGTTTGTATTTGATTTCCAATAGAGTATAGAAATTCTTGTTATTGCTGAAATGGTATTTTTACATTATAGATATCGGAAAAACCGAATTAAGAAAAAATACCATCACAGCAAGTTGATGATTCTGCTTGTTCGCACATTAATCACCATAATTCGCATGGTGATGTGACGCTGAAATGACAAAATCAACAAAAAAACTGTCTGTTCCTCAACTTGCCTTAGAACATGAAGTCATTGCTGTTAAAATTCAAGGGTAAAAATTAAAAAAGTTAAAATTAAACAAAATCTATGTTCTTCCGCTTAATGTCATTACAGCGTAAAATGTCCGATTGTTGTTTTTATTAGGGATCTTGTTCTGTGCAGAGTCATTTAAATACAGACCATCTGGTGATGGCGCGTGACCGTCATCGTTTAAATCGACTGAAAAAGGGCAAGGATGCAAATGAAAAACAGCATCAGGAATTGTTTGAAAAATCGAATAATAAAGTAAAGCAGCGTCTTGCCAGCCTGCCGGCGATTAAACTTAATCAAGATTTGCCTGTCACGCAATGCGCCGCGCAATTGGCGGAAGCAATTCAGAAGCATCAAGTCATTATTGTGGCGGGTGAAACAGGCTCGGGTAAAACTACGCAGTTGCCTCAGATTGCCATGCTGGCTGGCCGCGGTTTAACGGGCATGATTGGCCATACTCAGCCGCGCCGTTTGGCAGCGCGCAGTGTATCTGAGCGCATTGCAGAAGAAGTCGGTCAAAAACTGGGTCAGGCCATCAGCTTTAAAGTCCGCTTTAATGAGCAAGGTTCCCAAGATTCAATTGTGCGTTTAATGACGGATGGTATTTTGCTGGCAGAATTGGCCAATGACCGCTATTTGACAAAATACGACACCATTATTATTGATGAAGCGCATGAGCGCTCACTGAATATTGACTTCATTATGGGCTATTTGAAACAGCTCTTGCCGCGCCGTAAAGACTTAAAAGTTATTATTACGTCGGCAACCTTAGATGTGAACCGTTTCAGCCGATATTTCAACGGTGCGCCAGTATTTGAAGTTGAAGGGCGCAGTTTTCCGGTTGAAGTGCGTTACCGTCCCATTTCAGAGTTGAATATTGGCGGCAGTGACGACGATGAATTTGATGATTTTGAAGAAAATCTGCCTCGTGCCGTGGTGTCTGCGGTCGAAGAATGTTTTAAAGATGCGCAGGAAAAAGGGCACCCGGAACATGCGGATATTCTGATTTTTGCCAGTACAGAGCAGGAAATTCGGGAACTGCAGGAAACCTTGCAAAAGCATGGCCCGCGCCATACAGAAGTATTGACGCTGTTCGCGCGTTTGGCGCTGGCGGAACAGCAGAAAATTTTTAATCCTTCTGGCGGCGGCCGCCGCATTATTATTGCCACCAACGTGGCGGAAACTGCACTTACTGTACCGAATATCCGTTATGTAATTGACAGCGGCTTTGCGCGGATTTCACGTTATAACTACCGTTCGCGAGTTCAGCGCCTGCCGATTGAAGCCGTTTCACAGGCTGCAGCCAATCAGCGCAAGGGGCGTTGCGGCCGTATTGCGCCGGGTGTCTGCATTCGTCTATACAGTGAAGAAGACTTTCAAGGCCGGCCTGAATTTACTGAACCGGAAATTAAGCGTACAAATTTGGCTTCTGTAATTCTGCAGATGGAAAGTTTGGGCTTAGGTACCTTTGATGATTTTGATTTTATTGAGCCGCCAGATCACCGTTTAGTCAATGATGGGCTTAAGCTGCTGATTGAACTGGGCGCAATGAATGAAAAAGGTGCATCGAAGGCGCAAGATGAAAAGCCGTCTTCTGCATCTGCAGCCGGCAACAAATCTAAAAAACCGGAAAAGCTGACCAAAGTGGGTCAGCAAATGGCGAAAATGCCGATTGATCCGCGTTTGGCGCGTATGATTTTGGGCGGCGCGCATTTTGGCGTACTGAATGAAGTCTTAATCATTGTCGCTGCGCTGGCGGTGCAGGATCCGCGTGAGCGTCCGGCAGAAAAACAAATGCAGGCCGATCAAAAGCATGCTTTATTCCGTGAAGCCGATTCAGATTTCCTGTTTTACATTAAATTGTGGGAAACCATTCACGGCAATGTTGACCGGATGAGTGAAAATAAGCGCCGCAGCTTTGCGCGCGATCATTTCCTGAGCTGGCTGCGGCTGCGTGAATGGAAGAAAACCCATGAACAGCTGGTCGATTTGGCAAAAGGTTTAAAACTGTCCTTTAATGAAAAGAAAGCCAGTTATGAAAATCTGCACCGTGCATTGCTTACTGGCTTGCTGTCGTTTATTGCCAACAAAACGGATGAGCGGAATGTCTTTATGGCCGTCCGTCAGCAAAAAGCGCGGATCTTTCCCGCATCGACGCTGCATAAAACCAATACACCGTGGGTCATGGCTTTTGAAATGGTTGAAACCTCACAAGTCTATTTGCGCACGTTGGCAAAAATTGAACCGGAATGGATTTTACTGGCAGCGGGAGACTTGCTGAAGCATCATTATTTTGAGCCGCACTGGTCTAAAAAAGCGGGTGTGGTCAATGCATATGATCAAATTGCACTATTTGGACTGATTATTGAGCCGAAACGTCCGATTAATTACGAAAAGGTTGATCAGCCAGCTGCGCATGAGATTTTCTTGCGTGATGCATTAACCACTGGAAACTTAGGCATAACGCCGCCATTTTTACAGCATAATCTGCGCAAGCTGGAAGAAGTTGAGCGTGTCGAAGATAAATTGCGTCGCCGTGATTTAGTGGTGGATGAAGAAACCATTTATCAATTTTATGCCGCTAAAGTTCCAGAAGATGTTGCAAGCCGCCGCGCTTTTGAAGATTGGCGCGCCACGGTAGAGCCGAATAACCCGCGCTATTTATTTGTGGACGATGATGCGCTGTGGCTGAATGAGCGTCCTACAACACAGCAATTTCCGGATTATTTGCACAATGGAGAATTGCGTTTAGCAGCCAGCTACCGCTTTGACCCCAGCCATGATGAAGATGGCGCAACAGTTAAAATTCCGCTACAGGCATTGCCTCAGGTGGATGAAAGCTTATGGTCATGGGGCATTCCAGGCTGGCGTCAGGATTTGATTGAAGCTTTGCTGAAAAGTTTGCCGAAAGATAAGCGCCGTAATCTGGTGCCCATCCCTGATACTGCCAAAAAACTGATGTCACGGATTGATGCGCAGCATTTGCAGCAGCACATTTTCAGCTTTTTGGCTTTTCAGCTCCGTGCAGATCAAATTTCAGAAAAAGACTTTTCATTTGAGCGTGTTGAACACTATTTACTGCCGCTGATCAAAGTGATTGATGATAAGGGCCGGGTCATTGAGCAAGGCCGGGATTTATCTGAGCTTAAAGCGCGCTGCAGAACTGAGACCCACAGTCCTGTCAAGCAGTTGAAAGGCGAGTATCAGACTTTCCCTGATCAATTCGTTTTTGAAGCCTCACAGAAGGTCACAGGGGTTGTGGTGAAGCAGTATCAGGCCTTGGTGCCTGTGAAAGCCTTTGCTTCATTAGAGCAAAAAGATGAATCCGGTGTCGTGATTCAAACCTTTAATGATCAGTCCGAGGCCATTAAACAGCACCGTGAAGGGGTGATCCGTTTAGTGCATATGCAGCTGGGGGATTTAGCGCGCCAGCTGAAAAAACAGATCTCAAAACAGCTGACATTGGCTTATTCGCCTTTAGGCGATAAGGCCAAACTTGAGCAAATGTTAGTTTATGCCACACTGCAGGTTGCAGTAAATGAGCTTCCTGTCAATGCTGATGAGTACCAAAACTTAATCGTAAATGTAAAAAAATCTTTCCTGACTCATGGTCAAAAAGTATTGGAAATGCTGAGCGATATCTTCATTCAATGGCAGGATATACGGCGCAAACTGCTGGTTTTAGACGATTCTCTGTTTGGAAAAAATATTGATGATATTGAAGATCAGCTTGATTTAATGCGCCTTTCAGATTTCGTCTATGTCAAATCATCCGATGTTTGGCAGGAATTTCCACGTTATTTAAAAGCCTTGGTCTTGCGTTTGGAGCGCTTACCAAATAATCTGCAAAGGGACAATTCTGCCATTGATCAAATTGATCCATGGATGGAAAAATTATTTAAGTTTAAAAATGACACCCGCCTTAAAGAATTGTACTTCATGGTGGAGGAGTTGCGTATCTCATTATTTTGTCAGCCGATGAAAACGAAGATGCCGGTTTCTCAGTCCCGCTTGCAAAAAGCATGGGAAAAGCTTGGAATCAATTAAGATTAGGCAATTTGAAACAGGAGTTTTACATGGGCATCCGCATTACGGGTACTGGCTTATTCCATCCGGAAGACGTTATTACCAACGAAGAGTTAGTTGAAGGTTTAAATGCCTATGTGGAACAGTACAACTCAGACAACGCTGAAAAGATTGCCGCTGGTGAACTGGAAGCGCGCCGCGGTTCAAGTGCTGAATTCATTGAAAAAGCGTCAGGCGTAAAACGCCGTTATGTCGCAGAAAAATCAGGCATCTTAGATCCGAAACGCTTGCGTCCAGTGCTGCGTGAACGTGCGAATGATGAATTGTCTATTC
Organism: Acinetobacter pragensis; assembly: GCF_001605895.1. Classification (GTDB taxonomy): domain Bacteria; phylum Pseudomonadota; class Gammaproteobacteria; order Pseudomonadales; family Moraxellaceae; genus Acinetobacter; species Acinetobacter pragensis. Next base: position 8,360 of record NZ_LUAW01000029.1, read on the forward strand.
AGGCGGAATGGGGTGTAGCAGCTGCAAAGCAAGCCATGGAAAATGCAGGCGTGACTGCTGCTGATATTGATGTGGTGATTTTATCTTGCTCAAATATTCAGCGCGCATATCCTGCCGTAGCGATAGAAATTCAAACTGCGTTGGGCATTGAAGGCTATGCTTACGACATGAACGTCGCTTGTTCAGCTGCAACTTTCGGCATTAAGCAGGCGTATGACGCCATTAAAGCCGGCGCGCGCCGTGTATTGCTGGTCAATGTCGAAATTACGTCTGGCCACACCGATTTCCGTTCACGTGACTGCCATTTCATTTTCGGTGATGTTGCAACGGCTTCAATTATTGAAGATACAGAAACTAAAACAGGATTTGAAGTACTGGATTTCAGCCTGTTTACCCAGTTTTCCAACAATATCCGCAACAACTTCGGTTATTTGAATATGAGCGAAGTTGATGCTGATATCGATAACAACCGCTTCCGTCAAGACGGCCGCAAAGTGTTTAAAGAAGTCTGTCCGCTGGTTGCGAAAATGATTACCAAGCAGCTGGAAAAAAATGAAATTGCGCCTCAGCGCGTGAAACGTTTTTGGCTGCACCAGGCCAATGCCAGCATGAACGAGCTCATTCTGAAACTGGTGGTGGGCAAAGAAAATGCGCAGCCTGAACTTGTGCCAATCATTTTGGATGAGTTTGCAAATACCTCATCTGCGGGTGTCATTATTGCGCTGCACCGTACTGCAGAACAAGTGAACGATGGAGAATATGGCGTACTGTGTTCATTTGGCGCAGGCTATTCTGTCGGCTCGATTCTTGTGCAAAAACGCGCTGCTGCTTAAGGAGCGCTGCATTGCAGGTAGAGCATGATGCAAAATGGATAAAGCGTTTCAGCGCTTTGTCCAAGCTGTATTTTACTCCTACTTTTTTGGGCTCGGAGCATATTGACGCTTCGAAACCGGCAATGTATGTCGGCAATCATACAATTTATGGCGTGCTGGATGCGCCGATGGTTATCGACTATTTATTCAATGAACATCAAGTGGCTGTGGTGAGCTTGGCTGACCATAGCCATTTTTATTTGCCTATATGGCGCAGTATCGTCAAAAAATTTGGCGCCGTCGATGGTGTACGTGAATATGCGCGGACATTGATGCAGCAAGGCTATTCAATATTGGTTTTTCCAGGCGGCGGCCGTGAAGTGCTGAAGCGTAAAGGGGAAGCTTACCAGCTGATTTGGAAAGAGCGCTATGGCTTTTTAAAACTGGCGCAAGAGTTCGGGTATGATATTGTGCCCTTTGCCGCTTTAGGCGGTGATGAAGTTTTTGATTTGGGTTTTGATGCCAATCATATTGTGCAAAATAAGTATTTTCAAAAATTATTGAAAATTCCGCAGCTGAATAAGCTGCTGCGCCGCGGCGATGTGATTCCTTCGCTGCCGAGCCATCTTATTCCAAAGCGTATACCTTTTTATTTTCAGTTCATGCCGCGGCACAGCATTATGCAGATTGAAAATGTCGAACAGCTGATCGCCTTTAGGGCCGAGATTCAGCATTCAATTTATAATTCTTTAGAAAACCTGAAGCAATTAAGAAGCCAGAAAACGAAGTAATCAAAAGTTCAGGCAGTCAACGCTGTAACTGAATAGCATGCCTCTTAATTTTAGATGCCAGTTTCTTGGGGGCGAGTTTCATTCCACGACTATTTTCAGTCAAATGAGCAATTGTTCATTTACGGATTTACAGGCCGTACCTGAATGAATGCAGCAGTCGGATAAAAAGGATGGAGTATACCGCTTATATTCTCTATATTGGGTGATGTTAAAGATTTGATGCCGCGGGAGGAATGATGCAAAAAGAAGTTTCAGTTCCTGAATGGACTGCTGCTGCCCGGCAGCTGTTGCGAATTTCACCTGAATTGAGCCATTTGGTTCAGGCGCAGCAGGATTTGGCATCGCAAATAGCGAAGCATCAGCTGTTTAAAATAGATCGAGAACAGCAGCGCATTCAGATCGCGTATCCATTTTTTTACATTCAGTTTCATACCCCGCATGCCGCAGCAGAACAGGGCGCATCCAGTTTAGTCTGCAGTCATTTTGTAGTTCAGCATCAGAAGGCCGAATTGCTGGAAGATTTTTTTATGCAGGATGTGCATTTTTTGACGGGAGATTTAAAAGCGCAGCACCCGCTTTTTCTGCGCACTAAAGCCCAGCAGATCAGAGAAATCTTGGCGAAGGAAATAATCAGCTGGGCCTTTGGCACAGAAAAAATTAAGACTGCGCTGCAGCAGATGAGCCTAGCGCAAGCTGAATTTACCGATGAGCTGATGATGACGCATCAGCTGTATAGTCAGCCCATTTTGCAGGCGTGCTTGCTGCAGCAGAAGCCGATTCCAGAATCTGCGGTGGAAAAATTTTTGCCGCTGCTGCGCTTGGATACAGTGCTGGCGCATGAATTTTTACCTTTGCAACCATTGATGGAAAGTTTTGATGAATTCTGTTTCAGCGCAGCACAATTTTTAGATCCGGCAGTGTTCCGTATTGCATCGCTGTTTTATCGGGAACAATTCAATCTGAATGAGCTGATAGAACTTGAAGATGATATTGGCATGCTGTATGCGCATGCCAAAGAGCAGCCGCAGCTGTTAGGCTTTGCGCGGTTAATGAATAGGGAAGTATGGCGTCAGTCGGACTTGTTCTCTAAACCGCATTTTTTAACGGCAAATCACCGTATCTGGCAAAAGAAAGCCGCAGTGCTGCCTTTGTTTGACTGTGTCCGGGCCGTGAATTGGCTGTTTAAGCAAAGTTTGGATGTGCTGGACTGGATCAGTCAAAACGTACAGCACAGCAATATCCGCACAGCCGTTACGGCTTTAAGCTATGTCGATTGCAGCCAAATGCACCCTCAAATTATTTTAGCGGCATTGCAGTATTTTCAGCATGTCAGCGCGCGGCTGTTTATACAGAGCTGCCATGCTGCGGCTATTGAAGAAAACTGGTTTGAACATCCGGAAAATCAAGCTGTCGTATTGCAAGGTACACGGCAGGCGATAGATGACCATCGTGTGGCAATTCGGCCTTCAATTTTATATTTAGATGAATGGATGGCTCTGGCAAGCAGTATGGCCAAATCTGATGAACTGGCGATGAAAAAAGTTTATCTGCGAATGAGCCGTGTCATGCAGGCATTTATGCTGCATCTGCGGAAAATTACAGCTGATTTTCCGGAAGATTTGATGGACTTTATATTGCCGGATACTCAGCAAGACCGCGATTTTTATGCGGTGCTGCATTGCCATAAAATGCCTCAAGATATGTTCCGTCAGCAATTTTATCTGCAGCATGGAGCGGTGCGGAAAAGTATTTTTGATGCTTACGTGCGGGATTATTTAAGCGCTTATTTTTCTGAAACCAAACGGGTGCCTAAAACGGTTACATGGACTGGACTGTTTTATCAGGCTGCCATTTGGCATCAAAAAATTCAAACTGAAGAAATTTTGGCAAAACTGAAAAAAGAGTTTTCTTGCTCAGACTGGAAACCGTTTACTGTGTGTTCAGAATTGTACTTTGATCAGTGGCGCTTTCAGGAATTGCAGAGTGTTGAGCGGATTATTGATGAATCTCAAAAATTTCAGCATTGTCTGGCCGCCAGCTATGCTCAGCGTATTATTGAGGGGCAGTACAGCGCATTTCATATGTCGCATGTGACACAGCCGCTGCGTATGACGCTAGGCTGCATCCGGCAAGATGGCCAGCTTATTTTTGATCAGCTGGAACTGCCGCATAATGAGAAGGCGGAAGAATGCTATGTGCAGATTGCGAAGCAGTTTATTGATTGGCTGAATGCCGAAGCCAATAAAAAATCAAATGAAATTGCTTAAAACATAGTGAGTTAAGCAGACATTCTTTGATACTTGCGCAACAGGCTTAACTTTTTAGCCAAAACTCGTTAGGCTATAGCCGTTCTTTCACGGTATGCGTCATATGAAACAGGAAACTGCACTCAAGTTATTAAAAGCGGGCGAAAATGTCTTTTTGACAGGTTCAGCCGGTGCAGGGAAGACGTATACCCTCAATCAGTATATTAATTATTTAAAAGCCCGAAAAGTCACAGTCGCCATAACAGCCTCGACAGGGATTGCCGCAACGCATATGAATGGTATGACGATTCATACATGGGCGGGCATTGGCATTAAGGATGCGATTTCAGAAGATGAGCTGAAACGCATGAAAGAGCGCAAATACCTTAAAGAGCATTTAGAAAACGCGCAAGTTCTGATTATTGATGAAATTTCAATGCTGCATGCCAAGCAACTGAATTTAGTCAACAAGGTTCTAAAATATTTCAAAGAAAGCGATGAGGCCTTTGGCGGCATTCAGGTGGTGGCCGCCGGTGACTTTTTCCAGCTTCCGCCTGTAGGCAAAAAAGAAGAAAGCAACCGCGATAAATTCTGCTTTATGTCTGAAGCTTGGGTAGAGGCAAAATTTCGGGTGTGCTATCTGACCGAACAGCACCGTCAGGGCAATGATTATTTAAATGATATTTTAAATGCCATCCGCGCGCAGCATATTACTCAAGACCATTTGCATGCGCTGAATGAAACCCGCCAGCAGGACATTGGTGAGACGTTTACCCGCTTATACACGCACAATATGGATGTGGACAGCATCAATTTTAAGCATTTAAATGAAATTGATCAGGAATCCCGCCAGTTTGATGCGCAAAGCGACGGCAATGAAAAACTGATTGAAACCTTAAAATCATCTGTGCGCGCACCAGAAAATTTAACTTTGAAAAAGCATGCCAAAGTCATGTTTGTTAAAAACAACTTTGATTTGGGCTATATCAACGGCAGCTTGGGCGAAGTGATTGCATTTGAAGAAGATGATGAATATGGCGTGCTGCCGAAGGTTAAATTGACCGACGGCACGACCTTAACGGTAGAACCGGAAACGTGGTCTGTAGATAATGATGAAGGTAAAACCATTGCCAGTTTTCAGCAAATTCCGCTGCGTTTGGCATGGGCCATTACCATTCATAAATCGCAAGGCATGACTTTAGAAGCTGCTGAAATTAATTTGGCGCATACGTTTGAAAAAGGTCAGGGCTATGTGGCGCTTTCCCGCCTCAAAACATTAGGCGGATTAAGGCTGCTGGGCATTAATGATCAAGCGCTGCAGCTAGACAGCTTGGCTGTGAAAGCAGACCGCCGTTTTCAGGAGCTTTCCTCAGAGGCTGATCTGCATTTTGAAGATGCTGATTTTACTGTGCAGCATAAGGCTTTTATCCGTCATTGCGGCGGCACTCTGAATGAATATGAAATTGAGCGCAATGAGAAAAAACTGGCGAAATCCGGCGCGAAGCAAAGCTTTGCATCTGCCACATTGGATGAAACCCGCGCTTTGTTTGAGGATGGCTATGAAATTCAGGATATTGCCGTTGAACGCGGTTTGACGCCAGCCACCATTATTAACCATTTAGGCCGCTTGCAAAAAGAGCAGGGGCTGGACATTTCAGTGGCCAACCCCGGTGAGGAAGCTGTTGAGCAAGTCCGTAAAATTTATAAGCGCTTGACCAAACGCAATGATACCGAAAATTTCAATGATGACGGCAGCATTAAACTGCGGCCAATTGTTGAGCTGACCAGCCCTCGGATGGGTTATGACCAAGTCCGTTTAGCGCTGCTGTTTGTAGAGTAATTTAAGCCGCCGGAGATATAGATGAAACGGTTGGATTTATTTTTTGATAACATCAGTTAAACTGAAGCATAATTCTTAAATAAAACCCGATCGCTATGGCATTTACGGCTTGGTATACGCTTCGAAAGTTTGTCTATAATAATTTGCATAATGACGAATATGAAACGTCCTTCAGCCGTGCGGTCAATTATTTTTTAATTCTTTTGATTCTATGCAATGCCGCCGCCGTGCTTTTAGAATCTGTGAATGATATTTATCAGTCTTACCGTCTGCTGTTTGATACCTTTGAACATATTTCCATTGTCATTTTCAGTGCAGAGTATTTGCTGCGGTTTTGGTCTATTGCTGAACAGGAACCTTTTGAATCGGGCTGGAAAAATCGGCTGAACTGGGTGAAAAGCGGCGGCGCCATTATTGATTTGCTGGCGATATTGCCAGCTTATATCAACTTCTTTGTACCTATCGATTTAAGATTCCTTCGAATTTTACGTTTATTGCGTTTGTTGAAGCTGACGCGCTATTTCGTCTCTTTGCAAATTTTGCTTCGGGTCATAGAGCGTGAAAAGGGTTCATTTCAAGCGGTTATTTTTATCCTCAGCATTATGATTGTGATGGCTGCGGCCTGTATTTATGTGGTGGAAAGCAAAGCGCAGCCTCAGGTCTTTACCTCTATTCCAGCCTCAATGTGGTGGGCAGTCGTGACTTTGACCACAGTCGGTTATGGGGACGTCACGCCCATTACACCTTTAGGCCGATTTCTAGGCGCGCTGATTACAATATTGGGCGTAGGGTTGGCTGCATTGCCTGCCGGTATTTTAGCAAACGGCTTGGCCAATGAATTAGAACAGCGCAAGCAGTTTTTAGAGCTTAAATTTAGAGAGCTTTTGCAAAACTCTGAAATTGATTTAGTCATTGATCGGGAAAAAATAGAAGACATACGTAAAGATGTGGGCCTGACCAAAGAGCAGACACAGGATATTCTTTTACAGTTGATGCGCGAGCAGCGTGAAGAAAGTTTAAAGCAGGAGCGTGAGCAATACGCATACTGTCCGCATTGCGGGAAAAAACTGCCAGAGCTGTAAATGAGTTCTGTCTTTGCCGTCTTTAAGGTTAAGCCAGCCGCTTTTCCTATTTGCATGCAGAATAAAAGATATGGCTCATTTACAGGCAATCAAAATTTTAATGAATTTTATTATCTTAAAATATGTTAAGATGAATTATATTCATGATAAAGGTGCGCATAAGCGCTTTTTGATCAATGCCTTTCAGTTACGCGGGAAACAGCAGACATGTTGGAAATTCGTCATTTAAAAACTTTAACGGCCCTCAGAGAACATGGTTCACTGGTTTCTGCTGCCAATGATTTATGTTTAACGCCCTCTGCAATTTCTCATCAATTGAAAGAATTGGATCATTGGTATGGTGTAGAAGTGGTGAATCGCCGCAGCCGCCCTGTGACTTTTTCTAACGTTGGACAGCGCTTGTTGAAATTGGCTGATGATGTCTTACCGCAAGTGCAGATTGCCCAATCAGACATTACCCGTATTGTGCATGGTCAAACTGGGCGCATTACATTTTCTTCAGAATGCCACAGCTGTTTTGACTGGCTGATGCCGCTGCTGAATGTTTACCGCCAGCAGTATCCTGATGTTGATTTAGACTTTGCCTCTGGTTTTGAGGCAAACCCGCACGAGCTGCTGCAAAATGCAGAATTTGATTTATTGATTACAGCAGATCCGATTACATTAAAAGGCATCGAATATTTTCCAATTTTTGAATATGAATCGCGGCTGGTGCTGTCACATACCCATCCATTAGTGCGCGCAGACAATATTACCGTGCAGGATTTGGCGAATGAAACCCTGATTACATATCCTGTCGATAAGCACCGTCTGGATATTATGGCAAAGCTGTTTATTCCTGCAAATATTCAGCCTAAACATATCCGTACCACCGATTTAACACAGATGCTGATACAGCTGGTTGCCAGCGGGCGCGGCATAGCTGCTTTGCCGGATTGGGTAGTGAATGAATATGAACAAAAAGGCTGGGTAACTTCCCGCCGTTTAACCTGTGTTTCGCCGAATGGACTGCGCCGTACCCTGTATGCGGGCTTTAGAACGGAAGAAAAAGAAAAAAGCTATTTTGAAGGTTTCTTAAAACAGCTGGAAAAATTCTCGCAAAAACGGGCAACATATTATTCTTCATAAAGCTTTGATATTGATCTTGCAGGGCGGATACAGCACGGTGAATGCTGAATAAGCCCTGCAGCAATAGTTTTGGATTTCTATTTTATTTAACTTAAGCCTATACATTATAATAAATAATTTTTAAAATTAAATCATTCTCAGTTTTTAAGAACCTTTCATGCCTAAGTCTAAGCAGCCGACGCCGAAGCAATTAATGTCTGTCATTCAAACCCAAACAGCCATTGCGAAATTGGGTTTGGATTTAAATGCGGTGATGACTTTGGTCGCGGAACAGGCCCAATCTTTGACGCATGCTAAAGGCGCGGTCGTTGAATTGGCAGAAGACGGTGATATGGTTTACCGCGCGGTTTCGGGCGGTGCAAGCCATTTGCTGGGATTGCGCCTGAACCAGAAAAACAGCCTGTCAGGACTCTGTGTCGACGAAAATAAGACACTTTACTGCAAGGATTCGGAAACAGATGAGCGGGTGGATAGAGACGCCTGCCGAAAAGTCGGTCTGCGTTCAATGGCGGTGGTGCCGCTGATTCATTGTGATGAAGCGATCGGCGTGCTGAAAATATACGCTGAACGTGCAGATGCATTTAAAGAAGGCGACTTGCAGCTGCTGGGCCTGATGTCTGAACTGATTGCGGCGGCGATGTACCATGCGACAAAATATGGCGCGCAGGAACTGTACAAGCTGGCCACACAGGATAATTTAACAGGACTTGCCAATCGCGCATTATTTTTGGACTGTTTGCGTCAAGGCATACAAAGCGCCAAGACCAATAAAAAGGTCATGGGTATTTTGATGATTGATATGGATGGCCTCAAACCGATTAATGATCAATATGGACATCGGGCAGGAGACGCAGCCTTAAAGGAAATAGGACAGCGTATTTTGCGTCATACCCGAAATGACGATTTGGCGGCCCGTTTAGGCGGTGATGAGTTTGCCGTGATTTTAACCAGTATTGCCGATGTTAATTTAGCGACTGCGGCCATGAACAGAATTGCCGAAACGTGCGGATTGCCTTTTGTTTTTGAGAATATCAGCTTGAAAATTGGCGCCAGCATTGGCTTGGCTGTATTTCCGGAAGATGCAGAGTCGATTGATCAGCTCATGGAAACAGCTGATTTAAAGATGTATGCCAATAAACGCCAGCGTAAAATGGCTTCTTCTTAAAGAAAGAAGGCTGAGCGGGCAAATTTTTACAGATCATCTCCTTTGCTGCTTTTTATTCATACAGTAAAAAGCAAAGAATTAGGCAGTTCGGGATTGCCAAATAGACAACAATAAATACCGGCATACGCGATATATGTTAATAAGGAAAAATTGAATTACTGCCTAGGAAAAGGGAAATTGCCTTAATAAGTGATTGATTCATACTGAGACTGTACCGAAAAAAGGAACAGTTAAAATGAAACACACACGCATTCGAACCTTCAACACAAAAAAAACATATCCAGAGCAAAATCTTGATAATGACTTATGCCAAGCCGTTGTAGCGCGGGGCAGTACAGTTTTCCTCCGCGGTCAAATTGGCCAAAATTTGGATACTTCTGAAAATGTGTGTATCGGTGATGCGTCCGGTCAAGCTGAGCAGGCCATGTACAATATTGACATGCTGCTGAAAGAAGCGGGCGGCGAATTGGAGGATATCTGCAAAATCACCATCTATATTACTGACCCGCGTTACCGTGAAGAAGTTTACCGTGTTGCCGGTAAATGGCTAAAAGGCGTGTTTCCTGTATCCACCGGTATTGTTGTTTCCGCACTGGCGCGCCCTGAATGGCTGGTAGAAATTGATGCCACCGCTGTAATTCCAGATTAAGCATGCAAGGAGTTATTGCCTATGACATTTTCAATTATTGCCCGCTGTAAAAAAACAGGCCAGTTTGGAGGGGCAATCAGTTCTTCCTCTCCGGCAGTTGCTGCGCGCTGTCTTCAAGCGAAGGCTGGAGTCGGTGTCGCAACATCTCAAAACATCACGGATCCATACTTGGCAAACATTTTGCTAGATATGATTAAGTATGATCTTGCACCAGAAGAAGCCATTTCTGAATTGGTTAAAAATACTGATTTTATTGAATATCGGCAGCTGTCTGTACTGAATTCGGATCAGCCTCCTGCTGTATTTAGTGGCGAAAATACACTGGGAGTGCATTCAGAGTGCATAGGAGAGCACGCTGTTGGTGCGGGAAATCTTCTGGCAAATGCAGATGTGCCTGCAAAAATGGTTGAAGTGTTCCATGCCAGTGAAGGCAGTTTAGCCGAACGGCTGCTGATAGCGCTGCAGGCCGGTTTAGATGCCGGCGGTGAGGCAGGCACGGTGCATTCAGCAGGTATTTTAGTGGTGGATAAACTCGAATGGCCAACTATTAATCTCCGCATTGATTGGTCTGAATCCCCCATACAAGATCTTTATCAACTCTGGAAATTATATGAACCGCAGGTTGAAGATTATGTTGTCCGCGCGCTGAATCCATCGGGTTCTCCGGCTTATGGCGTGCTGGGAGATGAATAATCAGAACAGCTGCAGGTGAAAAAAAGGAATCACGTTGTTAAATCGTATATCTTTGCGGCAAATGCAATACTTTGTCGCTACCGCAGAAAGCGGCAGTATTATCATCGCATCTGAGAAAATTCACGTTTCTTCTCCATCAATATCTGCAGCTATTGCGCATATTGAGTCAGAACTGCAGGTGCAGCTGTTTATTCGTCAGCATGCCAAAGGGCTGATTTTAACCAATATTGGCGACAAGGTGATGCAGGAATGCAAGTTCATTCTGAGTCAAGCCAGCAGCTTGTATGCATTGGCCGCAGACTTTTCAGGATCCATCCGCGGTCCTTTAAAGCTGGGCTGCTTTACCGCGTTTTCACCGATGATTTATGCAGAAATTATTCATGGATTTGCTCACCTGTATAAAAATGTCACCTTAGAGCTATGTGAAGAGGATCAGCAGGTTTTACTCCATAGCTTGACCCGCAACGAACTGGATGTCGTATTAACTTACGATTTAAATATTGATCATGATTTAGTGAATTTTGAACCTTTGGCGGTATTGCCGCCGCACATTTTGGTGAGTGAGGCGCACCCTTTGGCCAAGAATGTTGCGGTAACGCTTGAAGAGCTGGCGGAACTGCCGATGGTGCTGCTGGATATGCCTTATAGCAATGACTATTTTATTTCCTTATTCCGCAATCATAAGCTTAGCCCGAAAGTCGCGCATTCCTCAAGGCATGTGGACGTTGTGCGTTCCATGGTGGCCAATAATTTGGGTTATACCATTTTAAATGTGCGCCCAAAAAATAATTTTTCCTTGGACGGAAAGCGGCTGGTCCGGATCCGTATTGCAGGCGAACACCGGCCAATGAAAATTGGTTTGGCAACCGCTAAAAATGCAGTGCTGAATACGGTTTCGCAAGCGTTTATCAGCCGCTGCCGGGCTTTCCTCTCCAATCAATATATTCCGGGGATGGGGGATGCGCATTTCTTTGATCCGCATGTCAAAACCAGAACACCATCCGAGGCCTGAATTTTGTTATGAAAAGTACTGAACTGTTAACACAGCTGATTGCGTTTGACACCACATCATATAAAAGCAATTTAGATTTTATTCTGTATGTAAAGGCGTTGTTGGAGCAGCATAAAATTGAAACGGTATTAAATTTTAATGCTGAGAAGACCAAAGCCAACCTATTGGCATCCGTTGGCCCAAAGGATCAGGCCGGGATATTGCTTTCAGGACATTCAGATGTCGTGCCTGTAGAAGGCCAGCAATGGGACAGTCCGGCTTTTGACGCCCGAATAAAAAACGGCAAAATTTATGGCCGCGGCACAGCAGATATGAAAGGCTTTTTGGCCTGCGCCATTATGACTATGCTGGATGCATCCATCCAGCCTTTAAAACGTCCGCTGCATTTATGCATATCCTACGATGAAGAAATTGGCTGTGTAGGTGTGCGCGGCATATTGGATCAGCTGGCTGCAACAATAAAGCCGCCGCTGCTGTGTCTGATAGGTGAGCCAACCATGATGCAGCTGGCCTTGGCGCATAAAGGCAAAACGGTGTTCCGTGCGCGTTGCTGCGGAGAAGAAGGCCACTCCGCTTTAGCACCGAATTTTGTCAATGCCATCCATGTCGCCAGCAGTCTGGTGCAATCGATACAGCAGGTACAGCATCAGCTTCAAAGTCATGGGTATCAGGATTTAGGCTATGACATCCCTTTTAGCACAGTGCATGTCGGGAAAATTGCTGGCGGGACTGCGCTGAATATTGTGCCGAATGCATGTACGGTGGATTATGAGATTCGGCATTTGGCAGAAGACAGCAGTGCAGATATTCAGAATCAGATACTGAAGCAAATTGCAGCGCATTTTCAGGATCGGATAGAAGTGGAGAATTTGAATCAATACCCTGGCTTGAAAACCTCGCCCACAGTCGAAGCTGTAAAATTTATGCAGCAGCTGCTTCCAGAAGCGACATCGATAAAAAATATTTCTTTTGGCACTGAAGGCGGTTTGTTTCAGAATTCGCTGCAGTGCCCAGTTGTGGTATGCGGGCCTGGAGATATTGCTGTCGCGCACAAGCCGAATGAATATGTAGAACTTTCACAAATGGAAATGTGTGATAGCTTTCTTCAAAAGTTGCTGGCAAGTATTAAATATTAATATGTAGTTGAGTTTAAAACTTAATTTAAATTTTTCTTGAAAATAATGTTTGTTCATGCGTATATTATGTGTGCTTAAAATAAAATTTTTAAGTAGAACTATTCTGTTTTTATACTAGGTCAATTTTTATATTGGCCTTTTTTATTGCTTTTAATTTTCCATATTAATACCTCAAATTTTCAAAATTACATCTTTAAATAAAATTCGATATAACAAGCTTAATAGAATAGGTTGATGTAAGCGGGGTCTCGAATGGATTTTAATTGGGAATATACCTTAAAGTTATTTTTAAACAAAAATTTTTGGCAAGCAACTTGGACTGTGATCGAGTTGAGTGTTTTGGTTTGGGTTCTGGGCATTGTTTTGGGTTTTGCGCTGGCTTTTGGCAAGCAGTCCAAACTGAAGGCGGTGGCATGGTCTAGCGATGCGTATATCTGGTTTTTCCGCAGCTTGCCGCTGCTGGTGCTTTTAGTTTTTGTTTATAACTTGCCGCAAATTTTCCCTGCTTCGAGTGTTGTGCTTGCTTCCCCTTTTATTGCGGGACTATTAGCCATGACCCTCAGTGAGGCCGCGTATATTGCTGAGATTCACCGCGGCGGCCTGACTTCTATTCACAAAGGGCAGATAGAGGCTGGAAAGGCCTTAGGCATGAAAGCTTCGGGCATTCAGCGTTTAATCGTCATTCCGCAAGCCTTCCGTGTGGCGTTGCCTGCGCTGGGCAATGAGTATGTCTCCATTGTTAAACTCACTTCTTTAGTTTCAGTGATTTCTTTAACAGAAATCCTCTTGGTGGGGCAACGCCTGTATACCCAAAACTTTTTAGTGATGGAAACCATGCTGGCGGTTGCATTTTATTATGTGCTGATTGTGACAGTTTTTGGCTGGCTGATTGGCTGGTTTGAACGCCGCATTGATATTGCCAACCGTAAGCCTGGCATGTTGAGTGAATCTGATCCATTGCTGCAGCTGCCGAATGCATCGATTCGTGCACGTAAAGACATCAGCGCAGAGCGTCATGGCGAATTCGCGCTTGAAGCGGTGAATATTCATAAAGCCTATGGTCAGCATGAAGTACTGAAAGGCATTCATTTGAATGTAAACTGGGGGGAAGTGATTTCAATCATTGGCCCATCAGGTTCAGGCAAGACCACGCTCATCCGTACATTAAATGGCTTAGAAGCTTTGAACCAAGGCACAGTGAATCTGTTAGGGCAGCCGTTTTTGAAAGATCAGGCAATCACCGAAGATTCGCCTGAATATAAAAAACAAATTGTGCATGTGGGGATGGTGTTCCAAAGCTTTAATTTATTTCCGCATAAAACCATTTTAGAAAATGTGATGCTGGCGCCGCTGTACCACAAAATGGGTACGGTGCTGGACAATAAAGTCACAGCATTGGCGATGCTGGATAAAGTTGGCATGAAGCTGCATGCCAATAAATATCCGCATCAGCTTTCTGGCGGGCAGCAGCAGCGTGTGGCGATTGCACGGGCACTGGCCATGCAGCCATCCATTATCTTGTTTGATGAGCCGACATCTGCTTTAGATCCTGAATTGGTCAATGAAGTGCTGAAGGTCATTGAAGAATTGGCAAAAGAAGGTTTGACCATGATTATTGTGACGCATGAGATGCGCTTTGCATTTAAAGTTTCTGACCGTGTGGTATTTATGGAAAATGGCCATGTGATATTAAATGATACCCCTGAAATTTTATTGCAATCAGATAATGAACGGTTCCAAAAATTTATTTCTAAGGAGTAGTCTATTTATTATATTTTATTAAAAAAATAGTTTTTTAATTCTACTTATTATATGCAGTCATTTTGACTGCTTTTTTTATGAGTTGATTTTTATAATTCTAATTTTATGAATGAGTACATAAAAAAATCCTAATCGGATTGCCTAAAAAATATAGCTATATTGAATTGAATACAAAATCAACGACAGCAACGGGTTTAGGCATGAAGAAGAATACAGTATTAACCGTTACCGCATTGGCAGGCGCTTTATTCCTAAGCGGCTGTACAAAAAAGACAGAAACAGCCGCGGACAGTACGGCTGCGGCCGGTCAGAAAGTCCTGACTATTGGTTCTGATATGACATTTCCGCCATATGAGTTTTTAGACAACGGCAAGCCAAGCGGCATTGATGTTGAAATCATGGCAAAAATGGCCGAATTGGATGGAAATTATCAGCCGGAATGGATAGATACGCGCTGGGCGAATTTGATTCCTGGCTTAAAAAGCCAAAAGTTTGATGTGCTTTTCTCATCCATGTATATCACTAAAGAGCGCTTAGCGCAGATAGACATGATTCCGTATTACAAAACGGATATTTCATTGCTGGTGAGGGTGGATTCAGATTTGGCGCCTAAAGGGCCAAACGACTTATGCGGCCGTACTGTGGGTGCAATGAAGGGCACAGCCTTTGCAACCCAAGTGCAGGATATTTCTAAAGACCGCTGTGTGGCTAAAGGTAAGCCAGCCATTACCGTGCGTGAGTTTGAAACTTCGCCGCAAACGACGCAGGCCTTGCTGGCGCATGCAGTCGAAATTCAATATGACGATGCTGCGGTTATGACAGCTGCAACAAAAAACTTGCCGGGCAAGGTGAAAATTACATCGACTGAGCAGTTTTTTCCAATCGTGGGCGGCATCGGTGTGCGCAAAGGCGACACGGCAACGCGCAAGCTGCTGGAAGATGGCCTAAATAAAATTAAAGCTTCAGGCGATTACAGCAAAATTCTGGCTGCTTATGGCTTGAAAGAACCATCAGCGGAAGACATCGCCGCCGTAATGAAATAACTTGCAGATTTATGAAAAGGTGCATTGATTCAAGCATAGCAGGGATGCACTTATTATATATGGATAACGCGGTTAAATGATTCACTGACAGATTGATGCACAAGATAGAGAGGAAAAAAGATGTTAAAAGCGGAACAAATTGAACAATTTCATCGAGACGGTTATTTGGTTGTAGACAATGTGCTGAATGCCGATGAATTGCAGGGCCTGCGCGGACAGCTAGAGGCTTGGGTAGACGAAAGCCGAGCATTTGCAGCAGCTTATGGTGAAACAATGGATGGGCGTTCACGTTTTGATGTCGACCCTGCCGATCATAGTGCAGATCATCCCGCACTGCGCCGTGTCAGCTCACCTACTGAGATTTCAGAGGCGTATTTTAAAACCGCAATGCAGTCTAAAATGGCAGAAATGGCGGGTCAGCTGATAGGCGGTTCAGGCACGCGTTTTCATCACAGTAAAGTAAATGCCAAACTGCCGCATACTGCCACGACTGTAAAATGGCATCAGGATTTTCCATTTACCCCGCATACCAACGACGACATGATTACCTCACTGCTGATGGTGGGTGAGGTGACACAGGACAATGGGCCGCTGCAGGTGATTCCTGGCAGCCATAAAGGTGAGCTGTATAATCATTGGCAAGACGGCCGTTTTACCGGCAAAGTAGATGATGCTGTGGAAGCCAAAGAATGCCAAAAGTATGTTTCATGTATTGGTCCAGCGGGCTCAGTCTGCTTTATGCATACCCGTTTGCTGCATGCATCTGGTGCAAATAATACTGAGTTGCCGCGCTACTTATTTATTACGGTGTATGCGGCTGAAGACGCTGTTGCATTATCGGATAATCCTTTACCAAGTCAGCATCAAGGCCATTTGGTGTATGGCACAGAAAGCGGTCAAATCCGGATGTCGCCAAATGCACTGAAAATGCCGCAAAAACCGAAGGGCGCTTCGTTCTTTGTACAGCAGGCGGGTTTAGAAATGGCATAAGCAGGCACAGCATTCTGACAGCAATGGCAGAATAAAAAAGAGCTTCTTATGAAGCTCTTTTTTATTGGGTATTTATTTACAAGTGCTGCATAGTTCTGTTGATTTAATTCATAAAGCTTGGATCTTCTGCCAGCAGAATGCGCTTCATTTCTTCAAAATGCGCCCTGCTGAAATCTTCAATTTTTTCCCAATCCTGAGCCGTTTTTTCCGCTACTGCATCACCCAAAATATTCAAGGCTTGCCCTGTAGAATAAGCCGAAATCAGGATCTGGCTAGAGCGCTCAAAGGTATACATATCATCAAAAGCCACGCCAATATCATGCGAACCAATCAATACGCCATGATTGCACATCATGAGCCGGCTTTTGTCTTGCAGCAGCTGCGCTAAGCGGCGTCCTTCAGCGATTTGATCCGCCATGCCGCTGTAATGATGGTCATAGGCAACACGGTTAAAATAACGCGCGCTGTTCTGTTCAATTGGCAGCAGCGCCGGATTTTTCAGGCAAGACAGCGCTGTAGCGTAGACTGGATGCAAATGCATGATGACGCGGATATCAGGGCGCAGCTGATGAATTTGCCCATGAATGGCCCAAGCGGTTGAATCAATTTGCCCTTTTTCAAAACTGTCAGGATCATCAGCCTGCACCAAGATCAGGTCACTGGCTTTGACTTTGGAAAAATGCATCCATTTCGGATTCAGCAAAAAGGTCTTTCCATCTTCCGATACGGCCGCGCTGAAATGATTGGCGACGGCTTCATGCATGCCTAATTTTGCGCTCAAGCGCAGGGCAGCGGCTAAGTCAATGCGGATCTGCTGTTCTGTTTTCATCGGTGTACTCACATAAAAATATAAGAAAATTCTATGACTTTTTGTGACGTTTTTTGCATCGCATTTTTTGGAGTATTGACTAGGAATTTCCAAATTACATTCAGAAAAATTCTCACGTATAACAAATATAAAGCGCATAAAAGCCACAGAGAACTGATCTATGAAAACCAATCTTAAAATGAAACCGATTGCCGCCATTCTTTTGACCGCCTTAGGATTGGCCGCTTGCAGCCAAAGCTCAGAGCCAAAAGCGGAAACTTCGCAAAGCAATGCTTCTGACACTGCAGCCAAGACATATCAAATTGGCAGTGACATGACTTTTCCGCCATTTGAATACATGGAAAATGATCAGCCCGCTGGTTTTGATGTGGATCTCGCGGCGCAAATTTTTGCCAAAACCAATGAAAAAGCCAATTTCGTCGACACGCGCTTTTCGAACTTAATTACGGGGCTGGATGCGAAAAAATTTGATCTGGTTTTGTCTGGTTTGTACATCACCAAAGAGCGCTTGGAAAAAGTGGATATGGTGCCGTATTACATGACCACTGAAGCCGTGATTGCTTTAGCGGGTTCA
The DNA here is from genome assembly GCF_001605895.1 of Acinetobacter pragensis. Taxonomy (GTDB): domain Bacteria; phylum Pseudomonadota; class Gammaproteobacteria; order Pseudomonadales; family Moraxellaceae; genus Acinetobacter; species Acinetobacter pragensis. The sequence goes on from NZ_LUAW01000029.1 coordinate 26,111, forward strand.
GACTATCAGCCAAAAGTGCGAGATGATCTGTGCGGTAAAACTGTTGCATCGCAAAAAGGTTCACTTTTCCCAGAACAGCTGCGGAAAATGTCAGAGGAAAGCTGTGTCGCGAAAGGTAAAGCGCCCATTAAAGTGCGTGAATTTGAGACCTCGCCTGAATCTGTCCAAGCCCTGCTGGCAAAAGCTGTGGATGCGCAATATGACGATGCCAGTGTTGCGAAAAGCACAGTGGATAAGCTCAAAGGCCGTGTGCTCATCAGCTCTACAGAACCCTTCTTTCCAATCTTGGGCGGTATTGCTGTTCGTAAAGGGGATACCGCTATGCTGCAAAAAGTGCAATCCGGTTTGGATGCTTTAAAAGCCTCCGGCGAATATGGCGCGTTGATCGCTAAATATAATTTGCAGGAGCCAACGGACGAGGACATTGCCAAATATATGCCGAAATAATTTCAGTACTTTTAAATATTTTTTTAACACTAAATTGAGAACAAGCACATGCAAAAAAAAGCGTTATCTGGCTGTATGGCATTGATTGTGATGGGGTGTGTGGGGACACCTGCTTTTGCACAAGATTTATCGATAGGGGATCCAAAGTCGGATTTGGGCGAGCTGAAAGTCTCTGGTTTTTTGAGAGCGAAATATCAAGATAAAAGCTGGTCGGATAATGATCATAAACTGACATTTGATGCAGCCAAAGTCAATTTGGACTACACCTCGCCAAAAGTTTTTGGGCATATTGAATACCGCTGTTATCAATTTGATAAGCTTTGTGATTTTTCTACACTAGTCGATGCCTATGCAGGCTATAACTTGAATGAAAATCATCTGATTCAAGCGGGTTTGCAGCCCGTGCCGTTTGGTCCGGGGCGTTTCTGGGAAAGCAACTATTATGGCGGCGTCATCACTCAAATTGGCTTAGAAGATGTGCACAATCTTGGCCTGAAATATCAGGGTAAATTTGAGACAGGCACCAAAGTTGAATTGGCATATTTTACCGGAGATGGCGGTAAATACAGCGGCCCGTATTCGGATGACGCAAGCCGCTACACCACAAATTTTGTAAAACCGGAAGATCCGACACTGACGCATCTTGATGAAAAAAACATGTTTATTGCGCGTGTGCAGCAAGATTTGAGCGGACTGCCTGAAGGGATGAGCTCATCGCTGGGCGCATCTTATTGGTATTCAGATATTGAAAATAAAACCAACGGGCAAACGGGTGACCGTAAGGCTTGGTCAATTTTTGGCAATGTGGCGTATAACGATCTGACCTTGGGTTTGACCGTCGGTAAAAATGATGTCGACAACAAAGATCCAATTACGCCAGAATCTTCATTAATGGGTTCATTTGATGATAACTTTATGGTGGCGAATGAAGGCATGTTCTACACTGCAGATGTCAGCTATACCTTTAAAAATGTCGGTAAATTGGATGCGGTAACGCCATATGCCATGTACAGCACCTACGATAAATCTAAAGACGGCTTTAAGAAATCTTCACGCAACTTAGTCGGTGTGGCGGCATACTATAAAGATTTAGCTTTTGTCGCAGAATATATTGTGGGGAAAAATGATTACCTGATTGGCGGGCCATCTGATTCTTATGCTGCCGGCAGTGACACAGACACGCATGAACTGCTGAATCTGCAGGTTTACTACAACTTCTAATGTTCTAGAAGGCTGTACCATTTTAAAAACACCGCATAAATGGATGTATGCGGTGTTTTTTATTGCATATTTTTTATTCTAGGCGGTGAGAGTAAAGCGTTCACTGAAGATTTTTTACTTTGGGAAGCTTATTGCAGGCGCTAAGCCTTCGCCAGAATTTTATCTGGAAAGCAGGAACATCTTTCATGACCCAGCACATAGGCATTTGAATCAATAGAAGCAGAGCAAAAAATTATTACTCTAGACGCAGCGCTTTGGATTGCGTTGAACCGTGAGTTGAGTGACGTATATCAAATACTGTATTAAAAGACTTTGTCCTATTTACTGATAAAAATCATATTGGAATAATTATTTTGATATCAATAATTTAAATAATACGCCTACTGCCATAAAAAAAGAGGCATATAGCCTCTTTATTAAAGATGATAAATCATTTTAGGCAGCTTGCCCCAAACCTTTGGGTATGCCATTGCGGCCTGGGAAGTCCTTCGCCAGTTTGCGCGCATTCGGCATTTTCAGCCACAGTCGAAGCAGTTTGCGGCGCTGAGTTAAATCGTCATAGTCTTCAAAGGCATTGCGCGAGTGCATGACGCAGTAATTATTGCAGAACTGTATGTCGCCCGGTTCAAGCATCATATCCAATTTTAAATTTGGGTCATGGCTGATTTGATCAAATACATTTAAAGCATCCAGCTGCACTTGCGACATCGGCACATCGCGGCGTTCATGGCCCAGCTCAATATAGGCGCGCAAGTAACGGCAGGCGAGCTTGCCTTCATAGTAGCTGAAAATTGGGCTGAGTGAAGGATCGACTTCGCCTAAATGGTCATACCATGCGGTATGGTAAAAATAGCTTAAATATTCTGGGTATTTTTCTAAAATAGTGTTGTACACGCTGGCAGAACTGACCAAGCTGCTGAGGCCGCCTTGTTTGGCTTTACGGATTGACAGCAATCCAACGACATCTGACATATCTGAATGGTAAGGCAGATAGCTGTTGGTCTCGTACACACGCGTCATTTTCTGATTTTTATCGCCAATGTTTTCAACATAGCCAATTAAATCTCCGCGGGCATTTTGCGTGACAGGCTCTCCCAGATATAGACCCAGCGCATAATACATATTGCTCATTTGTATTTCTGTATATTTCGCCGCATCAATGCCGCGCAGCACAATAAAACCGTAGCCATTTTCCAGCTCATCGGCAATGTAAGCAAGTTCTTGAAGCGCATCTGCACAATGTATAGAAATATCTGTTTTGCTGAACTCAGGCGCTGTCAGCCGCTTATGTTCAAGCTGTTTTACGCAGTCATCTAGTGCTTGCAGCAAATCTGCAGACATGGTGTAAAGCCAATCGGTTTTTTGTGCGATGTCTTTGCCAAGCCATGCGCATTTATCGGTAATCGGTGTTTTTAAAATCGTGTTCATACGGTGCCTCATGCAGTGATTTTTTCAGCAATGAATCAATGAAGTTCAAAACTGTTTCCAATGGGGGTAAAGCAGCGGGAGATCAGCGCGGTGACAATTAGAAAAAACACAAAGAAACCCGCGGCTAAAAAATAATGATCTTCTTTAAAAAATACATTTAAGCCTGCGCAGAGACTTAAATGTATAGGGGGAGAGTGAGAGGATTATGCAGAATCTTTGAGCGGGCTTTTGGGCGCTTCATACAGGTGATACTTGCGCTGAATATCAATATGTTCCGCAATGTGTTTTGCATCGTGCCAAACACCCCAAATAAAGCTGGAACCGCGCCCAGTCAAATAAGGCAAACCGAGGAAATACACACCGCGCTCAGGAGAAATACCTTGCTTATGTTTAGGGCGCTGCTGTTCATCAAAAGCGTTGACTTGCAGCCAGTTAAAATCGTAGCTGAAGCCTGAAGCCCAAATTACTGAAGTAATATTTGCCTCGCTCATATCCAATTCTAAAATTGGGCTAGTAACACAGGCTGGATCTGGCAGCTGCTGGCGAAGTTCTGGTTCTGGCGGCAGGTCTAAACCGTTATTTTGTACATAGGTATCGGCATCATCCAAAAATTGCATCAGGACTTCGTCACCAATGTCTAAATTGGTCTTTAGGTCATCTGCAAACTGAATTTTTTGCTGATTAAATGATTGTGTCATACCGACTAACGTTACACCTTGATTGGCTAAAGCGCGGAAATCAATATTGATGCCGCCATGGGCGCCGCTGACGGCTAGACCGCGCAGCGGGCCATTATCGGGACGCATATAGTCCCAGCCGCCTAATACACCAAGCCACCATACATTGTCACGGCCGCGGTAATTGCGCGGCGGACGCTCGTGCTGTCCAACAGACAGATAAACTTTCCTGCCTGAACGGTTTATTTCATCCGCAATCTGTACGCCCGATGAACCTGAACCAATGACCAATACTGCGCCTTCCGGCAGCTGCTCTGGATTTTTGTACTGATCTGAGTGGATTTGATAAAAATCAGGGTTTTTGGGTGCAACTGCAGGAATGACGGCTTTTTGAAATGCGCCAGTCGCAGACACAATGCGCTGAGTCTGAATAGTTCCCTCAGAGGTTTCTACCGTAAAGCCTTTTTTCTGTTTATTCTTAAATGCTTTTTGAACGTCTACACCAGTGTGAATCGGCAGGCTGAATTTTTCGGCATACTGCTCAAAATAATCGGCAACTTTGTCATGATGCACAAATGCATCGGGATCGGCTTTAAATTCCATATTCGGGAAACGGTCATGCCAGCAAGGGCCATTGGCAACCAGTGAATCCCAGCGGCGGGTACGCCATGCTTCAGCAATACGGTGCTTTTCTAAAACCACATGAGAAATTCCCAAGGCCGATAAATGCTCACTCATTGCAACACCGGCCTGACCAGCACCGACTACAACCGTATCGACATTCAAATGATCTAATTTCATCTTTTAGTTCCTCCATGCGCATGACATAAAGCGTGTTCATGCGGGATGTGTTAATTCATTCTCAAAGCGGACGAAGCGCCAAAAATGAAATTTATGTTTTGATGAGTTGAATATATGGAGATGGCGGCTTTTGCGAAAATAATATAAGCAGAACATATGCATCAAAAAAACCGAATTGCTTAGCTGGCTTGATGTTCATATAAAAGTGAAACGAATTTTAATTTCAAAAAATGAATATTTACTGCGTGTTCAGCGCTTGGTTTTGACGAGGAATTGAGTGCCGAATGGCGAGGCGCAGAACAGTTTTTGAAAATGGCATATACCGCTTTTAATGAATAATGAAGGACATAAAATGAAATCACGCGCAGCTGTCGCATTTGCTCCCGGCGAACCTTTGCAAATTGTAGAACTGGACGTTGAAGCGCCAAAGGCGGGAGAGGTTCTGATTAAAATTACCCATACTGGCGTATGCCATACCGATGCTTTTACCTTATCCGGTGCAGATCCAGAAGGCGTTTTCCCAGCAGTGCTGGGGCATGAGGGCGCAGGCATTGTGGTGCAGGTGGGTGAAGGCGTAACCAGTGTTCAGCCGGGCGATCATGTGATTCCGCTATATACGGCAGAATGCCGGGAGTGCTTATTTTGCAAATCGGGAAAAACCAATTTATGTGTCGCCGTACGCGCAACACAAGGCAAAGGCTTAATGCCGGATGGAACAACACGCTTTTCTTATAAGGGGCAGCCTATTTACCATTACATGGGCTGTTCAACTTTTTCAGAATATACCGTGGTGGCGGAAGTTTCACTGGCAAAAATTAATCCAGAAGCAAACCCGGAGCATGTATGCCTGCTTGGCTGCGGTGTGACCACAGGCATTGGCGCCGTACACAATACTGCAAAAGTGCAAGAGGGCGATACTGTTGCTGTCTTTGGCCTTGGCGGCATTGGTTTGGCGGTGGTGCAAGGCGCGCGTCAAGCCAAAGCGGGACGCATTATTGTAGTCGATACCAATTCTGAAAAATTCAAGCTTGCGCGTGAGTTTGGCGCCACAGACTGTTTAAATCCAAAAGATCATGCAGATCCGATTCAGCAGGTGATTGTTGAAATGACAGGCTGGGGCGTTGATCATTCTTTTGAATGCATTGGCAATACCAAGGTGATGCGTTCCGCGCTCGAATCTGCACACCGCGGCTGGGGACAATCGGTGATTATTGGCGTAGCAGGCGCGGGTCAGGAAATTTCGACGCGTCCATTTCAGCTGGTTACAGGCAGAACATGGAAAGGCACAGCATTTGGCGGGGTAAAAGGCCGTACGCAGCTGCCAAAAATGGTGGAAGATGCGATGAAAGGCGATATTCAGCTTGAACCCTTCGTGACGCATACGATGGGGCTGCAAGATATTAATCATGCTTTCGATTTAATGGATGAAGGTAAATCTATACGCACCGTGATTCATTTTAATGAGCCGGCAGCTCAAAATTGATTTACAGATATATCACCTAGACATCTCATAATTGGATAAGCCTTGCTGTAGCAGGGCTTTTTTATTCAAGATTAATTCTAGAAGAAATACATCAAATCTAATCAACATAAAAAAAGCCAATGTTTAAATGGGTAAGCATTGGCAAAAAAGAAGCATTTTAAAAACTGAGGTTTAGGCAATAATGGGAAATTCATCCTCAGGCAAAGCATCACCTGTTGATAATCTTTCCGCCAAATGCGGATACTGCGGAGATGTTTTTCCGCCTCGGTTCACATAGACGGCATCATCACCTAACCAGCGGAAAGACACCGCGCGGCGTGAATGTTCATTGGATAAATTACCCGGTGCGCCGTGAATGGTTAAGTAGTCAAAGGCAATGGCATCGCCGGGCTGCAAATCCCAGCCAAGAATATTGTAATCTTCACGGTGCTGATCAATATCCGGCAGAATTTCTTCTTTGGCGCCTTCATGATCATAGTATTGGCCGTTAAAGCTTTGCGCTTTAAAATGCTTGCCCCACAGATGCGAGCCGGCAATAAACTCAATGGCCGATGCTCTGGATACCGGATCGAGCGGTACCCATAAGCTGAGGGTCTGCTTGGCATCTACAGGGTAATAGGGCGCATCATGATGCCATGGCGTCACTTTGGACGAGCCGGGGCCTTTGACCAGAACATGTTCATGAAACATGCGGGCCTGAGCAGACTGCATCAGTGTTTTGGCAATTTCAGCTGCAGGGCTTTCTTTAATAAATCGTTCAAATGGCGGGATATTCTGCCAGTTGCAGTAGTCTGCCCAAAAATGCCCTTTAGATTCATTTGGCGTATAGTCTCGGAACCATTGCCCCGGATTTTGCTCATTGGCCTGTATGCCTGCTTGCAGTACATCTATCCAATCTTTAAATAGACCGCGCAGCACGACAGCGCCATCACGTTTAAACAACTTCTGTTCTTCGGACAACATGATATTTACCCCAATGCGTAAATGAAGAGTTGTGAGCTCAGTATCAGCATCAATATTTGATGACTTAGAGACTATAAAAAGAACAGCGGGTTTAAGAAATGCGTGCTTTATAAAGCACTAATTTGGTTTTTTAAAAGCAGTAAAAGATAGTGAGGATTTTTTGAAGTATCGGATGAACAAAGATGCAAAAACAAGGACTCAATACTGAATGCTCAAAGCATACATAATGCAATAGAGCAGGCTATTGCATTAGAAAAAATTGATAGCGCTTAAACTTTCTGCGCCAGCAAGGTGGCGAAACGCTGCTTAATTCGGTTGCCTTGAGCGTCTGTCCGGTGCAGTTCACCGACATTTTCATTGTATTTTAATATCTTCCAGCCCAAGTAATATTCATTGAGTTCATTATGTTTAAAGCTGAATGGAAAATCTGCTTGTACTGGGTAGTCTGCCGTATCCATAGCGCAGACAATTAAATTAAAGCCATTAAGTTTAGTCGCCTGCTGCATATTTTTGATAAGGTGGGGAATTGTTTGACGCTGTAAAAACATCATTACCACTGTGCTGTAGATGAAATCGTATTGCCCTAAAATGCTGGGGTCTTGATTCAAGTCACGGATTTGAGTGTTAATATTCTGAATCTGTTCAGCCTGAATGATGTCATTAAGTTTTTGAATGCTCATGGCATTTATATCCCAAGCATCAACTTGAAAGCCGTGCTGGCTTAAATATAAAGCATTACGGCCAGTTCCGCAGCCCATATCCAGCGCGTGTCCTGCACTTAGTGACGGCAAGGCCGCTGCAATTTCAGAATGGGTGGGTGTCAGCTGGTATTTTTTAGAAAAATAATCGGCAGGGCGGCAGTAAAAACTCAGCTGGCATTCAGCATCTGCACTGGCTGAAACAATTTTATGCCAAGCTTGCGGTGCAATAAACGGCGGCTGATTGGCTGCTGTGAACTGATGCTCAGACAGAACAGTGCCTGCTTCGTCCAGCATGGCAAAATCAATCTGGCCTTTAATTACTCGCAATTTGGCCCAAGTGCCAGCCTTGGTGTTGTGCGCTTGCAAAAATCCCGCGGGGATTAAGTCCGCAGTCCAGATTGGGAACTGTTTATAGCAGAGTAAATTTTCCATACGGGCCTTATCCTGAAGCAGCAGGTTTCTACAGAACTAAATTCATCTAAATGTACCACGCGCATTATGGATATGCTTAAATTTCAGCTGCATCTGTTTGTTTTGTTCAGGCTTGAACATATATTAGGCATAAAAAAGCTGCAGGGCCTGCAGCTTTTTAAGCTAGGAATATTTAAACAGCTTCAGCTTCTAAAATTTCAAAGTCATGAGTAATTTCAACACCGCCATCCATCAGCATTTTGCTGGCAGAACAGTATTTTTCGGCAGACAGTTCAACCGCTTTTGACACTTGTTTTTCTTTTACGCCGTTGCCGGTAATCACAAAATGCAAATGAATTTTGGTAAATACGGCAGGAATTGTGTCTGCACGGTCAGCTTTAAGGTCACAGCGCACATCAGTAATATCTTGGCGTGCTTTTTTAAGAATAGTCACAATATCAAAAGAAGCGCAGCCGCCAAGCCCAGTCAGGATAAGCTCCATTGGACGCGCGCCGCGGTTTTCACCGCCGTATTCTGGTGAACCATCCATGATTATAGTGTGGCCGCTTTGAGTTTTTGCTTCAAAAGCGACATTCTCTAGCCAATGAACACTCGATTGCATTGCAAGTCCTTAAAAAAAGCTATAAATTTACGCAGTACCTGTACACTAACATAAATTGAGTTGATAAGGAATTTCACCTCTTTCGTGTGACAAGTTCATTTTAGGTCTTGTGCGATCTATAAATTATCCATAATCGGAATTGTTAGCATGACTTCAAGCTTTTCACAACTAAGCACTGATGCGCTGTCTCCTGGTCAACTTCCTGAGTCAGTTAAAGCATTATTAAAACGTGCATATATTAATCGTTATCCTAAACGCACGACTATCATAGATGCAGGATCAGAATCGAAATCTTTATATTTGATTCTGAAGGGGTCTGTATCCATCATCTTGAGTGAAGATGATGAACGTGAAATTGTTGTAGCATATTTAAATGCGGGTGATTTCTTTGGGGAAATGGGTTTATTCGAAGCAAATGCACAGCGCACAGCGGAAGTCCGCACGCGTGATGTCTGTGAAATTGCCGAAATTACCTACGAAAACTTCCATGAGCTGAGCAAGCAGTACCCAGACTTGAGCTATGCGGTATTTGCTCAATTGGTACGCCGCCTGAAAAATACAACACGTAAAGTAACTGACTTGGCGTTTATTGATGTTTCAGGCCGTATTGCCCGCTGCTTAATCGATTTATCATCGCAGCCAGAAGCAATGATTTTGCCGAATGGCCGCCAAATCCGCATCACGCGCCAAGAAATTGGCCGCATTGTGGGCTGTTCGCGCGAAATGGTCGGCCGTGTTCTGAAAACTTTAGAAGAACAGGGCATGATCGAAACGGACGGTAAAGCGATTTTGATTTTTGATGCATCGCTTGAAGAAAAAAGTCAGCTGGTGACAGATGATGGTGAAGACGAAGAATAATCTTCTTCTGAATCATAAAAAAGCAAATCTTCGGGTTTGCTTTTTTTATGGCTTTCTTTCTATTATTTAATAACAAAGTTTCATGAAATAGTGATTTAACTTGAATCTAAGATTTGGTTAGTCTAACTGCAGTTAAATACAGCTTCATTTAAATAGTAATTTATAAATAGCGGTTTAATAAAATTGACTGAATGCTGAAGCAATCGAATGACGTAAAAAGGAACTGAAGGATTATGCAATTCAAAGCGTTGGGAAAATCAGGAATTCTGGTTCCGGAAATCTGCTTAGGCACGATGACTTTTGGTGAGCAAAATACACAAGAGCAAGGTTTCGCGCAGCTAGACTATGCTTTAGAGCGCGGATTGAATTTTTGGGATACTGCAGAAATGTATCCTGTCCCACCAAAGCCGGAAACGCAGGGCGCCACAGAAGGGGTAATTGGCAATTGGCTGGCAACGCGCGGCGGCCGCGACAAAGTGATTATCGCTTCTAAAATTGCCGGGCCTTCTCAGGGCGGCAGCCAAATCCGGGACGGTCAGACCCGATTTACCGCAGCAGATATAGAATCAGCGCTGGATGGTAATTTAAAGAGATTACAGACGGATTATATCGACTTGTATCAGCTGCACTGGCCGCAGCGTCCAGTAAACTTCTTTGGCAAACTCGGCTACGGCAATGCGGAAGCTTTTAATGAGCGGGAAGTGACTGATCTGGCCGAAACCTTGACCGCGCTCAGCAATGAAGTTAAAAAGGGCCGAATCCGTCATATCGGGCTGTCAAATGAAACGCCATGGGGAACACTGAAGTTCCTGCATTTGGCAGAACAGCTCGGTCTGGATAAAGTGGTGAGCGTACAGAATCCTTACAGCCTGCTGAACCGGACCTATGAAACCGGCATGTCCGAAATTGCGAAATATGAGGGTGTAGGTTTATTGGCCTATTCACCATTGGCTTTTGGCTATTTGACAGGGAAATTCCGTAACGGAGCACGTCCAGAAAATGCCCGTGTCACCTTATATAGCCGTTTTAGCCGCTACAGCAATCCTGAAAGTGAATGGGCCGTAGAACAGTATGCGCAGCTGGCAGAAAAGCACCATTTGACATTGACGCAGCTGGCTCTGGCATTTATTAAGCAGCAGTTCTTTGTGACCAGCACTATTATCGGTGCAACCAATTTGAATCAGCTGAAAGAAAACATCGATGCTTTTGACGTCAATCTGTCCGAAGAAATTTTGCAGGAAATAGACGGCATTCACCGTCAGCAGCCCAATCCGGCGCCCTAGCAGAAATATCTATTTTATCTCTGAAAAAGGCCCTTGTATTTCAAGGGCCTTTTTTTATGCATTTTAATCTCTTTAACTAGCTGAATTAAAAGCGATTTAAATGTTATGAAATAATCGCTAAAGATAAACGGCATTATTTACCCTAAAAGACTTGAAATTATTTATTTATATACCAATATTAATACTGAGATCCAATAAATGAAATATTATAAGTTTTTGAAAAATATGTAGAAAATTGGTTGAAAATCTAAAGAGCACTCCCATATATCCATCAAGTACAATATTTGTTGTGAGGAATAACAAGAATGCGATTTGAAAAATTTACGAACCGCCTGCAGCAAGCCTTATCCGATGCGCAATCGCTCGCAATGGGCAAAGACCATACTGCGATTGAGGGGATTCATATTCTGGCAACATTGCTGGAAGAGCCATCTAATCAAAGCCTGCTGCAGCAGTCGGGTGCGAATCTGTCAGAGCTTAAAACGAAGCTTCAGCAGGCGCTAAACGATACAGCGACCATCGCAAATCCAACAGGGGATATTAATTTAAATCCAGAAGCGGTAAAGGCGCTTAACTTGGCAGACAGTTTTGCGCAAAAAGCTGGAGATGAATTCTTATCTACGGATTGGGTCATTTTAGGTTTGGCTGAAACAGGCAAAACAAAGTCTTTATTAAATAGCGTAGGCGTAACGTCTGATAAGTTGCGTAAAGCCATTGAAAATATACGAGGCGGTGAACAAGTAATGAGTAATAACCACGAAGATCAGCGTGACTCACTCAATAAATATACTTTAGACCTGAATGCGCGTGCTTTGGAAGGGAAGCTTGACCCTGTGATTGGCCGCGATGAAGAAATCCGCCGTACTATTCAAGTGCTGTCTCGGCGCAGTAAAAACAATCCTGTGCTTATTGGTGAGCCGGGCGTGGGTAAAACCGCCATTGTTGAAGGTTTGGCGCAGCGCATTGTGAATGGTGAAGTTCCCGAAAGCTTAAAAGGCAAACGGGTGCTGTCGCTTGACTTGGGCTCTTTGCTTGCCGGCGCTAAATACCGGGGCGAATTTGAAGAACGCCTCAAAGCCGTATTGAAAGATTTGGCCAAATATGATGGTGAAATCATTCTGTTTATTGATGAGCTGCATACCTTGGTCGGCGCAGGCAAAGGCGATGGCGCAATGGACGCCGGCAATATGCTGAAACCGGCTTTAGCGCGCGGTGAATTGCGCTGCGTCGGCGCAACCACTTTGGATGAATACCGCCAGTACATTGAAAAAGATGCTGCGCTTGAACGCCGGTTCCAGAAAGTGCTGGTTGATGAACCGAGTGTGGAAGATACCATTGCAATTTTGCGCGGCCTGAAAGACAAATATGCCACCCATCACGGGGTGCAAATTCTAGACTCTGCGATTATTGCGGCGGCAAAAATGTCGCACCGATATATCACTGACCGTCAATTGCCGGATAAAGCCATCGATTTGATTGATGAAGCTGCATCACGCATAAAGATGGAAATTGATTCAAAACCAGAGCCGTTAGACCGACTTGACCGTCGCCTGATTCAATTAAAAATGCAGCTTGAAGCGGTAAAAAAAGATGCGGACTCTGTAAGTAAGGCGGAAGTTGAGCATCTCGAAAAACAAATTGCTGAAGTTCAGAAAGAATACAGTGATTTGGAAGAAGTGTGGATTGCGGAAAAACGTCTGGTTGATGGTACAAACCAAGCGCAGATAGAACTGGATAAAGCACGAACTGCGTTTGAAAAAGCCCAGCGTGAAGGCGATTTGGCGGAAGCGAGCCGTTTGCAATATGGCGTCATTCCAGAATTGCAAAAACGCTTGAATGAAGAAGAAGTTGCGGAAACCAATGAAGAGCCAAAACTGATTCGGACCAAAGTGACTGAAAACGAAATTGCTGAGGTTGTGAGTGCCGCTACAGGTATCCCTGTTGCGAAAATGATGCAGGGTGAACGCGAGAAACTGCTGCATATGGAAGACTTCCTGCATAACCGGGTCGTTGGGCAGGATGAAGCTGTTGTTGCGGTCTCCAATGCTGTACGCCGCTCACGCGCAGGTTTATCAGACCCGAACCGCCCAAGCGGATCGTTCTTATTCCTTGGTCCAACAGGTGTTGGTAAAACTGAGTTGACTAAAGCATTGGCCAACTTCCTATTTGACAGTGACGATGCAATGGTGCGTATCGACATGTCGGAGTTTATGGAAAAACATTCGGTCAGCCGTTTGGTCGGTGCGCCTCCGGGCTATGTCGGCTATGAAGAAGGCGGTGTGTTAACCGAAGCTGTGCGCCGTAAACCATACAGCGTTGTGCTTTTTGATGAAGTGGAAAAAGCGCATCCTGATGTATTCAACATCTTGCTTCAGGTGTTGGATGATGGCCGCTTGACGGACTCACAGGGCCGCGTCATCGACTTTAAGAATACGGTGATTGTGATGACCTCCAACTTAGGGTCAAGCGATGTGCGTGAGCTGGGTGAAGACGCGACAGAGGCTGAAGTGCGTACAGTGGTTATGAGTGCTGTGTCGCAGCATTTCCGCCCTGAGTTTATTAACCGTATTGATGAGCTGGTGGTTTTCCATTCACTGAAAAAAGCTCAAATCCGCGGTATTGCCGATATTCAATTGTCACGCTTACGTTCGCGTTTAAGTGAAAAAGATATGAGTTTGACGGTAGATGACAGTGCATTTGATCAATTGATTGATGCAGGATTTGACCCAGTGTACGGTGCTCGACCATTGAAGCGCGCCATCCAGCAGCAAGTTGAAAATACGCTAGCTCAAAAGATCTTATCGGGAGAATTTGAGGCTGGAGATGCGATTGTCATTAAAGGCGGAGATGGGCATCTTAACTTTGAAAAGATGAAATTAAGTTAATTTCGTTCATTGATATTCTTTGATGTTTCATAGAAAAACCTAGCTTCGGCTAGGTTTTTCTATTTGTAGCTTTATTTAACGATGGGTCATATTTTTGATTGAGCTATGTCAAGCAGACTGCATTTTTTGATGGTGGTTGATCGGGCTGGAGAAAAGCTTGACCATGCTGCCGCCTCAAGTGATTGAATAATCACGGGCGTTAAAAGTGCTGAAACCGTTTTACAATGCGTATGCCTCGGTCTTCAGCATACTGTCTTTACCCATCAAAAATCATTCCTTTAATTGCTTAATAATTCATAGTGTTAAAGAAAACCCTCACAATTGCTTTAACCGATTTAAAATCAGCTGGTTTAAATACGGCCGCATTTAATTCACGTAAATGTGTATAAATTTTGAATTATTTGTGATTTTTATTAAAATATGTGTTCTTTTGTGTCTTAAATGTAAATATACTTCACTTATAAAATAATCAAAAAATGGGCAAAGAATGTCTAAAATTATTTGGGGTGCGGGACTTTTTCTAGCTGTGGCAACGACAGGCGCTGCTGCGAATTGGTATGCAGATCAGAAATTAACTGCTTATTATGAACAGGCTCAGCTGGCAAAATCTGTTAATGACGCCAATATAAAATACAGCAACATCAAATTGGGCCCATTCAGCGGCACGGCAGATTGGGTGCTGACGCTTACGCCTGATCCCTGTCAATCGAATGATGTTATTGTGCTGCAAGGGCAGGACAAGATTCAAAAAAAATGGAATGGGTACTTTATTGATTCCAGCTATATGCTTAAAACCGGCAATGAAAAAGTGCAGGCGGCGCTGAAAGGGCAGCAGCGGGCAAAGACCCATATTAATTGGCTCGGAAAGTCTTTAACCACCGTCGATTTGCCAAGAATAGATACACAGGCAGACGGCATGCATATTCGGCTTGATCCCAGCAAGATCAACATCTATACGGCATCACCTTTAAAAGGGGAGGCCCGTGTCTCTAAGCTGATGATGGATGTTCCTGCGTTTACCCTTACCAAAGGGCCCAGTCAAATCTTGGCGCAAAAAGTACAGATTGAAACGACACAAGGGCTGAATCAAGCGGAAATTGATTCGGGCTATACCCGGTTTGCCATTGGCGCTTTTCAGCGTTTAGACTCGAATTTGTCAGGCGGCATTAAAAATATAGATATGCGGCTGGATACTCATGTCAAAGAAGGCAAAGTTTCTTTGGACGGCAATTTCAAAATTGGAGAGATGAATCTGCCTAATTCTCCGCTGACTAAAGACATTGTCATGAATTTGGAAGTGCAGAATATCAGTCTGCAGCGTATGCAGGACTTATCAGCCATATTGCAAAAGGCTCAAAATAGCTGTGCAAGCAATGAATTGCTGTCAGAAGATGCCTCGAATGCTTTTCTGAACATTGTAAATGAAGGTTTTGATTTTGAGTCTAAGAACCAGATGAGCATGGGCGGCGGGTTAGCGAAAGCAAATCTTACAGGTAAAATGATGCCGGGGCACCATGGCACTGTTGAGTCTTTTGCAAAAATGCTGCCGAGCTTATTAATGTTTAAAGCCGATTTGGAATTTGATAAAGATTTATTTAGGGTGGTAACGAATGGTTATGCCAAAGCGACTTCAGACAGGGCTATGACTGAACAGGATATAGAAAGCATGTTCAGCAGTTTAGAGTCTTCTGGACATGCGGTGCGTTCTGGCGACAGCATGAAATTGCTGCTGGACTATCAATTTGGCCAAAAGCAGTTTTTAGATCCAAGTAAAAATTAATAGTTAGCCTGCGCTTAAGCATAATGCCGTTGAATTCAACGGCATTTTTTATGTGAAATACAATTTCGGTATGATTGTATTTTATTTTAAAATCATGTGTTTATAATTTTATTTATTTAAAGGGATTGCGGTTTATCGGAGATTCAGACTTCGGATATTGTTTTAGCTATGGAAAATAGTTAGCGTCATGGTGCGATAAAAATAAAAGGAAAAGCATCATGAGGATAAATAGCCAGATATCCCAGCACATAAAAAATGCACTATTAAGCGTAATAGTACTGACGGTTTCAGTAGCCCATGTAGAGGCCAAAACAGCATTGTCTGATGCAAAACTAGAAAATGCCGTAGATGTAGACAGTTTTATAAGCCAGCAAGCGTTGCAGGAAGCCGCCTCGGGCACTCAAAAAAGCAAAACTGAACAGCAGGAAGATTCCAATGAAAAAGCCAGTAGCAACAGCAAGCAAATACAGGAAAACAGCTTGGATGGCTCGGAGATGAGTGAATATGTGCTGCAGAAAAAAAGAGCGGGGGCATCTATGCCGTCAGGGAAGTCGGCTGAAATACCGGATGTCAGGAGAATTGTCCATCAAGAAAAATATGAAAACATTCGAATTTCATATCCTGATGGACTGGTAGTCGAGATGAAGCGCAATTAATGCGCTTCATCTGCGTGTATCAATTTAAACTTCTAGTCAGCCAGAGTGCAGTTAAACCGGATGGTGCTGAATTTTCCACGCGCGGTGAATTTTTTGATTGCGTTTAAAATCAAGCCCAATGGTTTCATTGCTGATTTCTTGCACATCAAACATTGCCTGTACTTCTTCATCCATCTCAAAGCCGCGATAGTTGTTAGAAAAATACAGTGTTCCGTCTGTGGTTAAACGGTTCATTGCACGCTTAAGCAGTGAATTGTGGTCACGCTGCACGTCAAATGTGCCGTAGAATTTTTTCGAGTTAGAGAAAGTCGGCGGGTCAATAAAGATCAGTTCATATTGTTCATGCCCTTCTTTCAGCCATTCAAAGCAGTCACTGGCAAAGAATTGATGCTGTTCATCAGCATGGTCGACGGTCAAGCCATTCAGTACAAAATTTTCTTTAGACCAGTTCAAATAGGTATTTGAAAGATCGACACTGGTTGTGCTGGCCGCGCCGCCTAAAGCTGCATGCAGGCTGGCTGTGGAGGTATAGCTGTACAGATTTAAGAAGTGCTTGCCTTTGGCTTCAGCTGCAATGCGAAGGCGCATTTGACGGTGATCAAGGAACAAGCCTGTATCCAGATAATCAGTCAAGTTGACTAAAATTTTAGCTTTGCCTTCTTGGACAATAAAACGCTTAGATGCAGTACTTTGTTTGGCGTACTGAGTTTTGCCTTCTTGACGGGCACGGGTTTTAATAAAGATCGCATCTCGCGGCAAGCCAGTTACTGCACGGATAGATGCTAAAGCTAAATTAAAACGCTTTTTGGCTTTTTCAGGATCGATTGTTTTAGGCGGAGCATATTCTTGCACATGCAGCCGGTCACCGTATAAATCTACTGCAACATTAAAATCCGGCAAATCTGCATCATATAAACGCAGGCAGAAAATATTTTCTTTTACGGCCCACTTTTTCAAGTTCTGCATGTTTTTTTGCAAGCGGTTGGTAAAGTCTTCCGCGCCTTCAATCGCTTCAAATTTTTGCGGTTGCCACGCGGCTAAAAACGGCTGTGTAGCAGTAGCGGGTTTAATGATGCCGAAACGGACATAAATCGGCAGTTTACCGTTCATTAAGCGAAGAATTTGCGGTTCATTGAAAGCCAGAACATCGGCCTGCTCAACTGCAGCAGCAATAACAGCAGCGTATTGATTCGGGAAGTTTTTTTGTAGTAATGCAGATAGCCCTAAGTACAGTGCGCGGTTCGAGGCTTTTTCACCAAGTCGTTCGCCATATGGCGGGTTGGTCACAATCAGCGCGCGCTTGCCTTCAGCTTGGAAGTCTGGCCAGTCTGCCAGCGTCCGCTCTTCAATTTTAATTTGATCCAGTATTGATTCAAAACCTGCGGCAATAATGTTTTGCTTGGTTGCTTTAACCGCTTCCCAATCTGCATCATAGGCATAGAATTTTGGCAAAGGCTTTTGCAGCGCTTTTTCATGGCGTTCAGCGGCTTCAGCTTTAATACGCATCCATAAATCGTGGTCATGTCCATTCCAGCCGTTAAAACCAAAACGGCGGACAAGGCCCGGGGCACGGTCAGTCAGGACCATTAACGATTCAATGATGAATGTGCCTGAACCGCACATTGGGTCTAGGAAAATTTCCGGATCACGTTCTTTTAATTTTGCTTTTTGCAAAATAGCCGCTGCCAGGTTTTCTTTAATAGGGGCATCGGTCATGAAACGGCGATAGCCGCGTTTATGCAGTGAATCGCCAGATAAATCTAGGCAATAAGTATGCGCAGTCTTGCCCGCCAAAGCGTATAGGGTAATTTCCGGCTGTTTAATGTCAATGCTTGGGCGCTTGCCAACCGCTTCCATAAAGGAATCTACGACACCGTCTTTCACACGTAAAGTTGCAAACTGGCTGTTTACTTTAATATCGCGTTCAATATGCAGGCGTACTGCAAATGTGCTTTGCGGGGCAAAGATTAATGACCAGTCAAAACTGATTGCGCCTTCATAGAGCTCTTCGGCTACATCCCGCGCATCATGAGTGAATTCAAGTTCATGCGTATGAATGGGCATTAAAACACGTGAAGCTAGGCGTGACCACATGCAAATGCGGTAAGCATCTTCCTGTGTGCCTTTGAAAATCAAACGACCCGGCAATTGTTCAATATTTTGAACACCTAAACCTTCAATTTCCTCTCGGAGCAAGGTTTCAAGTCCATCTGCACAGGTGACCCAATATGAAGAAAGACGAGGTTTCGAATTCATGTAAATTTCCAAAGGCAAATAAAGCAATCGGCTATTTTAGCGTATTTTGATGACGAAAACTAAGTGAATAAGTGATGAATTGGCTATTTTTGCTGGATTTGGCGTGTATTTAGAAAGGCATTGAAATAAATCTGCATGGCAGGATGGCACGGCTGTTTCAATCAAAACAGCCGATGAATAAAGAGGAGGAAACTCCGCAGAAGATTAAGCTTAATTTCTAGCATGCTTAGCGCGGCGCTTTATACTGAACATGCTAGAGCTGAGGAATGGTATCGCTTCCCGCTATTAATGCTTTGAATCGAGTGCCGCGGTATTTGAACGAAGCAGAAATGCAGGGGCTGATTTGATTGCTGATTTTGACTTTTAATATTGATGGTTTCGAGCTGCTTGCAAGCCTAATTTATTTGATTTTACTCGTATGCTAATCATTTTGATGAAGAACGCTGATCAGCCGTTTATAAATTTAAAATTTATGTCATGAAAGAAAATAACAAATCAATATAAATACTTGGCATACGTTTTGCTGTTCATTACCTGAAAAATTAGTTAACTCAGTTGCCGGCATGTTTTGTGCGGATCAGATTTTATAGGTTTAAGATTATATGAAAGATTCAATGAATAATGGATTTGTAGAACAGGGTGAAGCATTTTCAATTGGCACTTTGATTTACGCCCGTTTAAGGCGCGTAACAGGGCGTTTAATTGATGTTCTGTATTTAATGGAAAATCGGCTGTATGCCCAGCATGTGGTTGATTTGGCTTTGGCTGCCAATGATGCGGAACTGGAAAGGCAGGCTGGACGCTTATCTTCGCTCTTGAAGCATGAAAATAAAATAAATCCAATGCATGAAGCGAATACCGCAGAAATGAACGAGTTTGAAGCAGAAGAATTGTTTGTTGAACAGCATGGCGTGACAGAAGAAGAGATTTATAAGGCGCAGGTTTCACATCATTATATTGGTGCGCTGCGATAAATTGTGCACTGTTTAAGATATGGGCAGTGCTGTTTTTGCCAAGTTTAATGGGGAGGCAGGCTTAGATGGGGTGTTTATTAAGTCTGCATTTTTAAAGTAAATTCTATGGAATGGCTTAAACTTTATAATCAATTGTTATGCTGAATATGGCAGTGCAAAGGAAAATATCTTACTGACTTTGTTTAATTTATCTAATTGAATTATTTGATAGGAATTCCAATTTTAATTTTATATTTCGGCTGAGCTTTGTTGCGACTGCTGAAAAGTTCAACTGCCAAAACCAAAGATTCTCTGTATAATACGTTAACTTAACGATAAGGAATCTCTCATGCACTTGGCGGCATTGCATACACCGAGCCAGATTCAACTCAACCAAGATGGTCACTTAAAGCATTTCCTTACCATCGATGGTCTTTCTAAAGAAACTCTTACAAAAATATTGGACACTGCACAGTCCTTTTTTAATGACCAAAATCAGCTCATTACCAATAATCTTTTGGAAGGCCGTACGGTAATGAATCTGTTTTTTGAAAATTCAACCCGTACCCGCACGACTTTCGAAGCCGCAGCAAAGCGCCTTTCAGCCAATGTGCTGAATATTGATATTGCCCGTTCAAGCACCTCAAAAGGTGAAACCCTGCGGGATACGCTGTGGAATCTTGAAGCCATGGCAACAGACATTTTTGTTGTGCGCCATTCATCTTCAGGCGCGGCGCATTTTATTGCTAAGGATGTTTGCCCGCATGTGGCAATCATTAACGCAGGGGATGGGCGCCATGCGCATCCAACGCAAGCGATGCTGGATATGCTGACGATCCGCCGTGAAACCAAAAAGAAATTTGAAGAGATCAGTGTGGCTATTATCGGCGATATCAAGCATTCACGCGTAGCGCGTTCAGATGTGGCTGCGCTGCAAACGCTGGGCTGTAAAGATATTCGCGTGGTGGCGCCAAATACCTTGCTGCCTTACGGTTTTGAAGAATATGGCGAAGATGTCCGTTTATTTAATAAGATGGAAGACGGCATTAAAGACTGCGATGTGATCATTACCCTGCGTATTCAAAATGAACGGATTGATTCACCTGCGCTGTCTTCACAAGCCGAGTTCTATAAAATGTATGGCTTGAACAAAGAGCGTTTGGCTTTGGCTAAGCCAGATTGTATTGTGATGCACCCAGGGCCGATGAACCGCGGTGTAGAAATTGATTCAAGTATTGCGGACGGCGCTCAATCGGTCATCTTGCATCAAGTAACAAATGGTATTGCAGTACGTATGGCGGTGTTGGCTTTAGCAATGCAAGGCCAGCTGCAGGAAAAAGGTTTGTTAGAAGCGATTGCGGGTTAAGGAAAAGTCATGAGTATTGTAAAAATTGAAAATGTACGTGTCTTAGACCCCATTCAGCAAACAGACGGTGTGCAGACGGTTTATATCGAAAACGGCAAGCTGGTGGCCGAATCGGCTCAGACCACCGAAACTATTGACGGCCAAGGCTTATGGCTGATGCCAACCATGGTGGATTTGTGCGCGCGTATGCGTGAACCGGGCCAGCAGCAGCATGGAACACTGAAATCCGAAGGGAAGGCAGCCCGTGCAAACGGTATTTTGCACGTGTTTACGCCGCCGGACTCTAAGCCGATTGTTCAGGACAATGGCGCTCTGATTCATGGTTTAGTAGAAAAAGCCATGCTGGACGGCGGAATTTATTTGCAGGTGATTGGCGCACAGACTCAAGGTTTGAAAGGCAATCAGCCCTCAAATATGGCGGGTTTGAAAAAAGGCGGCTGTACCGCAGTATCAAATGCCAATGCGCCGTTTGCCGATGATGACGTGGTCATCCGCACATTGGAATATGCAGCTGGCTTAGACATGACTGTGGTGTTTTATGCAGAAGAGCCGCAAATTGCCAAAGACGGCTGTGTGCATGAAGGCTTTGTTGCATCGCGTCAGGGCTTGCCGATGATTCCAGCTTTGGCTGAAACGGTCGCTATTGCCAAGTACCTGCTGATGATTGAAGCCACAAAAGTGCGCGCTCACTTTGGATTGCTGTCTTGCGGCGCTTCAGTGGAGCTGATTAAACAGGCAAAAGCGAAAGGCTTGCCAGTGACATGCGATGTTGCCATGCATCAGCTGCATTTAACTGATCAATTGATTGACGGCTTTAACTCCTTGGCGCATGTCCGTCCGCCATTGCGTTCTGAACAAGACAAGCAGCTGCTGCGTCAGGGGCTGAAAGATGGCGTGATTGATGCGATTACAACTCATCATGAGCCGTTAAGCAGTTCTGCAAAAATGGCACCATTTGCAGAAACCCTGCCGGGCTTTACGGCGTTTGACACATTTGTGCCGTTTGGTGTGCAATTGATTAATGAAGGCCTGTTTGAACCGCTGGAATGGGTTGGAAAAGTGACGGTTGCCCCTGCGAAGGCCGCCAATATGTATGAGCGCTGGCTCAAAGAAGCTGGCTGGGTTTTGGTGAATCCAGCAATTGAATGGACACTGAACAAAGACAGTATTGTTTCAAATGGTAAAAACACCCCGCTGATCAACCAAACTGTCCGCGGTAAGGCCATTCAAACATTTACAGCTGAATAATTAAAAAATTCAATGCATTAAAAGCCAGCGTCAGCTGGCTTTTTTGTATGTGCAATGTGCTTATTGAGGCAATACAATTAATTACAGAACCGTAGTTCTTTCGGCATAAACTGTTCAATAAACAAGCAAAACACAAGATGAAGAATAAGATCAACAGCAAAGGACAAAGCCAATGACCGATAACTTAATTGATTTATTGAAACAGCAAGTCTCCGCAATTGTGCTGGAGGGAGACAGCACTTTTCTTTCGGAAAAAAATACAGCACTCAGTCATTTCTATCCGATATTGCTGAGTATTTTAAAAGGCAAACCGGGTTTAATTGATGCTTTGAAGAATCAGTTGAATCCGCGGCTGAATGATTTATTTGAAACAAATCCCGCATTAAAACATCAATTCTTAGACAATATACGCGGCGCGGCGCCAGCGCCTGAAATTGAGAACACACTGTCCAAATCTATTCTTCCCGCACTGGGCATTTTGGAAAATCAGGCAGGCTCTTCTGATGCAGATGCGATTGTGCATTTAATTGATACACAGCAAAGCGCGGTGCAGAGTGCATTGCCGGCTTGGGCTGCTGGAATTCTGGCAGCTTTGGGAATCAATACTGCAATGGGCCAAACGGTTCATCAGGCGCCCGAAATTGCGGAACCTGCGGCGGTACAGGAAAAAAAATCCAATTCATGGCTGCCTATTCTGGCCATTGTTATTCTGGCGCTGCTGGCATTGTTCTGGTTTAAATCCTGTTCAGATAAAAACAAGGTGGAAGAAACTGCCCCGCCAGTGCAAAGCGCAGCTGCACAGCCGGCATCTTTGCAATTAAGCACGAATGAAAAAGGCCAACTGGTCAGTTGTCAGGTTTATGTAAATAACAGCAGTTATATTGATATTCTGCAGCAGCAAGTGAAGCAGATTTTCAATAGCCCAACGGGTTGCGGCGCTTCAGCTGAGGCCAGTTACCATACAGAATTTATTGATCAGGATGCGATTCCTTCTGTACTTAAATTGGTTCAAGGAACGCCAAATGTGGCCTTAAACTGGGTGGGTGATCAGCTGTCCATTCAATCTTCAAACCCGCAGGATGCAGACCGTTTAGCCGCTGAAATTAAAAAACTTGCGAAAAACATGAATATTATGGTGCAAAAACCTGCAGACGTCAGTACGACGGTAAACAACAGCATTACGGATGCGCAAAAGGCGCTGTCCAGTATTGACCCAGATCAGGTTCAGGCATTGGATGTTGCGACTGCGCTGAATATGCAGATTATTAATTTTGCGACCGCTTCATCTGAAATTCCTGAAGTGAATAAATCAATTCTGGATCAGGCGGCGGCACTCATGCAGCGCGCAAAACAAGTTGAATTGACTGTGACCGGGCATACGGATGCAACAGGCAATGCAGAGGCCAATAAAAAATTGTCGCAGTCACGCGCTCAGGCGGTGGTGGATTATTTAATCAGTAAAGGAGTCGATCCAGCGCAATTGCAGGCAGTTGGCATGGGGCAGGAAAAACCGGTTGCAGACAACGCAACAGAAGAAGGCCAATTTAAAAACCGCCGGATTGAGTTTGAAGTTTTGAATAAAGATACTGGCGTTGTGCGTAAAGTAGATGAAGAAGGGGTGAAAAAGCAGCCTTAATATTTTACAGTTGCCGAATCATCGCTGAATCATAAAAATCCCTGCACAGGCTGCAGGGATTTTTTTGTACAGAAAATAATGGTCAAGTTGATTATTTTTTGATTAAATACGCAAAAAATTTATAACAGGGTATATGGTTTAAAAATGATGAATAAAAAATTAATGATTGGCCTCATATGCGGAACAGCAATGCTTTCAGGCTGCGACTATTTTAAAAATAAAAAAGATCAAGCCAGCGTAGAAGAGCCGAAGGCCCAGCAAGTGACAGATTTCAGCTGTACGGCCCCGGCTAATGTTAAGCAAATTCAGGACTATCTTAAAGAAGAGTATTTGAAAGACTTAGATCAGCGCTTGCGCCAGTCATCCTTCGAGTCGGATCAGGCTTTATTGGATAAAATCCGCAAGAACATTCAGTTTGAAATTACTCATATCAGCACAAAAACAGAAAATCCTGCACAGGCTAAAACATTAGACTGCAGCAGTTTGGTCACAGCAATTTTGCCGAATGGCCTGCAAAAGCGTGCGGAAAATGCATTTATGGATGCGCCGTGTGATGAATGTGAGCGCGAAGACACTGATCATACAATGACTCTGCAAGATTACTTAGGCGGTTCATTTAGCAGCCTGACCTTAAAGAATGACCGCTTGAATGGCATTGATTTTATTTATCATATTGATAAGTCTGACAAAGATGAAATCAGCATGACTATAGAAAATCATTCGGTGATTAGCCAGTCTGCATATTTGACCGAACTGGCGGTGCAGTATGCTTCCTATATGAAAGCCAATGAGAAAAATAAAGAATATTCTAAGAAAGATGATGAACAGCATGCTGCGCAGATGGAATTGGCGCAAAAAGCTTTGGATGTACGTCAGAAAGAAATTGATGGTGAGCAAAAAGCTGCAGTTGAGCAATTGAATATGACATGGGACCATTTCTCTGCAGAACAGAAAACCTCCTTGCAGCAAGATCAGTCGGATTGGTTTGAAAAACGGGATGTGGACTGTAAAGTGCTGTCGCAAAAAAGCGTACATCAGATGGATGAAAAAGAGTTAGAGACTTACCAAAAGAAATCTGACTATTGGAATGATGAGATGTATGCGCAAAATCAGGCAATTCAATACAGCAAATGCTTTATCCAAAAAACTAAAGAGCGTACTGTTTATTTAAATAACGTGTTCAACTAAAAATCATGATGACTGCTTCTTGTAAACGCAAATAGACAGCAATCAACAGAATTAGATAAAGGACGAATTGATTCGTCCTTTTTTTATAGGCATGCTTAAGCATTATTGGCGACATGCAGCAGGATTATGCGGATCAGTTTTATTGGTGCAGGGCGGGTAGCGCATCATTTAGCGAAAGCTTTGCAGGCGCGGCATCAGATTGTTCAAATTTACAGCCGAACATACGAACATGCAGACGTGTTGGCGCAGGCGGCAGGCGCTGAAGCTGCATATTCATTCAGTGCTTTGAAGTCAGAGATTGATTTGCTGATTATTGCTGTCAGCGACAGCGCAATTGCTGATGTCATTCAGGCGGTACATCCGTATTTGCCTAATACCTTGATTGTGCATACATCAGGCAGTACCGGCATATCAAAACTGACGCAAGCTCATGCCAGAGCCGGTGTGCTGTATCCATTGCAGACCTTTAGCTTAGAACGTGAAATAGACTGGACGCAAACGCCGCTATTTATAGAGGCCGCAGAGCCTCAAGACTTGATGATGTTAAGCACGCTGGCTTCTGAGCTCAGTCAGCGGGTATATCCATATAGCTCGGCACAGCGTTTAAGTTTGCATTTAGCCGCGGTCTATGCCTGCAATTTTGCCAACTATTGCTATGACATGGCAAAACAGATTGTTGATGAACAGCAAGTCGACTTCAGCCTGCTGTACCCGCTCATGCTGGAAACTGCGCAAAAAGCGGCGGCGGCAGACCCCAAAACAATGCAGACTGGCCCAGCTATGCGCGGCGATCAGAATATTATTGCCATGCATACGCTTATGCTTGAACAGGCCAATCGGCCGGACTTAAAGCAAGTTTATGCGCTGTTAAGCGAACAGATTTTACAGCGGCATCAGCCAGAGCAAATCTAGCGATCGCGGCAAGCGGTCCGGTTTATTTATGTGTTGATAACTCAGGGAGCATCATTATGGCAAAGGATTTTAATAGTCAGCAGGTTGTGGATAGCTATGACCTACACATCCGAAAATTAATACCGGGCTATGAAATTGTTCATCAGCAGATTTTAGCTATTATGAAAGCGCATTTATCTGCAAGGGCGAATGTGCTGATTATTGGCGCTGGAACAGGGTATGAACTGGGGTATCTGCTGCAGGCTTTTCCAGAGTGCCGGTTTACAGTCACTGAGCTGTCTGAACCTATGCTGAACAAAGCGCGCAGCTATGCGGCGCCGTGGAATAACCCGCCGCGTGTTGAATTTGTCTTGGGGCAGCACAATGCGCTTTCCGAACAGGGCAATTTTGATGCGGTACTTTCCATACTGGTGACGCACTTCGTTCCTCCTGCGCAAAAACTGGATTTTTTGCAGGGTGCGCAGCAATGCTTAAAGCCTGATGGAATTTTTCTGACATTTGATTTAATGCAGTTTCATGATTGGCAAGAGGCCAGCGCTTTAAAGCAGCTGTGTGAAATGAATGGTTTGGCAGAAAAGCAAACACAGGCCATGCTGGAGCGAATGGCCGAGGATTTTTTCCCTTTGAATGAATCTACTACGCGAAATGTACTGCAGGCTGCTGGTTTTAGAAAAATTGAATGCTTTACGCAAATTTTATGCTATCAAGGATTTATTGCTACGAAGTGATTTAGTCCTGCTGCATCGTATGTGCATCACGCTATAACTTAAAAGAAGTGCTGAAAGCAATGACAGAAATAGTTTGAGATTTTTTTTGGGAATGCACTGATTGGCTGTCATTACAGGCCATTTAAAGAATTTAAGAAAAATTAATTAGAGCAGCGATACAGCAGATGGCTGATTTATGTTATTAAAAGAATAGGTTTGAACAAAAAAAATAAAGGAAAACAAAATGCAAAAGGAATTCGATTATATTGTCATTGGCGGCGGCAGTGCGGGCTGCGTTTTGGCCAGCAGGCTAACAGAAGATCCGAATATATCTGTATGCCTTTTAGAAGCGGGCGGTCAGGGTGACAGCTGGACAGTGAATATTCCAGCAGCCTGTGTAATTAGTTTGCCGACGAAAATCAATAACTGGGCTTTTGAAACGGTGCCTCAAGCAGGGCTGAATGGCCGCAAGGGCTATCAGCCGCGCGGGAAATGTTTGGGCGGTTCATCCAGTATCAATGCCATGATTTATATTCGCGGCAACCGTGCCGATTACGATCATTGGGCCTCACTAGGCAATGCAGGCTGGTCTTATCAAGACGTATTGCCGTATTTTATTAAATCGGAAAATAATAGCCGGATTCAGAATGAGTACCATGGCAACGCAGGGCCGCTTTCAGTCAGTGATGTGCAGTCAGATAGTCCAATTCATCAGCATTATATTGATGCGGCTAAAGAGCAAGGCTATGCCATCTTGGATGATTTTAATGGAGAAGAACAGGAAGGTCTCGGGGTTTATCAGGTTACGCATATTAATGGGGAACGCTGCAGCGTAGCCCGCGGGTATTTATTTCCGCATTTGAACCGCCCGAATTTAACGGTATTAACGTACGCCTTGACGCATAAAATTTTAATTGAAAATAAAATAGCCACAGGTGTAGAAGTACAGCATGCAGGGCAGCTCAAACAGCTGCATGCGCGTAAAGAAGTGCTGCTCTGTGCAGGCGCCATTCAATCACCGCAAATTTTAATGCTGTCAGGTGTCGGCGATCAGGATGAATTAGCTTCACACCAAATAGAAGTGAAGCACCATTTGCCGGGAGTCGGGAAGAATTTTCACGATCATCCGGATTTTATTTTTGGCTATAGCGTAAAAGAAACTGAAGGAACTTTCGGCATTTCGCTGTCCGGTTCTCTGGACATGCTGAAACAGGTTAAACGCTACCGCAAAGAACGGCGAGGTATGATTGCATCCAATTTTGCAGAATGCGGCGGTTTTTTAAAAACCGACCCAGCCTTGGACATACCGAATTTACAGCTGCATTTTGTGATGGCGCTGGTTGATGATCATGCGCGTAAATTTCATGCCAGCCATGGTTTGTCCTGCCATGTCTGTCTGCTGAATCCGCGCAGCAGAGGCAGCATACAGTTAAGCGGCAGCAAAATTTCTGATCCTTTAAGAATCGATCCTAACTTTTTAGGGGATGAGCGGGACTTGGAGGATTTGGTTCAGGGTTTTAAAATAACGCGAAAACTCATGCAGTCGCCTTCATTATCCCGCTTATATAAAGCGGATCTATTTACTGCGCAGGTGCAGACCGATGATGATATCCGCAGTATTTTAAGAGCGCGTGCAGATACGGTATATCACCCTGTCGGCAGCTGTAAAATGGGGATAGATGACATGTCTGTGGTTGATCCGGAACTGAAGGTATATGGCATCGGCCATTTGCGGGTAATAGATGCCTCTATCATGCCGGCTGTCGTCAATGGCAATACCAATGCGCCGGTGGTGATGATTGCTGAAAAAGCGGCAGATATGATCCGGCAAAGCCGAATTTATAAAGATGTGGCTTAATCTGATAAGAAATTGTACTGACAGCATATTAAAATTCATCTATTTTTCAAAGATAAAGTGAATAAAGGAAAAATATATGACCATGGAACAGCAGCCAATGCCAGAAAATAATAGCGGCTTAGAACAGCTTTTTGAGCAGCAAAAGCAGGCGTTTAAAGCGTGCAGTTTTCCAAGCTATGAACAGCGAAAACAGCATTTGCAGGCGCTTTACGATCAAAAACGCCTTTAGACTCTGAGAACTCAGTATCAAGATTTAACTGGGTTTGTTCAGAAATTTTCCATGCTAATTGTGGTGCAATGTAATAATGCTG
>NZ_LUAW01000030.1 GCF_001605895.1 Acinetobacter pragensis
AGCARGAGTGAACCACCTGATCCCTTCCCGAACTCAGAAGTGAAACCTCTTAGCGCTGATGGTAGTGTGGGGTTACCCATGTGAGAGTAAGTCATCGCCAGCTCATTATTCGAAACACCCCCTGATAACCCAGGGGGTGTTTTTTTATGTGCAGGAAAAGGGAGGGAAAGGGGATTTAGATAAGTGCGGACTGCAAAACAGAAGGTATTTTTAGAAAATCTATACAATAATCAGAAAAATCGGACTAAGTATTTTTAAATACGGCTAAAATAAAAAACAAGAATAATCATATTTTGAGATTATTTGTAAAAATAAAACCCATAAAATTAGATGTTTAGGATTATTTTATTAGGGATATTCAGCTCATCAATAAGTCTAATTGTCCCTCGGATTTGTCTTGCGTATAGTGCGCCCACATTGAATTTTGCTTAATAATTCATGTGAAAAATTTGGACAAGTACTCATGGGAGATGAGAACGATGACGACAGATAATTTGAATATCAATTCTGTAGTCGATAAAGCGAAATTTACCCCGTTCCACTTCAATGTAGTGGCTTGGTGCTTATTGATTATTTTATTTGACGGTTATGATTTAGCGATAAATGGCGTGGTATTGCCGCTGTTAATGCAGGATTGGGGACTAAGCGCGGTACAGGCAGGCATGCTGGCCAGTACAGCGTTAGCCGGCATGATGTTCGGCGCGATGTTTTTTGGTTCTTTGGCAGATAAAATCGGCCGTAAAAAAGTCATTATGATCTGTATTGTGTTATTCAGTGGCTTAACTTTTGCGGGCGGCTTTGCATCAAACCCTACAGAATTCGCAATTTTACGCTTTTTAGCGGGCCTAGGCATTGGCGGTGTCATGCCAAACCTTGTGGCCCTGACATCTGAGTATGCGCCTCAGAAGATGCGCAGCACACTGGTTACAACGATGTTCAGCGGCTATGCCGTTGGCGGTGTAATGGCGGCTTTGCTGGGTTCTTGGTTTACTCCAGATTTCGGCTGGCAGATTATGTTCTTTATTGCAGGCATTCCTTTATTTTTATTGCCAGTGATTTGGAAGTTTTTGCCCGAGTCTCTCGCATTTATTGTGAAAGAAAATAAGCAAGAGAAGGCGCGAAGTATTGTCAGACGCCTAGCGCCGGAAGTGAAGGTAACAGACGCGACAGTATTTAGTTTGCCGCAGGAAAATGTGCCTGAAGCGGCAAATGTAGTGAGTTTGTTCCGCCGCGGCCGCGCAGTAAATACCTTATTGTTTTGGCTGGCATTTTTTACTTGTTTATTGACGATGTATGCATTGAGCAGCTGGCTGCCGAAGTTGATGATGGCTGCCGGCTATTCTATGAATAACAGCCTAATGTTCATGATGGTGATGAACGTCGGTGCAGTGGTTGGCATTGTTGGCGGCGGTATTTTAGCGGATCGATTCCACTTAAAGCCTGTACTTATGTTCTTAGGAATGATGGGTGCAATTGTGATGAGCTTGATGGGTTTCCAGTCAAATCAATTTTTGCTGTACATTTTGGTATTCTTGGCAGGAGCAGCATCTATTGGCTCGCAAATGCTGCTATACAGCTATGTAGCGCAGTTTTACCCATTGGCGATACGTTCTACCGGTATTGGCTGGTCATCCGCCATTGGCCGTATGGGCGCGATTGTCGGGCCAATTTTAATTGGCGGCTTATTGGGGATGAACTTGCCTGCTCACATTAACTTTATGGCAGTGGGTTTACCTGTACTCATTACTGCAATTGCGGTTGCATTGATTATGCATGATAATGAATCTAAGAAGATTGGTGCAAGCCAGCCAGCGATTTCTAAAGCTTAAAACGTGAATTTAAAAGCCTCCGAAAGGGGGCTTTTTAATTTATTTATTAAAATAAAATGACTAATTTAAACAAAATATATAAGAGTAGAGACTATGAATCATAGAGAGCAATGGGAACGTTTTCTAAATCCTGAAATTTTTAGGGATCGGCTAATTAACATATCAATGTATATAACAATTTATGAAATGTTGAAAGATTCGATCATAAATAGGATAAAAGACTTCTATATCATGCCTGTGATCGAGTTTGATGATTTTGAAGGCAAAGAAAAATATAAATCTGAAGTTTTATCCAAAAGTAAGAATCATTTATATGCTTCGATAGCTTGGTTAGTTGAAAGTCATGTGATTGATGAAAATGATAAAAATACTATAGAAATTTTAAAAGATTATAGAAACTATTTGGCTCATGAAATGAGTAATGTTATTTTCAATGGGGATGTAAACGAACTAAATGAAAAATTCCTATTAGCCTATATATTAATTATTAAAATCGAAAATTGGTGGATTATTAATTTTGAAATTCCAATAAATTCAGACTTCCAAGATATCAATCTTGAAAATATGGATTTAGAAAATATACAGTCTGGAAAAAAATTAATGATTGATATGGCGTTGTCGGTAATTTCAGGAAACAACGACTTATTAAAAGCCTATACAAATGGAAAAAATTAAAGGCGTATAACTGTTGACCTGAGCAAAAATTCCAAATGATAATAAAAAAAACTTGGTCGAATAAAATTATGAAACTCAACTCATTCTCCCCAATTCCTGAAGATGACAATGAACTTCACTTGCCTGAACTGGTTTACTGGGCATCTTTGGGTGAAGTTGCTGAAGTTGAAAAATCTTTGGCTAATGGCACAGATGTAAACTCTGCTGACGAAGAAGGCTACAGCGCGCTTCAAGCAGCCGCAGAAAACGGCTATTTAGACGTTGTGAAGCTGCTGGTAAGCAACGGTGCAGACGTACAGCACAAAGCGCCCTATACGGCTTTAGAGCTGGCAGAAATGGCAGAACAAGCCGAGATTGCGGCGTATTTAAAAAGCTTGTAGATAATCAAGCGGGCAATTTTATAAAGAAGGCTTATTCAGTCTTCGGATTGCCTTCCAGCTCTTTTAAAATGGCATCGTTAAAAGCGGGAAGATCATCGGGACTGCGGGAAGTAATCAGCACCCATCCGCCCGTATTGCAGCGGTGCACTTCTTCATTAACCCAATTGCCGCCTGCATTTTCCAGATCCAGTTGAATGCTTGAATACGATGTTAAATTTTTATCTTTAATTCTGCCTGCATTAATCAGCAGCCAAGGCCCGTGGCAAATGGCGGCAATCGGTTTTTGAGCATCTGAAAACTGCCGCACTAATTTCTGCGCGTCATCATTCATCCGCAAAGTATCTGCATTGACCGTGCCGCCCGGAATAATCAAGATATCGTAATCATCAGCATCTATTTTACTCAGCAGGGCATCTGGGTCGTAGTGCTGCGCATGTTCTTTATCCTGCTTAACCGTTTGCACCGAATGCTGTTCGGGCGCAGCATGAATAGTTTCAATCCCTTTAGAACGCAAGAATTCTAACGGTTTCAGCAACTCATCCTGCTCAACTCCGACATTTGATGTGATGACTAAAGCGCGTGTGCTCATACAATTTCTCTTTTTAATTCGTTATGGCAATCAATTTACCTTAACAAGCGCAGACTTGGCCGTATGTGGTGTTTTGGCGCGAAACTGTAAGAAAATTTGTCGATATTTTGTTCGTGTTAATATCCAGTAACCATTTTTCAAAGGGAATAGGATTTACACTAATTATGTGAAATTGGTATTGATGTTGCTTGAATTTTCATCAAACTGATCCTTTCATCATCAAGCGCACAGGACGTAAACTTTATGACCCTTCAAAAAGCACAAATTCATCAAAAACTGCATTTTAAGAACAATTATTTAGGGATCGGGATCGTCTGTGCAGGGCTGCTGTCTGCGCCAGCCTATGCCGCATCGCCAGCGAAAATTAAACAGGCCGCTGAAGGGGCAAAGCATCCTTATTTAAATACTTTAAAAGACTTGGTCAATATTGAGTCGGGAAGCAAGGATTTAGCTGGGGTGAATCAAATGGCTCAGCTAACGGCCGCACGCTTAAAAGCGGCAGGAGCAGACGTCAGCATATTGCCTGCAAATGATATGTACCGCATGGATGACACCCCAGAAAAAGTGGGCCCGATGGTCAAAGCGGTGCTGAAGGGGAAGGGCAAATCCAAAATTATGCTGATTGCGCATATGGATACGGTTTATCAAAAAGGCCAGCTGAAAGATCAACCTTTTAAAATTGACGGCAACAAGGTTTATGGGCTAGGTATTTTGGATGACAAGCAGGGCGTGGCGGCTATTATTCATACCTTGGATCTGTTGAAAAAGCTGAATTACAATGATTATGGCACCATTACGGTCATGATGAATTCAGATGAAGAAATCAGTTCGCCCGGGTCACGCAAACTCATTACCGAAACCGCCCAAGATCAAGATATTGTGCTGTCTTTTGAAAATGGCGGCAAAGATGGCAGTGTACGCCTTGCCACCAGCGGAATCGGGGCAGCTTATCTGGATATTAAAGGGCGCGGTTCGCATGCAGGCGTTAAGCCCGAAGCGGGGGTAAATGCCCTTACTGAGCTGGCGCATCAAATTGGGCAAATGCAGGATTTATCCAATCCGCAAACCGGCTTAAAGCTGAATTGGACGGTGGCTGCTGCAGGAAAAACGCGCAATGTCATTCCTGATACGGCTTCAGCGCAGGCAGATGCCCGCGCGCTGAGGGTAGAGGATTTTGACGCAGTCGAAAAAAAGCTGCAGGAACGGATCAAAAACAAAAAACTGGCAGACAGCCAAGTCAGTGTGAAATTTGAAGTGCGCCGCCCGCCGCTGGCCGCCAATGATGCCGCCATTCAGCTGGCCCAAAGGGCACAAAGCATTTATAAAAATGAGCTGAATTTGCCTATGACTGTATTAACTATCGCCTCGGGTGGCGGAACAGACGCTGCGTTTGCAGGCCTGAAGTCTAAAGCCGCTGTCGTTGAAGGCATGGGGTTATCCGGTGAGGGCGCGCATTCAACAGACGCCGAATTTATTCTGGCTGATTCGATTGTGCCCCGTCTGTATCTGGCAGCGCGTTTAATTATTGAGGCATCTCAATAACATATTTTGGCCTGTATGGCAGATGCACCAGCAGGTCATGCCCTTACAGAAAATAAAGCAGTCTGGTTTTGCCCTGATTGGCGGATTGGGGCAGTCTAATTATAAGACTTTAAAATAAATTATTTATTTGTAAAGTCATCATCTATGAGCGCACGTTTTAAAAACAGATGAAAAATAAATGAATACGAAAAAGCCCCATCATCCTGACAGGGCTTTTCGATATTTCGTATGCTAGATATGACTCCTGTCGTATCTCACGTCCTGATGCTCAAACTTATTATTATTGTTTTCATGTTCTGGAAACTTCCTGTTCCCTGATGAATGTAGATTAGGCTGAATTCGGCTGCCTGCCTAGATGAGATTTTCTGCATTTACTGTAAGCCTAGGCTTACATAGACGCACATTGTTACGTTGCGGCGCTGTCATTTGAATATGCGGTGCGTAAAATTAAACTCTGGCTTTTAGAGAATAAAATAATGAAGCAAAGCTTTAGAGGGCAAAAGATCAAGCATGTTGCATTTGGAATGGCGTTTATTGTGACTGTGCCATGGATCACGGCCTGCAATGCGGAGAAAAATACGCAGAATGTTGCTGCAGGCGGCACTGAGCCGCGGGCATTGACGCTGCGGCAGGCTGTCAATATTGAGCAGCTTGCAACTTTTGATGAGCCTTGGGCAATGCAATGGCTGCCGGATGGACGGCTTTTGGTGACAGAGCGTAGAGGACAGCTGCAGCTGTTTAATCCGGTCAATAAAGCCAAAATTTTAATTCAGGGAACCCCAGAAGTTGCTTATGGCGGGCAAGGCGGCCTAGGTGATGTGCTGCTTCATCCGGATTTTGCGCAGAATCATCAGATTTATTTAAGCTATGCTGAAGCAGGCCAAGGCGGTTATGGCGCTGCGATTGCCAAAGCAACACTGGATATAAAGGAAAGCCGGCCGGCGCTCAAAGATTTGACCGTTATTTGGCGCCAAGTGCCAAAGGTTTCCGGTCAAGGCCATTATGCGCATAAAATGCTGTTTGGCGCAGACGGCAAGCTTTGGGTCAGCTCTGGTGAACGGCAGAAATTTGATCCTGCACAAGACTTGCAGTCAAATTTAGGCAAAATTCTGCGCTTAAATGAGGACGGCACGCCAGCATCCGGCAATCCTTTTCAGGGCAAAGGGGATGTAGCCAAGCAAATCTGGACGCTGGGGCACAGGAATCCTTTAGGCCTCGCCTTTAATGCCAAGCAGCAGTTATGGACGGTAGAGATGGGGCCGAAAGGCGGTGATGAGCTTAATCAAGTATTGCGCGCTGAAAATTATGGTTATCCCATTGTGTCTAATGGGGATCACTATGATGGAACGGCTATACTAGACCATTCTACTCGGCCTGAATTCCAAGCGCCTGCTATTTCATGGACGCCGGTCATTTCACCTTCCAGCCTGATTTTTTATCAAGGCCATCAATTTCCGCACTGGAAAGATAAAGCGCTGATTGGGGGACTGTCTTCAGAAGCCATTATTATTGCAGATGTAGAGCGCCAGCCAGCACAAGAAATACAGCGTTTAAAAATGAACCAGCGCATCCGTGATTTAATTGAGGGCGCGGATGGCAGTATTTGGGTACTGGAAGACGGCAAGCGCGCTAACCTGCTCAAGCTGACTGCAAAATAAAGGCCCTGCAGGGCTTTATTCACTTATGTACATGGTCTTTGCATATCCAGCAGGCTGATAACAGGCTTTATGCGGCGTAATGGTCATCGGCATTAAATTCATTGGATTGAATCGGCCTGCGGTTTGATTTTAATGAAAACGACGTAAATGATAAGAAGCGTTTGAGTGGTGATGTATAAAGTTTCGTGTAAATGCTGCTTTTACGACGGCTGCGGCGCGCTGTTCAACAGCAAAAATACGCTGCAGAAAAAAGCCTAGGCATAAAACCCAGGCTTTTTCGAATATATTCAGAAGGCACTTATTCAGCATCCTGCTGACTGCATTTTTTCTTTTTATTTAAAGACATCCTGTCTTTGATGCTTCAATCATAGGAATGTTTTTGGCTATGCAATAGTCATTTTTATTGCAGCCTGTGTAGGTAAAAGCCTACAGAAGGCCTATCAATTGTTCGATAAGCTGAAATTCATCATAACAGTCCAAGAATAAAAGCCATTGATATGCCTTCAATACAGATTGATATCCGTATGGAATATGCGCCCGATGAAGAACAGCAACTAATTGAGGCAGTTTTTCATACCGTGCAGCAGGTTTTTAAAATTCCAGCGCATGACCGCAACATTCGGTTGGCGGTTCACCTGCCTCAGCGTTTTTTAGCGCCATTGCATTTGACTCAGCCCGAACGCTTTACCAGCATTGCCATAGACTGTTTTTCAGGACGCAGCTTGGCTGCCAAAAGGATGCTGTATCGGCACATGGTGGACTCATTGGCTGATTTTGGCATTCCTGAAGATCATATTCTGATTACGCTGCGGGAAAGCGCTTCAGAAAATTGGGGCATCCGAGGCGGGCAGGCCGCTTGTGATATTGATTTAGGGTTTAACGTGAACGTGTAGGCCTGAATTTCCAATGGTGTTGGGTAGGGTATTTGATGCTGTTTGAAAACTGAAAATTTTAGATAAGAAAAAAGCCCCAACATCCTGTTGAGGCTTTTTTGTATTCATTCTAGGCATAACTCCTGTCGTACCTGTCAGCATCCTGCTGCGATTTATTTATTGTTCTTATCTTAAGACATCCTGTCTTGTATGGATTAACTATAGAGGGAAACAGAAAAGGTGAATAGTGTGCTATTTCTGCATGTGGTGTAAGCCAAAACGTACAAAGCAGCAATGAAGGCCAAAAGCGCTTTAAATTTATACTAGGATTGCCTGATTTTACTTCATCTCTAATGAACAGCCGATAAGATCTTTAGTCAGCATGCACTTTTATCTCAGTCTTGAACACATCAGAACGCATTCATTGCCATACGGCATAAAGTCTTGATCGGTGCTGTGGCTGAGTTACATATCTTTGCGAATCATTGATTGAATAGTGTACTAATTTATCAGACATTAAAATTTCATCAAAAAAAACTGCAGGGAATGGACATCATGCTAATAAAGGTTAATGCCAATCAGAACTTTCGCCCATTGGGGCTGGCTTTAGCGGCTGCGCTGGCATTCAGTGCAACTGCAAGCTGGGCGGCTTCACCGCAGGACATTAAAAAAATTGCTGAAACGCAGAAATCAAATTATTTAGAAACCTTAAAAATGCTGGTGAATATTGAATCCGGCAGCAAAGATATTGACGGCCTTAACCAGATTTCAAAAGTTGTGGCTGAACAGCTGAAAACAGCAGGCGCTGAGGTCAGCATCATTCAGCCTAAAGATATTATGAAGCTGGATGGCGCGCCAGATCAAACCGGCCCAGTGGTGAAAGCGGTGTTAAAGGGCAAAGGCAAAACTAATATCCTGCTACTGGCGCACAATGATACGGTATATCAAAAGGGCCAGCTGAAAGATCAGCCCTTCCGCATTGACGGCAATAAGGCTTATGGCTTGGGAATTTTAGATGACAAGCAGGGGGTTGCCGCCATCATCCATGTGCTGGATATGCTGAAGCAGCTGAAATATCAGGACTATGGCACCATTACGGTGCTGATTAATTCAGATGAGGAAATCAGTTCGCCGGGTTCACGTCAATTGATTATGGACACTGCAAAAAATCAGGATGTGGTGCTGTCCTTTGAAAGCGGCGGCATGGATGGCAGCCTAATGCTGGCGACCAGCGGCATTGGCGCCGCTTATTTGGACATCAAAGGCCGCGGCGCGCATGCAGGGGTCAAACCGGAAGCTGGAGTGAATGCGCTGACGGAATTGGCTTTCCAAATACAGCAATTGGAAAATCTATCCAATCCTAAAACGGGTTTAAAGCTGAACTGGACGGTAGCGACAGCCGGTAAAACCCGCAATGTCATTCCTGATCAGGCCAGTGCGCAGGCCGATGCACGATCTCTTAAACCGCAGGACTTTACAGAACTTGAGAAAACACTACAGCAAAAAATTAAAACCAAAAAACTGGCAGACAGTCAGGTAAATGTGAAATTTGAAGTACGCCGTCCGCCGCTGGAAGCCAGCCCTCAAGCCAAAAAACTAGCCGCGCGGGCGCAGCAGATTTACAAGCAGGAGCTGAACTTGCCGATGAAGGTTGAAACCACAGCTTGGGGCGGCGGGACAGATGCGGCTTTTGCAGGGGTGACGTCGAAGGCCGCAATTATTGAAGGAATTGGCATGTCTGGCGATGGACTGCATTCAGATAAGGCGGAATATATTCTGACGGATTCAATCGTGCCGCGCCTGTATCTGGTGACGCGTTTAATTGTAGAGAGTTCCGGAAAATAAAAAAGCATGCTTCGAAGGCGGTGTTCTTGCGCCAGCCTTCCGGCAATGCATCAGTACGGTGAGAAACCGATATAAATAAAAAAACCTTGGCATCCTGCCAAGGTTTTTTAGATTCATTTCAGCGGTATAACTCCTGTCGTACCGTACGCATCCAGCGTTTAACCTGCTTATTGTTGTTTTGTGGTTTGAGACGTCCTGTCTCTTTATGTTTTCTATATTAAGCCACGTTTGAATAGGTGAAAAGTGGTGATTTTCGCCATTCCTTGTAAGCTTTGGATTACAGCTTACTGTACATATTGAATCAGTTTGTCTAGCGCGGCTTTAAGGCCTTTTTCATCAAACGGGTTCGGTTCAAAGGTATCGCCTGTGTTGCGTGAAAAAATGTCTCGGATTTCAATCACCGCATTGCTGTCAATCAGGCCCAATTGGGTTGCCACTTGACGGATTTGGTCAATTGACCGTGAACCATTGGTTGCGCCGTATCCGATATAGGCTGCCGGCTTGCCTTTCCATTCCTTGCCAATATAGTCCAGCGCATTCTTCAGTGCAGGGCTGTAGCCATGATTGTATTCAGGGCTGATGAAGATCACCGCATCCGCTTGCGTTATTTTATCCGCCCATTCCTGCTGTTTCGGCTGGTCATAAATACCCGTAGCTGGCGGATGAGCGCCTGCAAAGAAGGGCAGGTTCCACTCTTTGAGATCGACAATTTCTGTTTGAATGGTGGAGTAGCCGTAGCCTTTAATTGCGCTGTTAACCCAATTGGCGACTTTAATGGCTGTACGGCCTTCGCGCACGCTGCCCACAATAATATAAATTTTCATCGGTTTTCCTTGTTCAGTATTTTGTCTATCACCCTGTATTTAAAGTATGATTTTTAGCGCGCCATGCCTATAAGCAAATTGTATCTGCAAGATGAAATTGCCAAAATAAATACAGCATGGTCCAGATGCGGCAATAAAAAAGCCCCTTTCGGGGCTTAATTAACAGCAGATGCTTGTACATCAATGCCTTACATCAGTTTGACGCCCTGCTGTCCAGCAGGCGTCACTTTGAATATTTCCACTTCAAAGGTAATGTTTTTGCCGGCTAAAGGATGATTAAAATCCACTTCGGTAATGTCTTCACCGACAGTTTTAATCACACCAAACAAGCTTTGCTTGGCTTTATCTTCAAATTCAATCATGTGGCCAATTACAGGCGCAGGATCAAATTTTACCGTATCAAATTTTTGCACATTTTCAGCATTCCACGGCCCAAAAGCTTCTTCCGGCGGCAGGCTGACTGTGCGGCGGTCGCCGGCACGCAGGCCAAAGAGCGCTTTTTCAAAGCCAGGCAATAAGCTGCCGTCACCGATCACTAAGCTGACAGGTTCTTCGCGGCTGCGGGTATTGTCAATTTCTACGCCATTTTCAATGGCCACAGAAAAATGAAGGTCGACTTTTGCGCCGTCTTCAATACGAGTTTCCTCGTTAGGATTTATAAAATCAGTCATTTTCGCGCTTCCGCCCGCTGAATACGCTGCTTCTCTAAGAAGAAGGTATCAATCAACAATAAGATAGTGCCAAGGGTAATGGCGCTGTCTGCAATATTAAATGCAGGGAAGTGGCTGTTGTTGTAGTAGACATGAATAAAATCAACAACATATCCAAGTGATACGCGGTCGATTAAATTGCCGATGGCGCCGCCTAAAATCAAGGCGATAGCGATCGGCAGGATTTTCACGTTTTTTGGCATGCGCATCAGCCAAAATACAAAAATTACAGACACTAGACCTGCAAGTGAGGTGAAGAAATAACGCTGCCATCCGCCGGCATCGGACAAGAAACTAAAGGCTGCCCCATAGTTATGCAGTAATGTCCAATTTAAAAAGGGCAGTACAGGCACAGGATCTGCATAATTCAAATGTGTGCTTGCAATCCATTTGGTCCATTGATCGATAATAATTGCGACAATGGAGAGCCCCACCCACACTAAATTGTGCGGATAGAACTGGAATAACCCCTTTTTTTCTTGCGGATTAGGCATATTTTCTCTCTTCGCCTTGACCTGTAGGAAGGTTAATAATACAACGAGAACAAAGGCCTGGATGTTCGTGATGTGTATTTACATCCGGCAGAACATGCCAGCAGCGCGCGCATTTTTCACCTTCGGCAGCTGAAACTTTCACATTCAAGCCTTCAAGGTCAGACGCTTCGCCTTGCGCCGCATCAAACGCATTCACAATCACTTGAGATGTGATGAGGACAAAGCGCAGTTCATCGCCTAAACGGTCTAAAACGGATTTCAGTTCGGCATCGGCCCAAAGCTCAACTTTCGCAGACAGGTTCGAGCCGACTGTTTTCGCTGTACGCGCCGCTTCAATAAATTTGTTCACTGCAGATTTTACAGCGATCAGCGTCTGCCAATCCGCTTCTGAAATCAGGTTTGCAGTTGACGCGACTGGAATCTCATACCATTCAGCAGTGAAGACATATTTCTCTGACTGCTCAGGAATTAATGGCCACGCTTCCTGTGCCGTAAAGCTTAAAATCGGCGACATCCAGCGTACAAAGGCCTGCACCAAATGATACAGCGCTGTTTGCGCAGAATGGCGGGCAGCAGAATCCGCTTTGGTGGTGTACTGACGGTCTTTGATGATGTCGAGGTAGAAACCGCCTAAGTCATTAATACAGAAATTTGTCAGCGCATTGGCCACGATATGGAAGTTCATATCTTCATAGGCTTGCTGAATAGTTTTCTGCACGTCCGCAGCGCGCTGCAGGATGTATTGATCCAGAGCAATCAGCTGATCGGCAGGCAAGGCATCTGTAGACGGTTTAAAGCCGTTCAAGTTCGCCAGCAGGAAACGCAAGGTGTTGCGGATGCGGCGGTAACCGTCAGATGCGCGGCTGAAAATTTCTTTACCTGCCGTCATTTCATAACGGTAGTCTGCAGATGCGATCCAGAAACGCAGGCCGTCTGCACCCATATCTTTAATAATGTCTTGCGGAGTGATCACGTTGCCGATGGATTTCGACATTTTGCGGCCTTTTTCATCGACCACAAAACCATGGGTCAATAAGCCTTTGTAAGGCGCGCGTTCATTGATGGCAATAGATGTCAGCAATGACGACTGGAACCAGCCGCGGTGCTGATCTGAGCCTTCTAGGTACAAATCAGCCGGGTCAGTCAGTTCTTCACGTTCGCGAAGGACTGCAAAATGCGTTGTGCCCGAGTCGAACCAAACGTCTAGAGTATCGCGCACGGCATTGTACTGCTCCGCATCTGCACCGATAAATTCAGCCGCATCACGGTTATACCAGCCGTCAATGCCTTCCTGCTCGATCAGTTTAGCCACTTCCTCGATCAGTTCAGGGGTACGCGGATGCAATTCATTCGTATCTTTATGCACGAAGAATGGAATTGGCACGCCCCAAGTACGCTGACGCGAGATACACCAGTCCGGACGGCCTTCAATCATCGATTGAATACGGTTTTTACCCCAGTCCGGCACAAAGCTGATGTCATTTTCAATCGCGTTCAGCGCTTGAGTACGCAAGCCTTTGGCATCCATGCTGATGAACCACTGCGGTGTCGCGCGGAAAATAATCGGCGTTTTATGGCGCCAGCAGTGCGGGTAGCTGTGCTTAATCGGCACATGCGCCCAAAGTTTGCCTGTATCGCCCAATGCCGCAATAATTTTTGGATTGGCTTTATAGATGTGCTCGCCGGCAAAAATTGGCGCAGTCGGTAAATATACACCGTTGCCGCCCACAGGATTGTCGACTTTTAAGTTGTAAAGCAAGCCCACTTTGTAGTCGTCCACACCATGGCCCGGTGCAGTATGCACTGCGC
Organism: Acinetobacter pragensis; assembly: GCF_001605895.1. Classification (GTDB taxonomy): domain Bacteria; phylum Pseudomonadota; class Gammaproteobacteria; order Pseudomonadales; family Moraxellaceae; genus Acinetobacter; species Acinetobacter pragensis. The sequence continues at coordinate 13,228 of NZ_LUAW01000030.1, forward strand.
CTGTACCGCTGGTGGCGATCACGTGTTCGCCTAAAATCACCGGCACTTGGCGGTCATTGATTAAAGGATGCTGCAGTACTAAGTTTTCGAGTTTTGCCCCAGCAAAGTCGGCGATCACTTCGACTGTCGTAAAACCGTAGCGTTCTGTTGCAGATTCGACTAAGTCTTTGGCCAAGATGAAGTTCTGCGCTTCTTTTTCTTCACCGCGCGCTTTCACCAATTGGTATTCAATTTCTGCATGCAGGGCAACCGCTTGGTTGGCCGGCAGCGTCCAAGGCGTGGTGGTCCAGATGACGATATCGGTAGAATCAGAAATTGTTACACCTAAGCGTGCCGATAAATCTGCAAGATCGACCACAGTAAAGCCAACGTCAATCGCATCAGATTTTTTATCTTCGTATTCAACTTCCGCTTCTGCCAAGGCGGAACCGCAGTCCAGACACCAGTTGACTGGTTTCAGGCCCGGCTCGATATGGCCCGCTTTCGCGATTGCGCCAAGAGAGCGCACAATGTCCGCTTCCTGCTTGAAGTTCATGGTCAGGTAGGGATTGTCCCAATCACCGAACACGCCCATGCGCACAAAGTCTTTCTTTTGTAATTCGACTTGAGTGTAAGCATACTCGCGGCATGCTTTACGGAAGGTCGATGCATCGACTTTTACGCCGACTTTGCCGACTTTTTCTTCGACTTTCAGCTCAATCGGCAGGCCGTGGCAGTCCCAGCCCGGCACGTACGGCGCATCGAAACCGTCCATCACACGACTTTTAATAATGATATCTTTCAGGACTTTATTGACAGCATGGCCCAAATGGATTTGACCATTTGCATACGGAGGGCCGTCATGAAGCACATATTTTTTCTTGCCAATACGCGATGCACGAATCTGCTGATAAATGTTGTCGGCATACCACTCTTCTAACCATTTCGCTTCACGTACTGCGAGATTTGCTTTCATTGCAAATTCAGTACCTGGGAGGTTTAGCGTGGCTTTATAATCCACTGCATTTTCAGGAGTTTGCTTATCGCTCATGCAAGTTGTCTTCCAATTTAATCAGCTATTTGACTGACGCGTTTTACATAAAAAATTTGGGATATTAAAAGGGAAATTGGGGATGATCCTGACGAAACTCAAGCAGTTTCTCCACGTCATCATCAATTCCAGCTTTTAAAGCTTCAAGCGAAGGGTAGTTCTTTTCGCCGTGTAAATAGTTTAAGAACGTCACCCGCATTAACAGGCCATACAGATTAGCAGAAACATCAGGAAAATGTACTTCTAATCGCCATTCAGGATGCTCCTGCGCAATGGCTGGACGGGTGCCGACATGGCCAGCTCCAAAAAGGGCGCTTGGCGCATAGCCGGCAATGCCGGTTTTATCCGGATTTTCACTTTGAACTCGGTCTTTTAAAGACAGGGTTTCGCAGATGACTTCCACGCCATAAATGCCGTGCAGGCAGGGTTTATGACGGTTCAAGCGCACATTAATGGTGGGAAAGTTGATGGTGCGGCCAATTTGGTCGCCATACTGAACACGGCCGCTAATGCTGTAGGGACGCCCTAATAATTTTGCAGCGTGCGCTAAATCACCCGCTTGCAGTGTTTGACGGATTAATGTTGAACTGACGCGCTCACCGTTCACTTCAATATTCTGCAAATCTGAGACATGAAAACCGTATTGACGTAAAAATTCGCTGTTGCCTTGACGGTTTTTGCCAAAATGATGATCTTCACCTAAAACCAAGCTTTGTGTATTCAGTTTTGTTTTTAAAATTTCAGCAAATTCTTCAGCGCTGAGGCTGCGGAAGGCATTATCAAATTTGGCGACTACAATGTAGTCAACACCGAGTTCGGACAGGTATTCGACTTTTTCACGCAGCGAGGTAATGCGCGGCGGGGCTTCATAGCTTTTGAAAAACTCCAGCGGCTGAGGTTCAAATATCATCACTGCAGTTTTGAGCTGGTGTTCGGCTGCCAAGGCTTTGAGCTGGCTCACCATGGCTTGATGGCCCAAATGCACCCCATCAAAATTGCCAATGGTGACGGCAGTTTTGGGTAATTGAAAATCAGGCGCTAAAGCATTCAGGCGGAGCAGCTTCATGGGCGAATAAATACGTTGAAAATTTGTAAGGGCTATATATTGCCATAATCTCACAGTTTCGTCTTGTTGTTGTGTTTTTACTCAATAAATTTCTGAAATGAAAAAACCTTATATAAATTTAAATGATATAAATATTAAAAATAAATCAGTTTTTCTTATTATTGATTATTCGTAGAATTAACTTCATCCTTGGACATTGAACATTTTGCGATGAAAAAGCCATTTAATCAATTGCAGCATAAGCGCGATATTATCCGCCAGTTCACGCCAAACTGGTTTACGGTGACCATGGGGACGGGTGTCGCTGCCTTAATTATTGCGGAACTTCCATTTGCCCATGAGCTGCTTTGGCAGCTGGGGGCGTTTCTGTGGCAGATCAATATCGCTTTATTTACTGTATTTTCGTTGCTGTATTTTTTACGCTGGATGCTCTACCCAGCCGAAGCCAGACAGATTTTCAGCCATCCTGCCATGAGCTTATTTCTCGGGGCGATCCCGATGGGGCTGGCGACCATTCTGAATGGCTTTCTGAAATTCGGCACGGCGCTGTATGGCGATACTGCTGTTCAGATTGCGCAGTGGCTTTGGTATGCCGATGTGATATTGGCGGTATTAATGGCTTGGTGTGTACCATTTCTAATGTACAGCCGCCAGCAGCATGAGTTAAAAAGCATGACTGCGGTTTGGCTGCTGCCGATTGTCGCCTGTGAAGTGGCAGCTGCATCCGGCGGCTTGCTGCTGGGCCATTTAGAGGCCGGTTTGCATGCCTTGGGCATTTTGCTGGGCAGCTATGTGCTGTGGGGGATTTCGGTATTGCCCGCCTTTGCGGTTTTAACTGTTTTGATGCTGCGCTTGGCGCTGCATCAGCTGCCGCCTCAAGACATGGCGGTCAGCAGCTGGCTGGCTTTAGGCCCCATTGGCACGGGCGCTTTGGCGCTGCTGCTGTTAGGAGCGCAGGCGCCGCATCTTTTAGCGGCACTGAATCTGCAGGCTTTAGGTGAGCTGTTTCAGCATGCGGGCATCATGGCCGCTTTGATTTTACTGGGTTTTGGCGCATGGTGGCTGGGCATCGCCGTTCTGACCACTTTATTTCATATGAAAAACATGCCATTTAATTTAGGCTGGTGGGGGCTGACTTTCCCGCTCGGGGTATTTACTTTGGCGGTGCTGAATCTGGGCCAGCAAATGCAGATCCATATGCTTTGCCATATTGCGTATGGCTTGGCGGTCATTTTGCTTGGGCTTTGGAGCATGGTCGCGTATCAAACCGTCAAAGGCTGTTACGGCGGCCAGCTGTTTTTTTCTCCGTGCTTAAAAGCCTACTTGGAAAAGCATTGAGTTTTAGGTCTAATAGCCGCTATTCAGGAACTTCGCTTAAGGTATTTTATGTCCGATTTTGCGCTTATGATGGCATTGCCCAACGAATCTAAAGGCCTGTTTGAACAGGCCGGCATCAATGTGCACTACAGCGGCATTGGCAAAATTAATGCGGCATTTAAAGCATTTGAGGTGATTCAAAAAACGGGTTGTAAAACCTTGCTTAATTTGGGCACGGCGGGCAGTTCGCATTTTGATGCGCATGCTTTGGTCGAAGTGACGCAATTTGTGCAGCGCGATATGGATGTTTCCCCATTGGGGTTTGCTGTCGGCGTGACGCCGATGGATGAAGATCATCCGGCAGAAATTCATTTAGACAGCTATTTTCAGCATTTGCCGAAAGGCATTTGCGGGACTGGTGACAGTTTTGAAACCGGCTTGCCAAAAATCGCCTGCAATCTGGTCGACATGGAAGGCTATGCTATTGCCAAAGTCTGTAAAAAATTGGGCGTGCGCTTGGTGTCGGTGAAATATATTACGGATGGCGCGAATGATACGGCGCATTTGGATTGGGAAGAAAATTTACTGCTGGGAGCAAACAAGCTGTTTGAACTGTATCAAATGGTCAAATAATTTCAAAAGGGAAAAGATTCGGCGGCCATAGATGAACTATGGCCGTATGCCAAATTTCTGCTTGCGGACAGAAATTATTTTTCGCTGCGGGGAATCGCGCCGTACAGCATCAGATGCACTGAATGTTGGATCACACGCTGCAGCATGCTGCGGTTGCGCAGGGTTTTTCCGGTCACCATTTCCATTTGCGTAGCAAAATCTGCATAGTTTTGGGTAATGGCCCAAATATTCAGAATGAAAAGTTCAGGATCAATTTCCTTGGAGATTTTTCCTTGCTCTTGCCACATGGCGATGACTTTGGCTTTACGCTTCACCAGTTTTTTAAGCGGGCCTTTCAATATTTCAAGAATATGCGGCGCGCCTTGAATCACTTCCAAAGCAAATAAGCGAGAAGCTTTCGGCTGTGTGCGTGAAACTTCAATTTTTTGCATCAGATAGTTGGTGATCGCTTCTTCCGGTTCAAGTTCGCTTTCCAGCATTTGCAGCGGCGCAAGCCATTTTTGCAGAACTGTGGTCAACACTTCGACATATAGCGCTTCTTTATTTTCATAATAATAGAAAATATTGGACTTATGCATTTCTGCAATTTGCGCGATTTCGTCTAGGCTGGCTCCGCTAAAACCATATAGGGAAAAAACGTCTAAAGCCGCATTTAACAGCTGGTGCCGTTTTTGTGTACTCTTTTTTTGTTCCATTAGCACTCTAAAACATGAAAAAAAGGGGAATGGGCAATTGTACGGCAAATCATCAGATTTGTGCACAACCAAAGCTTGTGATTTTTTGACTTAAGTTGATTTATTTTTTAGATCATTAGTAAAGTTAAGATAAATGAGCGGTCGAAATCAAATAAAAAAATGTATCTGAAAAATAAAAGCCTTATTTTTATTTATGATTTTTTTTGCTGCGCTGAATGCGCATTGACCAGCGCTCTGCCCATTTAAACAGCCATGAGCTTTTCTAAGGGCGGCTGCAATGCAGCGGGTCCTGCGCAGATAAAAAAACACGGTATAAAATCAAACTGCCAGCATGAAGCGGCGGTTTGATTTTAACAGGGCTGATGGATGCTTAAGTGGCTAAAACGGCATTCAGCACTTGCTGTTCAAGTTCTGCAAACTGCAAGTTCTTTTGGCGCGGGCGCGGCAGATCTACTTTAAATTGAGCCGCAATATGGCCTTTGTCCAGTAAAATAATACGGTCAGCCAGCTGGACCGCTTCGCTGACATCATGGGTGACTAAAATGGCGGTAAAGCCTTGTTCAGTCCACAGTTTTTCAATCAGGTTCTGCATATCCAGCCGTGTTAAGGCATCCAGTGCGCCCAGCGGTTCATCCAGCAGTAAAATCCGGGGCTTATGCGACAAGGCGCGCGCTAAAGCGGTACGCTGGCGCTGGCCGCCGGATAGCTGAGAAGGCCAAAGCGGCGCTTTGTCTTTTAGGCCGACTTTTTCCAGCATTGATGCCGCATTGGCATGCTGGTCTTTGGGCAAGCCGAGCTGCACATTCTGTTCAATACTGCGCCATGGCAGCAAGCGCGGATCTTGGAACATGACACGGATGTCATCAGAGGTAATGCCTTCGCGGATATGCCGTGCAGATTTAAATTTAATTTCACCGTAACTCTGCTTTTCCAAGTCTGCAATCAAGCGCAGCAGGGTGCTTTTGCCGCAGCCGCTGCGCCCGACAATCGCCAGAAATTCGCCGGGCTGAATATGCAGGTCTAAATCTTCCAGCACTTTGACGCTGCCATAGAATTTATGCAGCTGTTCAATAATAATTTCGGCGCCCGGTACAGCATGAGGGTTGATATCTGCTGCTGTGTCAGTGGATGCGGTATTGCCGTCTGCATGACGGCCTATGCTTAAGTCAGTCATCTCATGCTCCTGAATTATTTTTGATAGCCTGAATGCCAGCGCAGCAGGTATCTTTCTAAAGCGACAGCCAAGACATCGGCGAATTTGCCCAGCAGGGCGTAAAGCAGAATGCCGACAAGAACAATATCTGTCTGCAAAAATTCACGGGCATTCATGGTCATGTAGCCAATGCCTGCCTGTGCAGAAATCGTTTCCGCCACAATCAGCAGCACCCAGACCAGCCCCAGTGAAAAGCGCAGGCCGACTAAAATAGAGGGCATAGCGCCCGGCAGAATAATTTCTTTATACAGCTGCCAGCGGCTTAAGCCATAGCTTTTCCCCATTTCAATCAGCTGCGGATCGACTGAACGGATGCCGTGATAGGTATTAATGTAGACCGGAAAGAATACACCGATAGCGACCAAAAACAGTTTTGCGCTTTCATCGATGCCGAACCATAAAATCACCAAAGGAATCAGCGCCAATGCAGGAATATTCCGAATCATTTGAATCGAGGTATCCAGCAAGGTGGATGCGATTTTAGAGGAGCCGTTCAGCAGGCCAAGGAACAGCCCTAAACCGCCGCCCACCAGCAGGCCCATCAGTGCGCGGCCTGCGCTGACCCTGACATGGCGCCACAATTCACCGCTGACCAGCAAATTCCAGAATGCTGTGACGACGGCGCTGGGTGCGGGCAGGATTCTGCTTTGCAGTAAGCCGGTCGCGGAGGCGGTCTGCCAGATGAGGATCAGCGCTATTGGAAACAGCCAGGGCAGCAAGCGCTGCCCGAACTGTGTTCCACGTGAAACTTTCTTTTCAGGGAAAGCTTCAACGGAAACTGTCTTTGACATTTAAGCCGGCTCCTCAGCTTGTTTCTTTTTTTCATCCGGCGTGTAGTTATTCGCTACGATTTCACCAAATGGGCCAGTGAGGTTCGGCTGCACTAATTTTTGACGGGTTTCCAGCGGCAGCAATGGGAACACCAGTTCTGCAAAGCGGATAGATTCTTCCAAATGCGGGTAGCCAGAGAAGATGAATGTGCCGATGCCTAGGTCTGCATATTCTTGAATACGTGCTGCCACGGTTTCTGGGTCACCGACCAATGCCGTGCCTGCACCGCCGCGGACCAGGCCGACACCTGCCCAAAGGTTAGGCGACACTTCCAGTTTAGTGCGGTCGCCATTGTGCAGTTCCGCCATACGGCGCTGTCCGACAGAATCCATGGTTTTGAATTTTGCTTGCGCTGCTTGAATCGTTGCATCATCGACATACTGAATCAATTCTTCAGCGGCTTTCCATGCCTCTTCATTGGTTTCACGCACAATCACGTGCAGGCGGATGCCGTAGTTCAGCTCACGGCCTTTGGCCTTGGCTTTTTCACGGACAGCCGCAATTTTCTCTTTTACGGCTGCAGGCGGCTCACCCCATGTCAGGTAAGTGTCCACTTGGTCTGTTGCCAAGTCTACAGCTGCGTCTGAAGAACCGCCGAACCAGAGCGGCGGATAAGGTTTTTGCACCGGCGGATAAAGCAATTTAGCATCATCCACGCTGAGGCGTTCACCGTGAAACGTAAAGCTTTCACCTGTGTGTGAGCGTGACAGAATTTCACGCCAAATGGTGGTGTACTCCGCTGCTGTTTTATAGCGTGTCGCATGGTCTTCATACACGCCGTCACCTTTGAGCTCTTGTTCATCGCCGCCAGTGACCAAGTTCAGCAGAATACGCCCGCCAGACAGACGGTCAAAAGTCGCCGCCATCCGCGCAGTCAGTGCAGGGGTGGTGACGCCTGGACGTAAAGCCACTAAAAATTTCAGATTCTTGGTCGCATCAATCAAACTTGCTGCCGTCAGCCAAGGATCTTCACATGAACGGCCTGTAGGAATCAGTACGCCTTCATAGCCCAGATTATCCACTGCTACCGCGATTTGCTTCATATAGGCATGGTCAACTTGGCGCGCGCCCTTGCTGGTGCCTAGGTAACGGCTGTCGCCATGAGTCGGAATAAACCAGAAAATTTTCATATCAGTTCCTTAAATTTGAATTAGCTCGGTCATCAAACAGGCTGAATGCTTGGCTCTAAACCCAGACATTCAGCACGGACGTAAAAAGGTTTTGTTAAAATTACTTAATAATGGCTGCTTCGATGTTCAGTTTTTGCGGAATGAGTTTCTGCTCAAAAAATGCATCGGCCACTTGCTGCTGTTCTTTGGCTACTTGTGCTGAAATTGGCATTACGCCAAAGCCCATGCGGGAAATAGACGACTTTAAAATGCTGAAGTCGAGGCCAGTCGGCTGCTGCAAGAGCTTCGCGGCTTCGTCCTGATGCGCCTCAACCCATTCTGTCGACAGGTTCAGTTCATTGACTACAGCTTGAATCACTTTGGGATGCGCTTCGGCAAATTTGCGGTCAGCCAAATAGAATTGATGATTGCTGACCAAATTGTCACCGGTCGCAATCACGCGCGCGCCAATTTGCTGTTCAGCGGCTGCAAAGAACGGATCCCAAATGACCCATGCATCCACTGCGCCTTTTTCAAAAGCGGCGCGGGCATCAGACGGCGGCAAGTACACGACATGGATGTCATTCAGCGTTAATTTGTTGGCTTCAAGCAGCTTCAGCAGCAGGTAGTGCACATTTGAACCTTTGTTCAGCGCTACACGTTTGCCTTTTAAGTCTTGAATGCTTTGAATTTTTGAATCTTTCTGCACAATCAGCGCCTCAGCTTTGGGCGCAGCCGGCTGGTTGGCGACATAAACAAGATTGGAGTTGGCAGCCTGCGCAAAAATCGGCGGCGCTTCTCCTGCTTCACCAAATGACACACTGCCTACATTCAGGCCTTCCAAGAGCTGCGGGCCGGCCGGAAATTCAACCCACTTAACATTAACCCCTTGTTCTTTTAATGATGCTTCCAGTGTGCCGCGTTCTTTAATAATAGGAAGCAGGCCGTATTTTTGAAAACCGATATTTAAGGTGACTGTTTCCGCTTCTTTTTTTGCGCAGCCAGAAAGCATCATGGCACCCGCAGCTGCTGAAGACAGTACAATCGTTTTTGCCCAGAGTTTTGCTTTTTGTGTGCTCATGTAGGTGCTCCCGTTTAAGCAATGAAATTGAAGAACTGCTGATCGCTGAGCACTTACGGTAATGATTTTTCTTTTTCGAAAAAAATAAGAAAAAGTTAATTTGTCATGAAGAAAAAAGATAAATAAAAAACTGCAAAGCTTATGGTTTTTTTCGCATTGTGAAGTGATTTGAATGTTTGAATTAAAACAATATAACTATATGAAAATTATAAATTAAAAATCTAAAGATGTTTTTTGAATAAGCATATGCGGCTGATGAATAAAAAGCTTCAGCCTTTTTTGAATATTTTCGGCATAAGCTTAGTTAAAATTCAGATATGTACAGTGTAAAAAACCGCACTAAAGCGGTTTTTTACACACCAGAGAATTTCGCTGGTAGTTGTACAGCGCTTGTCTGGCATTGGGCAGATCATCGACGCTGGCTTGTTCAAAACCTTGCTCTAAAAACCAATGCGCAGTGCGTGTGGTTAAAATGAACAGCTGCTGAATTCCCATAGCGCGGGCTTTTTCTTCCAAATAATGCAGAATTTGGCTGCCGCGGTTGGACTTGCGGTAACTTGGATGCACCGCAACGCAGGCAATTTCGGCAGAACGCAGCTCACCGTCGGCTACAGGAAGCGGATATAGGGCAGCGCAGGCTAAAATCGTGCCGTCACGTTCGATTACGGCAAAATGTTCAATTTCATTTTCAAGACGCTCGCGTGAACGGTAGACCAGAATTCCTTCTTCTTCCAGCGGGCGCAATAGGCTGATCAGGCCGCCGACATCCTGAATATTGGCGGTACGCACCTCTTCATAATGCGCGTCTGTAATCATAGTGCCGGAACCGTCCCGGGTAAACAGCTCTTCGACCAGTGCGCCGTCATAGGCATAGGAAATTAAATGCACGCGATGGACGCCTTGCAGCGATGCTGTTTTGGCGCCTTGCAGATGCAGCGCAATATCCGGGTTGGAGTCCTGATATTGCAGAATATGGCGGTCCAGCTGATGCGGCGCAACTTCGCGCTGCAGCTGGCCGTGTTCATTCATTAAGCCATGCTGTTTGCCTAGAAAAATCAGTTTGTCCGCTTTTAGGCTGATGGCTGTTTTTGTGGCGACTTCTTCGGCCAGCAAATTAAATACTTCACCAGTAGTCGAATAGCCTGTTGGCCCCAGCAGCACAATATTCTGACTGTCTAAGTGGCGCTGAATAGCATCGGTATCGACAGAGCGCACTTCACCGGACAGCTGAAAATCAATACCGTCACGGATGCCATAAGGCTTGGCGGTAATCAGGTTGCCCGAGACTACATCAATGCGCGCGCCGTACATCGGCGAGTTGGCCAGTCCCATCGACAGCAGGGCTTCAATCTGCAGGCGGATGGAGCCTGCAGCGCTCATGACTGCGCCCAAAGATTCACGTGTGGTGATGCGGCGGTGATTATGAAACGGGGTCTGCAGGTGGCTGGCTTTTAAATTTTGATTGATTTGCGCCCGTGCGCCATGCACCAGAATCAGCCGGATGCCTAACGAGTGCAGCAAGGCGATATCATGGATAATGTGCTGAAAATTTTCATGCTGCACCGCTTCGCCATCAAACATAATGACAAAGGTTTTGCCGCGGTGCGCATTGATATAGGGTGCAGAATGCCGAAACCAATGCACATATTGCAATGTTGTGCTGTCTGATGGTTCTGCCGGATTCAACTGCATGCTGATCTCAAAATTGAAATGTCTTTTTCAGATTCTAATCAAAAATCAGCACGCTGGCAGAATAATTGTGCTTTTTGCATAAAAAAACACCTGAACGGCTGATTCAGGTGTTTTTCGGGAATGAGGGATCTTGCGGCGGATCAGTTCATGATGCGCAGAATGCGGTCAGTACGCTGATTGACCAGCACATAGTCGCCATTCACTTTGTACCATTGCTGATAACGGCCAGTATGGGGCAGGCGGCGAGCCTCACGGTCACTGACTTTATAGCGCGATGAATCATAGGCGCGCGGCAAAGACTGACCTACCCGCCATTGGCGGCTTGGATTTACCCGGCTGTCATTCCAGCGCTTGTTGTCATAGCGGTCGCTGTTATAGCTGTTTTGTCCATAAGCGTTGGTATAGCGGCGGTCATCATTACGGTGATCAGGCGCTGCCATGGCGGATGTTGCAATAAGTCCAGTCAACGCCAGTGCTGCTGCAGTTAGAAGTTTTTTCATTTTCATTCACCTTAAATCTGTTGAAGCATTGTGGATTCGATAAGTTCAAATTAACGGGAAAGAGCAGAGAAAGCATGAGCGCACTTTAGTGAAAGTGTGAACTTTATGAAGAAAAAGAGAAGCTGTGTAATCCGGCTGCAGGCTTTTCATACAGCGGGTTTCAGGCATACGAAAAAAACAGGTCAAAAAAAAGCCCAGACAGGGCTGGGCTTTTTTTCAATGCGGATTTACATTCCGAGAATGCGCAGAATACTGTTATTCTCTGAATTAACTAAGATATAGTCGTTATTGATTTTGTACCACTGCTGCTTGCGGCTTGGTTTAGGCAAATCATGATCTTGGTAATCGACTTTATAGCCGTCACCGCGGTAATGCTGCGGCATGACATAGCCTGTTTGCCATTTGTGCTGCTGCAAACGCTGTACACCGCGCTCTTCACGCATGCGGCGGTTATTCTGAGCGCGGTCACCGTCTTCATTTTCGCGGAAATCACGGCCTTTTTTTCCTTGATTCATATTCCGCGGATGGTCGTAGCCGCGGTCTTGATCAAAGTGAGGCGCAGCAACGCTTAAGCTGCTGGTCATTAAAGCACTGAAAGAAATAGCTAAAGCAGCCACAATCTTTTTCATGTTCAACCCTCATAGAAACAATTTATTTTTCATACAGCTACTGTACGCAAAAAATGCAGAGAAACTGTGAAGAAAGATTGCAAATTTTTTAAATAAAATGCAGAAAATACGGATATTTTGCAGTCAGTTGCGCAGTATAGCTCCCAGCTGATTGCTGGATTTGCATCTTCTGCCTTTTCTACTGCGCAAATTTTACCTTTGATTTTGAAATAATAAAAGTTTTTCAGCATGATTTCATGCGGCTGCCGCAAGTTGCTCAAGCTGTCGGACTAATTCCATTGTTCAGTCAAATGCTGCAATGCGCATACTGCTTTAGCTACAGATTCCGCTTCGGCCACATTGTCCAGCGCGGCAATTAAATTTTCAGTCAGCTGTAATGTCTCAATAGAACGGATGGTGTCGCGTTTACGGTTCAGGTCTGCCATTTAAGCCTCAGTGAGCACAGTATTAATGCAGAGGAGCATAGAATAGGATGTGTGATTTATAAAACCGGATATATTTATATTTTTTATCTAAAAATACGATTTTAAAAGTGCGCCGCTAAAACAGAAAGGGCAATCAAAATAACGGCAGCGCTGCAGAAGGCAGAACCGTTAAAAGAGCTGCAGCCCTTTTAACGTAGATACAATGGGTGCTGCTGATTAATAGGCGTAATTGAGGTCAGTGTAATCAACCAATGATTTATTGATATGCGCTTGAATGAATTCACGGACATCTTCTGCGGTCATTGGCGCGCCTTGTTTGGTGATGACATGCTCAACAGCCGGCTGGCCTGACGGGGTGATTTTATAGACAAAATTTTTGGCCGTTTTATAGCCGCCATCTTCTTTGACGATGCCGAGCGTGTAGCTGTAAGCGTGCTCAAAGTTCAGATCGGTATGGGAAAAGACAAACTGTTCAAACAGCTTGATGCTTTGACCTGAACTGAGCGCCTGCAATTCTTCCGCAATGCTGGGATCAAACTTCATGCCGTATTTTTCAGACAATGGCAGGCCATCAACCAGCAGGCTGATCATGCTGTCTTCAGTTTCTGTCACGGTAATATTGCTTAACTCAGACATGGTGTTCTCAAGGCTAAAAAAGATTGCTGCTAAGTATCCGCATATTGAATAGAATTACAAGACTGCTTTGGCTTAGAGCCGGACAGGCATAAAAAAGGAAGCCTCAGGCTTCCTTGTTTATTTGCGCGGATTAATATCCGGCAGCTTCAGTTTTGCGCGTCAATACTTTCGCCATTCATCTGCAGGCTGTCATCTCCCATCAGGTAGAGATAGGCCGGCATAATCTGTTCAGGCGTCGGCAAGGTTTTCGGGTCTTCATCCGGATAGGCTTTGGCACGCATTGCAGTGCGTGTTGCGCCCGGATTGATGCAGTTGTAGCGGATATTCGGATGCGTATTTTCTTTGGCGAAGAGGGTGCTGACAGCCTCAATCGCAATTTTAGACACCGAGTAAGCGCCCCAGCGTTCACGGGCTTCACGGCCAACGCCTGAGCTGGCAAATACCACAGAGGCATTGTCCGATTTTTGCAGTAGCGGCAGCAGTTCCTGAGTCAAAATAAAGGGCGCGCGCAAGTTTACCGCCATGACGTCATCCCAAACATCGACGGGATAATTCGCCAGTTCGGTACGCTCACCTAAAATGCCGGCATTATGCAAAATGCCGTCCAAACGGCCAAATTGGCGTTCTAGGGTATCCACCAGCAATTCATAATCACGAGGAGAAGCGCTGGATAGCTGCAGGGGCAAAATGGCTGGCTGCGGTGCGCCTAGGCCTTCAATTTCATCATAAATGACTTCCAGCTTATTCAGCGTGCGCCCATGCAGCACCACTGTAGCGCCGTGCAGCGCATAACTGATTGCGGCCGCGCGGCCAATACCGTCGCCCGCACCTGTAATCAGTATGATGCGATCTTTGAGCAGATCTGGGCGAGGCTGATATTCTGAATATTTCATGTAAAGCCTCCTCGTTTTATTGTGCTTGTACCTTGTTTTTTGTACTTAAGTTTTAACTTTTTTGCGCTATATTCACGCCTGCTGCGAACTCAGGTGCGTTGCCGTATGAGGCGCGATCACCAGCTGACGCAGTGCATTCTGCAAATCAGCAACAGTATTCACTATACAATCTGCGCGCCACGCTGTTAAGTCATCTTTGTACTGCAGCGGTAAATAGCCGTAAGCGGCCAGAATCGTGTACATCTGCGCATTGCGCCCCGCATCAATATCGCGCGGATGATCGCCGACATAAATGCAGTCTTTGGCATCAGTTTGGATTTTATCCGCGGCCAGATACATCGGTTCTGGATCGGGTTTGGTTTTGCTGACATCTTCAGGGCAAACCAAAACTGCACAGCGGTCAGTCAGATTCAGCGCCTGCAGCAGCGACTCACTGAGCCAGCGCGGCTTATTGGTGACAATGCCCCAAGGAATCTGATGGCTTTCCAGTTCTTCAAGCAATGCATACATGCCGTCAAACAGGTCGGTATCCACAGCAATGTCGGCGCCGTATAAGTCCAAAAAGCGCTGGCGGTGCGCCAAAAATACCGGATCTTCAACATCCAGTTCCGGATAAACCAGCTTGACCATTGCACGCGCGCCTTCAGAAACCTGAGTGCGGATTAAATCCGCGGCAACAATCTCACAGCCTTTGTCACGGCACATATCCTGCAGGATGCGGATGAAATCCGCCGCGGTATCAATCAGTGTGCCGTCTAAATCAAACAGAACCGCTTTCATCAGGCACCCTCATTCACAGTATGCACCATGTAATTCACATCGACATTCGGCGCCAGCCAGTAGCGTTTGGTCAGCGGGTTGTAATGCAGGCCGGTCATATCTTTCAGTTTTAGATTGGCTGTGCGGATATCGTGCGCCAGTTCAGAGGGCTTAATGAATTTTTGATAGTCGTGCGTGCCCTTGGCCAGCATGCGCAGCACGTATTCAGCGCCAATGATGGCAAATAAATAGGCTTTAGGGTTGCGGTTAATGGTTGAGAAAAACACATGGCCGCCCGGTTTTACCAGTTTTTGGCAGGCTTGAATAATGGATGCTGGATCGGGCACATGTTCCAGCATTTCCATGCAGGTCACGATGTCGTATTGCCCAGCCTGTTCTTCTGCCAATTGCTCTACTGGAACCTGATGGTATTCAATGTTTTGCACATTTTCCTGCTCTGCGTGCAGACGCGCGACATTGAGCGGCGCTTCACCCATGTCAATGCCCAGCACATCCGCGCCGCGGCGCGCCATGCTTTCCGCTAAAATACCGCCGCCGCAGCCGACATCCAGCACTTTCTTGCCGCTGATGCCGCCAGAATGCTCATCAATCCAGTTGAGGCGCAGCGGGTTAATCATATGCAGCGGCCGGAACTCAGAATGCTGATCCCACCAGATCGCTGCAAATGCTTCAAATTTGGCAATTTCTTGCGGATCAACATTCAATTGAGACATTAGAGTCACCTCAAGCAAGTCGTTATATTTTAAAAAGTCTATGGGAAGCTAGTGTAGCGTTTATTCAGGAAAAAGCGATAAAAGCGACAAAAAAGTTCACAGAATGAAAACGAAATCCGGCAGTTTTGATTTATAGTGTGGACATAAGCTAATCATAATGATTCCAGAGGATTATAAGCTTCATGAAAAAATTCCTTTTCAGCAGTGCAGCCGCTGCTCTTTTTGCTTTTTCAGGCAGCGCCATGGCCGCGCAATTTGTTGCAGGCAAAGACTACACAGTTCTTCCAACTCCTGTTGCTGTTGAAAAGCCTGGGAAAATTGAAGTGCGTGAGTTCTTCTGGTACGGCTGCCCGCACTGTTTCAAGCTGGAGCCGCATATGCAGGCGTGGCTGAAGCAAATGCCGAAGGATGTGCGTTTTGTCCGTACCCCAGCGGCAATGAACCCGCTTTGGGAGCAGGGCGCGCGCGCATATTATGTGTCTGAAGCTTTAGGCGTGCGTCAAAAAACCCATTTGACTTTATTCCATGAAATTCATGCAAATGGCAAAAATATTTTAGAGCAGGGCGCTTTTGCTAAATTCTTCACGCAGTTCGGCATTCCTGAGGCGAAGTTCAACAGCACATATAAATCGTTCCCGATCACCTCTAAAATTGCTCAGGCGCAGGACTTAGCGAAGCGCTATCAGCTGACCGGCGTACCGGCAGTCACAGTGAATGGCAAATATGTGATTCAGGGTGAAGATGAAAAAGTGACTCAAGTGCTGAATTATCTGATTGAGCAGGAACGCAAGGCGAAATAAACCATCTTTTGATGCCCGCCTGTTCGACTTAAAACCCGCGATTATGGCGGGTTTTTTTAGGACGGTACTTTATTAGCAGTTTTATTTAGATTCGGCTTTTTTTATATTTGGCACATGCTTATTTTTCAATCTCGGGGAGGCGTTCCCAGTTCAGAATGCCGCGGAACAGCAGCTGGACTTGAAACAGCGCTTGAGTTTTAAAAAATTCGCGCTGCTCTGCCTGCTGGCCGGGTTCAATACGCCGGCGGATTTCAATCCAGCCCATGGCCCAGTCCAAAGCCAAGTGAATCAAAAATTGCGCCAGCATGCGCAGATCTTGCGCCTGCTGCAAATGGCGCATGGTTTCGACCCGTCCAAGGGCATTCGCTAAATCATCAATTAAAAATTGAATTTCACGGTCAATGGCGTGGCGCAAAACAGCGGAACCGCCCCAGCGCTCCGAAATTAAAAAAATCCAAGGTTCCGGAGCATGTTCAACCGCTTGAAAAAAGATATCCAGACTGACTTTAGTTTTGGCGTTGGGCAGATATAAATACGCTTGCCCCAGCTGATGCAGCACGCCTTTTAAGTGCAGGGCAATTCGATCGATCAATTCCAGCCCCAGCTGATCCATATCTGAAAAATGACGGTAAAATGCGGCCGGAACCAAATCCGCATGGCGGGCTATTTCGCGCAGGCTCATGCTGCTGAATGCGCGTCCTGAGGCGCTGAGCATCAGGGCGGCATCCAATAAAGCCTGACGGCTTTGCTGCTTGCGTTCATCGCGTAATGACATAAAACCACCTATCCCTGATTGCTGCCAGTCTAGCAAAAAATGGGCTCTGAAACGATGCCGCTTATGGGGCCGTCAGACTCGCGGCCGGCGCTGATGTGTAAATCTGTCAATGCCGCATCAATCTTTCAGGCGGCTTCTGCTATACTTAGGCGCAATAAATTTTGGACAGAAGAAGGGCTCAACATGCGTATCGACCAGCGTGCTTTAGATCAATTACGTGAAGTAAAAATTACCCGCAATTATACCCGTTATGCGGAAGGCTCAGTATTGGTTGAATTCGGTCATACCAAGGTTCTTTGCACTGCCAGCATCGAAAATTCAGTGCCGCGTTTCTTAAAAGGCCAAGGTCAAGGCTGGGTGACTGCAGAATACGGCATGCTGCCGCGCTCTACGCATACCCGTTCAGACCGTGAAGCTGCCCGCGGCAAGCAAAGCGGCCGTACACAGGAAATTCAGCGCTTGATCGGCCGCAGCCTGCGCGCAATGGTCGATTTGAAAAAGCTGGGTGAAAACACCATCACGATCGACTGTGATGTGATTCAAGCGGACGGCGGTACACGTACTGCATCGATTACCGGCGCTGCTGTGGCGTTAATTGATGCCATGAATGTGCTGCTGGAAAAGAAAAAAATTAAGCATGACCCATTAAAAGGCTTAGTGGCGGCAGTGTCTGTCGGCATTTTTAAAGATGAAGCGCTGCTGGATCTGTGCTATGAAGAAGATTCAAACTGCCAGACTGATTTAAACGTGGTGATGACGCAAGCGGGCGAATTTATTGAAGTGCAAGGAACGGCAGAAGAAAAGCCGTTTACCCGCACGCAATGCAATGAAATGCTTGAGCTGGCTGAAAAAGGCATACAAGAACTCATCAAAAAACAGCAGGATGCTTTAGGCTGGTAAAGCGGCTGATTTTATTCAAGAAAAAAACGCACCTTCGGGTGCGTTTTTTGTTTTTCACACGGCTGCAATAAAAGCATCACCGCCCTGTCATCTTGCTCATTTATTTCTGTCAGCGCATTCAGCCATTAGGAAATCAAAAATGCGTGTGTTTTTAATACTGCTCATGATGAGTACAGCTGTTCTGCTCAGTGCTTGCAATAGCGATGATGACGGGCAGAGCATTCAGCCTTCCGAGCCTCAGCCCAATTGCAAAATGCATTGCGCCCCATAATAAAAACAGCAGGACAGAACAATGAACCGCCGTGACTTTTTAATTAATTCTTCGAAAACCTTATTCGGCTCTGCCGCCTTTGCCAGCTTTCCCTTAAGTATTCAAAAAGCGCTGGCGATTGATGCCAAAGTTGATACGGGCACCCTGCAGGACGTCAAGCATGTGGTGATTTTAACGCAGGAAAACCGTTCTTTTGACAATTACTTCGGCATGCTGAAAGGGGTGCGCGGTTTTGGCGACCGCTTCGGCATTCCGCTGGCGGATGGCCGCCAAGTTTGGCAGCAGTACGGGACAAACAGCCAAGTGTATTATCCCTATCATTTGGACAGCCGTTTGGGCAACGCGCAGCGTGTCAGCGGCACCCCGCATTCTTGGAAAGATGGGCAGGCTGCCTGGGATTGCGGCCGCATGGGCAATTGGGTGGAGCATAAAAACCCGCAGTCGATGGGCTACTACAAAAAAGCTGAAGTTGAATTTCAGTATGCCTTGGCCGATGCCTTTACCCTATGTGATGCCTATCACTGCGCGATGCATGCGGGAACCAACCCCAACCGTAAATTTATTTGGACAGGCACCAATGGGCCGACAGGTTCAGGCGAGGCCAGTGTGGTGAATGAATTTGACGGCATCGGCAGTTCAGCAGCGGGCTATGACTGGACAACCTATCCTGAGCGCCTGCAGCAGGCAGGTGTCAGCTGGAAGGTCTATCAGAATATGCCGGATAATTTTACCGATAATCCGCTGGCGGGCTTTAAGCAGTACCGCGCTGCCAATGAGCGTTCAGGCCAGCCGGTCAGCAATGATGCGCTGATTTGCCCTGCCTATGATGACAGCATCGATGCCACAGAGCCGCTGTACAAAGGCATTGCCAATACCATGCCGAATGATGGCGGTTTGTTGGGGCAGTTTAAACAGGATTTGACGGCTGGCGTATTGCCTCAGGTCAGCTGGATTGTGGCGCCAGCGGCGTATAGCGAACATCCGGGGCCATCCAGCCCTGTGCAGGGCGCTTGGTATATTCAGGAACTGCTGAATGCGTTGACGGATCAGCCGGAACTGTGGAGTCAAACCGTGCTGCTGGTGAACTTTGATGAAAATGACGGCTTTTTTGACCATATGCCTTCACCGTCTGCGCCGTCGCGGGAAATCAACGCCAGCGGTGAAGTGCTGAACGTGCATGGCAAAACTACATTGAGCGATGAGCAGCTGTCTTATGAATATTTCAATCATCCGTCTGTGGCAGGCTCGACTTCACAGCCGCGCCGTGAATTTGTAAACGGTGAAAATGTGAATTTTTGGCATGGCGTGTATGGGCCTGGCGTACGCGTGCCGATGTATGTGATTTCACCGTGGAGCCGCGGCGGCTGGGTCAATTCACAAATCTTTGACCATACCTCGATTATTCAGTTCTTAGAGCAGCGTTTTGGTGTGCAAGAGCCGAATATCAGTCCCTACCGCCGTGCAGTCTGCGGTGACTTGCTGTCGGCCTTTAATTTTAAAACCCCCAATTCCAGCGCGCTACCGAGCCTTGAAGGCAGTAAAAGCAAAGAGCAGGCCGATATTATCCGCAGCAATCAGGAAAAGCTCAGTCAGGTGCAAGTGCCCGCGGTACAGGCAAAGCCAAAGCAGGAGACAGGGCTTCGTCCGTCGCGCGCCCTGCCTTATATGCTGCATGCCAGCGCTAAAGTCAGTCCAGAGGCGGACTCAGTCAAGCTGCTGTTTTCCAATACAGGAACACAGGCGGGTGTATTCCATGTTTATAACCAGCTGGATTTAGGCGTTGCGCCGCGCCGCTATATGGTGGAAGCGGGCAAGCAGCTGGAAGATGACTGGACGCTGGCCGGCGGTCAATATGACTTATGGGTGCTGGGGCCGAATGGTTTTCACCGCGCATTCAAAGGTGACATCACGGAAAAAGCGCAGCTGGATGTTCTACCGGAAATTCGAGTGTGCATGGAAGAATGTGCGCCGCGCATATTCCTGAAAGTCCGGCATGACGGGCCTCAGGGCGCTGATTTAACTGTTAAGGCCAATGCCTATCTAGAGGGCAAGGCTTGGGCGGTAAAAAGCGCATCTGCAGAAACTGATGTACTGCTGGATATGGCTGATGTGCATGGCTGGTATGATTTTACGGTGACGCTGAATGGAGACAGCAGTTTTGAGCGCCGTTTTGCGGGACGCATTGAAACGGGCAAAGACGGCTATTCAGATCCATTTATGGGCGCTGAATAAAGGGCATAGATGCTCCATAAAAAAAGCGCCTCTAGTGGCGCTTTTTTTATCTCTGTTTGAGGTTTAGCCATTAAAACGCATGGATAAATCTACCGCTTTGACGTCTTTGGTCAGTACACCCATTGAAATATAGTCTACGCCAGTGCTTGCCACTTCACGCAAGTTTTCAATGGTAATGTTGCCTGAAGCTTCCAGCTTGCAGCGTCCCGCGACATGCTTCACCGCATCAATCATTTGCTGCTGGCTGAAATTGTCCAGCATCACGATATCGGCTTTGGCTTCAAGCGCCTGATTTAGTTCTTCCCAAGTTTCCACTTCGACTTCGACTGGTTTGCCCGGGGCAATGCTGTGCGCTTTGGCAATGGCCTGCACAATGCCGCCTGCGGCCATAATGTGGTTTTCTTTAATTAAAAACGCATCAAACAGGCCCAGCCGGTGGTTTTGCCCGCCGCCGACAGCAACTGCATATTTTTGCGCAATGCGCAGGCCAGGCAGGGTTTTACGGGTATCCAGCAGTTTAGTATGCAAGCCGTCCAGCTGCTTGACATAGTCTGCAGTTTTGGTCGCCACAGCGGACAGCGTCTGTATGAAGTTCAGCGCTGGGCGCTCTACAGTCAGCAGGCTGCGGGCAGAACCGGCCAGTTGAAGAAAAACTTCATCTGAGGCGATGCGGTCACCATCATTTTTCAACCATGTAACCTGTATTGCCGGATCATAGGCCTGAATTAAGGCATTCACCCATGGCTGGCCAGCCAGCACCATATCTTCACGGCTGATGATGGTGGCTGAGGCCTGTTCTTCTTCAGGGGTAAGAAGGGCCGTAATGTCCCCCTCACCAATATCTTCCTGCAGCGCCTGCTGAATATTGATTTGGATGGCCTGCTCAAGCAAAGATGGAGAGATGCTCATAAAGTTCCGTCTCTATTAACCCAGTAAAATTTGCGCGTTATAGTAACATTGTTCCTGAAAAATGAGCGATTTTTCATACAGCCGCCGCTGCTGAATTGAGATTTAGACGGGAAAGTTTTAGCATGGGCAGCAGATGCATTCGCCTGCGGGCCGAATTGAAAAAATGATCAGGATGAAACTATGCCGAAAACTGCCGCCTTTCAGGTGTGTCATGGCGAGCTGATTGGCGCACGCCAAATCCCTTCGCCCAATTACAACCAGCGCCCGAAACAAGCCGAAATTCAGCTGGTGGTGGTGCATAACATCAGCCTGCCGCCGTCCCAGTTTGGCGGTGGCTATATTGAGCAGTTTTTCCAGAATGCGCTGGACTGGGCTGCGCATCCTTATTTTCAAACCATAGAAGGCATGCAGGTGTCCGCGCATTTGCTGATTTTGAGAAGCGGTGAGGTGCTGCAGTTTGTCAATTTTAATGACCGTGCATGGCATGCCGGACGTTCCAGCTATTTGGGCCAAAAAGAGTGCAATGACTATTCGATTGGCATTGAGCTGGAAGGCAGCGATGATTTGCCTTTTGAACAGGCGCAGTATGATGCGCTGTCAGCCGTGACAGCGTGCCTGCAGCAGGCTTATCCAAAAATTCAGCAGCATTTGGCGGGGCATTCAGATATTGCGCCCGGCCGCAAGACCGATCCGGGGCCATTTTTTGATTGGAATAAATTCCGGACACAATTGCATCATTTTAAAAATAAATAAATAACAACATTCGGCCCTAATTATCCAATGAAAACTTGGGCCAACTTTCATTACAATAGCCACACTTTAAAAAACAGGTGAATACGATGGCCCTATGGCGATCTACCGTCATTGTCAGTGCAATGACCATGCTGTCACGAGTCTTGGGCCTAGTCCGGGATATCGTGCTGCTGAATGTGTTTGGCGCAGGCAAAGATTTTGACACCTTTGTTGTGGCTTTCCGTATTCCGAATTTTTTTCGGCGGCTGTTTGCCGAAGGCGCATTTTCACAGGCGTTCATTCCTGTCCTGACAGAATATAAAACCAGCCGCACCCATGCGGAAGTGCAGATTCTGATCAGCCGGGTGTTCGGCTGCTTAGCTACGTTCATGAGCGCATTAACTTTTGTGGCGATGGTGGCTGCGCCCGCGATCATCTATATCTATGCGCCGGGCTTTCATGATGATCCGGAGAAGTTTGCGCTGGCGGCGGATATGTTCCGCCTGACTATTCCCTATTTGCTGTTCATGTCGCTGACGGCTTTTGCCAGCAGTATTCTGAACAGCTACGGCTCCTTTACTTCCCCCGCTTTTTCTCCAGTCCTGCTGAATCTGGCGATGATTGCCGGCGCAGTCTGGCTGACGCCGTATATGGCTGAGCCGATTATGGCTTTAGGCTGGGCCGTGCTGATTGCCGGCGTGCTGCAGCTGGCGATTCAGATTCCTGAACTGTGGAATAAAAAGCTGCTGATTCCGCCTAAAGTCGATTTCAAGCACGAAGGTGTGGACCGTATCATGAAACTGATGCTGCCTGCGCTGTTTGGGGTTTCTGTGACGCAGATCAATCTGCTGCTGAATACCATTTGGGCATCCTTTATGCAGGATGGCTCGGTGTCTTGGCTGTACAGCGCAGAGCGCATGACGGAATTGCCTTTGGGCTTGATTGGCGTGGCGATCGGCACCGTGATTCTGCCGTCGTTATCCGCGCGCCATGCAGAACAGGATCAGGCGAAATTCCGCGGCATGATTGATTGGGCCGCTAAAGTGATTGTACTGGTTGGCGTGCCGGCCAGTATTGCGCTGTTTATGCTGTCGACACCCATTATTCAGGCGCTGTTCCAGCGCGGGGAATTTACCCTTGAAGATACGCAGATGACGGCTTTGGCGCTGCAATGCATGAGCGCAGGAGTGATCTCATTCATGCTGATTAAAGTCTTTGCGCCCGGATTTTATGCACAGCAGGACACCAAAACCCCTGTACGCGTTGGCCTGATGGCAGTAGCAGCCAATGCCATTTTAAACGTGATATTCATTGGCTTCTTTAAACTGATTGATTGGCATGCAGAGCATATGGCGCTGGCATTGGCATCGTCAGGTTCTGCGCTGGTGAATGCCGGCATGCTGTATTTTTATCTGCACAAGCGCAATATTTTCCGTTTCGGCGCGCATTGGAAAAAGCTAGGCATGCAGTTTGCTGCGGCGAATATCGTGATGATTGCCGCGCTTGGGTATGCGCTGACATGGTACAACGGTGAAGTTTCTCAATGGATCCGTGTGGCAGAAGTGATCGGATTCTGTCTGGTCGGAGTGGCCGCCTATGGCGTGGCATTGATCGCCGCCGGCTTCAGACCGCGCCATTTACGCCCATAACCCAGCACGCAAACCATATAAAGGTGAAGCACAAATAAAAAATAAGCGCCCAATAAGGCGCTTATTTTTTATGGATCAGATGAATACTTTAAATCGTACTCATAACTGCGGTGGGAGACGTACGCTATACCTTTCCGCGAGACAGGAAACCAACGATTGCGAGAATCACTGCAATCACCAGCAGTATCACTGCAAAATCTTTTGACAGCCCTGCAACGCCGCCGAATCCGAGCAAGCTCGCAATTAATGCGATCACTGCAAATATAATAGCCCAACGAAACATCGTACTTCTCCATGTGTTTTTATTCTGATCTTCAGTATAGGGCGCTGGTTTTTTGTACACTGTTATGCTTTTGTTGATAAGTTTTGAACGAATTGTGACAATAGTTTACCAATGTATGCGCTGCACATTAATGCTTAAAAATGAGATTAGCCTGATATAATTCGGCAAAATACCTAGATTGACGCTCAGACCATGACGGATGAACTTCGCCCGCAATTTTGGAAAAAATATGCTTTAGCTGACATGACGCACGCAGAATGGGAAGCGCTGTGCGATGGCTGCGGCAAGTGCTGCTTAATCAAGCTTGAAGATGAGGAGACTCAGGAGATTGCCTATACTAAAGTGGCTTGCCAATTGCTGGACTGCGCAACAGGGCACTGCTCTAATTATGCCAGCCGCCGGCAGTTTGTGCCTGACTGCATTCAGCTGACGCCAGCGCTGCTGCAGCAGATTAAATGGCTTCCTTCCACCTGCGCTTACCGCCGGCTGAATGATGGACAAAGTCTGCCGTCTTGGCATCATTTAAATACCGGCAGCCGCGACAGCATTATTCAAGCGAGAAAATCTGCAGCAGGGCGCTGCATCAGTGAAAAAGATATTGATGAAGATGAAATTGAAGATTATATCGTGCGCTGGATCCGTTAATCATGCTGTCCTTATGCATGTGCAGCATGTTTTATTTTAACGATTCAAAAAACTCCAGTTCAGACATGACCTGAAAGCCATGCTGCAGCAGCAAGGCTGCTGTGACGCCTGAACCTGCAATCTTTGCGCCGCTGAATGTACCGTCATAAATGGAGTTCCGCCCGCATGACGGGCTATGCTCTTTGAGCACCACAGCATGAATTTGATGCTTTTGAGCCAAATGCAGGGTTCTATAGGCGCCGCAGAGAAAGGCTTCCGTTACATCTGTGCCCTTTTGGGTGATGACTTTGGCTGTGCCAGCCAGCACATCGAGCGCAGTGCCGCCTGAAATTTCGGCCGCTTCACGCGGGCAGGCAAGGCCTCCGAGCATTTCCGGACAAACCGTAATGGCCAATTTTTGCTGAATTAAGGCTTGAATGGCATCAAACTGATAGCCTTTGCCATCATAGCGGACGGGCTGCCCAGCTAAACAGGCGCTGATTAAATACATAAGAAGCTGCGCTTTTTATTCAATGGTCATGAATCCGTGATTATTCTAGAGGCGGGGCAGCAGCTGCGCTGCGTCTGAATTGTTCATTGGAATATAAAAATAGAACCCTTGGCCTTTCCGGCAATTGCAGGATTTCAAAATTTCCAGCTGTTCCGTCGTTTCAATTCCCTCAACCAAAACATCCAGCGCAATACTGCTGCCCAGTTGGCTGATGGCTTTAACAATGGCCAGCGCCGATTGATCATGGGTCATGTGCTCAACAAAATTTTTATCAATTTTAATGCAGTCAATCGGGTAATCTCTTAAACGGGTTAAAGAGGAATGCCCTGTGCCGAAGTCATCTAAGGAAATTTGAATGCCTGCGGATTTCAGCAAGTTCAAGGCGCGGATAACATAATTGGCGCCGCGTTCAGATAGGCTTTGCTCGGTAATTTCAACCTCAATCAGATGATGCGGAATGCCGAATCGATTCATGCGCTGCAGCAGTTTTTCGGCATAGTCATCCCGCAGAAATTCTACAGGCGCGGCATTAATCGAAATGGGCAAAACATCCATGGCCTTTGCTATCCATTGCTGAATATCGGTAAATATTTTGGTCTGCATGGTTTCGCTGATGCCTGAGGCAAGCTCATAATCATGAAAGGCGGCATAAATATTGGCGGGCAGCTGCAAGTCGCCTTCGCTGTCATGCCAGCGCAGCAGCGCCTCAAACCCAATGACATTGCCTGTCTGCAGCAGAACTTTAGGCTGATAATAGGGCTCTATGCTGTTGGACTTTAAAATGCTTCGGGCTAAAGTCAGCTGCTTGGTGGTCACTTCAAGTGTTTCAAACATGGTGTGATTGAACATGCGGATACCGCCGCGGCCGCTGGATTTCAAATCATTCAGGGCAATGTCAGCGCACTTTAATAAATTTGAAGCGTTTTCAGCATCGCGCGGATAGACCGAACAGCCGATACTCATGCCGCCATTGATGAACTGCCCTGCATAGCTGATGGGCAACTCCATCTGCATCCATGCGTGCTGCGCGATGTCCAGCAGCTGTTCCTGACTTTTCAGCTGGGGCACTAGAATTGCGAATTCATCGCCGCCCAAGCGCGCCACCGTGATATGCGCATCGAAACAGGTCTGGAAACGCTGTCCTAAGGTCCGCAGCAGATGGTCGCCGGCCGTATGCCCCAGCGTGTCATTGACATGCTTGAAATAATCCAAATCAATCAGCAGCAAGCCCGCCATGTGGCTGGTGTCTTGCGCCTCTTGCAGGGTCATCTTGAACAGCTTATTGAAAGCGCGCCGGTTAATTAAGCCGGTTAATTCATCCTCTTCAATTACCCGCTGCAATTTGACTTCGGCCATCATTTGCTGACTGATATCTCTGGAAACGCAGAGTATGTTTTGCGTGACACCGTTTTCATCCAGAATGGGCGTTAAAATATTGTCCCAATATTGCAGCGCTTGCCCAGGGACATGGCTTTTACCTGAAAAACGCGCGTTTTGGCCCGAGGCGGCCAGATGCAGGGCCTCTTTGCCTGCTGTGCGGACTTCTGCCGGCAGTAAACTCAGCCAAGGCATGCCAAAATTTTTCTCATCGACCGGAACGCCAAGCGCTAAACAGCCTGAGCGGTTCATATGGATCACGCTGCCGTCTGGCGTTAATATTTTGATGCAGTCAAGGCTGGCATCCAGCATTTTGTTTTGCTGCGCGATATGCTGGTTCAGCAGCAGCTGTTTTTCATATTCCTCATGAATATCGGCAATGCTGATCAGCCATTGATACAAGGGCTGCTCGACTGCGGGAAAGTTGACCTGCAGCCTGCACATGCGGTAACCCAGTTCACAGTGCTTGATCCGGCAGTTTTTGTGAAAGCTTTGAGTGTTTGCAAGCGCGTTGCGCCACAGCGCCATCAAATGCTCTAAATCTTCGGGATGTATGAACTGAAGCCACTGCCCGTCATTTAGCGGGTTCTGCTGCAGCCCCGTAAACTGCATCATCGCGCTGTTGATATCTGAGGTTCCCTGACGGGTTTTCAGCCAAATCGGCAGATGAAAATGATCAATTAAATCATGAAGCTGTACATTGGATATCGGCATTGGAAAAATAGCAGGTGGCTGAAATTGGGCTGCAATCTCAGTTTCAATTTGCGCGGGTGTTTGCGCTTTGCHDDTCADTMRWKMAMRYKTYTKWWMW
>NZ_LUAW01000031.1 GCF_001605895.1 Acinetobacter pragensis
AAGCCAGTTCAGGCGTGACCGTGACATAAGACTGCACTTGCGCATCGATTTTTTCAATGCGTTTTAAATAGTGTTCGGTAAGTTCGCGAGAAGAGAATTGAGCCGCAGCCAAACCTTCTGTCATTTCACGAACGGATAAGCGATGTAAATCTGTCATGAGAAATAATTCTTTACGTTTAATTTTAAGAAAATAGATGAACTGAGCAGTAATTACTCAATTACGCGCGGGACAAGGTACAAGCCGTCTTGTGTTGCAGGAGCAACAGCTTGATATTCCTCACGATGATTTTCTTCAGTCACCACATCTTCACGTAATGGCTGCGGGTTGTCGAATGGACTCTTCAGCGGTTCAACACCGTCAGTATTGATGCCTTTTAAAGTTTCCATCATGCCTAAAATTTTATTTAAACTTTGAGCATATTCAGCAGATTGAGCCTCATTCAGCGATAATCGAGCCAAATGGGCGATTGCTGAAACTGTTTGTGCATTGAGATCTGCAGAATGCTGTGCATCCGATGTAGACATAACATTACCTAATCAGTATTAAAAAATTTCAAATTATCGTGCGTTATAATAAGCGATTGACTTGTTCAAATCATCACATTTAGTTAAAGTTGCCACCTTGCGTCCACATAAAGTTTAATCGAGAACGTCTCCGTGATTCTAAAAAGACTAATTGGCTTGTTTTCGCCCGATCTAGCCATTGATTTAGGTACAGCAAATACACTTATTTATGCGCCAGGACGAGGCATTATATTAAATGAACCGACGGTTGTGGCGATTCGTCACAGCGGTTCACAAAAAATTGTATCGGCAGTAGGCCTTGATGCAAAACAAATGCTTGGCCGTACACCTGCAAATATTTCGGCAATCCGTCCAATGAAAGACGGTGTGATTGCAGATTTTGAAGTGACGGAAACCATGCTGAACCAATTTATTGGCAAAGTGCATGAAAAACGCCTGTTTCCGCCAGCGCCGCGTGTTGTGGTCTGTGTCCCTTGCAAATCTACATTGGTAGAGCGCCGCGCGATCCGCGAAGCGGTATATAACGCAGGCGCGCGTGATGTGCGCTTAATTGAAGAGCCGATGGCGGCTGCAATTGGCGCCGGCATGCCAGTCGAGCAGGCTTGCGGTTCAATGGTTGTAGATGTGGGCGGCGGCACGACAGAAATTGCAATTATTTCATTGCAAGGCTGTGTCTATGCAGATTCATTGCGTATCGGCGGCGATGTATTTGATGAACAGATCATCAACTACGTGCGTAAAGCGCATGGCTGTGTGATTGGTGAAACCACTGCTGAAACCATTAAAAAAGAAGTCGGCATGGCATTGCCTGAAGAAGGCGCGAAGGCTTTGGAAATTGAAGTCCGCGGCCGCAACTTGGCGGAAGGTGTGCCTCGCGCGATTACAGTCACTTCTGATGAAATTACCCAAGCCATTTCAGACCCATTGCAAAGCATTGTTTCTGCTGTGAAATCTGCTTTAGAGCAGACACCGCCGGAACTGTCGTCTGATATTGCTGAACGCGGTATTGTATTGACTGGCGGCGGCGCATTGCTTCGCAATTTGGATAAATTACTGGCAAAAGAAACTGGCTTGCCAGTGGTGGTTGCTGAAGATCCTTTGACTTGTGTCACCCGCGGCGGCGGCAAAGTTTTGGAATTCTTCGACAATCCAAATCACGACATGCTGTTTGTAGGCTAAGAAAAGGACTGGGCGGGTGCAAACTCAACTGTTTTCAAGACAGCCGCCATCTTTTCGCTCATTTATCATTGCGGTGATTGCATGCTTGGTAGTGCTTTTCTTTGATTGGCGCATGCCGCATGTAATTCAACCGGCAAGAGACGTCTTGTATGCAGCTTATAATCCTATTTATGCTGCAGCAAGCTATCCAGTGTTATCGCGAGAATGGCTGAATCAACAAACCAAGTCTGAAGCTCAATTGCGCCGTGAAAATACCGCGATGCAAGCTGAACTGCTTCAGGCGCAAGTCCGTTTGCAAAAACTTTCTGAACTTTCTGCAGAAAATACCCGTTTGCGCGGCTTGCTGGACACACCTTTAATTATCGATGGCCGCATGGAAATTGCAGAAGTCATCGGCACCGATGCAGATCCGCTCCGTCATATTATTGTGATCAACCGCGGGGCAAGCAGCCAGCTGAAAGTCGGTCAAACGGTGCTGGATGATAAAGGCATTATGGGGCAGATCGTCAATGTCTACCCGCACAGCAGCCGTATTATGCTGCTGTCTGATAAAGAGCATTCACTGTCAGTCCGTTTGGAGCGTACAGGAATGCGTGCAATTGTCAGCGGTACAGGCGATCTTGGGCGTTTGAAAATGGAATATGTTCCGACCAGCGCCAACATTAAAGCAGGTGAGAAGGTGTATAGCTCCGGGCTTGGGGCGCATTTCCCCGCTGGCTATCTAGTCGGGACTGTTTCTAAAGTACAGCGTCATAATTCAGGTGAATTTGCACAAATAGATGTGATTCCAGCCGCACAATTGGCGGGCGGGCATCATGTGGTGGTGCTGTTTTCTGATTCATTAGCGATGGAGCAGCCAAATGCAGATCGCTAAGCTGAGCCGTCCGACCAATCGAGATCCATTGATTGCCATTATTGTTTCGGTGATCATGGCATCGGCGCTGATGGTCTATCCATTGTCTTATGAATTGTCGGGCTGGCGTCCGTTATTCATGCTGATGATTACGCTGTTTTGGGTGTTGTGCCAGCCGACGTGGTGCGGAGTATGGTTTGCATTCGGCACAGGCCTTTTTGTTGATTTGCTGGTCGATGCGCCGTTGGGCATGAATGCGCTGAGTTTTGTGCTGATCGGTTTTCTGGCCCGTTTTTTGACGCGTGAACGCCGTATTTTAACTTTCAGCAATCTGTGGATTATTAGCTCCATTGCTGTTGTTGCGCACCTATTTCTGATTTGGATGGCGCAAGTGATGAGTGGAGTGCATTTTTCCTTTGCGCGCCATTGGCAGCCGCTGCTGAGCAGTATTCTGGTTTGGCCAATCATTTATTATGTATTGAAAAAATGGCGAATTTAATTCTTGCGTCCAGTTCGCCGCGGCGTAAGGAACTGCTTGGCCAGCTGGGGCTGAGCTTTGATATTTTCAGCCCAGATGTCGATGAATCTGTATTAGCCGGTGAGTCGGCTGCGGTTTATGTCGAACGCTTAGCAAGAGTGAAGGCGCAAGCTGTTCAGCTGCGCTTTCCGGAAGCGCTGATTGTCGCTGCCGACACCAGCTTGGGAGTCGACGGCCGCATTTTAGGCAAGCCCGAATCTAAACAGCATGCTTTTGAGATATGGGCGCAAATCTCAGGACGAAAACATGATGTTTTTTCAGGTGTTTGCGTACGTACAAAAGAACAAATTTGCAGTATAGTAGTACGGACGCAAGTTGAGTTTCAGACCTTAAGCCTTCACGATATGGAAGATTACTGGGCGACAGGTGAGCCTTTGGGCAAGGCGGGAGCCTATGCAATTCAAGGCATTGCAGCGCGCTATATTCCGCGCATTGAAGGCAGTTATTCCAATGTGGTCGGATTGCCTCTGCACGAAACTGCACAGTTATTAATGCGTTTTAAAATGAAGATATGACAGACAGTTAAGGCGCTAAATTAACTGCTGAACACAAGAATTTTTATAATGTTTTGAGTTTTATTATGTCTGACGAGTTATTGATTAACGTCACACCGATGGAGTGCCGTGTTGCGTTAATCGAAAATGGTACAGTCAATGAGTTATTTGTTGAGCGTACTGTAAAACGCGGTTTAGTCGGCAATATTTACAAGGGTAAAGTCGTTCGGGTGCTGCCGGGCATGCAGGCGGCTTTTGTGGATATCGGCCTGTCGCGTACTGCATTTTTGCATATCAATGATATGGTGTGGCCAAAAAATCAGCCGACGCCGAATGTCTTTGAATTGCTGCAGCCGGGTCAAATTCTGACCGTTCAAGTCATGAAGGATATGCTGGGCACGAAAGGCGCGCGTTTAAGCACAGATCTTTCTATTCCTTCCCGCTATTTAGTGATGATGCCTTTTGGCAGCCATACAGGCGTATCACAGCGTATTGAATCTGAAGCAGAGCGTGACCGCCTGCGCAGCATGATTGAGCGTATTCAGGCCGAACATAAGCTGCCTGGCTCTGTTATTGTGCGTACTGCAGCGGAAGGCATTGCAGAAGAAGAAATCGCGCAGGATATGGCGTATTTGGCAAAGCTGTGGGAATTTATTCAGCGCAAGCAAAAAATCATTGCAGTGCCGTCACTGATTTTTGAAGAACTGCCTTTGCCGCAGCGGGTGATCCGTGATCTGGCGAATGAAGATACCTCTAAAATTCATGTCGATTCACGGGAAATTCACGCCAAATTAGTTGAATTTGTCGATGAGTTTGTACCGAGCATGCGGGACCGGCTCATCCATTATCCGGGTGAGCGTCCTATCTTTGACTTATATAATGTCGAAGAAGATATTCAAAAAGCGCTGCAGACACGCGTTGCGCTGAAGTCGGGCGGCTATCTGATGATCGATCAGACCGAAGCGATGACGACCATTGATGTCAATACCGGTTCTTATGTCGGCGGCCGGACACTGGAAGATACGGTTTTCAAAACCAATATGGAAGCCACGCAAGTGATTGCTCGCCAGCTTCGACTGCGCAATTTAGGCGGCATTATCATTATTGATTTCATTGATATGCAAGAAGCGCATCATCGTGAACAGGTAATGAACCAGTTTGACAAAATGCTGGAGCGGGATCACGCCAAAACCAAAATCACCCAAGTATCTGAGCTGGGCTTGGTGGAAATGACCCGTAAGCGGACCCGTGAATCTTTAGAACATCTGCTGTGTGAGTCATGTCCGACTTGTCAGGGACGCGGTTATGTGAAAACAGCAGAGACAGTGTGTTACGAAATCTTTCGGGAAATTTTGCGATATGCGCGGGCTTTCGACAATCAGAGTGGCTTTACTGTCGTTGCGCATCCCTCTGTGATTGACCGCTTATTAACGGCAGAAGCGCCAGCAGTCTCTGATTTAGAGCACTTCATCAGTGGTGTGATTAAGTTTCAGGTGGAAAATTTATATACGCAAGAGCAATACGATATCATCTTAAGCTGAAATTGTAACAGAATATCGTTAAACACTTGTTACAACTGAAATTTTACTTTTAATCTGTATTTTTTATACTTAACACATCGAATAGCCAAAACCTTTTTTGAACAGGTTTAGCAAAATGAGGTGTGATATGGGTGTCAGTAAAGCAGTAATGAGTACAGGTTTAAAGCATATGCTGGATGCTAAAACAATGCATTCGGCTTATATCGTCGATGAACGCGGCAATGAAGTGCAAATTACAGCATCAATGATCCGCACCGCGTGCCATCAATTATTAAAACAATGCCGAAATATTAAAAATTAAGGGGCTAATTTAAGCCCCTTAATTTTATCTGAATAATTATTTGATCATTTTTTGAAATATTAATTTTTCTGAATGCAAAATTATATTGGCAATATCTTCCATAGGGTCAGCTAACCGCCTGAAGCTTTGGGTTATCTTTGTTAACGATCTCTTCAAAGCGCTGAATTTCTTCTTCCAAATGTGTCAGCAGGTTTTGCATTTTCGGCAATGCGTTGCGGCAGGCGGTTAAACCCACTTCCAATTTATCTAAATAGCTGGTCATGGTGATGTTCAGCGCTTGGCCATCTAGCACAATAGAGGCCGGGTAGAGCGCATCTAAACGCGCGCCATTCCAGTATAAAGGTTCGCGTGGGCCAGGCACATTCGAAATAACCAAATTGAAAGCTTGGCGCTTCGGCATCAGGCCGGACGCAATATTTAAGCCGGCAGCACCATACACAAAGGCACTATAATTTAGAATTTGATTGGCGTTCATCCGCTTAAAGCGTTCCTTCGCATTTAAAACACTGCGGCGGACAATTTTAAGACGTTCTAAAGGGTCTTCTTTATGGGTGCCTAGATTTGCCAAAATCATGGTAATGCGGTTTGACAGATCCGAATCGTCCGTCCGTACCGATGCAGGGACCATAGCGATCAAAGGTTTTTTAGGCAAGGCGTTTTGGCTGATGAGATATTCACGCAATGCGCCTGAACAAATGGCAAGGACGATATCGTTAATGGTTACGCCCAGTTCTTTGGCGATATGGGCCAGTCTTGAAAATTCAAAGGATTGGGCCGCAAAACGGCGTGACGAACTGACACGCTGATTCAGAATCGAGCTGGGCGCTTGAAAGCTGGAGACATAGTCCGGATTGCGCCCCATGTCTTTCATGACGGTTTGTGACAATTCATACATTACACGCGGCGTTGATTCAAGCTGGCCCTTTAAACCGGCAATCAAGCCTTGAATACGGCTGGCTTTTGGCTGTTTCAGCCGTTTCAAACGCGGACCTTCTACACACCAAGGCGGCACAATGCGTTTGGCATTCGGATCGTCAGAGAGAGACTTCTCAACTAGGCGCATGCCTGCTATGCCGTCGACCATTGCATGGTGGATTTTGAAATACATGGCAAAACGGTTGCCTTCTATGCCTTCAATGATGTGGCAGGTCCAAAGCGGTTTGGCGCGGTCAATCAGGGTGCTGTGTTCTTGAGAGATATAGGTCAAAAGCTCGCGGATACGGCCGGGGTGCGGCAGGGCGATGTGGCGGAAATGGTGATCCAAATCGAACTCTTCATCTTCATCCCAAAAAAAACCATTGAGGCGGTTGTTGAACGGAGCGACTGGAATGGATTTTGAATTTCGGATATCTGTAACTAAATCTTGGATAAAACTGGATGGTGCATTATCTGGAATCGTAAATAAAAATAAACCGCCAACATGCATCGGCTGCTGACGCTTTTCTAAAGTGAGAAAAATAAAATCAATCGGATGTAATGGACGCATAGCGTGGATTGCCTCACTGCAATATCTAGGGACGCTCCTATATGAGCAGCCTTGTTAGAATTATAAATTACTTAGAAAGTATAGCGGTTTTCAAGCAGAATAAAACTGCTTTATATGTATCAAAGCGTTGAAAAAAACCACTGCTGAGGCAATGGTTTAGTCTTGATTATTTCCTTAAGTTGCCGGCGTGCAGCCCGCATTCTTTATGGGTGGCGTCTTCCCACCACCAGCGCCCTTCACGTTCATGCTGATTCGGCAGTACCGGGCGTGTGCAAGGCTCACACCCAATAGAAATAAACCCGCGCTCATGCAACGGATTATAAGGGATTTCCATTAAACGGATATAGTTCCAGACATCGGCACTAGACCAATTGGCTAAAGGGTTGTATTTAATCAGCTGCTTGCCCGGCCCAGAGAAACCTGCATCAGCTTGCACGACAGGAATTTCATTGCGGGTGCCCGGGCTCTGATCTTTACGCTGACCGGTAATCCAGCCGTCTAAAGTGGCCAGTTTTTTACGCAGGGGCTGAACTTTCCGAATTCCGCAGCATTCTTTGTGGTCATCCTGATAAAAGCTGAAGAGGCCTTTTTCAGTCACTAATTGCTGAACTGCTTCAGTTTCAGGGAAGCAAATTTCAATATCAATATTATAGTGTTTACGCACGGTTTCAATGAATTGATACGTTTCGGCATGCAGACGGCCTGTATCCAGGCTGAAAACACGGAAGGGTTTGCCTAAATGCGAGGCCATATCAATCAGAACCACATCTTCTGCGCCGGAAAATGAAATTGCAATTTCACCTTCTTGGCTTAAAGCAAGCTCAATAATTTCATTTGGAGATTTGTCGGCATATTCAGATGCAAGCGCATCTACGATATCAATTGTAGGGATTGTAGTCATGTATGTCCTGGCTATAGGCTTGGAACTTCAAAACCTATATTAATTTATTTCACAACTATTTTAATAGAATTGATAATCACGACTTATCACTAAAAAATAAATACTTATGAAAAAAATAGATTTAAAAAAGAGCAACGCAAAAGTCATTTCTTAAGCTATGATAGTGCAAATTTTTTTCACTGAGATTGGGAGAGTCCATGGAAATCGTATGTCTTGATTTAGAAGGTGTTTTAGTTCCAGAAATCTGGATTAATTTCGCTAAGAAAACTGGAATTAAAGAATTAGAGGCCACTACGCGCGATATTCCTGACTACGATGTACTGATGACTCAGCGCCTGAATATCTTAAAGCAGCATGGTTTGGGTTTAGATGATATTCAGGCGGTTATTGCCGATATGGGGCCATTTCCAGGCGCGAAAGAATTTGTAAAATGGGTAAGCACACATTTTCAGCTGATTATTTTGTCTGATACTTTCTATGAATTTGCTCATCCTTTAATGAAGCAATTAGATTGGCCGACTATTTTTTGCCATAAATTAGAAACTGATGAAAATGGCATGATTACAGATTACAAACTGCGCCAGCCGGATCAAAAGCGTCAGGCTGTGAAAGCGCTGCACGGTTTGAATTTCCGTGTGATTGCAGCCGGTGATTCATATAATGACACCACTATGCTGGGCGAAGCAGATCATGGCTTCTTATTTGATGCGCCTGAAAATGTGATTGCAGAATTTCCGCAGTTTCCGCCAATTAATGGTTATGAGGCATTGAAAGAAGCTATCCGCAAATCATCAGTGCGAAATATTCCAGCTTGATTTAACGCTGCAGAATTTTTATTGCAGAAAAAGAGAAGGGCGCCAATGGCGCCCTTTCTTGTTTAATCCTAATTTTTGCAGCGCAAAATTAGAAGCGGTAGCCGATTTTCATGCCATAGCCTAAAGCATGATTGTCTTCAAATGACGCTTTAACATCACCGCCTGTTTGGGCTTCAGCATCACCTAACCAGAAGTATTTAACACCGGCTTGAATAAAATAGTTTTCAGCAGGACTGTATTGGCCGCCAAGACCGACACTCCAGTAACCTTCTGTTGGGCCAAGTGTAGTGACAGGGTTGCCTGCACCCGAATCCCAGCCAATCGCTGCAGTACCTGCCCATTTATCAGTAAACTTGCGAGAAAGGCCAGCAGTTATAGAGTACTGATCATCTGTGTAATCAATAAGATTTTGCGCTTTGCCTTTAGCAAGTGCAGATGCTTGCGCCAGCAATGCCGGCTTAACGGCAAATTGATCCCAATGCACCCAGCGTAAATTTGCAAATACTAAAGTATCTGCTGCAATACCGGTTTGCAAATCAACATTTACAGATTGTGGGGTTGTCGCATCGACAGTGCTTTCTTTATAAGACAGAAATGAATAAGCAGGATTAATAGATGCAAGAGTTGTAGTTTCTACAGCATCTGCTTTATGTTTGATTTCTGAACGGTAAGTTACAGAGGCTTTTAAAGCAATTTCAGGAACTTGATAAGCAAAACCTGCTGCCCAGCCATAAGCATCTTTTTGCTCAACATTAATGTTATAGCCGCTTAATAGTGAGTAGGCATTGCCGCGTAAGTTAATGTTAGCTTTAACTGTTTGCCATACTGGACCCGCATAGATGTTCCAGTTTTCAGTAGGCTGGTAGCCAATCAATGCTGTTAAATTATTAGTACGGACTTTAACTTTAGTGCTTTCCTTACCGTTGTCAAAAGTGCCTGTATCAAGTCCATAAGTTGCATCTGCACCAAATGGCTGGTCATAAATCAACCCCAAAGAAATGTTTTCAGTTGCTTGGACTTTAACTGCAGCTCCTGGAAAATAGTAGTCATCTCCCATATCGCTGAGTTTTTTATTATCTAAGTGAGATGTGCCTTCGACAGTTGGGTCTAAAACAGTGAATGATGCTTCTGCATAGTTTCCAGGCTGAAGAAAGGCTGAAATAGATTGACCAGAGCGGTCTAATCCTGCTGCAAAAACAGAAGAGGCTGGTAATAAGCTGATTAAAATTGCTTTAGATAACTGGCTGAGCTGCATAGTTTTCCCTGTTTGTAACTTTTCGTGGGTAATCAATGCGAGGAAAGTAACATAATAAAAAAATGAGTAAATACTCAGGAGTGCTCTAGAAATGAACGCTGCAATGCAAAAAAAAGGGTTGTATAGAGTAAATGTTCTATTTAAAGCAATCTATCTAAATGATTTTTAATGAAAAATAGAGTATTTATTTGCAATTATTATGGGAAGGATTTTGTGATTTTAAATGATCACTGTTTAATCATTTAAAATTAAAAAAGCCATAGTTAACTATGGCTTTTGTTTTTAATGAATAAATTAGAAGCGGTAACCGATTTTTAAGCCATAAGCCCAAGCATCATTGTCTTCAAATTCTGCAACTTGAGCAGCAACCGCATTGCCTGGAATAGAATATGCACCTGAATGAGCTGTAGCATCACCTAACATTAAGTATTTAACACCAGCGGCGATAAAGTAATTTGCAGCAGGGCTGTATTGTGCACCTAAACCAACACTCCAATAGCCTTCTGTTGGACCAAGGGTAGATACAGGGTTACCTGCGCCAGTGTCATAACCTACAGAGACATTACCAGCCCAATGATCAGTAAATTTACGGCCTACACCCACTGTCGCAGAAATTTGGTCATCAGAATAATCAACTAAATTGAAGCCTTTTGTATAAAGACCACCAGTTGCTGCAGCTGAAGCTGCCTCTGAACCTTTACCAAACTTATATGGACGGATAGAGAAATCTTTCCAATTTACCCAGCGCACATTCGCGAAAGCAACTGTGTCTGCCATGATGCCAGTTTGCAAATCAAGGTTAACTGATTGAGGTGTTGTAATATCAGTAGAACCAGTATCAGCAGGGTTGTTAATAATTGCAGTGATAGGTCCAGCACCTGTTGAACTTTCTTTTACATTTACTTCATGTTCAATTTCTGAACGATAGGTTACAGAAGCCTTTAATGCAATTTCAGGAATTTGATATGCGAAACCGGCTAGCCAGCCAACTGCAGAATCTTCACCGATGTTAGCATTATAACCACCGAATGCTGTTACACCGCCGTATGCTGCGCCACGTAATTGAACATTGCCTTTCACGGTTTGATAAACAGGGCCAGCATAAAAATTGAAATTTTCAGTCGGCTGATATCCAAAAATAAATGAAAGGTTTTGTGTTTCAACTTCAACTTCTGTTGATTCGCCTGCTGCATTATTAAATACATTTAGAGCTGTGGGCGAGTAGGTTGCAGCTGCTCCAAAAGGTTGGTCATAAATAAGACCAAATGAGAAATTAGAAGTTGGTTGAAGTTTTAATGCAACATTATAAAATTGATAGTCATCAGCCATTTCACCAGTGCTAACACTTGGTGCTGCTTTAAAGTGACCTGAAACCTCTGGATCTAAAACTGAGATACCTGCTTCAAAGTAGTTGCCAGGCTGTAAAAATGCAGCAATAGATTGACCTGAACGATCTAGCGCCGCTGCAAACACGCCAGTTGCTGGTAATGTTGCAAGAATAAGGGCTGTAGTAAGCTTTTTTAATTTCATTCTTTGTCTTTCCTTGGTGTGCAAATTAAATTTACTGCATTTTATTTTGGGCTAAGCTCCATATTGGCTTGGGCTTTATTTGGCTTCCAATAGGCTTACTTGTTACTCCATGTGACAAAAATAGCACAAAAAAAATAAGAGTAAATGCTCTAGATGAAAAAAGATGAATAAAAAAATATCTGTTTAGAGCTTTAGCACTAAAGAATAAAAAAAATAATGCACA
The DNA here is from genome assembly GCF_001605895.1 of Acinetobacter pragensis. Classification (GTDB taxonomy): domain Bacteria; phylum Pseudomonadota; class Gammaproteobacteria; order Pseudomonadales; family Moraxellaceae; genus Acinetobacter; species Acinetobacter pragensis. The sequence continues at coordinate 11,642 of NZ_LUAW01000031.1, forward strand.
AGCCACTGTTTTAAAATAAATAAATTTTGCTTTAAAAAAAATCTGATGAGTCATTAAAAAAATATAAATATGTGATTTATATAATTAATTATTGTAAATTTAATCACATATTTGGAATGGTACGCCCTGCGGGACTCGAACCCACGTCGGTCGCTTAGGAGGCAACTGCTCTATCCAGTTAAGCTAAGGGCGCGTAAGCGGAGTCAATTTACTCTATTTTGAAAGAAAAAAAAAGTTATTGCCGAAACAATAACTTCTTAAAGGTTAAATGAAAAATTATGCTTTTCTATAAAGGACTTTAAATAGAATAAACATGAGCGCAATCCAAATTGGAATCATGATGACTGCACCGCTTAAGCCTTGCGTCCACATGATATAAAGTACAGTGGCAATAAAGGCAAGAACCAAGTAGTTGCTGAATGGTGACCAAAGAGCCGGAAATTGAGACACAGTCCCTTCAGTTTTCATCGCCTTCATGAATTTAAGATGGGTAAGGCTAATCATGGCCCAGTTCAGGACTAAAGCGCCAACCACAATATAAATCAGGTTGCTTAAAGCATCTTCCGGTGCAAAGTAGTTTAACAATACACAGCCAAAAATGAGTAATGCAGAGAACAATACCGCAGGGATTGGCACACCTTGCTTATTGGTCTTTGTAAAGATTTTTGGCGCATTGCCTTGCTGGGCTAAACCGAACAGCATGCGGCTGTTGGCATACATGCCGCTGTTATAAACAGAAAGCGCAGCTGTTAAGATAATGAAGTTCAGCAAATGCGCTGCCCAGCCAATACCTAATTGGCTAAAAATCAGTACAAACGGGCTTTTGTCGAGTCCGCCCAGTTCTAGTTGGTTCCAAGGCACCAGCGATAGCAGAATAGTTAACGAACCCACATAGAAAATCAGGATACGGAAGACCACTTGGTTAATGGCTTTCGGAATGGTTTTTTGCGGATCTTTCGCTTCAGCTGCCGCCATGCCGATCAGCTCAATGCCGCCAAAGGCAAACATCAAGAACGCCAGCATATAGAACAAACCTTCAAAGCCATGCGGGAAGAATCCGCCATGCGTCCATAAGTTGCTGAAAGATGCAGTAGAATCTGGACCAGCAGTCACCAGTAAATAAATACCGAAGACAATCATCGCAACAACAGCGGTGACTTTAATGATGGAGAGCCAAAACTCTGATTCACCGTAAAATTTTACGTTGCCTAGGTTGACTAGCGTGATAATGACAAAGAAGGTCAGCACAGATGCCCAAGCTGGAATGTGAGGCCACCAATAATTGATATACTTGGCGACAGCCGTCAATTCAGTCATGGCGACCAAAACATATAAAATCCAATAGTTCCAGCCTGCGAGAAAACCGGGGAATTTGCCCCAGTATTTGTTTGCAAAATGACTGAATGAGCCTGCTACAGGCTCCTGTACAATCATTTCCCCGAGTTGACGCATAATTAAAAATGCAATTAAGCCGCCAATCGCATAACCCAAAATAATGGATGGACCGGCAGATTCAATCACATGTGCGGAACCTAAAAATAAGCCAGTACCAATTGCACCACCCATGGCAATCAATTGTATATGACGGTTTTTTAAGCCACGCTGAAGTTGAGACGACTCTTTATTCAAGTTATTTCAGCCCGACAATGGATAAGTGACTGGATTGTAATAGATCAGGAAGAAATAGCCTAGTAGCTCAAAAAACATGAAAAATAATTATGATTGATATAACTTATATTTTAATAAACTTATTGAATTATCAATAAATGAATCAATAGATTAATTTTATTCTATTTAATAATACTGAATCTGTAATTGAGGAATTGATCTAACAAATGTTGATTTTTTATACTTAAGTCCTGCATCTAATATTTTTTTTAAAAAAGCCGTTATGATAATGCGTGATTAATAGCGCAATGATCTTGTGCAATACAATGATAAAGATGAAGGATTAAAATATGCCGTTTGCACCACAAATTAAAATTGCAGCAACTTATATGCGTGGCGGCACCAGCAAAGGTGTGTTCTTTAAATTGAGTGATTTACCCGAAGCTGCCCAGCAGCCGGGAGCGGTGCGGGATCAGCTTTTATTGCGGGTAATCGGCAGTCCAGATCCTTATGGCAAACAAATTGACGGCATGGGCGGCGCTACGTCCAGCACCAGCAAAACAGTTATTTTAGATAAAAGTTCACAGCCGCATCATGATGTGGATTATTTGTTTGGTCAGGTTTCTATTGATAGCGCTTTTGTCGATTGGAGCGGTAATTGCGGCAATTTGACTGCAGCTGTTGGAGCATTTGCGATTTCAAATGGCTTAGTGGATACAGATAAAATTCCAGACAATGGTATTTGTACCGTGCATATTTGGCAGGTAAATATTCAAAAAACTATTATTGCGCATGTGCCGATGACCAATGGTCAAGTCCAAGAAACAGGTGACTTTGAGTTAGATGGTGTGACTTTTCCCGCCGCTGAAGTGCAGATCGAGTTTTTAAACCCTGCAGATGACGGCGAAGACGGCGGCGCCATGTTCCCTACAGGCAATGTGGTGGATATGCTGAATGTTCATGATGTAGGTGAGTTTCAAGCCACTTTTATTAATGCCGGCATTCCCACTATATTTTTGAATGCCGAAGATATTGGCTATCAAGGTGTTGAACTGCAGGATGCCATTAATGGGGATGCATCAGCCTTAGCGCGGTTTGAAAAAATCCGCGCATATGGCGCCAAGCAAATGGGCTTAATCCAAGATATCGCTGAGGCGGAAAAGCGCCAGCACACGCCTAAAATTGCATTTGTTTCTCAGCCAAAAAGCTATGTATCTTCCAGCGGTAAAAATATTGAAGAACAGGATACGGATTTGCTGGTACGCGCTTTGTCCATGGGGAAATTGCACCACGCCATGATGGGAACAGCAGCGGTAGCTATTGGAACAGCGGCTGCGGTTCCGGGGACTTTGGTTAATTTGGCTGCGGGTGGCGGTGAGCGTGAAGCAGTTCGATTCGGACATCCGTCAGGTACATTGCGGGTGGGTGCGCAAGCTGTCTTTGAAAATGGGCAATGGGCGGTCAAGAAAGCGGTGATGAGCCGCAGTGCGCGCGTATTAATGGAAGGCTGGGTGAGAATTCCGCAAGATGCCTTGAAATAAATTTATTTGTGATTGAAAGCCCCTCGAACAGGGGCTTTTTTTCGCAAAAAAAATGATATGAAAAATACAGATATAAAAATATTTTTTTAATATATATTTTTATAAGATAAGTTTGTCATAAAATATTAGAAGGATACGCTGAATTTTTTTTGTGTGATTTTGATAGCATTTCGCAAAGCTATTACTTTAAAAAAGTGAATTGAATTGTGATGAATAATGCTGATCTTATCGATGATTATGATCCTCAAGAGGTCTTGGAGAATTTACCCATGGCCATGGCGCTGCTGTCGCCTGAAGGTATCGTTCAGTTCGCCAATCCGCTTTATGCATCTTGTTTTAATTTAACGGCTGCTGAAATGCTGGAAAAGAATATCGGCCAGTTTTCTAATTATGCATATCAGAAATTTATGAGCGAGCTGGCAGCCTTTGAAGAAAAAGGGCGGGTATCTTCGTTTGAGTTGAATATGGGGAAGCATTATTTTTTGGTGAATTTAAAGCCCTATTTAAACCAGCAGAACAAAATAAAAAATGTGCTGGTTTGCTGTGCCGAAATCACGCATTTGAAGCGGGCTGAATGCTCATTAAAGCAGCACAATGCTGAATTAAAAGCGTTGAGTGAAAAAGACCATTTAACGGGGTTGTGGAACCGTAGAAAGTTTGACCGAAATTTGGAAGATTATGAGCAGATGCTTTCAAATATGCAGCTTGATGGTTTCAGTATGATTATGCTGGATTTTGACAATTTTAAGCAGATCAATGACCGTTTCGGACACAGTTTTGGAGACGAAGTGCTGCAAACCGGCGCGCAGGCGCTGGAACATTTGCTGTCTGGCATTCAAGGTGCAGATTTATACCGGATTGGCGGTGAAGAATTTGCGGTGCTGCTGCCGAATATGCAGCTGCAGCGCTGCTGCGAATTGGCTCAATTTTGCTGCGCTGCGGTTGCTGAATTATCGAATAAATATCAAGAGCAAGGTTTGGCGCTGACAGTCTCATGCGGAGCCGCCAGCAGCCTATCTGGCCAGAATAGGGCATTCAGTATTTTGCAATGCGCAGATCAGGCCCTGTATAAAGCTAAACTTAATCAAAAAAACTGCACTTATTATTATGAAAACAATGAAATTCATTTATTTACCCATTCTCAGATAAATTGAACTGCAGATCAGCCATAAGAATTGCCTTTCATCATAGAGAAAACAAGGCAAAAGCAGTATGATGCAACAGGCCGGTAAAACATATTCTAGGCCAATTTTGTACATAGCCATGCTAAGACAAGATTGCTGAACAGCTTAACCAAAAATCGAGGTGAACGTGTCGTCTTTAACTGATGTGCAGGCTCATGCACTGACTGAAGCACAGAATCGGATTCAGCAGGATTTACTCACTGCGCTAGATGCTTTTGCAATTCCAGAACCGTTAAAGGGCGCTGTGCATCATGCGGTTATGCTTGGCGGAAAACGCGTCCGTCCTGCACTGTGCTATGCGGCAGGCTCGTTGAAGAATAATGCAAATGCTGCAGCCGTACGCCGCGCAGCAGTTGCTATTGAATTCATCCATTGCTACTCTTTAGCGCATGATGATTTGCCTTGCATGGATAATGATTTGCTGCGCCGAGGCCAGCCGACCTGCCATGCGGCCTTTGGTGAAGATACAGCCCTGCTGGCGGGTGATATTTTACAGTCTATGGCATTTGAAGTTTTAGGCAGCCGCCTGTTTGATCAAGGGCCGGCAGTGGAAGCGCCTATTGTGCTGAAACAAATGCAGATTCTAGCGACGGCCGCATCTAAAATGGTCAATGGGCAAGTGCTGGATTTACAGGCCGAAGGCAAAAAAATTGCTCAGGACGCATTAGAAAATATTCACCGCAATAAAACCGGCGCGTTGATTACAGCTGCTGTAATGATGGCTGCAGTAACACTGTTTGAAGGTACCGATCAGGCAATTCCGAAATTGCGTGAATATGGACAGGCGGTTGGTCTGGCTTTCCAAGTTCAGGATGATATTTTAGATATCGTTTCTGATACTGACGTTTTAGGAAAAACAGCCGGAAAAGATCAGCAGGTTGAAAAATCAACTTATCCTGCTTTGATGGGATTGGAACAGGCCAAGGCCTACGCGCAGGAACTGCATAATCAGGCTATGGATGCATTGGCTTATTTCGGCGATGATGCGGCGCAGCTGATTTACATTACGCAATTTTTACTGTCACGTAAGAGCTGATTATTAAATCATTAAAAAATGATAAATAAAAAGGAGAACATAATGTTCTCCCTTTTATTTTACAGTGTCTTACAGGCTTTCTTTGTAAATCCTGTCCGCTTCATCAAAGCGTTCTGTAATCTCTTTACCGGGGGCTTTACCCATAAGGCTGACTGCGATGATCGCAATGAATGAGCAGATAAAGCCTGGAATAATTTCATAGATACCGGTATCGTCCCAAAGATTTTTCCATAAAATCACCATCACTGCGCCAACGACCATGCCGGCTAAAGCGCCATTTAAAGTCATGCGTTTCCAGAACAATGAAAGAATAATCAATGGGCCAAATGCCGCGCCAAAACCTGCCCATGCATAAGCGACTAAGCCTAAAACCTTAGATTCGGGATTGCCTGCCATCCAAATCGCCAATAAGGCAATCAGCAGCACCATGAGGCGCCCGATCCAAACCAATTCTTTCTGTGAGGCATTTTTACGCACGAATGATTTGTAAAAGTCTTCAGTCAAGGTGCTTGAGCAAACTAAAAGCTGGCAGCTTAAAGTACTCATGACTGCAGCTAAAATAGCAGCCAGCACAATACCGGCAATCCAAGGATTGAACAGGATTTTGGTTAGTTCCATAAATACTGTTTCAGGGTTGGCATTGACTACAGCCGCCAATTCCGGGTTCTGCTGGAAATATGCAATGCCGAAAAATCCTGCAGCCACAGCGCCGCCGAGGCACAGAATCATCCATGTCATGCCGATACGGCGCGCATTTGGAATGGATTTCACCGAATCCGCTGCCATAAAACGCACAAGAATATGCGGCTGGCCAAAATAGCCCAAACCCCAAGCCATCAGTGACATGATGGCGACAAAGCTTAAATTGCCAATGATATCGGTCGCCTGAGGGCGCGCGGCTTCAAGCGCCAAAGTGACTTGAGTCATATCCGAGAAAGACATAAGTGTCACGACAGGCGTCAGCAGCAGGGCAAAAATCATTAAGCCAGCCTGAAGGGTATCGGTCCAGCTGACAGCAAGAAATCCGCCAATAAAGACATAGCTGATGGTTGCAATTGCGCTGATCCACAAGGCCGTGCTGTATGGCAAGTCAAACATGCTTTCGAACAGGCGTGCGCCGGCAACCATGCCGGAAGCGCAATAAATTGCAAAAAAAACTAAGATAACGATAGCTGAAACAATGCGTAAAATCTTTTTCTGGTCATTAAAGCGGTTAGAAAAATAATCGGGCAGGGTCAATGCGTTGTGCTGGACTTCCGTATGTACCCGCAAGCGCCCGGCGACCAGCAGCCAGTTCAGCCATGCGCCAATAATTAGACCGATGGCAATCCACATTTCAGATAAGCCTGAAAGATAAATTGCGCCTGGCAAGCCCATCAGCAGCCAGCCGCTCATATCAGATGCGCCAGCAGAAAGTGCGGTAACAAAACTTCCTAAACGGCGGCCCCCTAAAATGTAATCGGATAAATTGCTAGTTGCCCGGTATGCCATTAAGCCAATAGCAATCATGGCGGCAATATAAAAAAGAAAGGTGATTAAGGTTGGATTCAGGGAGCTCATACAATATCCATTTTCGAGTTGGACAGCAGATCGAAATATGAATTGACAGCAAAGGGAGAGCCAATTGAAGGCAAAATAGACTGCCATCAATTCAAGAGATTTCAAAAATTAACGCGAAATTTAACCATAAATAAACAAATTTTGCTGGCTTTTTATCAGCTTAAATAAAAACAGACAGCAAAAATGCTGTCTATTGTTTTGAAAACTATGCTGAATCAGTTATTTCGGCCCATCACACCGCGAATAGTATTCATAATGTCTGCAGGTAACACCACAGTTTTAGCATTATTGGATTTCGACATATCCTGCATGGCTTTAACGTACTGCTCACCCAAAAGGTAAGCGACAGGAATTTCTTTATCGCCAACAGCAGAAGTCACCATCTCAATGGCTTTTTGCGATGCTTCAGCCAGCACCACCTGCGCTTCTGCATCGCGGCGCGAGGCTTCTAAGCGGCCATCAGCTTCTAAAATAGCGGCTTGCTTTTCACCATCGGCCTTGGTTACAGTAGCGCGGCGCTGACGTTCAGCGGCTGCCTGTTCTTCCATCGCGGACTGCATGGTGCTGGATGGTTTAATGTCTTGAATTTCTACGGTTTTTAACGTAATTCCCCAGTCTGAAATATCATCAGAAATACTGGCTTTTAGTCGGGCTTTAATATGGTCACGAGAAGATAAGGCATCATCTAAATCCATTTCTCCGACAATTGAACGCAATGCCGTCTGTACCAGATTCTGAATGGCCCAAGTATAGTTTTCAATGCCATAAACGGCTTTTTCAGGTGTGGTGAGATTAATGTAGGCAACTGCATTCATCAGCAGTACAGCATTATCGCGGGTAATCACTTCCTGTGACGGAATATCCAAAACGATATCTTTGGTGGTGACTTTGTAAGAGACTTCATCGACATAAGGAATGACGAAATTCAAACCGGGGCCTAAAGTGGTGTGGTATTTCCCTAAACGTTGAACAATCCATTTATAGCCTTGGGGCACAATGCGCACACCTTTAAAAATGGTGACGGCAACAAAGGCCAGCAGGGCAAATACAACAATTGTAGCTGCGCTCATTTATTTACTCACTTTTTTCGTTGTTTATCGTGTGGTCTGTGGGGCTGTGCAATTGCACAACAAGATCATTGCCTAAAATATCTGTCACACGGACGCGGTCACCGACTTGAACAGGCGATAAGGTGCGGCAATTCCATTCATCAGAGCCTAGAACAGGCATAGGAAAGCGCACTTTAATTTGATCGTGGTCTAAATTGGTTTGAATGACCATGCCGACTTGGCCGATGGTCGCTTCGCGCGACAAGCCCGCTTTGGTTTTATCTGTCGATAACGGTTTGATAAATTTAAACCATGCTACGGTGCATAAAATAGACAGAATAATCCAAGTCACAAACTGAGTTGTTGTGCCCATCATTGGAAAAAGAAAATACAAAATGCCGACCATGATGGCGCCAATGCCAAACCACAGAGCGGCGAAAGCGGGCAGCAGCAATTCAGAGAGAATCAGCAAAACGCCCAAAACAAACCAGTGCCAAGGTTCTAAAACAAATTCCATACATCTGCCCGTGTATTGCTCTAAAGGATAGAGTTGAATTGTGTATCGCCCTAATAAATAGAGCTGAATTGATATAGATGGCCATGCATCTATATCAATGTAGCAGATGAATAAGTTTTTGAATATTTAAAAAATTACTAAATTTAAAATCAGATTTTGAATTTAGGCGCTGGCGCAGGCTTCAGGGCAGCAGGCGAGGCTTTGAAATCACTCACCGCTTTTTGAATGGCGCGGATTTTCAGCTGCGCAGCTTTTTCACCTTCTAAAATGGTCTGATTGCTGGATTTAATATCAAGCGTGCCAATATGGCCAACTTTAGGCTGAATCACAATATTGGCGCGGTTCAGCTCTTCATTGATGCTTTGCTGGCCCATAATGTTCAGGGTTTGATCCAGTACGCTAAACATATTCAGCGCCTTGCTGCCGTCTGGGCGGGCAGAAATATCGACGGCAAGGACAATATCTGCGCCCATATCTTTCGCTGTTTTGACTGGAATTGGACTGACTAGACCGCCATCGACATATTTTAAACCGCCAATGGTTGCCGGAACAAAAACGTTAGGAATGCTGCAGGACGCACGAACGGCCTGGCCTGCATTGCCTTTAATAAAGTCGGCTTTACGCCCGGTATCTAAGCGGGTGGCAACCGCTGCAAAGCGGATTGGAAATTGCTCAATAGGTTTATTGCCAACATGCTGGTTCACATAATCCTGCAATTTTTGACCTAAAATTACGCCTTGGCGGTTTAAAGTTAAATCCCGGATATCAGATTCTTTAAAATTTAAGGCAATCTGCTGCATTTGATAGGGTGTTTTACCGCTGGCGTACAGGCTGCCGACAAAACTTCCGGCGCTGGTGCCCGTCACAATTTTCGGTTTAATGCCATGCGATTCCAATACTTTTAATACGCCAATATGGGCAAAGCCTTTGGCGCCGCCGCCGCCAAGCGCAATGGCAATTACAGGCTCGCGGGGTTTAATCGGGGTGGTTTTTACTGGCGTATTCACGGCTTTATCACAGCCAGCAAGGCTAAGGCCCAGAATGCCGATTAACGAATAATGTAATAATCTCATAAAATAAAACTGATGAAGTTCTGTACAAATAGGCGCACATCTCAGCAAAAAAATGAAGATATTGCTAGCGGTTTTTCCATCGCTTTTGTAACGGCTTGGCCAGCCAATCTGGATTTTTAGGTGAAAACTTGCCTTCATAGCGCTGCAGAATCTGTTCCAGATCCGCTTCAAAATTGCCTGTCGGTTCAAAAATGCCTAAGCAATGAATAATTTTGTTTTCATAATCAAAAGAGAACATCACAATGGGGATTTGGGCTTCATCAGCAATATAATAAAAGCCGCTTTTGATTTTATCGGCCTGCTTGCGCGTGCCTTCTGGCGCCATACCAACCCAAATTTTATCCTTCGCATGAATAATCTCAGCAATCTGTCTGGTCAGCCCTTGCTGGCTGCTTCTGTTCACCGGAATTACCCCAATCCATTCCAGCAGCGGTTTTAATGGGGTATTGAACAAAGTGTGCTTGCCGAAAATGGTAATTTGAATGCCAAGGCCGAGTAAGGCGGTAAAGCCATGCCACGCGTCTATATTTGAGGTATGCGGTGAAATAATGGCGACTGCTTTAGGTAAATTGGGAAATTCGCCTTCAAAGCTCCAGCCCTGAGCCAGAAACATGCGTTTAAACAGCTGTTTGCTCAAGGCTGATCCGCGTGCAGGGACTTGGTCTGGCAGTGTTGGAAAATGCTGGGTCATTGTTTTTATCATTGATATCCTGTCATTTAAATTATCATAGGCCCTGAAAACCCGGACTGCATTGGCAAGATTGTGCAGTTTATTCTGAGGAGATGATCAGCAGCGCAGTGTTTTGCTGTGCGATGGCAAACCCGAAAATTGCAAGGAAATTTCATGCTCCAAATGCGCAATGTCTATATATTGCTGTTTTCGCTGTATTGGGCGCAAGGTCTGCCGGTCGGCTTTATGACGCATGCGCTACCGGTGATTTTGCGGGCAGAGGGTGTATCTTTGGCGCATATCGGCGGTTTTGGCCTGCTGATGCTGCCTTGGTCAATTAAAATTTTCTGGGCGCCTTGGGTTGACCGGTTTGGGGCCGCAGATCGGGGACATTACCGGTCTTGGATTATTCCAGCCCAGCTGCTGACGGCAGGGGTGTTAATTGGACTGTCTTTTTTACCAATCCATGCATTGAATCAGCCAGTTTATTTATTGGCATTTTTTATTGCCTTGCTCAGCATGAATTTAATTGGCGCAACACAGGATGTCGCCACGGATGGATTGGCTGTAAATATTTTAAAAGCTGAACAGCAGCACTGGGGCAATGTTTTTCAAGTGGTCGGTTCACGGCTTGGCTTTATTGTCGGAGGCGGAGCGATTTTATGGGCTTTAGATTGGCTGCAATGGCAAAGCACGTTCCTAATTTTAGCTGGCTTGGTTGTGCTGAATACCCTGCCTGTAATATTTTTTAAGGCACAGCCGCGTTTCCCTGTATGCGGGCAAAGCGGGCAGCAGACTAAAAAGTCTGGATCCTGGAAAGCGCAGAAGCAAGCGGTCAGCCGCTATTTATCCTATTACCTGCAAAATTCAGAATTGCGCTTTTGGCTGTGGGTACTGCTGACTTTTAAGGTTGCTGATGGTTTGGCTGGGCCGCTTTTAAAACCGTTGATGGTGGATATGGGGCTGAGCTTTTCGCAAATTGGCATTTATGTAACCATGCTGGGCGCATGCGCAGCGCTTGTGGGTGCCGGTTTGGCGGGAGTCAGTTTAAAACGGCTGTCACGTTTTCATGCCTTGCTTATTTTTTCTATTGTTAAAGTTTTTAGTTTGGGCGCCTATGCATGGCTGGCATGGAAATATGATCATCAGCAGCAGGTTTCCCTCTGGATGATTTATGCTGTGAATGCTGCAGAAGATATGGTCTCCGCCATGCTTTTGGTGGTGATGCTGACTGTGGTCATGCAATATAGCCGCAAGCATTTGGCTGGAACAGATTTTACCTTTCAAGTGTCGCTGATGGCGACGGTAAGCGGCGGGCTGTACAGCTTGAGCGGCATCATGGCAGAACTTCTCGGCTATAGTTTTTATCTTTTCATCATTACTTTGATTGCTGCAGTTTGCTTAATTCCAATCTACCGCTGGGGGCGCTGTATTTTTAAAACTCGTGAATTGACAGAGCCGGCAGAATAGCCAAAGATAGCTGAGTATATTTTGCGCATATTTCAATATGGATATTGAACCAGTATTTATCGCGTTAGGCTTTTTTGCATTTTGCGGCGGATTGATTGATGCCGCTGTGGGCGGCGGAGGGCTTGTTCAATTACCGGCTTTGATGCATGCCTTGCCTCAATACAGCCTTGCGACAGTTTTCGGCACCAATAAACTGGCAGTTTTAGCGGGAACCTTTTCATCGTTCTTCAGTTATATGCAGAGGATAAAAATTGTTTGGGCGTTGCTGCTGCCGACTATGCTGGCGGCCTTTGTCTTTGCCTTTTTTGGCGCAATGTCTGTGGCTTACATTCCAAAGGCTTTGATGCAATATGCGGTATTTTTTCTGCTGATTGTGATGGCAGTTTATACCTTTATCAAAAAGGATCTGGGCAAGCTGCACACGCAAATTCAGTGCGGGAAAAAACAAATCATGCTGGGAATTGGCTTTGGCGCGCTGATTGGTTTTTATGACGGTGTATTTGGCCCCGGCAGCGGCAGTTTTTTGCTTTTCTTGTTTGTGAAAGTTTTCGGATTTGATTTTTTGAATGCTTCTGCATCGGCCAAGCTGGTCAATTTGGGCACATTCAGCGCGTCTTTATTGTTCTTTATTCCTTCTGGGCATGTACTTTGGATGATCGGCAGCATGGTGGCGCTATGCAATATCGCCGGTTCTATCTGCGGTACCTTTTTGGCGCTGCGTTACGGCAGCGGTTTTATCCGAATTTTTTTCTTTATTCTGCTGCTGTTTTTAATTGGCCGAATGGGGCTGGAAATTTTTACAGGCTAAATGCTGCTGATGAATGCGTGCAGTGTTGATACCAGTATTAAATTGAAGTGTCTGCTGAAAAATAAGCATTTCAAAGGTGCATACACGTGTCAAAGACTTGCCAGAAGCAGAATTAAGCCAGTTTTAAGTTTACGAATTTAAGGTAGCAGTATCTGTAAATGCCAATGATATATAGAGATGCTGACAAGATTATCTGTACTGAAGAAAAAAATACCGCCTATTTCATTAGCACAATTTAATTTTTTTGTAGCGCTGTGGCTGGGTCTTGCACTGAATTTAACCTTTTATGAAAAAATTCAGGCGCTCACGCCATATCATGGAATAAAAGCACAGCTGTTTATTGCGGCGACGGTGGCGGTCGTGATTGCGCTTTATAACGTGCTGCTGCAGCTGCTGCAATGGCGCTGGAACGCTAAGGCGCTGGCTGCGGTCTGGCTGTTTATTGGCGGATTCAGCGCATATTTTGTGTCCAGTTTGGGAGTGGTGATTTCACCTGATCAGATTCAGAACGCAATGCAAACAGATCCGAATGAAATGAAAGACTTGGCATCTATTCGGCTGCTGTTTTGGACGGTGTGCATGGTGATGCTGCCGATTGGCGTTTTATTCCTTATTCCTATTCAGAAAGAAAAAGCATCAAAAGTACTGCTGAAAAAAATGCTGAATATTGTGGCTTCTTTTGCTGTCATTGGTGGGATGCTGTTTATTTTTTATGTAGATTATGCTGCAATTTTTCGTGAACACCGCGATTTAAAAGGCATGCTCTCACCGCAAAATGCGATTGCTTCAAGTCTGTCGTATTACCGCCATCAATCGCCTGAACAGAATTTTCCTCTGGTTTCTTATGGGGTAGATGCGCACCGCAGCGTAGGAGTTACAAATGCTGAAAAGCCAAAACTGATGGTATTGGTGGTGGGAGAAACAGCGCGGGCAGAAAGTTTTGCGCTAAATGGTTATGCAAAGAATACCAATCCTGAATTATCTCAATTGGATATTATTAACTTCAGTCAGGTGAGCTCTTGCGGCACAGCAACAGCAGTATCTGTACCGTGCATGTTTTCGGGTATGCCGCGCAAAGAGTATGATGCAAAGCTGGCCAGCCATCGGGAAGGCTTATTGGATATTGCTAAGCGCGCAGGCTACAAAGTGGCTTGGCTGGACAATAATTCAGGCTGTAAAGGCGCCTGCAACCGTATTGAGCAAGTTCAGTTCAGCCCTGAATTGAAAAAGAAATGGTGCAGCGGCGCAAGTGGGGAATGCCATGATGAAATTTTAGTTGATGGCCTGAAACAGTATATTCAAGCGATTCCTGCCAATGACGCTGCACCGCGCTTAATTGTGCTGCATCAGATGGGCAGTCATGGCCCCGCTTACTATGCCCGCAGTGAAGCGCCGTATCAGCCCTTCAAGCCGACTTGCGATACCAATGCCATTCAAGGCTGTTCTACCGAGTCGTTGATTAATTCTTATGATAATTCAATTATCTATACAGATCATGTGCTCAGCAGCATCATCCATGAATTGCAGGGCGTCAAAAAATATCAAACCGGTTTTTGGTATTTGTCTGATCATGGTGAATCGACTGGTGAGCATGGCATGTATTTGCATGGCGCGCCTTATGCCATTGCCCCTGAGCAGCAAACGCATGTGCCGATGCTGATGTGGTTTTCTGCAGAATGGAAAGCAAAAAATCAGCAGCAAATGACTTGCCTTAGTGCGCAAAAAAGCAAAGAATTAAGTCAGGACAATCTATTTCCAAGCCTGCTGAGCCTGTTGGATATACAAACCCAAGTGATTGATGAAAAGAATGATATGCTTCAAAACTGCGCGCCGGCAGGCAAAGCGAGTATCTAATACATGAATAAAATATTGATCATTGAAGATGACTTTATGATTGCGGAATCCACTCAAACCTTGCTGAAGTATCAAGGTTTTGAAGTTGTCTGGGTCAATAACGGCATTGACGGCCTCAAACAAATCCAGCAGGAACCTATTGATGCCGTATTGCTGGATTTAGGCCTGCCGATGATGGACGGCATGCAAGTGCTGAAACAAATCCGGCAAAATTATCCGGTGCTTCCCGTATTGATTATTTCAGCCCGCGATCAGCTGCAGCAGCGGGTAGACGGCCTGAATCATGGCGCCGATGATTATTTAATTAAACCCTATGAATTTGATGAATTGCTGGCGCGCTTGAATGCTCTGCTGCGCCGCAGCGGTAAAGCGCAGCTGCAAAACAGCCAGTCGACTTTAACGCATGGCGATTTAGTGCTGGATGTGGAGCAGCACTTGGTCAAGTTCAAAGGTGAGTATATTGATTTATCCAACCGTGAATGGGCAATCTTGCTTCCTTTGGTCATGCACCCCAATAAAATTTTCTCCAAATCTAATTTGGAAGACAAGCTGTATGACTATGACAGTGAAATCAACAGCAACACCATTGAGGTTTATGTGCATCATTTGCGCAATAAACTGGGTAAAGATTTTATTCGGACCATTCGAGGCTTGGGTTACCGTCTGGGGCAGCTCTAAACACTTAGGATCACGCAAATTATGGCGCTGCTGACAGGCAACTCGTTAAAGCGAAAGCTGATTATTTACACGTCTTTTTTCAGCTTGGTTTTAGGCTGCCTGCTGATGTTTTCTGCTTATAAAATTTCGCTGGAAGAAAGCAATGAAATTTTAGATGCGCAAATGAAGAATCTGGCTGAACGCGTGGCTGCGCATTCACCAGAACCCATGCAGAGTCAATTTGATCCTGCAAAGCATTATCATGAAGAAGACTTATTTGTTGATGTCTGGCCTTATACCGAGCAGACACATCAATCTCATGAATTCAATCTGCTGATTCAGCCGATTGAAAAAGCTGGCTTTTATACGCATCAAACACCCAACGGCATATGGCGCACTTATGTTTTGCCATTAAAAGATTATCAGATTCAGGTCAGCCAGCAGCAGGCTGTGCGCCAAAATTTGGCCTTAGAGCTGGCCGGAAGCATGTTTATTCCTTACTTGCTGTTTATGCCGTTTGTACTTTGGGGGCTGGGCTGGATGATCAGCCGGATTTTACAGCCGCTGGACGACTTTAAATCTGAATTGACGCAGCGTGATTCCAAAGAACTGCGCCCGATTGAATCGGGTGATTATCCTGTTGAAATTGCGCCTACCATTGACGAAATGAACAATCTGTTTGAACGGATTTCGACTGCACAGCAGGAACAGCGTCAATTCATTGCCGATGCCGCGCATGAGCTGCGCACACCGATTACCGCTTTAAATTTGCAAATTAAAGTCTTGCTGCAGGAGTTTCCGGAACATAAGGCATTAAACAATTTGGCCTTGGGTTTAGTTCGAATGCAGCATTTGGTCGCGCAGCTGCTGAGTTTGGCAAAACAGGATGCTTTTTTGCCTGAGCTGGAAAGCAGCCATGCCTTTTTGTTAAATGAAACGGCTGTGAACTGTGTAGAGTCTTTAATGAATTTGGCCATGCAAAAAGAAATAGATTTGGGCATGGAACGCAATGAAATCTTAGAATTGAATACGCAGGAATCGGCAGTATATTCTGTCATTTATAACCTGATAGATAATGCCATTAAGTACACGCCGAATTATGGCGTCATCAATGTTTCGGTGTACCCGCAGAATGGAATGGCGGTTATTCAAATTGAAGACAGCGGACCGGGAATCGATCCAGCTTTGCATACGCAAATTTTAAAACGGTTTTACCGTGTGCATCACCATCAAGAAGTGGGCAGCGGGCTGGGACTGTCAATTGTCGATAAGGCCGTTGAGCGCTTGCATGGTTCATTGAGCTTCAGCAGCAGCGCCAGCTTGGGCGGCCTGCAAGTGAATGTCAGCTTGCCTCTCAACGCCTTGCGCCGCTGAAGCGTGTTTATTGAACCGTTTTGATGGTCGATCTGTTTTCTAGGCGAATGCTGAGATCAATCATTATTTGAGATTTGGCTGAAGCGCCGCGGCATTTTTTTGCTGGTCAGTATGGACGGAGTTGTGTCTGTATTGGCTTATGCGTTGATAAAAAATGCCATAGAAAACTACATTCACCAGCCACACTATCCATGCAGTCCATAAATTGTGACTGAGGAAGTGCGCGCCGCGCATCATTTGCGCCCAGCCCATTGCAAAACCGAGAATAAAACCGGAACAAAGGAAGAAGTAGGCGCGCTTTGGATGCGACAGGCGGTAGGCGAAATAGCCGGTCATAAAGGCAAATCCCGTAGAAGCATGGCCGCCTGGAAAGCAATGTCCATTTTCATTTTTCAGCACCCATAAAAAGCCATGCGGCAGTGAGGCTGTCATTGACCATGGACAAGCATGTGCTGACTGAGATTTCAGGAGGCCAACCACCGCGGTGCAAAGCATTGCCACCCAAAAGAAATAGCCAAATTCAAAACGGCGGGCTTTTAAGGGCTGATATTTAAAAGAAGCAATCCATTTTATAAAAATGATGATATAGGCCCCAATCAGCACATTTTTAACCCAGCTGTGATTCAGTACCGCTAATGACCAGTCATTCCGCAGCGGAAATTCACCGGTTTTATTCATCCAAGGCTCAATCAGGCTTAAATCCAGTGCGCCGCCGACAGGAAAAAATACCCAAAGCACAGCAAAGCAAAAAAATAAAAGGCAGGCTTGAATGAAAAGAAATCGCTGTTGATCGGTCATGAAAAAACAATTATTAAAATGATGCTTCATTGCAGCAACATTAGCTTAAATTGCGCTTAAATTTTGGGAAGGCCATCTGCTATTTTCAGCCTGCAGATATGTTTATCTGACATGCGGAATAGGTGCGGCAGCCAATTGTGCTACAGTTGGTTCAAGCATGCCTTTAGCACATTCACTTTTATGAGCATACAAGCCGTATTATTTGATTTGGACAATACGTTGACTCATCGCGGTCAGAGTGTCAGCGCTTATAGCCAATTCCTCGCACAGCACTTTGCTGCAAGCCTGCTGAATATAGATTTGCCCAAAATTCAGCGCATTATCAACCGTATCGATAATGGCGGCTACCCGAAAAAAGAATTGCTGACGCATCCCAGCATAGGCGCATCGGTGGCTTATGCCCTGCAGCAGCAGCTGAGCTGGCGCGCTGTTCCAGACTTTGATGAGCTGACAAAATTCTGGTTTGATCACTTTGGCCGCAATGCTGTTGCTATGCCGGGTGCAGAAGCGCTGCTGCAGGGGCTAAAACAGCAATTTAAATTGGCGGTGATTTCCAATGGCGGTCATGCCACACGGCTGAGTATTTTACAGGGTTTGGGCTTTACGAATTATTTTGATGAAATTGTCAGTTCTGAATTGGCTGGCATCAGTAAACCGAAGCCTGAAATTTTTCTGCAGACCAGTGCAAAACTGGGAATTGCGCCTGAGCGCTGCTTATTTATTGGTGATCATCCGATTAATGATGTGCAGGGCGCTTTAGGCGCCGGCATGCAGGCGATATTGCTGGAAGGCTTTCACACCACAAATCAGTATATGATTTCCAACCGCATACAGCAGCTGGATCAGATCTGGACATTTTTAGATTGATAATCAGTGTGCATAAAAAGCAGACAGTATAAGCAGAGGGTTGCATGAAGGCCAAGCGGCTGCATTTCGCTGCTTGGCCTTCATTTGTTTGCAGAATTTTAATCAGAACATTGCGTCTTCAGAATTGGCGCTAATGCGGTGAATAGAAAGATCTGCGCCGCGAAATTCTTCTTCTTGGCTCAGGCGAATCCCCATGACTGCTTTCAGTCCGCCATAAACAATAAAGCCGCCAGCGAGCGCTATGCAGATTGCCAGTAAAGTACCCAAGAGCTGAGAAATTAAAGAGACGCCGCCTAAGCCTCCCAGCCATTGCTGACCGAAAATACCGACAGCGATTCCGCCAAATGCGCCGCAAACCCCATGCAAAGGCCAAACACCTAAAACATCATCAACTTTTAACTTATTTTGCGTATAGGTAAACAGTTTGACAAAAATGAGGCCTGCAGCAGCGCCAATGATCAGCGCGCCGACTGGATGAACAATATCGGAACCTGCGCAAATAGCGACGAGGCCAGCCAATGGGCCGTTATGCAAAAAGCCTGGGTCATTTTTGCCCATGAAATTTGCGGAAATTGTTCCGCCGACCATAGCCATTAAAGAGTTAATGGCAACCAGTCCTGAAATAGCATCTAAACGCTGTGCGCTCATGACATTAAAGCCAAACCAGCCGACAATTAAAATCCATGAACCTAAAGCTAAAAAAGGAATAGAAGAGGGCGGATGCGCACTGATGCGGCCATCTTTTTTATAGCGGCCATAGCGCGGGCCAAGCAACAGTACTGCAGCCAGCGCAATCCATCCGCCCATTGCGTGAACGACAACTGAGCCGGCAAAGTCATGGAAGCTTGCGCCAAAAGTACGTTCTAGCCAGCCTTGAAAGCCAAAGTTGCTGTTCCAGATCATGCCTTCAAAGAAAGGGTAAATCAGGGCAACCAACAGCAAAGTGGCAATAGCTTGAGAACGCATTTTAGCCCGTTCCGCAATACCGCCTGAAATGATGGCGGGAATGGCCGCGGCAAAGGTCAGCAGAAAGAAACAGCGCATTAAGTTATAGCCATGATCGGCAGCGAGTGTTGCGCCTGCATGGAAAAAATGCTGACCGTAAGAGATGTAATAGCCAACAAAAAAATAAGCTATGGCGGAGAGGGAGAAGTCCGTCAAAATTTTACTGAGCGCATTCACTTGGTTTTTATGCCGTACCGTGCCGAGTTCAAGAAAGGCAAAACCGGCATGCATTGCAAGCACTAAAACTGCACCAAGGAGGAGAAAAAGTAAGTCAATATTTTGCATTGTGAGTCCTAATTTAGTGCGTAGTGTCACAAAAGAAACCCAGTATATCGATGCGGGCGATTTCGAAAAGAGGATTGATTAAGGGAAATTTTGATTAATTCAGACTAAAAATATACAAGACTCGATATAAAGCAAATAGATATAAAATGCTCTTTTTTGGTGCATTTGTTGTGATGAGTAAATCCTATAAATTTATTTTATTTCATATATTTATATTTATTAAACAGTAGATTCTATTTCAGTGTTTTGCAAAGGTGCATGATTGTTCCCAATTTAATTAATAGCAGCTGCATCAGCAAAATACAAAATTTTAAGGGCTGTAAATGCAAAATGCACCGAGATAAGTCAATTACAGTTCAAGGCCAAGCAAAGCCGGTGATTTAAGATACAAACTTTAACAGCATTGGAAGCTTTGGTTTTGAAATTTTACTGCTGGTCTTGCACGCTGTACGGGCAATTTTAATAGATAAATCATGAGAATTTAACAATGTATAAGAGCCTAACAGCCTTTTCTTTATTTTTAATCAGTTCAGCACTGCCGGCCGCAGAACAAACAGGCGCGCTGTGGAGCTATTCAGGACAGACTGCACCCATTCATTGGTCAAGCTTAGATCCGCATTACGGCAGCTGCGCAGGGCAGAATCAGTCTCCAATCAATATTGAAAGAGGCGTAGATGCAAAACTGGCGCCTTTAAAATTTAATTATCGCACACAGGCTAAGCAAATTAAGGTGAATGAACTGACGCTGCAAGTCGATTTTAATTCAGGCGCATCAGTGGTTATAGATGGGCAGCCATTCGAATTGAAGCAATTTCATATTCATACCCCCAGTGAAAACTGGCTGCATGGCAAGCAGTACCCGTTAGAGCTGCATTTGGTACATGCGAATGCGCAGGGCGAATTGGCGGTCGTTGCGCTGCTGTATAAACAGGGTCAAGAAAATAAGGCATTAAACACAGTGCTTCGGCACATGCCTAAATCGGAAAATGCAGTACAGCTTAATCGTAAAATTAATGCAGCGGAAATTTTACCGAAGAGATTGGCGTATTACCGTTTTAACGGTTCATTGACTACGCCGCCGTGTACAGAAGGTGTACGTTGGATTGTCCTTAAAGAGATTCAGACAGTTTCTGCGCAGCAGTTGCACGCTTTTGAACAGCAGTTGGAGCATCCCAATAACCGTCCTGTACAGCCGCAGAATGCACGTCTTGTTTTAGAATAGAAACAGCAGGCATGTAAAAATGCTAAAAAAAGCAGATCATCTGATCTGCTTTTTTAGCTTAAGCTTTGCAAAAAAATTAATGCAAAATCTTATTCAGGAACTGCTGAGCACGTTCGCCGCGCTGTGTATTAAAGAATTCATCTTGAGTACAGTCTTCGACAATTTTTCCCTGATCCATAAAAATCACGCGGTTCGCGACTTGGCGGGCAAAACCCATCTCATGGGTTACACACATCATGGTCATACCTTCTTTGGCTAAGCCCACCATGACATCAAGCACTTCATTAATCATTTCAGGGTCTAATGCAGAGGTTGGCTCATCAAACAGCATAGCAATAGGGTCCATGCAGAGCGCGCGGGCGATAGCAACCCGCTGCTGCTGGCCGCCTGAAAGCTGAGCCGGAAACTTCGCAGCATGCGCGCTTAGGCCGACGCGGTCTAAATAGGCCAAGCCTTTTTTCTTGGCTTCCGCTTCAGAACGGCCTAATACTTTAATTTGTGCAATGGTGAGGTTTTCAGTAATGGACAAATGCGGAAACAGCTCAAAATGCTGAAACACCATGCCCACACGGCTGCGCAGTTTATTCAGGTCAGTTTTCGGGTCATTAATGGAAATGCCGTCTACCAGAATTTTGCCGGCCTGAAACGGTTCCAGTCCATTGACGGTTTTAATCAGTGTTGATTTGCCTGAACCGGATGGGCCGCAGACCACGACCACTTCGCCTTGCTTAATTTGCGTGGTGCAGTCAGTCAGCACCTGAAAGTCTTTATACCATTTGCTGACATTTTGGAGGTCAATCATTACTTTTTGATCTGTCATACACTTAACCTCCTTTGCAATTTTTTAACTGCATACGTTGCGATCATGCTGATGGTGAAATATACCAAGCCAGCGAATAGAATATATTGAGTCAGCAGAGACATTAAGTCGCCGCGGACGTAGTTGGTGCGGAAAAAGTCCAAAAGCCCAATGGCATATACCATAGTGGAATCCTGAAACAGGATAATGGTCTGCTGCAGCAATAAAGGCGTCATTTTCCGAAAAGCCTGCGGCAGAACAATCAGCCGCATGGACTGGCTGTAGCTCATGCCTAAGGCATAGGCCGCGGAAGTCTGCCCTTTGGGAATAGACTGAATGCCGGCACGCACAATTTCAGAGAAATACGCGGCTTCAAACAGCATAAAGGCGACAATACTGGACACCAGCGCCGTATCGATAGTCAGGTAATTGCCGGTAATGCCGGTATAGATGAAGGGCACGGCAAAATAGAACCACATCAGCACCAGCAGTAACGGAATGGAGCGGAATAGGTTCACATAGCCTTTTGCAAATACATTCAGGATTTTGATGGACGACAAACGCATCAGCGCCAGAAGCGTGCCAATAAAAACCCCGCCAATAGTGGCCGAAATAACGACCTTTAATGTGATGCTTAAACCATGCCACAGCGCAGGCGCAGACTGCTGAAAATCTTGAATAAATGAAGTAAGCCAGTCCATTATTTATCTCCTGCAATTAAGCCGGGAACCCGCAAGCGTTTTTCCAGATAGGTCATAAAGCCAATCAGGCAAACATTAATGACCATGAAAATAATGGTGACAAAGGTATAAATTTCGATGGTGTTTTGCGTATATTCACTGATGGTTTTCATTTGTGAAATAATTTCTGCAACGCCAACCAAAGAAGCCACTGAGGTATTTTTTACGCAGTTGGTCAGTTCAGAACTGAGCGGCGGTAAAATAGTGCGGAATGACTGCGGTAAAATGACATAGCGGTACAGCTGGGCTGTTGAAAAGCCCATGGCATATCCAGCATTGGTCTGTCCTACAGGCAAAGCTTCAATACCGGTACGCACCTGTTCACAGACGCGGGCAGCCGTAAATAGGCCAAGCCCGACACTGGCAGAAATGAGTGCTGTAGTATTTGCGCCTAAATCATTCATCCACCAGTTTTTAATTCCCGCCGGCAGAAAATTAGGCACCACATAAAACCAGATAAATAATTGAATTAATAACGGTACATTCCGGAAAATAGTCACGTAGGCAGTACCGATGCCGCGCGCAACAGGGCTGGGCAATGTGCGCATGATGCCTAAGATGCTTCCGAGCACCATAGCAATGCTCCAAGCCACCAGCGCAATGACAAACAGCCAGCCTAAGCCAATTAAAATCCAATTCAGGTAAGTAGAATCACCTACACCGGTGGACTGAAAAAGCACACCCCAATTCCAGCTATAATTCATAGGAACTCCCTTTTCAGCTTAAGCCAAATTCCTTTTGGCTTAAGCATATACACAATGTTTAGGGATGATTATTCGTCACGATCATGCGGGTTGCTGATAAGCGCTTTAAGCTGATCGGACATTTCAAAGTTCAGGTTAATGTTTTTAGGCGGAATTGGTGACTGGAACCATTTCTTGTACATCTGATTGATTTCGCCAGAGCTGTAGGTCGCTTTAATCGCATTGTCAACGACTTGCTTAAAGCCTGTATCGCCTTTACGCATCATGCATCCATAAATTTCATGAATTGGCGCAGTGCCGACAATTTCCCAGTGATTCGGATCTTTCGCTTTTGATTTTTCACCGGCAAGCAGAATGTCATCCATCATAAAGGCAGCTGCGCGGCCATTTTGAAGCATTAAGAAAGATTCCGCATGGTCTTTGGCCGAAATGACTTCGCCAATGCCCAGCTCTTTTTCATGCTGGCGGATATAGCGTTCCGAGGTCGTGCCTGCAGTGGTGACCAGTTTTTTGCCTTTTAGGTCAGCAAAGTCTTTTATACCCGAATCTTTGGCTGTCAGCAGGCGGGAACCGACTTCAAAATAACCCGTCGAGAAAGCAACTTGCTGCTGGCGTTCTTTGTTGTTGGTGGTAGAGCCGCATTCTAAATCTACAGTGCCATTAGACACCAATGGAATGCGGTTTTGGCTGGTAACCAAGTTATAGCGGACTTTCAAGTCCGGCATGTTTAATTGCTTTTTAACGGCTTCAACCACTTTCAGCTGCAGGTCATGCGCATAGCCGACCGGCTGATTTGGATCATCTGAAATATAAGAGAATGGAATGGATGAGTCGCGGTACCCCAAAACAATAGTGCCTGACTTCTTAATTTTATCCAGTGTGCCGGAATCTGAAGCAGCGGCAGCTTCACTGCCAGAAGCTTTTTCAGTTGCGGGCGCTTTGTTGTCGCTGCAGGCGCTTAGGCCGATCATGAGGGCGCTTGCGCAGAACAGCGAGGCCATGGCGCGTTTATGTGTCATAAGCAAAACTCCTTTTTATTGCATGCTCATCGATTGCTTTAATTTACGATGGAGTCATTCCATCAATTCGGTGCAAAAGATGTTTTCTTTTATGTATAAAAAATACACCAGTTTTCATCTTAAGCGAGATTTGAAGGATTGCTCAAGCAAATTTTTTTACGATTTGTTAACGGTAACTGTCTAGGATTTAAAAAGTTTTTGATGAATAAAAAATATCAGGAAAGTACAGCACAATACATGCCAGCAAGTGATTCCTGATGTACTGCATTAGACAAAAGATCAATATTTAAAGCGGCAGCGTGGTGCTGAATAAATTATATTTATTATATAAAACAATGTGGTAAATGATTATTTGATTGTGCCGTACAAAGGGCTGATATATTGGCTGAATTGGAATAAGCGGTTCTTTAGTGAAAAATCATGCCTAAATATTAGGCATTTTAATTTGCTGCATATTTGAGGTCTTCGCAAAAGCTCAGATTTGCAAGATGAAACTGAATTTGCGGTGCGCCGGTATAAGGCGCGCGCACTGTGTCAAAGCAGAATTGCAGCCTGAATCAAGGCAGGGCTAAATTCAGGATGGCTCTTTAGGCTTTCCAAAGCGCTGCTTAAAACGTTTCATGTATTTTTTAAAGGGCCAGGTAAACTGCTTTACAAAGCTGTTGGGGATTTTGTAACCCACCGTACCGTAGATGCTGGCAAGATGGTTGGGCATATAGACTGTTTTAAAAATGACATCGTAGAAGGGGATGAATGCCGCATAATTTTTATCGATGGCTGGCTTTTCCGAAGAGTGATGCCAGTGATGAAATTCAGGTGTGGCAATAAGCCAGCGCAAATAAGGAAAGCGGAAGCGCACATTGGAATGAATAAAAATGGCATGAAAAGAAATAAAGATTAAATAGGCGAAGACCGCAGAAGTGTGAAAACCCAAAAGAAAAATAGGCAGGGTGGCGATAAAGCGGGTCATCAGCACTTCCACAATATGCAGGCGCGATGATGCCAGCCAGTCCATATGTTCTGTCGAATGGTGAATGGCATGAAACCGCCATAAAAAATTCACTTCGTGCATTGCGCGGTGCAGCCAGTAAGTGGTGAAATCCACTACAATCAGCAATTCTATGAACTGCAGCCAAATGGGCTGCGCTTGCACCCACGGCACAACAGGATTGCTCGGAAGATGGGTAATCCAATACTGAATAGGCATGACAGTTAAAAAGCTGAATAACTGAATGCCGATGTGGCTGAACATGAAATATTTTATGTCAGTAATCCAGCCGGAACGCAGAATCTTCTGCTGCGGATTTTTGGCGAAAAAGCCTTCCAGAGGAATAAACACCAGTGCCAAAATGACCAGTGTTAGCACAAAATAATCGAAGCCTGCATAAAATGGAACGCTGGGCAGTACGGGCGCCTGAATGACGCCGCAGCCCAGAATGGCGGCAGCCAATGCCAAGCATAGTCCATAAAACCCATAGCGGTTTTGCCGCACAATAGCGCTGAAAGCGCCGAAGCCTGCGCTGATTGTGATGCCGGCCATTAAGCTGAAATAGAATAAATCATAATGCTTGCTGTAGAGCGGGCGCAGTTCAGGTGTGGTCAGTACGCTGGGAAATAGAAAGCACAATGCACCAAATAAACACAGCAGGCTGAGGGTCAGAGAAATAAAGGCGCTGATTTTACCCAGTCCGGCGTTTAATTCTATATTTTCGAATTTGGCTCTTAAATGATCGGTCATAGGGAATATCAGAAATTATTATTATTATGGCTTGGCGCTATGTTAGCAAACATTGATGGCGGATGAAACGAACCTAAAGCATGCCATGACAATAGACTATTCAGGTTCATTTGACTTGAAATTAACCGTTATGCAGATCTGAAATCATGGTTTGGCTTTTTGATTTGGAGATGCTTCATAATATTGTTCTATCTGCTCAATTAACGTCATGCTCAGGCGGTGTATATGCTGACCATGCGCGACTAAAGCATCTTGATGTTTAATTTGCTTGCGGTCATTGGCCAGCAATAAATGCTGCTGCAGAATTTCTTCAGAATGGAACAGCTCAAAGGCCAGCTGGTTTAAATTGGCATCGTATATTTGGCTGTGCACAAAAATATGCAGTTCTTTGGCAAAGACTGGAATGAGATCTAAATATTCGGTTTCTAGGGTATGCAAAATATTTTCGGTGCTTTGCTTATTTTGCTGCATTTGCATTAAGAAATCGTCACTGTAGCGTTTAATGCGGTAGAGCGTGGGCAGGAGCGTCACGAAATATTTTTGCTTTTGTATGTTTTGCAATGCGCGGTCACGCTGCAGTTCTAAACGGTTTAAATATAGCGGCACACTGATGGCCACAAAAATGGCAATGACGGAACCGACTGCTTGCACCCACGCGGCAAGTTCTTGATTAAATATTAAATCTGCTTGTGTTGGCATTAAATACGCTCATTTTATTGTTGTCTTGATTGTGCCAACTATCGCATGGGGCGGATATGGCATTTATGGCCGATTAAGGCTTTGGGTTTCATGGCTAAAGTTAGGCTATAATTATTTTTTTGCTTTGCGTTTTCTTATGTCTTTGGATTTAAAAATCAGTTTATTGCCTGAAACAAGTCAAACACTTTCGCCGCAGCATAAAAAGCTGAATAAACTGATTGATCAAATTGAACAGCAGAAACAAGATTTAGCGCTTTGGCAAAATGCTCAAACTGATATTCAAAGTTATATTCACTTAAAACTTGTGCCGATTTATGCAGATTTGCATGGGCTGTGGTTCAAGCAAATGCAGGCGCTGTGGCAGCATTTACAGCAAGAAGACTTTTCTAAAGCGGATACAGCTCAAATAGATACAAAACTGACGAAACTTGCGCAAACGCTGAAAAAATCAAAAAACTTAAATACAGCACAAATGGACTTAGTGACTGAAGTCGCGCAGTTTTATGCTCAAGCGAAGGCACATAGCCAAAATAAAAAGAAGAAAAAAGCCAAAGATACACAGCAGAGTTTTGATGAAGCTTCACAAGAAAATACTGCGGAGCTTGAAGATTGGCAGAATCATGATTGGGATGCTGAACAATGGAATGATGTGCAAGATAATGAGCAATATCAACAGCAAAGAGAAGAACACCAACGGAAACGCTTACAGCAAAAACGTGAGCAAGCAGAGAGGTTAGCTGAGCAATCCTTAAAAACCGTGTATTTAAAAATTACTGCGATGATTCATCCTGACCGTGAACCTGATGAAGCTAAAAAAATAAAAAAAACGGAACTGTTTCAAGTGGTCAGCCAAGCTTATGATCAGCAGGATTTATTTTATTTACTCAAATTGCAATTACAGCTTGAAACCAATAAAGGCTTAAGCCCGAAAGTTTTAACGGATGAGCATCTCAAGTTTTATAAAATGGCGCTAGAAGCACAAAGCCAAAAGTTAGCAAGCCAAATAGATGATATTACAGATAGTTTGCATTGGAGTGACCGGCCTAAAGCTAAAAATATGCAGGTAAAAGATGTGTATAAGGTGATTGATGCTGATGTAGTGGCACTCAAAGAACAAGTGAAGTGGGAAAAAGAACGTTTGAAATATATGGGGAAAGTGAGTGGGGTAGAGGTGTTGTTAGAAAATAATGTGCTTTAAAGCTTTTCTCCCTCAAAGCACCTCTCCCCTTGCGCAGCAGTGCTGCTCATCTCCTAGGAGGAGAGGGAACGTTACCTATCGAATTGTTATTAAAATTCACAATGGAAATTCCCTCTCCCTTTGGGAGAGGGCTAGGGTGAGGGTTATCTGCTATAATTTTCAAAAAAAATTAAATCCAAAATGAATAACAAACTCGATCCCCAACTTTTAATATTCGCTAAATCCATGCGCCACACCGCCACCGATGCAGAACATTTGATGTGGCAAATACTCCGTGCCAAGCGTTTTATGAATCTTAAATTTCGTCGTCAGCATGTGATCAAACAGTATATTGTGGATTTTTACTGTCATGAAATTGGTTTGGTGATTGAGTTGGACGGAAGCCAACATAATACGGAAGATGGAAAAGACTACGATGCTGAACGGACAAAGTTTTTAGAGGCTTTGGGTTTAACGATTGTGCGGTATTGGAATCATGAGGTGTTGGGGCGGACGGATGTGGTGTTAGAACACTTATGGAAAATATGTAGTGAGTTGAAAGAAAACCAATAATGGAAAATTCCCTCTCCCTCGGGGAGAGGGCTAGGGTGAGGGAGACTTTATAATGAAAGAAATTTAAAAGCACCTCTCCCTAACCCTCACTTGCGTTTCATTTTAAAGCAGTGCTTTAAAACTTACTCAGGAGAGGGAGTGCCATTGTGAAATTTATGCAGGGATTAAATCAAATGACGCTCCCTCTCCCTAGGGGAGATAGCAGGGGTGAGGGTTACATACTTTCCATAATTTTTTGAACTAATCCCATTTTTTGTTCACGTGTTAGTAGATTTATCCCATTTTCTTCAATAAATTCATCTAATGATGCAACTTGCTTTCCTTTCATATCTTGATAACCTGCAAATTCCTGATAAAAACGATTTAGGTCACACATTTTTACAGTAGCTTTACCTTTAGGGGTATGAGCTTTTAAAAAATAATGGTCAGGATAATCACAATGATTTGCGGGTACTCTCTCGATATGATCTCCATATGTATCATATAAAGGATGAATGATCTTAAAACGACCACTTGTACGCGGATACTTAGATTGTGAACAGGCTCTATCTCCGTTTACATGGGGATTTTGATCGCCTTTTTCTCTGTTGCAATCTGGACAGATTACAATTAAGTTTTTAGGATCAAATAAAAATTGGGGAAATAATGATTTTGGTAAAATATGCTCTACTTGCCAATGTAATCCATTAGTTGAAAAAATATATTGCTTACAATAAAAGCAAGTCAATTTTTGATCCAATAAATAATGATTACGAACTAATGAGCGAAAATTCTTAACATTATTATTTTCTTCATCATTCCATAACTGATAGTTTATATTGTCGTAGCTATCTACAAAGGGTTTAAGTTCTGTGGGGATTAAAAAAATTTCCATTTCATCCTCTATAGCTAGCTATGAGATTGAATAGAATAAATACTTTGTCTTCTTTATCTATTTTTTCATATTTAATTAATTTTTTTAAGTTTTCGAGCAGAGATTTACTTTCTTCATCTAGGTGGAAATCAATTTCAGTATTTAATTTATTTAAAATAATAATTAACTTTCTGATTAAGTATTCATTGTTGTTTCCGGGGAAATTAAAAATCTCAGATAATTGAAAATCTGAAGATCTATTTTTAAATGAATCTATATTTTTTAACTGATTATTTGATAAGTCTAAAATAAAACTGTTATTTTCTTTAATTCCAGAAATTAATTGAGGTGAGTGGGTAGCAATAAAAAAATGACAACCATAATAATTTTCTGAAACTAGTTCGATTAATTCGATTATTTTTTCTTGCCATTGAGGATGTAAGTTTATTTCAGGTTCATCTATACAGATTAATGAGTCATCTGTAATAGTAGCTGTTAGTCCCAAAATTAAGCTTAAAACTGAAAGCTCTCCGGAGCTTAAATCACTATAATTAAATATATTTTTATCTTTAGAAAAAGAAACCTTATGTACTCTTACTAATCCTAATTCTATTAATAATGATATACTTTTTAATTCGAACGTACTTAAATGAAGTAAATCAAAAGTTTTTAAACTCTTAACATCATGTAAGCTATCACGTAAATTTCGAAAAATCTCAAACTCTTCAATAGTGATATCTTTTGATTCTTGGAAATACTTCTCAATTTTTTCAATAATTTCATTTATTGAAAAGCCGTGTATTGGTAGTAAAGAACATTTAACATAGTGATCAAGTTTCAAAAAATCGAGAATAGTAAGTAGGTTATAATAATTTTTTTCTTTCAAAGAGGATTTGGTTATAAATTCCTCAATAGATTGAGTAAAGTTAAGGTTAGTGCTTATGTTTCTGCGGAATCTAATTTCGTATTTTTCGAAGAAATTAAATATATATTCTAATTGTGGATTAATATAATTATTTCTTTTTTTATAATCATATCCACTTGTAAACATTGGTGTTCGAGCCTCAAACGCTAGTCTGATATATTTACTATTAATAAAAATATCTTTACTTGGTAATTCACGATATGAGGGGAATTTATGATATTGGGTATTAGATAAAGCTATAATTTGATTAAATCTGTTTTCTTCAAGAGCATGAATTATAATACTTCTTAAAAGCCTACTTTTTCCAACAGAGTTTTTGCCTACTAAAAAAGTATATACATTTTTATCGTGTAGTTTGAAATCATCATCAATAAATTTAAGAGAGCTTTTATTTTGTTCTAAGCTATATAGTATTGGCATTAAAAATCCCCTCAATGATGAGGGGATTTTAGCTTGTATTTTAATAATTTAGCAATAAATTAAAGCGCTGCAATTTGCTCCATATTCGCTTTAATCTTCGCTAACTGATCAGCAAACTCAGCAAGTTTTATTTTCTCGCCTTCAACCACAGCAGCAGGTGCTTTCGCTACAAAACCTTCATTGCCCAGTTTAGTGGCAATCTGGTCATGCTGTTTTTGCACTTTGTCTAAGTCTTTTTGCAGACGGCCTAATTCCGCTTTCGGGTCAATTAAACCCTTCATTGGAACGAATACAGACACATGACCCACTACAGATGAAGAAGACAATGGTGGTTGTTCAGCATCGCTAAGGAAAGTAATGCTTTCAACTTTTGCCAATGCTTTAAACAACGGTTCAATACGGTCAATACGCGCTTTTTCAGCATCAGTGGTGTTTTGCAGAAGAACAGGCAACAAACGCGCATTGCCTAAGCCCATCTCACCACGGATATTACGCACCGCACCAATCAAACCTTGCAGCCATTGCATATCTGCTTCAGCTTGCTCATTTACTTTTGCTTGGTCAGCAACAGGGTACGCCGCAAGCATAATCGTTTCGCCCGAAATGTTTAACTTCGGTGCAAGCGTTTGCCAGATTTCTTCTGTTAGGTACGGCATCAACGGATGAGCCAAACGTAAAGACGCTTCCATCACAGAAAGAAGAACACGACGCACTTCAGCTTTACGCTCAACCGATACGTTTTCGTCATTTAGAACTGGCTTAGTCAGCTCTACATACCAGTCACAGTATTCATTCCAAATGAACTCGTAAATCGCTTGCGCTGCTAAGTCTAAACGGTAGGTTGCAAATGCTTGGTGTACCGCAGCTTCCGCTTTTTGCAGACGGCTTACGATCCATTGTTCAGGCAATTCCCAAAGGTCTTGGCGAGCTTCTTGCCCAATCACTTGCTCTTCGCAGTTCATCATCACGAAACGCGTTGCGTTCCAGATTTTGTTGGCAAAGTTACGGTAGCCTTCAACACGTTTCATATCGAACTTAATGTCACGGCCTGTGTTCGCAAGCGCACAGAATGTGAAACGAACCGCATCTGTACCGTAAGACTGAATACCTTCTGGGAATTCTTTACGCGTTGATTTCTCAATTTTTGATGCTTGTTTCGGGTTCATTAAACCAGTGGTACGTTTTTGTACCAAGGTTTCAAGATCCACACCGTCAATCAAGTCGAGTGGGTCAAGCACGTTGCCCTTAGATTTAGACATCTTCTGACCTTCGCCATCACGTACCAAACCGTGTMCMTAYCCMSTTTTAATMCRACTDDCCCGTCTKSMKYMTKMYGSKYSAASWAAA
>NZ_LUAW01000032.1 GCF_001605895.1 Acinetobacter pragensis
CGATTGCGCTTTTAATTTGATTTGAAATAGCTTTTTCATGCTTTTGAAAATTCGCGTGGCCTAAAACTGCAATGAATCAAACCGTCCATGAACCAATGGAAATCTCTGCACACATCCGTGTTTTGGATGAATGGCAAGATACAATTCCAGAGGATCTCTACATTCCTCCCGCCGCATTTGAAATTCTTTTAGAACATTTCGAAGGGCCGCTCGACTTTCTTATTTACCTGATTCAAAAAAATGGCTTTGATCTCTTGGCAATGAAGCGGATGACCGCACGATCGTTGGGGCGCTGAATCCGAAGGGCAACCCGTTCGGCAAAAAAGTGCATGCCTTGTATTCCTCTGATTCAGGACATTGGGATGTTCCTGAACTGACTGAACCGCTTGCTGAAGCCTACGATTTGGTGCGTGAAGGCGCAATCACCGAAGAGGATTTTAAAGCCTTGGTTTTTGATCACCCTTACAGTTTTTATACCGCCAATAATCCGGACTTCTTTAAAGGCACGCAGGTCGAGCAGAAGCTGCAGAAAAACTGGGCTGCATAACACACATTTATTCCCCCTGTCATGATGAATCCCGCGTTTGGCGCGGGGTAGGGGGAACTTTGCTTTTTGAATAAATTTTGAGGTGAAATTGAGAATGAAAAGACACACTTTAACTGCTGCGATTGGATTGATCCTGAGCACGACGTCAACCTATAGCCTTGCTCAGAATGCATCTTTGGATCAGGAGTTGGTGGGGCTAAAACAGCAGATTCAAGCTTTGCAGCAGCGTGTCAATGCGGTTGAAGCGGCATCGCAGCAAAAAGCGGTTCCTGCAGCAAAAACGGCGTGGGCTGAAAGCACTGCGGATGCGCAGCAGGACGGCGGCATCAGCGCTGATGAAGCCGCTGAAGAGACGGTTTTAGCGGCAACGTCGGATGATGTGGATGGCCTGAAAAGTGATTTGGAAAATTATAAATATGACCAGTCACGCCAATATGAGCGTCAAACGGTGAAGTCTACCCGGGATGCAACACTGTATGGCACCGTACAGCTGCGCGCGAATACTCAGGACAATAATGGTGTGGTCGGTGCCAACAAATCGACTTTTGATATCGGGACAGCGCTGATTGGGATACGCGGCAATTTATTCCGGGACTATAACGAAGGCAAAAATCTGGATTATCAATTGTCATTTGGCTACGGCAAGCGCAATGACGGCAGCAACAACAGCAATTTCAACTTGCTGGATGCCTTTATCCGCTATAACGCATTTTCGACCAACTCAGGCTTGGAAACGCCCAAGCTGAATTTCACTTTGGGCCAGCAGCTATTGCCGTTTGGTCTGGATGTGCAGTCCCCTGAAGATTTGCGTCCAACCATCACTACAGCTGCGGCGCCGACATACTTGGGCTTATTTACCCGGCAAAATGGCTTTATTGTGCGCGGCGATGTGAAACCGTTTGTAGATTTCGGTTCGAATTACCGGGCTCCATTGTTTGAATACGCGCTGGGTGTGACCAATGGCAATGGCAGCAATAAGTCCGATGACAATAACGGCAAAGACTATATTGGACGCGCGGCATTCACTTTGCCTGTGGACTACGCCAGCATTTTCCGCGAGCTGAAATTCGGCGCTTCCTATATTAAAGGCGAAGCGAAAATTACTGGGGCAGGTTTAAGCGACAGTAAAGCGAAACGTGACCGTTTAGGATTTGATGTCTATTACAACCATGCGCCATTCGGCGTGACGTATGAATATCTGCAAGGCAAAACAGATTATGTCGATACGGCCAATACTGAGATTAAACAGGCCAAATCGGAAGGCCATACCTTTACTGCGTTCTATACGCTGGGCGATCAGTTCTATAACAGCATTAAATCCAATGCCAAGTTTGACGATTTCTGGCCCAAGTCGATACAGGGCTATTACCGCTTTGACCGCTTCAATCCAAATAAAAATCAAAAAGACTATTTGGATGCCGCCAGCGGCCGCACCGGTGAATATGACATTCATTCACTGGGCTTGAATTTCTTCTTTGCGCAAACCACCAAGCTGCAGCTGCAGCTGAATCACTATTTATTTGACATTGAAACAGCGAATCAAAAAGACACGAATGAGCTGCAGGCTCAAGTTCAGTACACATTTTAATTTTTATATACAGGCTATTTAACAATGAAGACATTTTCTCAAAAAATTACCGCAGCTTTTCTGGCGCTTTCGGCATTGGGCATCAGCATTCACATTCAAGCTGCAGCGCCGAAAGAGATCCGCATTTCAGTTTCCAGCGCTGGTGAAGGCGGCAAGCCGCGTGTGGGCAGCAGCTATGTTGCCAGCGCGCAAGCGCGCGGTGTGCTTGAGCAGGAATTTAAAAAAGACGGCATTAAAGTCACCTGGCTGTTTTTCCCCGGCGCCGGCCCGGCAACCAATGAGGCTTTAGCCAACGGCAAAGTCGATTTTGCGCTTCATGGCGACTTGCCCTCTATTGTTGGCCGTTCCACAGGGCTTAAAACCAAGCTGCTGCTGAGTACAGGCCGTTTTGGGCCTGTGTATGTGGTTGTGCCTTCAGATTCAAAAGCCAAAACACTGGCCGATTTGAAAGGAAAGAAATTCTCTAACTTTAAAGGCACCAATGGGCAAATTGTGCTGGAGCGTGTGCTGGCCAAAAACGGCTTAAGCAATAAAGATCTGCGCATCATCAGTCAGGATGGATATTCTGCACGGACTGCGCTGGCCACAGGCGATATTGATGCAACGATTACCTCGCCGTGGAGTTTGGAAGCCCGCGGTGTTGCAAAGCGTTTAGTGACGATCAATGACCGCACGGTGTCGCCGCTGTCGAGTTTTTGGGTTACGGAAAGTTTTGAGAAGCAGTATCCGGACATTGTGCAGCGCGTCGTTACCACCCTAGTCAAGCAGGCGAGATGGAGCTCAGATGAAGCCAACCGCACGGCGCAATACAAACTTTGGGCGCAAAGCGGCATTCCATTTGTCGATTATAAAAAAGACTTTGACGGCGAGCCGTTAAAAAACCGCGTCAATCCATTATTGGATGAATTTCATCATGCGCAAATTGATGACGCTGTACGCATTGCCAAAGCCAACCGTTTGATTCGCCGGGATGTGGAAACCAAAACATGGTATGAGCCGAAGTATTTGAACAATGCATTGAAAGAGCTGAACCTGCAAGGCTATTGGACGGAATTTAATGCCAAAGGCCAGCCGAAATAAGGGGTAGGGGAATGATGCCAGTAGAAAATTCGCCAGTGCTTGAACCGCTGAGTTTTAAATTTGCCAGCAGCTTTATTGTGCTGACAATTTTAGCTGGCTTAGGGGTCGGCGTGGCGCGTGTGCTGACTTCGCTGTATGCCGTTCATATACAGGCGACGGCGCTGCAGCTGGGCTTAATTGCCGCGGCGCAAAGCATCGGCCTGCTGTTTATGGCTTTGCCCGTCGGCGTCATGGTGCAGCGTTTCGGCTCTTTGCGTATTTTCTCTTTGGGCAGCCTGATCGGCGCGGCGCTGTACAGCCTGCAATCGCTGTCCGCCAGCGCATGGTATTTGCTGGCATTAACGGCATTGGTCAGTTTTGTATTGCCGATGCGTTTTGTTTCCATCCATACGGTATTTTTGAGCAACTTAAGGCGCTTAGGGCCAGCAAAGGCCGGCTGGTTCCGCGGTTCGCATATGATGGGTTTTTTCCTGATTGCGCCTGCACTGACCGTGCTTCTGATTGAGCATGCTGGCTATCACGGCGCTTTTTATGCAGTGGCCGCGCTGTTTCTCACGGCCATGGTTTTTGCGCCTGTCTGCTTCAGCCGGCAGCCGAGACCGGCTGCTGCATTGCAGAAATTGACTTGGGCTGAAATTGCAGAGCCGCTGAAATTAATCAAAACCCATCCGCATTTGCGCACGGTGTGCAGCCTGGAGTTCATGAGCAATATCGCGAATAACTATTTTGGTTTTTTTATTGTGGTGATTGCGATTCAAAACTTTCAGCTGCAGGAATCCTTAGCGGTCATGCTGCTGACAGTGCAGGGCATTGTCTTCGTCGGCAGCCTGTTCAGCCTAGGCGCTTTAGCTGAAATTGCAGGCTATCACAAATTCTATGTAATTGGCCTCAGCCTGATCAGTTTTGCCCTCATCAGCCTGAGTTTTGCGCAGCAAGTGCTGTGGCTGTGGCCTGCCAGTGTAGCGCTTGGCCTTGGATTGGGCATGCTGCATATTGCCAATTTCATGTCTTTTGCCAAAGTCGGTGAACAGACGTCCATGAGCAAAATATCGCCATTGCTGGCCATGGTCGGCCCTGCAGGCGGCCTGCTGGGCGGCATCGCCGGCGCGATGTTCGGTCAGCAGCTGGGGCTGCAGAATTTATTTGCGCCCATCGGCATCACATTTTTATGCCTGACATTTTTTGTATTCCGCAACCTGAGCTTTCAGCAATTTTTACAACAAGAACCATCCACTCAATTACAGAGGCAAGAGCCATGAGCCTATCTCAAATCGAGGCGCAGCCGGTAACTTGGCAAAGTGACCGCAGCGCCTTCAATAAATTTAAACCGTACTTCTTTCACGCCGTGAAACTGATGTGCGGAGCTGCTTTGCCTGCGCTTGTTCTGTGTATTTGGCATATCGCCGCGCTGCAGCAATGGCTGCCGGAACAAATTCTGCCTTCGCCGCAGCTGGTGTGGTCAACCACGGCTGAATTATGGCAATCGGGGGATTTGCAAAGCAATTTTGCGATCAGCGCTCAGCGTATTTTGTGGAGTGTCCTGCTGGGCGGCAGTGCCGGATTGGGGCTGGGGATTTGGTTCGCTTTATCTGAATCTGCGCAGCGTTATGTGCTGCCCAGCATTCAGCTATTAGCGCAATTTCCTATTATTGGCTGGATTCCGCTGCTGATGATTTTTTTAGGAATTGATGAAGCGTTAAAAATCACCGCCATTTCGTTGGCTGTGGTGCCGCCGGTCATGATTGCCGTATTCAAAGGCATTCAGCAAGTTCCTGAGCGCTGGCTGGAAGTTGCGCGCGTTTATCAGTTTTCACCTTGGCAAAGCTTCAGCAAAGTGATTTTGCCAGCGAGTTTGCCGGCCGCAATCAGCGGGCTGCGCCAAGGCATTATGCAGGCATGGCTGGCGCTGGTGTTTGTGGAACTGCTTGCCAGCAGTGAAGGAATTGGCTTCCTGATGGTTTGGGGCCGACAGCTGATGCAAATGGATATTGTGTACATGGGCATTATTTTGGTGGGCCTGACTGGATTCATTCTGGACAGCGCTTTAGCGCTGGCTGAACGGCTTGCCCGTTTCTATGCAAGCCGGGTAAGGAGCTGAAAATGACAAATATTATTGTTGAGAACCGATTGCCGCACGCTGCTCCGGTTTGGAAAGCAAAAATTGCAGCCGTCAGTCAAGCGCTGCTGATTCCAGCCCTTTTTATTGCGCTTTGGAGCACCGCCTCTGCGCAGGCTTGGCTTGACCCTAAGCTGATACCGTCACCTTGGAATGTGCTGGCCAGTGCACTGCATACGCTTGCACAAGCCGATTTTTGGCAAGGCCTTGCTGCCAGCGTTAGCCGAAATCTGATTGGCTATGCGCTTGGCGCAAGCTTGGGTGTGGCTTTCGGTGTCGCCTTAGGAACATCTAAATGGGTGAATTGGTTTTTTGCGCCAGGGTTCAACATTTTGCGGCAAATTTCTCTTTTTGCTTGGCTGCCGCTGATTTCCACCTTCTTCGGCTATGGCAATGGGGCAAAAATCTTATTTATTACCTTCTCGGTATTTTATCCCGTCGCGCTGCACAGTTTGGAAGGCGTCAGCAGCATTTCAGCGAAATACCGTGAAGTTGGGCAGGTTTATCAATTTCCTAAAGCGTACGCCTACCGGAAATTAATTTTACCTGCAGCTGGCCCGCAAATTTTTGTCGGCCTTCAGCTGGGGCTGATTTTTGCGTGGCTGGCGACGGTCGGGTCTGAGTTTCTGCTGGCGAATTATGGCGCGGGCCTCGGGAATTTAGTGATTCGAGGCCGTGAACAATTCAATGTGCCTCTGATTATTTTAGGCATGCTGGCCATTGGCTGTGTGGGTGTGCTGCTGAATGCGGGGCTGGCGCGGATTGAACGCCATCTGTTGCGCTGGCAGCGGGCAGGATCGGGAGGAAAGCCATGAAAACAATATTTCCAGCATTGTGGCATAAAGCGCTCATTGGATTGCTCATCAGCGGCGGCATTGCGGCGGGTTGCAGCCTGCAGCCGGCCGAAAGCCCTCAAGCTGCAGTCAAGCAGCTGCGCTATCAGAGCTATCCCGGCTTGGTGTCTTTGCCTGAACTGGCGCAGGACTTGGGCTATTTGGGCGATGTGAAACTGGATTATGTCGGCACTGTTCAGGGCGGGCCGCAAGATCTGCTGACTTTAGTGGCCGGCGATGTGGATTTTGCCGGCGCATTCAATGGGGCGGTTGTCAAAGTGGCCGCTGCGGGGCTGGACGTGGTGCCGGTAGTCGCTTCCTATGGCAGTGATGCCGAGCAGAATGTGGGATTTTATGTCTTAGACGGCAGTTCAATCCGCCATCCGCGGGATTTTATCGGCAAGAAAGTCGCAGTCAATGCTTTTGGCGCGCATTACGACTTTGTGGTGAAAGACTACTTAGCCCGGCATGGATTAACGGATCAGGAAATTGCGCAAGTGGAACTGATTATGCTCCCGCCGGTCAGTTCAGAGCAGGCGCTGCGCAATGGACAAATTGATATCGCGGTATTTTCCGGCATCTTAGAGAAGCGCGCTTTAAAAAATGGCGGTGTCCGAAGCTTATTCAAGGACATTGATTTATATGGGCCATTTACAGCGGGCAGCTTCTCAATGCGCCGTGATTTTATTGAGCAGAATCCTGATATTGCCGGCCAATTTGTCAGCGGTGTGGCGCGCGCGCAGGAGTGGCTGCATCATACGCCAAAAGCGCAAATCATTGCGCGGATGGAAAGCATTATCGCCAAGCGCCAGCGCAACGAAACCATGGCATTAATTCCTTATTACACCGGTACGGGAGTTCATGCAGTAGGCGGGGTTCAAAAAAATGAAGATTTCCAGCCTTGGGTTGATGCGCTGGAAAAAGAGCACAAGTTAAAACCGGGCCAAATCGATGTCAGCCGCTTATACAGCAATGCATTTAATCCCTATGCGGCAAAAAAGAATGAAGAAGGAAAATAATGATGACCAGTGCATTAAATTTAGATCATGTGCGGAAAGTTTTTCCTGCACAGAACCATCCCAGCAGCAAAAACTACAAACCTGAATTTGTGGCGGTTGAAAATGTCACTTTAGATATTCAAGAAGGTGAGTTTGTGTCGATTGTCGGCCCGAGCGGCTGCGGTAAATCGACCTTATTGGATTTGATTGCCGGGTTGACCAAGCCGTCTTCCGGCCAAATTCTGCTGAGCGGCAAGCAAATTACCCAGCCCGGTTTGGACCGGGGCATTGTTTTTCAGCAATATGCGCTTTACCCATGGCTGACAGCGCTGGAAAACATCGAATTCGGCTTAGAAGCCAAAGGCATTGGGGCAAAAATCCGCCGCGAAAAAGCTTCCTATTATTTAAAGCTGGTGGGGCTGTCCGGCTTTGAAAAGCATTATCCCAATGAACTGTCTGGCGGCATGAAACAGCGGGTGGCTATTGCGCGCAGCTTGGCCTATGAGCCGGAAATCCTGCTGATGGATGAGCCTTTTGCAGCGCTGGATGCGCAAACCCGGGAAACACTGCAGGAAGAGCTGATTAAAATTTGGCAAGCCTCAAAAAAAACCATTGTTTTTATTACCCACAGCATTGATGAAGCGATTTATTTAAGCCAGCGAGTGGCCATTATGACGTCCAGACCGGGACGGATTAAAGAAATTATTGAAATTCCAGCCAGCTTGCAAAGCTCGGGCGAGGATGTGCGCTCTACCGCTGAGTACGGCAGAATCCGCCATAAAATCTGGTCGCTTTTGAGCGAAGAAGTCATCAAGGCGCAAGCCCTCGAAAAAGATAAGCAGCTTGCCCATAACTAATTAAAATGAAGGAATAGAATTATGTCATCGACAAAACAGGCGGTCAGCTATACGCAAACGTATAGCCCGATTAAACCCCGGCTGCAGCTTACATGGCTCAGCAGTCTTTTTAAACGTACCTTCGCGATTGTGCTATTTTTTTTGCTATGGGAAATACTGCCGCGTTCAGGCGCTGTCAGCCCTGCATTTCTGCCGCCACTGTCCGTGGTGCTGGATACCGCTTGGCAGCTGTTTCAAAGCGGCCAGCTGGGCACACATTTTATTGCTAGCATCAGCCGCTCTATTATTGGCTTTGTGCTGGCGCTGATCATTGCCATTCCCCTCGGCTTAATTATCGGCTGGTATAAACTGGTCGCGGAAACCTTGAATCCTTTATTGGAGCTGTTCCGGAACACCACGGCCTTGGCTTTAATGCCTTTATTCATTCTATTTTTAGGCATTGGCGAAGCGTCGAAAATCAGCCTGCTGGTTTACGCGTGCACGTGGCCCATTCTGCTGAATACCATTACTGGCGTACAGACGGTAGATCCGCTTTTGATTAAGTCTGCGCGCACCATGGGCTTAAAGCCGCATCAGCTGTTCAGAAAGGTGATTTTGCCGGCTTCTGTCCCGACCATTTTTGTCGGTATCCGCTTGGCGGGCGCCATTTCTATTCTGGCGCTGGTTGCTGTTGAAATGTTTGGCGCTAAGGCGGGGCTGGGCTATCTGATTATTTATTCACAATACAGCTTTGAAATTCCGCAAATGTTTGTCGGCATCCTTGTGATTACTTTGGTTGGGTTGAGCTTTAACTATATTTTATTGGGCATAGAAAAATATTTTACTGCATGGAAAAAAAGCCCGATTGAATAACGTGGTTAGATATAAAAAAACAGCGCTCAAAAATGCTGTTTTTTTATATCTGGTCAATAGAGGCTGAACTGAATTTTTAAAAAGTTAAATATTGGTGAATAGAAAAAATAATATTCAATTGAATTAAGATTTATCTATGAGAATATAATTAAATATTTTATGAATTTGTTTAAATGGCGATACGTATTTTAAAGCAGGCCATATTTAATCAGGCGTGTACGGATCACATTGCGGGTGACGCCTAACAGTTTTGCTGTATGGACTTGGTTGAATTGGCAAAATTCATAAGCGCTGCGAATAAACTGCTCTTCAATCAATTCATTGATATTCAGCTCCGGCAATTGCCGGGAGGCTTGGAAGAGGTGCTGAAAAGTCTGCTGCAACAGCAGCTGCGCATCCAGGGAGGCTTGAATATTCGGAAGCAGAGCCTTGCTGCTGGATTCTGCCGTCAGCAAAGTATTGACGGCTTTAAATTGCGCATACTGCAGATTGGAGAAACTGATATCCTCAGGCTCAATCAGGCCATTTTGACTCACGACAACTGCATGATGAATGGTGTTTTCCAGTTCGCGGATATTCCCCGGCCAGCGGTGCTGAATGAGTTTTTTAGATGCCAGCGGGCTGATGCGCAGCGGTGTTGCATGCGGATCCGTCTGATAGCGTTCGACAAAAAACTTGGCCAAAGGCAGAATGTCGCCTTTACGGTCGGTGAGCTTCGGAATCCGCAATAGCGCGACATACAGGCGGTAGAATAAATCTTCCCTGAATTTTCCTTCTGAAACAGCCTGTTCCAAATCAATATTGGTGGCGGCAATAATCCGCACATTGATCCGGATGGGCTTCAGCGAACCCACGCGGATAATTTCCCTTTCCTGCAGAATCCGTAGCAATTTCACCTGCATGGCAAAAGATAAGTCGCCAATTTCATCTAAAAATAAGGTGCCGTTATGCGCAGCTTCGAACCAGCCGATGCGCTGGCTGATGGCGCCGGTAAATGCCCCTTTTTCATGGCCGAACAGTTCGCTTTCGGCCAAGCTTTCAGTTAAAGCGCCGCAATTGACTGCGATGAACGGGCCTTTCGCACGTTCGCTTAAATCATGAATTTGCCGGGCAACCAGCTCTTTGCCTGTACCTGTTTCCCCAATAATCAAGGCATTGGCATTGCTCGGCGCAATTTGCTTAATCCGCTCTAAAAGCGCTTGAGAGACGGGGTCTTCAAACACTGTTGCAGTTGCCCGAGCCAAGCGGGCTGCAGCACTGAGGCTGGGATAGCTTAAAACAGACATATTATTGAATTCTGGTTTTTAAAATATTTGCCATCATGGAATATAAATATGGCTTTATTAAATAATAAAAGCGTATTTCATTATCATTTTGCTGGATAACTTGTTTTTTGAAAAATATATAAAATAAAAAGATAAATATACCAGCGATAACTAAATATTAAATCAAGATAAATGATTTGAATAAAATATTTTATATTAAAGGCATCATAAACAGCAGAGTAAATATAATGACAATTACAGCAATTAATGTGCGCAACCAATTTAAAGGCGTAATTCATGAAATCGTTGAAGGCGATGTCGTTTCAGAAATAAATGTAGAAACCAAAGCCGGAATCTTTACCTCCATTATCAGCACCCGTTCAGTGAAAGATCTGGAATTGAAAATCGGTTCAGAAGTGGTGGTCTTGATTAAATCGACAGAAGTTTCTTTAGCCAAGCTGTAGTCAGCCGCGCTTCACGGTAAAGAGGATTGAGCCATGAGCAATCAACAGGCGGGAGCTGTGTCTATTCAGCATTTAGACAAAAGCTATGTGACGCAGAATCATGATGACCTAAAAGTGCTGGAAGGCATTAATTTAGATATTCAGCCCGGTGAATTCATCAGTATTGTCGGCAGCAGCGGCTGCGGAAAATCCACACTGCTGCGGCTGCTGGTCGGGCTGGAGCAGCAATATCAAGGCGCCATTCTGGTCGATGGCAAAAAGATTTATGGCACCAGCCTGAACCGCGGGATTGTATTTCAGGATCACCGCTTATTTCCTTGGCTGAGTGTCAAAGAAAATATTCGGGTCGCGCTGCATCAAAGCAATTTAAGCCGGGCTGAAGAAGACCTGCTGATTGATGAACATTTAGAACTGGTAAAGCTTTCTGCATTTAAAGATGCGTATCCATCCCAGCTCTCGGGCGGGATGAATCAGCGGGTTGCCATTGCCCGCAGTCTGGTCAACCGCCCGCAGATTTTACTGCTGGATGAACCCTTTGGCGCTTTAGATGCCTTGACGCGGCAGAATTTGCAGGATGAGCTGCAGCGGATTTGGCAGTCAGAAAAAATCACCATGATTATTGTGACGCATGATGTGGAAGAGGCGGTATTTTTAGGCGACCGGGTGGTGGTGATGCAGCCGCATCCGGGACGGATAAAGCGCATAGTGGATGTGCCGGTCGCGCATCCGCGCAAGCGCGAGGATGTCCGGCTGACCAATCTTAAAAATAATATTTTGCTGGATTTTACAGATACCGTAAAAGATGCGCTGATTCAGCCGGCAGCAAAACAATTTTCAGACTATCAGTTTGCGTTTTAACGGATATTAACCACTAAAAAAGCCTGCATTTGCAGGCTTTTTCATTGCCGCATCTCAGCGCTGAAGCAGGCCGGCTAGGTACAATGCGGCATGCAGTAATCTTTAAAACGCTTTTGGATCTAAATGTTTGTGCAAAAAATACCCGCCGAAGCGGGCGTTTTCATTGCAGTTTAGGAGGCCTGTTCCGCTTTTTGCTGAATGACATACTGATTTTCCGGGCGCTTTAAGCCTAAGTTTTCACGCAAGGTTGCGCCCTCATAGGCTGTGCGGAACAAGCCGCGCCGCTGCAATTCGGGCACAATAAATTGTACAAAATCATTTAAGCCGGCTGGCGTCGTCGGCGGCAGAATATTAAAGCCGTCGGCGCCGTCATTTTCAAACCATTCCTGCAGCTGATCGACCACTTGCTCCGGTGTGCCGACCAAGGTCCAGTGCCCGCGCGCAGAGGCAATATATTGATACAGCTGGCGGATGGTGAAATTGTGCTTACGGGCAATATCAATCATCATTTGCTGGCGGCTGGAGAAATTGATATCGCTGTCTTCAATTTTAGGAAAAGGCGCATCCAAATCAAATTTAGACAAGTTGATGCCTCCAGAAAGCCCAGACAGCAATGCTAATCCGACTTTGGGATGGATCAGGCTGTTCAGCAATTCATATTTTTCCTGCGCTTCCTGTTCAGTTTTGGCAACAAAAATGGATACCCCCGGCATGATTTTTAAATCATCTGCATGGCGCCCGTATTTCAGCAAACGGCTTTTGACATCGCGGTAGAATTCCTGCGCATCGGCTAAATTTTGCTGTGCTGTAAAAATCACCTCGGCATATTTTCCAGCCAATTCACGGCCATCTTCAGATTGCCCAGCCTGAACAATCACGGGATAGCCTTGCGGCGGGCGGGAGACATTCAAAGCGCCTTGTACTTCAAAGTATTTGCCTTTGTGCTGCGGTTCATGATTTTTATTCGCATGGAAAAATTGACCGCTTTCCTTATTATAAATAAAGGCATCATCTTCCCATGAATCCCACAGTTTTTGAGTGACCTCAATAAATTCATCGGCGCGTTCATAGCGGTGCTTCGGGTTTGGGTGCTGTTCAAGGCTGAAGTTGCGCGCCGTATCCGCTGATGCGGTGGTGACCACATTCCATGCAGCCCGGCCTTTGCTGATATGGTCTAAAGAGGCAAATTTCCGGGCCAGAATGTAGGGGTCTTCGTAGGTTGTAGAGGCGGTCGCAATGAAGCCTAAGTTTTTAGTCACCGCTGCGAGGGCTGCAAATAGCGTGACCGGCTCAAAGCCGACTCCTTTATCGCCAAGGCCCAGTTCGCCTTCGGCAGCCGAACCCCAGCGCACAGACAGGCCATCGGCCAAAAAGTAGGCGTCAAATAATCCCTGTTCTGCTGTTTTGGCCAGTTCAATCAAGTAGTCAAGATTGAGGTGATCGTGAGGGCGGGATTCCGGATGGCGCCATCCGGCGGCATGCTGTGAGGTGGCTGGAATAAATGCACCAAGCTTAATTTGACGTTTTGACATTGTTTTTCCTGAGTTATGAATATTTTCATAACTCAATAGAACAAGTTTTATGCCAATTATTTTATTCAATTAAATCAATTGATTAAAATCAATAAAATAAATAAGTGTTTAAAATTAAACAGCAGGAACGCTGCTTTGCGTGAAAAAATACAGCACAAATCCTGCAGTGCTTATCTGAAACATCAGCGTATTTTTTTTTCATCAAGCCATGCTGTTTGCTGGCTGGAAGAATCCGCCGGTTCAAA
This sequence comes from Acinetobacter pragensis, assembly GCF_001605895.1. GTDB lineage: Bacteria > Pseudomonadota > Gammaproteobacteria > Pseudomonadales > Moraxellaceae > Acinetobacter > Acinetobacter pragensis. The sequence goes on from NZ_LUAW01000032.1 coordinate 13,236, forward strand.
TCAGCGCTTGAATGGCTTTCTTTTTCCAGACCAAGTGGTAATACAGCCCTTGCATCAGACAGAGGCAGACAAAGGCCAGCGCATAGGCATACCAAATGCCTTTAAGCCCCCACCATTCACTGAATAAATAAGCGCACGGCACTTCAATCAGCAAAATGGCCACAATATTGATGATCATCGGCACAGTCACTGTTCCGCTGGCGCGCATGATGGAGGCAAAGATGGCGCTGGCGCCAAAAAACATGATCGACCACAGCACAATGAACAGCAGTTCTTGCCCCAGAACAACGACCTGCGGATCGGTAATGAACAGCGCCATTAAATACTTAGAAAATAAATAGGCCAGAATAACCAATGTGCCGGTGAACAGAACGTTCATGGTCAGCGCGGTGCGGTTGACCTTGTTCAGCAAATCGGACTTGCCGGCGCCAATCGCTTGAGCGGCGAAAATAGAGGCTGCAATCGCAATGGACAATGCCGGAAACTGAATGTAGTTCAGCACCTGATTCACCGCACCGTAAGCCGCGGTGGCATCTGCGCCGTAACGGTTGACCAGCCCGACAATCACCAGTCCTGCCACAGAGGTGGTCACCATCTGAATTCCGGTTGGAACGCCCAGCCGCAGAATGATTTTACTCAGTTCAGGCTCATAGCGGACATGGCGGAGCAAAGCGGCATCCGGGCGCAGCGGATGATTTTTTTTATTCAGATAAAAATATAAAAAGATCAGGGCAATGCTGAAACCGACGGTTGTCGCAATGGCTGGGCCAATAATGCCCAGTTTGGGCAGGCCGAATTTACCGGCGATCAGTACGGGGGTAATGATCAGGCCGGTGCCAATCGTCATGCCGGACGCAATCAGCGGGGTTGTGCTGTCGCCGACGCCGCGCAGAATGGAGGTGTAGATAATGTAGACGAACAGCAGCGGACTGCCTGCCAGCATCCATTGCACATACGGAATAGACAGGTGCAGCACCTCTTCATCAGTGCCCAGCGCCAGCAGTATATATTTAGCAAAAACTACCCCGAGAAAAGCAATAAAGCTGCCGCCAATGAGCGTCATGAACAGGGTTGAGCCGACCACGCTGTGCACTTTTTCAATATTTTTAGCGCCCCACGCCTGTCCGACCAACACGGTCGCGCCTGCTGAAAGGCCAATAACAAACGCCATCAGGCAAAATAAGATCGGGAAAAAGACTGAAACGGCCGCAATGGCATGTACACCGAGCATCTGACCGACAAATACGGTATTCACCGTTCCTGACAGGTTTTGCAGAATATTGGTGGCGATCAGCGGCACAAGGAAAATCAGAAAGGATTTCCAAAGTGTTTGTTGACCGTTAATGGGCTGGTGTTCAGTCATATAAAATTTTATACCGTATTATTATGATGCTTATTGAATAATGCTGACATTAACAGTAATTTCTTAAAAAAGCCTTAGTTCTAAAGTAACTCAGGCCTGAATTTAAGAAGAAAAAATGAAGATTTAGCCGTTTCTAAACGCGGGATAAAATTTCCCCGGCGCGGCGCAGGGTTTCATCTTTTTTAGCAAAGCAAAAGCGGATCAAACGCAAATCTTCTGGCGGCTGCTGATAAAAAACAGAGACAGGTATGGCCACAATGCCATGCTGTTCCGCCAGATATTGGCACATTGCGCTGTCGTCCAAATCTGGGCGAATGGCGCTGTAATCTAAATTTTGAAAATATGTGCCGGGTGACGGAATAAATTGAAAACGTGAGTTTTTCAGCCCGGAATTAAACAGATCCCGCTTTGCCTGATAGAACGCGGGCAGTTCGGCAATATGCTCGGGATGCGATGCCATAAAATTGGCCAAAGCCATTTGTACAGGAGTCACACCGCAGAAATTGGTAAATTGATAGACTTGGCGGAATACCGTCATCAAGGTAGGCGGCGCAATGCAGTAGCCGGTTTTCCAGCCAGTGACATGGAAGGTCTTCCCGAATGAACCGACCACGAAGCTGCGCTCCCGCAGTTCTGGAAAAGACAGGGCGGAATAATGGCGCTGGCCGTCATAGACCAAGTGTTCATAAACCTCATCTGACAGCACGGCAATATTTGTATTCTGAATAAGGTCTATCAGCTGCAGCCAATCCTGTTTTGACCAAATGGCGCCCGTCGGATTGTGCGGCGTATTGACTATGACCATGCGGGTTTTACTGCTGATCGCATTTTTAACAGTTTCCCAATCTACCTGAAAATCCGGTGTTTGCAGCGGGATATGAACAGGCTGTCCGCCCGCCAATTTCACACTGGGCGCATAACTGTCATAGCTGGGATCAAAAATAATCACTTCGTCGCCTGCATGCACCAGCGCTTGAATAGCGCTGAAAATACCAATGGTCGCGCCTGGGGTAATGGTAATTTCTGTCATGGGATCAATCATCAGCTGATCACGCTGCAGAAAAGTTGTTGCCAGCTGTTCACGCAAATTCAGCAGGCCATCGCCCGGCGCATATTGATTGAATCCATCGGCGGCAGCTTTGGCTAGGGCCTCCAGCAGCGCGGGCGGCGCAGAAAAATCAGGAAAGCCTTGTGACAGGTTTAAGGCATTCAGGCGCTGCGCCATAGCGCTCATCACGCTGAAAATTGTCACGCCTTGCGCAGGGAGTTTGGATTCAATCTTGAGCATCTTTTTAGCATGATTAAATTAAAGAGAATCAGCAGTGTAACAGCCCCGTTTTCATGCGCAAAGCGGAATGCGGCAGATTATTTTGCGGTTTTCGACAGCGCTGCGCGGGCATTCAGCGGTATTATTTACATAACGCTGATCAGCTTCTGAAAAAATAACTGGACTAAAAAATCAGCATTTTTTAGAATGCGCGCACAAATAAAATAAATTTATTAGAAAAATAAAGATGCTAAAAAATATTTATTCCTTAATTGAGAGCTTTGGCCTCAGTGTGCAAAAACGCGCGCTTCATATTCATTTTTCAAATGAAATCCTCAATACGCAAGTCTTTATTCAGCGCATTGAAGGCGAGCACCGGATTAATCAGGGCCTGCGCGCCGAGCTGATCTGCCTCTCCGCGAATGCGCAGATTCCGCTGAAGCAATTCATCGGCGGAAGGGCGGCGGTTGACCAAGTCACAGACTTGGGCCAGCTGTGCCGCATGACGGGGGTGATTACGGGGGCAAGTCAAGGGCAAAGCGACGGCGCGCTGACAGTCTATAAACTGGTTGTGGAAGATGCATCTGCGCTGTGGCACAAACGGCGTAACAGTCGTGTTTTTATGAATAAAAGCGTGCGCGGCATTACTGAGGTGCTGTTCAGCGAATGGCAGCAAAAAAGCGCGCTGTTCGCGTCCAGCCTGAGTTTGAATTTGAATGGGCTGAGCCGTGAATATGCGGTGCGGCCTTTTGTCATGCAGGCCAATGAAAGCGATTATGATTTTTTAACCCGACTTTGGCGCAGTGAAGGCATTAATTGGCTGATTGATGAAGCGGATTTGATTGTAGCGGCATCCGCTGTGCCGATGCAGGCGCAGCAATTGCGTTTAATTGACAGCAATCCAGATTTTGAGGTGCTGAACCGCGGCTCCATTCGCTTTCACCGCAGCCATGCGGCTGAGCGGCGGGATACAGTTACCAGTTTTACAGCGCAGCGCTATTTACAGTCGACCGCCATTCAAACTCAGCGCTGGCAGGCGCAGGCTTTAGCGCAGGATCAGTCAGCGCCTCTGCTGAGCAGCCATATGCACAGTGACCAGCAGGACAATGAAGCTTTAAGTTTAGAGCAGGTGTGGACCGTCAGTTCTGCGTGGACAGCAGATCTGAAGGGTGAAGATCAAGCCGAAGCATCCGGTTCAGGCCAGCTGGAGCAGCTCAATCAGCAGCTGAACCAATATCAGGCGCTGCAGTCTAAATCATTTACAGCGGTCAGCAGTGTGCGGGATGCCCACGTGGGGTATTGGTTTCAGCTGACTGATCATCCTGAAATCGATCAGCATGCAGATTCAGACCGTGAATTCCTGATTTTAGGCAAAGTTTTTTACAATCAAAATAATTTGCCTAAAGAAATCTTAATCCAGCTGGAACAGCTGCTTAGCGCCAGCCGCTGGCCAGTGCTGAACGATGAGCGTCAAGCCAATGAACTGTATGTGGTGCGGCGCAGCATTGCAGTCGTCCCGGAATATGATCCTCTGCGTCATCGGCCGCCGGCTTATCCGCAGCGCGCCAAAGTGGTGGGGCCTGAGGGCGAAAGCATTTATGTGGATGCTTGGGGGCGGATCAAAGTCCGTTTTACTTTCACCCGCAGTGACGATCATGGACATGATGGCGGTGCGGGCAGCAATGACAATGACACGGATTCTGCTTGGGTAGATGTGCTGACTCCTTGGGCAGGTGAAGGCTATGGTGCGCGTTTTCATCCGCGCATTGGTGAAATTGTGGTGATCGACTTTTTTGAAGGGGATGTAGACCGGCCTTTTGTGGTGGGGCGCATTCATGAAGCGGAACGCCATCAGACCATGTTTGATATGAAAGGCCTGCTGCCGGAGACCAAAAAGCTCAGCGGCATCCGCTCGCAGGAAGTGGGCGGCAGCGGGTTTAACCAGCTGCGTTTTGATGATACTTCAGGACAAATCAGCACACAGCTGCAAAGCAGTCATGCGGCGACACAATTGAATCTGGGTAATCTCAGCCATCCAAAAGATAAGGAACAAAGCAATGGGCGCGGTGAGGGGTTTGAGCTCAGGACAGATGCTTTTGGCGCCGTACGTGCCGGTAAAGGCATGCTGATCAGCACTTATGCGCAGGAAAATGCGATTGCAGATCATTTGGAAGCGGCGCAGGCGCAATCTTTACTGAATCAGGGACATGAGAGCATGAAAATGCTCAGCAGCATTGCGGTGAAGCAGAAAACGGATGCGCTGAATGTGATTGAACGATTGCCTAAGCTGATTCAATCCTTAGAAATCAAAAATACCTCACAAGCGGTCATGCAAACGCTGAATTTATTTAAAAATGATTTAAGCAATGATCCGCTAAATGCTTTAAAAAACTGCAAGGGCTTTATTCAGGATCTTGGTTCAATTACCCAAGATGCGAAAGGAACGTTGCAGCAATTTAAAGCCTATTTTGGTGATGCTGAAGACGCTTTTGATAATTTGAAGGAGATTATTCAAAATCTTGAAGATCATGGTTCTGAACAGCTGCAGGCGCGCATCGGTAATTTAAAAAGCCAGCTGAAAGATGACCCGCTGAAGGCATTGAAAGATGTGGGGGAAATTATTGAAGAGATAAAGATTAAACCGGAGGATTTAATGAAAGATGGCGGTTTTGGCAAGCCTGAAATTTTTACTCCGATCAAAGCTTTAGAGCATGTAAAAGGCTTTATGGAAAGCTATAGCCAAGACTTGGAAAATTCACCTGACCCGCAGCAGCAAGAGCAAGGCAGGTTATTTAGGCAGGCGCTGATGTTGCTGGCTTCGCCAAATGGCATTGCTTTGACCACGCCTGAAGATATTGTGCTGCAAGCTTCTCAGGACATTGCCCAAAGTGCGCAAGGCTCAATTAATCTAAGTGCGCAGAAAAATATTGTCAGTCATGCGCAGGATAAAATCAGCCTGTTTGCCGCGCAAAAGGGTTTTAGCGCTTATGCGGCCAAAGGTAAAGTGGAGTTGCAGGCGCAGGATGATGCGATAGAAGCCATCGCCCGTAAAGTCATTAAGCTGATGTCAACCGAAGATAAGATTGAAATTACCAGTCCAAAAGAGATTGTGCTGACAGCGGGTGGCTCACAGCTGAAAATTAATGGGGATGGCATATTTCCCACAACGGGGGGCAAGTTTGAGAGTAAGGCTGGGCAGCATAGTTTTGTGGCTGGGACAAAAGTGAGTTATGAGGTTCCACTGCTACCGAATACTTCGATTTATAGTAATAAATTAGATGTATATGATTTGTTTTGGCAGAGTGATTTTAGCCAAATCAGTTATAAGGCTTTGATCCCTGAAACGAATGCATTTATTAGTGGCAGTCTAGACGAACATGGCCGAACTGGAAAAATTTCAACTGTAGATCCTTGTTATGTTCAGATATTAGTAGGTGCCGATGATGAATGGGGGTTGAGTATAGAGGGTTATGATGAAGATGAGTTAATAGATCAAAATAATAATTAAGGAACAAAAATATGTCTAATAAAGCTTTAGTAACTGTGCAAATTTTAGATGCACTTGGCAATCCAATTCCTAAGATTCATTATCAAGTCAAAAATCAAAAAACAGATCAGCATGTTGTAAAAGGCATAACGAATTCAAAGGGCTGTTTTTATGAGATTCAAAGGGATAAAGGTACTGTTTTAGATGTATATGTGAAAGGTCTTTTTGATAATGGTTTAACGAAAGTAAAATCCTTTACAATATCTAAAGATCGAATGTTGGTTAAAGTGCTAAGCCCGAAGTTGCTTATCGACTTAAAAACTTTAGAAAATAATGGCAAACAAGGAGGATATACACGTAAGCCCCACATAGTTCAGAAAGGGGATACTTTAACTTCGATAGCACAACAGTATGATTCTACTGTTAGAGCATTAGAAAGTCTTAATACACTGAAAAATATAAATAAACTTAGTGTAGGTCAAGTTATTAAGCTACCATTTTATACACCAGCAACAGGCAATAATATCAGTCAGGATAGAAAGCCACAGCCACTTAAAAAACAGATAGAAAGTACTAAGTCTAAAAAAAATACACCAAAAAAAGATGATGAAAAAAAAGCTGGGCAATCGTTAGAGTCTAGTTTAGGTGATTATAAAAATAAGGCATTAGAGCAACTTAATGAATGGTATGAAGATGGAAAAAAAGCTTTATCTGAAGCAGTCAAAATAGAAATGAAAGAGGATCGCAGTAAAGATAGCGGAACTCCCAAATCTGATGTACTTAATCTATGTATGTCATCTCCTCAATGTATTACAAGTGGTCAAAGTGAATTAATACGAGAGATTAATATTCGCTTGGCTGGTTTTGGGGGGGCGCTGCCTACAGATAAATTTACTCCTCTTACTGAGGCATGTATCAAGCAGTTTCAAAGAGATTATATGGGTGCTCCTGAAACAGGAAAGATTTGCGGAGGCTTGCTTGTTAGTTTAGATAAATTTAGGGATGAGTACGGAATATCAAAATTTATGGAGGCTTTTAAATGTCCATGTGGAAAATGCAACGGCTTTGGAAAAGCAAGAAGTGGTACATTTACTTTTGAAAGTTTTCAAGAGAAGACTAAAAAATACACTAAAGTTCAAAAAACCTTAACAGAGCCTAAAGGTATGCATCGAAGCTTAATATGGGGTTTAAAGGCTATGGAATTTTATTTTAGTAAAAAAGAAAACGATAGAGGGTATAAAATTTCACGCATTTCCTCTGGTTATCGGTGCGTAGATAATAATTTAATAAATAGAAGAGCGACAGTTAATCATTTAGGAACAGCAATAGATATCGTAATAAGTGATAAATATAATAAGAAAATTGATAAAAATGAATTGGAAAGTCATGTTCGAAAAGAATGGTTTTGTAAGTATTTGAATGCAACCATGGGATGGGCACCAAATCAATTTGGTTTAGAAACGTTATCTCATGGAGCGGACAAATGGGTTCATTTAGACATTAGAGAGTTTGCAGATGAATTTAAAGCGGATAAGTTATTTTCTAGCAATAAAGATATATTGAATGGTGATTATTTGATTAATATTTCAAAAAAAAATACTGAATACAGTGGGGTTTTAGGGTGCGCTGGTTTAGTTGCTTTTCCAGCAAGCCCAGATTTGAATGATAGCTCATTGGAGGATTTAATTAAAAAATTAGGATCAGCTATTTCTCATGGAGAGGGAAATTATGAATCATACAATACTGGGACCATCAAGAAAAAAGTTATTCATTCATTTTTAAATCCAGCTAAGGGGACTATCACGGGAAAAACAGTTAATCAAATCATTCAAAGTTATAGCTTATCCCCAAATGAAACATCAAGAATGTTTGCGGTAGGAAAGTATCAAGTCACTCCTGATCCTATGAGAGAAGCAAAATTGAAACTTGGTCTAAGCGGCAATGAAAAGTTTGACGAAAGCCTGCAAGAGAAAATATTTAGGGAATATTTGATCCCTTCAAAACGTCCGAAATTAGGTGATTTTGTTTTAAAAGGGGTTGGCAATTCCAAAGATGCTCAATATGAAGCCGCTAAAGAGTGGGCTTCAATTGCAACACCTCAAGGTTACAAAGTTGGAAAAAGTTGTGGAGGTTATGTTTCTGACGGCAATAAATCTTATTATGAAAGTTCTGCTAACCATGCTAATAAAAATTCCACGAAAATGGTCAAAGCAATTCTAGAGAAAATCAGTCAATATCATCAGCAGAATAAAAAGTGAGGATCAAAATGAAAAAAAAGACGTATATTATATTGTTTTTAAGTGCCTTTTTTATAGTTGCATGTAATGCTAGAAATCCTGAAAGTACTTATATATCTAAAATTAAAGTTGAACCATGCGGTTTTGATTATGATATTGATAATTACTATTGTGCAATAGATAAAATTAAATTATATGAAAATAAAATAGGTGAAAATGTAAATTATAATAAAGAATATACAGTTATTAAAATTAATGATGGTAAATATATTCGTTTAGTAGTGCTTAATCAAAAAAATAAAATTGTATATCCATTAAACTATCAAATTGACAAGAATAATTCGAATGTTGAGCACTCTGCATCAAGCAATATTTTATGTGTGACAGGTAATATGTATGGTTATCGTAACACTTATATTAACTCAAAAATATGTTTTAAAATTGTAGATGGATATTTTGTAAAAAGTAGTATAAGCGAAAATTCCGAATTAGCTGGGAAAATTGATTTAAAAAAGGTCAAACTACCTAACTCTTCAGAATATTTTGCGCAATGTTTAAAAAAATCAACTCAAAAAAAGTGTGAAAAAATGGGGGATTTAGAAAATCATGTTTATATGATTGATAAAATTATTAAAGAATCTCAAGATATAGAAAAAAAATTTAAAAGTGAAAATATAGAAAATTTGAATTTAAGTGGGGTTAAAATTTTACCTGATTTTGGTAATAGGCATTATTTAATCGGTGAAAAATATGAAGATACAGAAAAAGGATCTTATTCAGATTATTATTTGATAAAAATAAAACCTAATGTTGAAGTTAAGTATCTTGGGGGGTTTTACTCTATTGATAAACAAGGTAATTTAACTTATAGGGATCATTTAGGTAATAATAAAAATATTAAATTAAATTAAATTAAATTAAATTAAAATTCATTTATTTTTTTAGTTTATTGTAGATGATTTGAATAAGTTATTATCTATTTCCTGTTGTTTATTTCAGGAAAATCTTATGGGAATTCATTGTGTAGCATCTATCATTATCGGGCAGAGAAAATTTTTCCTAAAAAATTGGAATTTAAAGATATCGGGCGGTTTTTTGATAAGAAAGCCGACTTTCATCGGCTTAAATCATTAACCTTCCAGCACTTCTTCCAACAACTCCTCACTTGGCGCAAAATAATATGCACAATCTATTGGACTTGCAAAATGAAGAAGCGTGTCATGAATGCCATCACCGCTGGTGCCGGACATGCGCAACAATATGCTATCGATAATGTTTAAATTATTGGTAAAAATGGTAAAAAATTAGCTGAAAAAGTTATTGGAAAGTACTCTCAGATTAAGGGTGTATCTAAGTCAAGGCCTGATCTAGGAGTACTTAAAAATAAATCAAAATTTAAACTTCTAATAGAGTTTGGGTTTATGACAATGCCATCTCATATGAAGATTTTAATAACAAGGCATAACAAAATTATTGGCGATATTTATTCAGCTTTATGTGAGTATATTAATGAGAATTTTTCCTATTTTAATCATGACTTTAGCTTCGGGCTTGAATGCTAAAAATTTACCTGAAAATTTTTATATGGAAGAAACATACAAGGAGTTTGTAAGGGAGGAGGCTGGTGATGTTTATTATATTGAAAAAAAGGTTAATAATAATTTAACTGCTGTTTTGGAGGAGTATACTAAAAACAATAAAATCTTGGGTAAATATGAGGCAGTCTTTATTAATCCTGTTGATGGAAATTTTTCATATAATAATTTTTATCAAATTAATAAAAATTACTCGTATAAAAATGGAAAAATATATTCAGTTAACTATGAAATTGGGAAGATGGAAACTTGCTTTGTTAAATGTGGTGATGAAACATACTATACTGAAGGAAAAGTAGTCAAAATAAATAAATATCCAGCATGTTTGAGTTTATTTGATATAGAAAAAAGAGTGCTAAAGTTTAGTGTTAAATATGTAAAAGATAACTGCTCTTAAAGGAGTATTTTAATTTTATCCAATATAGAAGCCGACTCTCGCCGGCTTCTCAATTTATCCTTCCAGCACTTCTTCCAACAACTCCTCACTCGGCGCAAAATAATATGCGCCATCCATTGGGCTTACAAAATGAAGAAGCCGGTCATGAATGCCATCACCGCTGGTGCCGAACATGCGCAATAACATGCTGTCGATAATGCTTAAATTATTGGTGTAGGCAATAAAGAACAAGCCTTGATCACCGCGGCCATCCCCATAAGGCAAAGAGTGGCGCAGAATCGCCAATTCTTCACCTTCACCATCTTCAACAATAGTACGCGACACATGCGAGTTTTCAGGCTGTTCAGCTTCACTTAATTCTATGGATTCCAGCTTAGTGCGGCCAATCACATGCTCCTGAGCATCAACCTTCAGCTTTTTCCACTTGTCTAGATTGTGGCAGTAACGCTGCGCGAAAATAAACGAACCATCTGCGAATATCCCTGCATCCTCACCCAGCAGCGCAGTCTCAGCCCGGTCATCTGGAAACTGAGGATTTTCAGTGCCGTCAATAAAGCCGGTTAAATCACGTCCATCAAAATTACGGAAGCAAACACGTTCATCCAGCACTTCAACTTTGTCCTGAATGCCGTCAAAAAAAGCTTGGCTCAGAGCAAAACAAATATCAGTGCGCTGCGCAGCAATATGAATGAATACATCGGCAGGCACGACGGGCATTTGAAAAGTGCCTGCGATCGGATCAAGCTGCTTAAAGCCCACAGGCGCTTGACTGTACAGCTGAGCCCAAAGCTCTGGTCCAAACGCCACAGCAGTTTTAATATCTGCTTTAGGATGCTGGGTGATTAAACGGTCACGCGCAGAAAATAAATCTTCCAGTTTTTCTTTTAATTCTTCAATGCTTAAATCTTTTAAACGTAAAACGATAAAACGGGCATGATCCGAAGGTAATGGCAAAATTACAGATTGGGCGGTCATTCATGGCTCCTAAAATATTTGTATTTTCTGCGTAGCTCTGACTATTGTGCCTGATCAGAATTGATGAGGGTAGCCCATGCGGTATTTTTAATCGGCAATTTTCACCGTTTAAATGCTGTAAATATCATATAATTAAACGGGTCTTCTTAATACATTCAATTCTATGTCCTTCCAAATTTGGCTGGCCTATATGCTGGCGTGCTGGGTCATCAGCATTTCTCCTGGCGCAGGCGCAATTGCCTCAATGTCGAGCGGCCTCAATTATGGCTTTAAACGCGGCTATTGGAATGCCTTAGGCTTGCAGATAGCCTTGCTGGTGCAAATCGGAGTTGTGGCTGCTGGAGCAGGGGTGCTTTTTGCCACTACGCCCATGGCATTTTTGGCCGTGAAATGGTTTGGTGTCGGATATTTGCTGTATCTGGCGTATTTGCAGTGGACTGCGCCAGCAACGGCTATTGAAATCCAGCAGAATTTGCCGGATAAATCGCGCAGTAAACTGATACTGAACGGTTTTCTGGTCAATATGAGCAACCCGAAGGCGATTGTATTTTTATTGGCAGTTTTACCGCAGTTTTTAGATTTGTCTAAACCACAGTGGATTCAATATGTCATCATGGCAGTGACCATGATCAGTATCGATTTAATCGTGATGGCAGGCTATACCGGATTGGCGGCCAAAGTGCTTCGTCTATTAAAGTCGCCTGAACAGCAAAAATATATGAACCGGACTTTTGCCGTGCTTTTTGCCTGCGCGGCCAGTTTGCTCAGTTTCGTGCATCAGTAACAAATTGAGCTAAGTTTTAGATTAAAAACATAATTTCTATAATAAAGCGCTAATCATTAAAAATATAAACAATATAAAAATATCGATAGGCATGTGGTGTTGATACGCCATCTTTTCTTTCGCGGCAAAGTGGATTATTTCTTGTGGCGGGCGGCGTATAGCTAGGATTGGCAAACCAAACCCTGAACTTAGATTTTATAAACTGAAAAATAGTTTTTAAAACAGCATAAAAAAACTGCGCTAGCGCAGTTTTTTTAATATTTAAATTTAAGCGATTTTTTTCACTTTCTGCATGGTAAAAATAACGGCAAATAGAATCGCCATGGTCAGTACAATGCTCAGGCCGGTCGATACATTCAGGCCAGCGCTGGACCATAAGCCTACGGTAATGCCGATTTGGGCAAAAATAAATGCCCAAATCACCATTTGTTTAGGTGAGTTCGCCATCAATCGAGCTGTTAAAGCAGGAATCACCAGCAAAGCGCCCATCAGCAAAGAGCCGACTGCACGCAATGCCAGAACTGTGAACAAGGCCAGTAGCAGCATAAAAATCAGGCGCTGCCATTTGGCGTTGACGCCTTCGCTGATCGCAATGTCTGGATCTATGGCAATTTGAATCTGCGCTTGCCAGCTTTTATATAGAACAGCCAAAGCCACCGCAATGACTGCCGCGAAGACGGGCAGGTCAGACCATGCAATCGTCAATAAATCGCCAAACAGGTAGCTGAGCAGTTCAGGGCGCAGCTCAGGCAAATGCTGAATCAGCAAAAGGCCAGAACAGAGCAAGGTGGCCGAGCAGAGCGCCAGCAGCGCATCATTCGGCAATCGGGGATCATGTAGAATCCATAAAATTCCCACCAGCATGACAGCCAAAAGGGTCACGCCCATCCATAACGGCAGACTGAGCGCTCCGGCTATAGCAACGCCCAGCAGTGTGCCATGCGCCATGGTATCGGCAAAAAAAGACATGCGGCGCCACAGCATCAGGCAGCCCAGCGGCGCAGTCAGAAAGACCAATAAGGTTCCCATAATCCATGCGGGCAACAGCAGTTGTAACCATTCCATCATGGCTTAAGCTTCCGGTTCGGGGTGGATGTGCGGGCGCGGATCGTGCTGGCAGGGTGTTGCAGAGTCCCCATGGCCGCAATGATCATGATGATGCTGATAGAACACGCGGTTGGTGCCGAAAATCGCCTGATATTCGGGATGCTGCTGGACATTTTCCGGCAAGCCGCTGCAGCAGATGTGCTTGTTCAGGCAAACCACGCGGTGTGTGCCTTGCATCACCCACTGTAAATCATGTGACACCATCAGCACGGCACAGCCGTATTTTTCAGGCAGGCTGCGCACATAGTCGTACAGTTCCGCTTCAGATTGAATATCCAAGCCTTGCATTGGCTCATCCAGCACCAGCACATTCGGCTGGCGTAAAAGGGCGCGGGCAATCAGCACGCGCTGGCGTTCGCCACCGGACAGCTGCTGCACTTTGGCATTCTGTAATTTTGCAATGCCGGTATCACGGATAATCTCTGCCTTTATAGAGGCTTTGCATTTTTCCAATGCCAGCAGATCCGACACTCTTAAGGGCATGCTGTGCGATGGGTTGAATTTTTGCGGAACATAGGAGAATTTTAAATTCTTTGCCGTGCTGATTTGTCCGGATTGCGGCTTTAGAATTCCCAGCAGCACTTTAATCAGGGTGGATTTGCCTGCGCCGTTCGGGCCGATCAGCGTGACAATTTCACGGTCATGCAGTGTGAAATCGACATGTTTCAAAATGTCGCGTTCATCAATGCGCACCAGAATGTTTTTGAGCTCAATCAGAGGGCTTGCGTTTAGTGTGTACGGCACTGCTGACAGATTCCTGAAATTTCAATAATGCTGTGATGTGCGGTGAAATGGTCAGACGCAGACAATTCATCGAGCTGCTGCAGCAGGCCTTGCGCAGAAGCTTCTTTCACCGTTTTGCATTCGGTGCAAATTAAAAAGGCGGCCTGATGCCCTTCACGCGGATGGCAGCAGGGGATATAGGCATTAATTGAGGTCAGGCGGTGAATCAGGCCTTTTTCCAATAAAAAGTCCAAGGTGCGGTACACCGTCGGCGGGGCAGCAGGGCGGTCAGAATCGCTTTTGATTTTTGCCAAAAGGTCGTATGCGCCCATCGGGCCTGCCGCATTTAAAATCAGCTCCAGCACTTCCTTGCGCAAAGGTGTGAGGCGCGCGCCTGAAGCCGAACACATGCTTTCAGCGTCTGCAAGCCGCTGCGCCACATTCGGGTGGTCGTGTACGCCATGCAATGCATTGTGATGTTCGTGCGAACAAGAGCTCATGATTAACCTCAAGTGCGAAACTATAAAAGAAAAAGACTTTAAATCTTAGCATGAAGCGAGGCAAGTTTCGATCAGGCATAGGTATTTTTGAGATTTTGTTATATTATAACACTATCCCATTCTTTAGTGATTTTCTTCATGTCCCGTATCTTGGCTTTCTGCGCTTTTGCTTTTTTCAGCTCGATCAGCTGGGCGCAAGGATTAGTGGTTTCTACACATCCCATTTATCTCATTGCGCAGGAAGTGACCAAGGGCGTCGAGCAGCCGACGTTATTATTGAAAAATCAATCAGGGCATGATGTCAGCCTGACCCCGATGCACCGCAAGATTGTACAGGATGCGAATTTAGTCATTTGGCTGGGCAAAGCGCATGAAGCGCCATTAGAAAAACTGCTGTCTGGCAGCAGCAAGAGCATTGCGCTGCTGGATTCGGGCATTTTATCTACCTTGCCGATGCGCAATCCGCGCGGGCAGGCGCTGCCGAATACCGTAGATACGCATGTATGGCTGGAACCGAACAATGCTGTGCGTATCGGCTTTTTTATTGCCGCCTTGCGTTCGCAGCAAATGCCGGCGCACCGCGAACAGTACTGGGCCAATGCCAGAGCCTTTGCGCACAACATGCTGACTGAGTCATACAAGGTCAGCAGCGCTGGCGCTGCGCAGCCTTACTGGTCTTATCATGATGCATATCAGTATCTGGAACGTCCATTGAATTTGAAGTTTGCTGGCGCCTTAACGGATGACCCGCATATTGCGCCGACTATCGCGCAAATTAAATACCTGCAGGACAGCCGTCCAAAAGCCAAAATGTGCCTGCTGGCAGAAGGGCAGGCCAGTAAAAATCAGTATCAAAAACTGAATCCCATCATTTTTCAGCATGTTGATGAAAGCATGAACGCTGAGACCAGTTTTATCCACGCGTGGAAAACTTTAGCCGAGCAAACCCGCAGCTGTGTGCTAAATGCTCGGAAATAATGCAAAAAATAATCAACAGCTGTTTAATTTGAAAGCAGTCCAAACATGCAAAAAAACAAGACTTAGGTCGGGAAATGATTGCATGTTCAGGGGTGTAACTCTATAATGCCTGCGATTAAAAATAATCATCAGCTAAACTTGTCAAGCATAATTGCTGTGAGTGTACAAAAATGAGCCGAACTAGTCGCTTGATTGATCGACGATTAGCGAAAGCTTTGATCATCTTGCAAGCATTAATGATTCCTGTTTCAGCCTTGATTGGATGGGTCTTAAAAGATTCTGTAGCAGCATGGAGTGCGGCCTTGGGTGCACTGGTATGCTGGCTGGCGAGCTGCTATTTTACATGGCAGTCGTTTCGGGCCTCTGGTGCCCGCGCCACCAAACAAGTGCTGTCCAACATGTATCGTGGCATGATGGGCAAGTTTGCAATTGTGATTGTTGGATTCATTTTAATTTTAAGCAATGTAAAGCCGCTGTCACCGGCTGCATTATTTTGCGGCTTTATCCTCGTTCAGGCCATGACGTGGGTCGCTCCATTTTGGGCGTCACGTCTGCAGAAACGGGTTTAAGCGCAGCTGAAATTGAAAAGTTTTTTCAGGAGCTGGCGAGATATCAAGCAGCACGCGATATTCGTGAGTTCCATTTAGTTTTTGACATTGACCAGGTGTGATTTATGGCTGCTGAAGAACATGCCCTTACTTCGACCGAGTATATCAAGCACCATTTGACCAATTTGACTTATGGCAAAATGCCAGACGGTTCATGGAAATTGGCTGAGACTGCTGATGAAGCTCAACAGATGGGGTTCACTGCTATTCATTTGGATTCAATGGGTTGGTCAATTACGCTTGGCGTGATTTTCTGCTTGCTGTTCTGGTGCGTGGCGAAAGCTGCAAACTCTGGTGTTCCAACCAAGTTCCAGTCTGCAATCGAAATGATCATCGAGTTTGTTGACTCAAGTGTCCGCGACACTTTCCATGGCAAATCACGCTTGATTGCTCCATTGGCATTAACCATCTTCGTGTGGATTTTCCTCATGAACGCAATGGACTTAATTCCAGTTGACTTTATTCCTTATACGGCTCAGCTGATTGGCGCGAACGTATTTGGCATGGATCCGCACCACGTTTACTTCAAGATTGTTCCTTCTACTGACCCTAACATTACTCTTGGTATGTCATTGTCTGTATTCGTGCTGATCTTGTTCTACAGTATCCGTGAAAAAGGCATCGGCGGTTTTGTCGGTGAGTTGGCGCTTAACCCATTTAACCCAAGTAACCCAGTTGCAAAAGCGTTGCTTATTCCAGTGAACTTAATTCTGGAATTGGTAACTTTCCTTGCACGTCCAGTTTCATTGGCTCTTCGACTATTCGGTAACATGTATGCTGGTGAGTTAATCTTCATCCTCATCGCGTTATTGCCGTTCTGGATCCAGTGGGCGTTATCTGTGCCTTGGGCTATTTTCCATATTCTTGTTATTACGCTGCAAGCATTCATTTTCATGATGTTGACTATCGTATACTTGAGCATGGCAAGCGAAAAGCATTAATGGTATTGCCTAACTGTCGATGGATGGTTAGGCGCATAATTTTTTTAATTTAACTTGGTATAAAACCTAACCTCTGAGGAATTATCATGGAACTCACTTTAGGTCTAGTTGCAATTGCATCTGCTATCTTGATCGCTTTTGGTGCTTTAGGTACTGCGATCGGTTTTGGTCTTCTAGGCGGCCGTTTTCTTGAAGCTGTTGCTCGTCAACCAGAATTGGCTCCACAACTTCAAACTCGTATGTTCTTAATCGCAGGTCTTTTAGATGCTGTGCCTATGATCGGTGTTGGTATTGGCTTGTTCTTCATCTTCGCTAATCCATTTGTAGGTTAATCAGCTTAATTCCTAAATTAAACTATTGAGGAATAGCAATGAATATTAACCTCACATTGATTGGTCAAGCGATCTCGTTTGCGATTTTCGTCGCATTCTGTATGAAGTTCGTATGGCCACCACTAATCAATGCGATTAGTGAGCGTCAGCGCAAAATCGCTGATGGCTTAAATGCAGCTGAAAAAGCTAAAGCTGATCTTGCCGATGCGCAAGCTCAAGTAAAAGCTGAATTAGATGCAGCTAAAGCGCAAGCGGCTCAATTGATCGAACAAGCGAACCGCCGCGGTGCACAATTGGTAGAAGAAGCGCGTACTCAAGCATCTGCTGAAGGTGAGCGCATCCGTCAACAGGCTAAAGAAGCTGTTGATACTGAAATCAATTCTGCCCGTGAAGAATTACGTCAACAAGTGGCTGCTTTGGCAGTGACTGGCGCTGAGAAAATTCTTAGCCAGCAAGTTGACGCAGAAGCTCACAATGCCATGCTGACTCAGCTGGCTGCTAAACTTTAAGAGAGGCGATTATGGCTGAACTCTTGACGTTGGCACGCCCATACGCTAAGGCAGCATTTGCTTATGCTTCTGAGCAAGGTGCAGTTGACTCTTGGTCAAATGCATTAGATTTGCTTAGTGCAGCAGTGCAAGATGAAGCATTTTCAGCTTACTTGAATCGCCCTGAGCTTACTCCTGCAGAGCAGGTAAGTGTTTTTGCCAAAGTTTTAGGTGAAGATCAGACTGCAGCGGTGTCAAACTTTTTGACATTGCTTGCCGAGAATGACCGTCTGGCGCTTTTACCTGAAATTGCAGAAGAATACGAGCAGCTCAAGTCACAGAATAACAATACTGTGGATGTTGTGATTGAATCAGCATTCCCATTGACTTCTGTACAGGAACAATTGCTGGCACAGGCGTTGGAAAAACGTTTTGAAGCAGCTGTAAATGTTTCTGTTGAAGTTAAGCCAGAGCTAATTGCTGGTGTGGTTATTCGTGCAGGCGACCAAGTGATAGATGATTCTGCGCTTAACAAGCTTGAAAAAATGCGGACACGTCTTCTTGCCTAATCGCATTGAAGACTGAACTTAAAAAAGATTGAGGTATAGCGCAATGCAACAACTGAATCCATCCGAGATCAGTGCGCTCATTAAACAGCGTATCGGCGATCTGGACACCAGCGCGACCGCTAAGAACGAAGGGACCATTGTTATGGTTTCCGACGGTATTGTGCGTATTCACGGCCTAGCTGATGCTATGTACGGTGAAATGATCGAATTCGACGGCGGCTTATTTGGTATGGCACTGAACCTAGAACAGGATTCAGTGGGCGTCGTTGTTTTAGGTAACTACTTAAGCCTTCAAGAAGGTCAAAAAGCGCGTTGCACAGGTCGTGTATTAGAAGTTCCGGTTGGTCCAGAACTTTTAGGCCGTGTAGTAGATGCTTTGGGTAACCCAATTGATGCTAAAGGCCCAATTGATGCTAAATTAACTGATGCTGTTGAAAAAGTAGCACCAGGCGTAATTTGGCGTCAATCAGTGGATGAACCTGTACAAACTGGTTATAAATCAGTAGATACAATGATCCCTGTAGGCCGTGGTCAACGTGAGTTGATCATTGGTGACCGTCAAACTGGTAAAACAGCAATGGCGATCGATGCGATCATCGCTCAGAAAAACTCTGGCATTAAATGTGTATACGTAGCTATTGGTCAAAAACAATCGACTATCGCTAACGTTGTACGCAAGCTGGAAGAAACTGGCGCTATGGCGTATACAACTGTTGTAGCAGCAGGCGCATCTGATCCAGCAGCAATGCTGTATTTGGCTCCTTACTCTGGCTGTACAATGGGCGAATACTTCCGTGACCGCGGTGAAGACGCGCTTATCATTTATGATGACTTGTCTAAGCAAGCTGTTGCGTATCGTCAAATTTCATTGCTTTTACGCCGTCCACCAGGTCGTGAAGCGTATCCAGGTGACGTGTTCTATCTACACTCGCGTCTACTTGAACGTGCTTCTCGCGTATCTGCTGACTACGTTGAAAAATTCACTAACGGTGAAGTTAAAGGCCAAACTGGTTCATTAACTGCATTGCCGATTATTGAAACTCAAGCGGGTGACGTATCTGCATTCGTACCGACTAACGTAATTTCGATTACTGATGGTCAGATCTTCCTAGAAACATCATTGTTCAACGCAGGTATCCGTCCTGCTGTGAACGCGGGTATCTCTGTATCCCGTGTTGGTGGTTCAGCTCAAACGAAGATCATCAAAAAATTGTCTGGTGGTATCCGTACCGCTTTGGCGCAATACCGTGAATTGGCAGCGTTCGCTCAGTTTGCTTCTGACCTTGATGAAGCAACACGCAAGCAATTAGAACACGGTCAACGCGTAACTGAATTAATGAAGCAAAAACAATATGCTCCATATTCAATCGCTGACCAAGCTGTTTCAATCTATGCATCTAACGAAGGCTACATGACTGACGTTGAAGTGAAGAAAATCGTAGACTTTGATGCTGCGCTTGTTTCTTACTTCCGTTCAGAAAATGCTGCGTTAATGCAAAAAATTGACGAGTCTGGTGCTTGGGATAAAGAAATCGAAGCATCATTCAAAGCAGGTATTGAAAGCTTTAAAGCGACTCAAACTTACTAAGTTTCAACTGGTTTGAAATTTAGTGTCGGTTTGGTTCACGGAATCAACCTTCGGAAGCTCGAAAGGGCTTTCGAATACTAGGTTAAGCGTATGGCAAATTTAAAAGAAATTCGCGCCAAAGTAGCTAGTATCAAAAGCACGCAGAAGATTACTCGAGCGATGCAGATGGTAGCAGCTTCTAAGATGCGTCGTGCGCAAGAGCGCATGGCTCAAGGCCGTCCGTATGCCGAAAATATGCACCGTGTAATTGCTCATTTGGTTCAAGCGAATCCTGAATACAAACACCGCTATATGGTTGAACGCCCTGTAAAACGCGTTGGCTATATCGTTGTTTCTTCAGATCGCGGCCTTGCTGGCGGTTTGAACATTAACTTGTTCAAAAAAGTGGTAAAACACGTTCAGCAGCAACAAGAGCAGTCAATTGAAGTTCAATTTGCTTTAATTGGTCAAAAAGCGGTTTCGTTTTTTAAAAACTACGGCGGTAAAGTACTGGGTGCGACTACAAACGTAGGCGATACTCCTGGTCTTGAACAGTTATCTGGTTCTGTACAGGTGATGTTGGACGCTTATGATAGAGGCGAGTTAGACCGCA
The DNA here is from genome assembly GCF_001605895.1 of Acinetobacter pragensis. Taxonomy (GTDB): domain Bacteria; phylum Pseudomonadota; class Gammaproteobacteria; order Pseudomonadales; family Moraxellaceae; genus Acinetobacter; species Acinetobacter pragensis. Next base: position 33,767 of record NZ_LUAW01000032.1, read on the forward strand.
TTTATCTAGTGTCAAACGGCTTTGTCAATGCCATGACTCAAAATCAAAAAATCGAACAGCTTGTTCCTTTGGCTGCTGCTGAAGATGACAAGACTCTTAACCGTCAATACGGCTGGGATTACATCTACGAACCAGAAGCTGAAGAGCTTTTAAACGGTTTGTTGGTTCGCTATATCGAGTCTGTGGTATATCAAGGCGTGATTGAAAACATCGCATGTGAGCAGTCTGCACGTATGGTCGCTATGAAAGCAGCGACAGACAACGCAGGCGACATCATTAAGAGCCTACAACTTATTTATAACAAGCTGCGTCAAGCCGCGATTACTCAGGAAATTTCTGAGATCGTTGGCGGTGCCGCTGCCGTTTAACATTATTTTGAATTGAGGAGACAGCAATGAGTAGCGGTCGTATCATTCAGATCATCGGCGCGGTTATCGACGTCGAGTTTGAGCGCAACAGCGTTCCTAAGATCTATGACGCTCTACAGGTTGATGGCACTGAAACTACTTTAGAAGTTCAGCAACAACTTGGTGATGGCGTAGTTCGTACTATTGCAATGGGTTCTACTGAAGGCCTTAAGCGCGGTTTGAACGCAACGAATACTGGCGCGCCAATCTCTGTACCTGTAGGTACAGCTTGCTTAGGCCGCATCATGGACGTTCTTGGTCGCCCGATCGATGAAGCTGGTCCAGTTGCGACTGAAGCGCGTTTGCCGATTCACCGTCAAGCGCCTTCTTATGCAGAACAAGCAGCTTCTACTGACCTTTTAGAAACTGGTATTAAAGTCATCGACTTGCTTTGCCCGTTTGCGAAAGGCGGTAAAGTTGGCCTGTTCGGCGGTGCCGGTGTTGGTAAAACTGTAAACATGATGGAATTGATCAACAACATCGCGAAAGCTCACTCAGGTTTATCTGTGTTTGCTGGTGTTGGTGAGCGTACTCGTGAAGGTAATGACTTCTATCACGAAATGAAAGATTCTAACGTTCTAGACAAAGTAGCAATGGTCTACGGTCAGATGAACGAGCCACCGGGTAACCGTTTACGCGTAGCGTTGACTGGTTTGACCATGGCTGAATATTTCCGTGACGAGAAAGACGAAAACGGCAAAGGCCGTGACGTACTATTGTTCGTAGACAACATCTACCGTTATACACTTGCGGGTACTGAAGTATCAGCATTGTTAGGTCGTATGCCGTCTGCTGTAGGTTACCAGCCAACTCTTGCAGAAGAGATGGGTGTTCTACAAGAACGTATTACATCGACTAAGTCTGGTTCTATTACGTCAATCCAAGCGGTATACGTACCTGCCGATGACTTAACGGATCCATCGCCTGCTACTACATTTGCTCACTTAGACGCAACTGTAGTATTGAGCCGTGACATCGCATCTTCTGGTATTTATCCAGCGATCGATCCACTTGACTCAACTTCACGCCAATTAGATCCACTGGTTGTTGGTGCTGAGCATTACGAAATTGCCCGTTCAGTTCAAAACGTTCTTCAGCGTTATAAAGAATTGAAAGACATTATCGCAATCTTAGGTATGGACGAGCTTGCTGAAGAAGATAAATTGGTTGTTTACCGTGCGCGTAAAATCCAGCGTTTCTTCTCTCAACCGTTCCACGTAGCTGAAGTATTTACTGGCGCGCCTGGTAAATTAGTATCTCTTAAAGAAACGATTCGTGGCTTTAAAGGTCTTCTAGCTGGTGAATACGACCACATTCCAGAACAAGCGTTCTATATGGTTGGCGGTATTGACGAAGTGATTGCTAAAGCCGAGAAGCTTTAATTAGCAACTCTAATTTAGGAGATTCACATGTCGACTATGCAATGTGACGTTGTAAGTGTTAAAGAGTCTTTGTACTCAGGCACTGTGACAATGCTTATCGCAAAAGGTGCTGGCGGTGAATTGGGTATTATGCCTGGTCACGCTCCGTTAGTAACTTTACTTCAGCCGGGCGCAATCCGCGTTCTGCTGGAGAACGGTACAGAAGAGTTAATCTATGTATCTGGTGGTGTTCTGGAAGTTCAACCGCATGTTGTTACGATTCTTGCTGATACAGCAGTTCGTGCAGAAAACTTAGATGAAGCTGCAATTTTAGAAGCGCGTAAAAACGCTGAAGCTTTGCTTGCAAATCAAAAGAGCGATTTGGACACCGCAGCAGCGCTTGCCGTTTTGGCAGAAACTGTTGCTCAGCTGGAAACCATCCGCAAAATCAAAAACCGCGCTCAATAAGACGCAGTTTGAGATTGAAAAAACCGCCCGGAAGGGCGGTTTTTTTTATGTCTAAATGATGCTGTAAAGTGCAGAAAAATATCTAAAGTTGCATATGTTTTATTCACGGCTTGAATTAGTCTGAGTTAACTTTCAACTGAATAAATCGATATGAACCTCATCGCCTTTGAACCGCACTTTTGGGAATTGTATCGGGATGATGATCGGTATTATCTCAGTCTGGCCATTGATATGAGTTCGGTGGTCTCCTGCTGGGATTTTGCTTTATCGCAGGAAGAAATACAGGGCTATGAACACCGCGGCCATGCCAGCATTCATGAATTGGCAAAATCCTTGGTCGCTTTGGCCTATAAAGGCGATTTTTCACACATGGAGCGCAGAACTGTTAAGCCTTACGAACGGCAAGCGATGCAGTCAGCATTTAAAGCATGGCAGCAGCGCCAGAAAGCAGGTTAATCTGATGATTGGGTTAAAGAGAAAATTGAAAATTCACCCTTGCCAATGATTTTGACTGTAAAGATTTCATCAAAACCTTCATTTAAATTCGGAATTTCCAGCTTTTTATAGGTCGCCCGCACGCCGATCTCTGGAATAAGAGCTTTGCCTTCACGAAAACGGTTGCGCTTTAAGGTGCTGAGCAGATCGGTCTCAAAATAATACGCAATAATTTCAAAACCTGCATCCTTGGCGCGCTGTATATAACGTGCGCGATCTGCTCTGGTTGGATTGGTGTTATCAATGACCATCTTGGTTTTAGAGGATAAAGCTGCTTCGAAGATGATGTTTTCCCGATGCCGCGTTTTCAGCATGTCTAAATTAATGCGCAAGTGGCTGTGGTACAGATGCAGCAGATAAAAGCTCGATTTTCCAGAAGCTTGCGCTCCAGTAAAAATAATCAGCTGCATATTTGGTACCGTTTTTTAAGCAATCCGTTTAATCATACTGCATTTTTTTCGGGTTCTTCAGGATATTCTTCACGTTTGCCGCCATCATAGCTGGCGAAACGCGGCTGCTTGCGGTCAAAGACGGGTGCCGGATTCGACCAAGGCCATTCACCGAAACGGGTCGCGCGGTAACGGCGGAAAGCATCATCCAGCTCCTGTACGGTGTTCATGACAAAGGGTCCGCGCATGGCGACATCTTCGCCAATCGGTTCGCCTTCCATCCATAATATGCGCGCTTCTGAATAGCCGGCTTGCAGCCGAATGTCGGAGTCTGGCTTTAATTCAGCCAAATATTTGCGCTGAATTTGCTGATCTTCAATGCTTAAGGTGCTGCCTTGATAAAAATAGCCAAAGCGGTTGGAGCGGGCGGTGGTGGCCGGCACAGTCAGCGCAGCATGCGGCGGCAGGGTGATTAAATAAATATTGACGCGGTTTTCAGATGGGGCAGCCCATGAATTTGGCGGGCGGGAAATAGCAGCAGTATCTTTAAATTGGCCGGAAATAACCCGAACATCCGCAGTTAAGCCTGAATCATCGGTTTCATAAACATGCGGTATATCTTCGCGCCAAAACATTTTGTAATCTGGCGGCGCCTTTTTCTGTGCTGGGGATGAATTAAACCAGATTTGAAACAGCTCAAAAGGATTGGGCTGATGTTCATGCAGCAGCGGGAACATTTCGCAGTGCTCAACGCCGCTGCCGGTGCTGAGCCACTGTACATCGCCTGCGCCATAGCGTCCGCCATTGCCCAGTGAATCAAAATGATCCACCGTGCCTTGCTCGACCAAAGTAATCGTTTCGAAACCTGTGTGAGGGTGTTCGGGAAAGCCCGGAACGATATCGCCATAATACATGCTGAATTCTTTTTGCTCGGCGGGTGTATTGGGGCCAAGCTGGCTATTGCCTTCAGGAAAATGGTCAATATGGTGAGCTGTAAAGATAAATGGATCTTTTAAATCTAAACGGAATGTAATCGGGGTAAGCGAATAGATTGCAGGGTTGCTCACAGACAATACTCCTTAAATTTTCATTGCTTTTATTGGGGCATGATGCTGTTTAATTTAAGAACTTTTTTATAAGCGGTCTGTAGCTGAACTGTAAGATGCCCGCCGATAGATCGGCGGGCATCTGRATGTGTTTTTTAGCCCAGTATTTTGGACTGGCTGGGTTTWTGCCTGTCTGAACTGCTGCTTTTGRTCMGCATGCCCGCCCAATTTCCCCTTTTGGATTGGGTTGAAACCMTHTGBTBTTCAHATTWTTYKGACATTTTTTAGAGATTGCATAATCAAGAAAATTTGCACCAACCC
>NZ_LUAW01000033.1 GCF_001605895.1 Acinetobacter pragensis
GTTCGGTATGGACAAAAAAGAAGGCGACCGTAAAATCGCGGTTTACGACTTGGGCGGCGGTACTTTTGACGTTTCAATCATTGAAATTGCTGACCTTGATGGCGACCAGCAAATCGAAGTATTGTCGACTAACGAAAAGTAAATGATAACTTAAATGCAGAAAAAACTTTAATTTTAGCGAGAAGATTGGTTGAAAAAAATGGTGTTGTTGTTTTTGCAAAAGCATTAACTTTAGCTAAAAATAAAAAGTTTAAGGTTTTAATTGCTGGTGTTGGGCCAGAACAGGCAATAATGGAAAGCATATTTAAGAAAGCGGATATAGTTGACCGAGTTACATTCCTTGGTGCAATTAAAAACTCAGATATGCCAGCATTATATAAAAAAGCTGATTTTTCAGTTCTGCCTTCTTTTTACGAGGCGACAAGCATTACTGGGCTTGAGTCAATGGCTTCCGGATTGCCTTTGATAGGGACTAGTGTTGGTGGAATACCTTATCTAATAGAAGAAGGTATAACTGGTTTTCTTATTCCTCCGCATGATGCAGAATCAATGTCAAGAAAAATAGATGAGGTATTGGCTTTTAGCGATGAAAAATATATTCAATTAAGTCAAGCAAGTGTAATGCGGGCAAAATTATACTTTGATTGGATAGTCATTGCTAAAAAAACTGAAAAGTTATACTTGCAGGTGTTGTAATAAATATGAAAAAAATAAATGTGTTAGTTGCTTTTGGAACTCGCCCAGAAGCAATTAAGATGGCACCTATAGTAAAAGCTTTAAAGGCTGATGAAAAGATTAATATAAAGGTCCTTGTCACAGCGCAACATAGGGAAATGCTGGATCAGGTATTAAATACATTTGAGATCACGCCTGATTTTGATTTAAATGTTATGTCCCCTAATCAAACATTAAGTCAAATATCTGCACGAATTTTGAGTCAAATGGATGAAGTATTTAGTCAATTTAGGCCTGAGATAGTATTGGTTCATGGTGATACTTTGACAGCCTTTGTTGTTGCTCAATCTGCTTTTTATAATCAAATTGACATTGGTCATGTTGAAGCTGGGTTGAGGACAAATAATTTAAAGTCACCATGGCCAGAAGAAGGAAATAGACAGCTTATTTCTAGATTAGCAAGTCTACATTTTTCACCTACTAAAGTTGCTAAAGAAAATCTTATCACTGAGGGTATAAAATTAGAGAAAATATTTATAACAGGGAACACTGTTGTTGATGCATTGCTGAGTGTTGCTAACAAAGATAATTTACCTTCACCCAAACTTTCTGAAGAATTATTTTTAGACTTAAAACTGTTAAAGAGAATGGTATTGATTACGGGACATAGAAGAGAAAATTTTGGTATTGGGTTTAAAAATATTTGCTTGGCATTACAGAAATTGGCTGAACTTAATCCTGCTGTTCAATTCATTTATCCCGTGCATTTAAATCCAAATGTAAAAAATGTAGTGAATGGCTATTTATCCGATATTCAAAATATACTTTTAATTCCGCCCCAATCTTATTTGGAATTTGTAAATTTAATGAAGCATAGTTATCTTATTTTAACTGATTCTGGAGGTATACAAGAGGAAGCTCCAAGCTTGGGCATTCCTGTTTTAGTGATGAGGGATACAACGGAAAGGCCTGAGGCTGTTGAAGCTGAAACTGTCAAGTTGGTTGGAACAAGTCAGAATGGAATAATCTCAAATGTACAAGCTTTATTAGATGATAAAAATCTTTATAATTCAATGTCTGAAGCAAGCAATCCATATGGAGATGGAAAATCTTCAGGAAAAATTGTTGAAATTATTAAAAAAACATATTTGTCATAGGTTTAATAATGTTTAGTGCATATACTGTCACAATAAAGGATAAAAGTTGTAAAAGGTTGAGAATTGTCTTGGATTGTTTCCAGTATCTTAGATAGATACAAGACAGCCCATTTGATGCTACCTTAAAGGCTTCTGGGCTCATCGCATCTAATACTAAAGATCCTATCCGATTGTAAAACTCTTGATGTAATTAAACGCATCTGCACACGACATTTCACATGCTTCATAGATCCTCTTTTTTAATTCGTTTCTTCTTTTATCAAATATAACCAGTCTAGCCATGTGCGAATGTAGATTATATCCGTCACCTGATAAACATTGTTTCGGAACGTATCAGGTGTGTTTACAATAAACTCTCGATTTAAGTGATTTGGTGGCACAATATGAGGACGACCGCGCCTATAGCCTTTATGTTTTTTATATCCTTAAATAGATGATATGCCATTGTTTTTTTATTGTCTTTAGCACGTAATTTTGTCCATAGCTTTCACTCAATCCTTTCTGGACTGCCACCACTCTCCTAGACAAATATGGTCTATTCTTTTTGCATAGGAGAACACATTATGAGTGGACAACGTTATACCCCAGAATTTAAAGATGAAGCTGTAAAATTGATTACTGAACGAGGATATTCTGTCACTGATGTTGCAGAGCGTTTAGGTGTATCCCAGCACAGTATTTATAAATGGCTAAAGGCGGTACAGCCTTTAGGCAACAATTCTGATGAACATGAACTGCTCGAAGCAAAGAAAGAAATCCTTCGCCTTAAAAGTCAGCTTAAACAGACAGAAGAGGAACGGGACATCTTAAAAAAGGCCGCAAGGTACTTTGCAAGCCTGCCCGAGTAAAGTATCAGTTTATTCTTGAGTACAGTCATCAATTTAAGATTAAAACGATGTGTCGGGTCCTTAAGATTGCTCGTGCTGGCTATTACGCCTGGTTGCATGAACCTGAATCAGATAGGACTATTGAAGATAAGCGGATATTACAGCTCATTCGTTCTTCTTATGATGCTAGTTATGGCATTTATGGTTATCGTCGCATCACGCTGGATCTTAAAGAGTTAGGAGAAAGCTGTGGACCTAATCGTGTGCTGAAAATCATGAAGAACAATGGCATTGCCGCTGTTCGAGGATATAAGAAGCATAAAAGTTATGGTCGTGGTCGTCCTCAGATTGTGCTACCTAACCATTTAAATCGAGAATTTGTTGTAAACACACCTAATACCTCGTGGGTGACTGATATTACCTACATCCGCACTTGGCAAGGCTGGTTATATCTGGCTGTGGTTCTCGATTTATATTCAAGGAAAGTCATCGGTTGGTCAATGAAACCTACGCTTGCCAAGGATATCGTTTTGGATGCACTTTTAATGGCGGTATGGCGACGCAGACCCAATGAACCTGTAATCATACACTCAGACCAAGGTTCACAATACAGCAGCGGAGACTGGCAGAAATTCTGTCAGAAGCATAACTTGATTCCCAGCATGAGCCGCAGGGGGAACTGTTGGGACAATGCTGTTGCTGAATCCTTTTTTAGTAGTTTGAAGAAGGAAAGAATTAAAAAGAGAATCTATAAAACACGCGAAATGGCGCGTGCGGATGTGTTTGATTACATCGAGATGTTTTACAATCGAATCAGGCGCCATTCGCATCTTGATGGAATGAGCCCAGAAGCCTTTGAAGCAGCTTCAAAATGAGGCTACTTCAATGTCTAGGATACTGGGAGCAGTCCAAATTGAGAATTTCCATAATGTAGAATAGCGTATCAATGACCTTAGAGAGGTTGTTATTTATATTACTGTTTTATTTTTTCATAATTATATTGTGTTTGAAGGCTATATTTTAATTTTGATTATCCGTATTGCCTTTCAGCACCATATAAATCAAGCCGACGAAAATCAGTAATGCACCGCCAAGACTGCTGACACAGAAAACCAAAATGCGGTTATAGGTGGTTAAATTGAATAGCTGATTGTCCACGATGTAGCGCATAAAAACCCATTGCACGACAGCAAATATAATTAAAACAATTGCACGACGACGAACTTCAGGACGCATAGCCATGAGCGAATTCACTGTATAAAAGAACGGGAGGATTATGCCATTTTTGATGATTTATCACAATTGAATAAAAATATTCTGCTGAAATGAAAGGTAAATTAGTCCTATTTCATAACTTTTATTTCAGTACATAAATACTTGCGGGAATCAGTTGGCTTGAGGATGGTAAACATTAATATTTCCAGCGCAATTTCTAAAACGCTTATAAGACCAAATATACTGTTCAGGGGCATTGTTGATCATTTCTTGCATTGCCCGATTCAGGGTATCGACAGACTGCTGCAGATCTTTAGATAAAATATCATCGGAGAGCTGTGTGCAATGTACATCAAAGCTGGATAACTCTGCATTGCGGATACAGCTTAAGCCAATGACATTGCATTGAGTTTTGCTGGCAAGCTTTGAAACCAATGTGGCTGATAAGGTATTTTGACCGAAAAATTCAGAATAAATGCCGCCGGAAGCTTTAGGTAAATGATCGGGTAAAATGACAGTTAAACCGCCTAGTTTCAGGTGCTTGAAAATTGCGCGGATACCCGTTTCATCGGCTGTCACCAAGGTGGCATTAAACTTTTGGCGCGCTTCCAGCACATAGCGGTTGATGCCTATGTTTTTGTTGGGCTTATACATAATCATTGGCTGTGTATACACATTCAGCCATGCATTGAGCAGTTCCCAGCATCCAAAGTGCGGTACAACCACAATGATGCCTTTTTTATTATCTAAGACCTCTTTTAAAATAGATTCACCGTAAATATTGTTTAATAAACTGAGACTGTACGCAGGCGGCATTCCCCAGCATTTGATAAATTCAAGATAGGTTAAGCATTGGCTCTGAATGCTTTTTTTAATTAATTTTCGCTGTGTTTCTTGGTTTAAGTGTGGATATGCCAGCTGAATATTGGTTGCAGTAATACGCTTAATTGATGAATTTAAGCAGTACAGAGCAAAGGCGGCAGCAATGGCAATGTGCTGTAAAAGCCATAAAGGCAAGAGGGCTGTCATTTTTAAAATGAGATACATTGTAATTTTTTTAGCTCAGAAATCTTAAAAGTGTCAAAATCTTGAAAGATAGGATTGAAGAAAGATTTGCCACAAGACCGTACTATGTCAAATAGACTGGATAGAATTGTTGAGCATCTAAAGAACAAAATTATATAATAAACAAATGAGTACAGCAGATTTCTATGCTGATTGAGTATTTATGAACACATCATAGCGCAGTTTGCATTTTACAGCTTAGCAAAATGATTCAAAATAGGTTTTCCGTGTTGTATTTGCGTGCAGTAAAGGTCATTTAAGACCTTTGAAAAATAAAAACCCTGCATCGAGCAGGGTTTTTATCACTTTAAAATCTAAATGATTAAATTAAAGATTATTTAGCTTCTTCAGCTTTCGGTTTTTCACGAAGGCGGATGCCAAGGTCACGCAATTGATTCGGTTCAACTGGCGCAGGCGCTTGAGTCAACGGACATTCAGCAGTTTTGGTTTTCGGGAATGCAATCACGTCACGGATAGAAGATGCACCTGTCATCAACATAACAAGACGGTCAAGACCGAACGCCAAACCGCCATGCGGAGGCGCGCCAAATTTTAAAGCATTCAATAAGAAGCTGAATTTTTCTTCGGCTTCTTCTTCATCAATGCCAAGCGCTTCAAAGATCGCTTTTTGCATTTCTAGGTTGAAGATACGCAGTGAACCGCCGCCGACTTCAGTGCCGTTCAGTACCATGTCATAAGCAACAGACAATGCTGCGCCTGGGTTGTTCTTCACTTCTTCAACGCTTGATTTAGGCAGCGTGAATGGGTGGTGAACAGAGGTCCATTTGCCGTCATCAGTTTCTTCGAACATTGGGAAGTCAACCACCCAAAGCGGCGCCCACTCGCAAGTCGCAAGTTTCATGTCGTGGCCGACTTTAATACGTAAAGCGCCCATTGCATCATTGACAACTTTTGCTTTGTCCGCACCAAAGAATACGATGTCGCCATTTTCAGCGCCAACACGTTTCAATAGATCAAGTACGATTGGCTCGATGAATTTAACGATTGGAGACTGAAGACCTTCGATACCTTTTTCAAGTTCGTTGACTTTGATGTAAGCCAAACCTTTCGCGCCGTAGATGCCTACGAATTTCGTGTATTCATCAATTTGGCTGCGTGGTAAAGCGCCAGCACCCGGTACGCGAAGCGCAACAATACGGCCTTTAGGATCTTTAGCAGGACCTGCGAATACTTTGAACTCAACGTCTTGCATCATGTCTGCAACGTCAACCAGTTTCAAAGGAATACGCATATCAGGCTTGTCAGATGCATAGTCGCGCATTGCGTCTGCATAAGTCATGCGAGGGAATTTGTCGAATTCAACATTAAGAAGTTCTTTGAACATCTTAACGGTTAAAGTTTCCATTAAATCCATGATGTCATCGTCACTCATGAACGATGTTTCAACGTCGATTTGTGTGAATTCAGGCTGACGGTCAGCACGTAAGTCTTCATCACGGAAACATTTTGCAATTTGGTAATAACGGTCAATACCGCCAACCATCAACAATTGTTTGAACAACTGTGGAGATTGTGGAAGCGCGTAGAAGCTGCCGTTAGAAACACGGCTTGGCACTAAATAGTCACGTGCGCCTTCAGGTGTAGCACGGGTCAAGATCGGTGTTTCAACGTCTAAGAAACCATTGTCTTCGAAATAGTTACGAATTAGGTTGGTCAATTTTGAACGGAAACGAAGGCGATCTAGCATTTCTGGACGACGGATGTCCAAGAAACGATATTTCAAACGCACTTCTTCAGAAATATTGGTGTTTTCGTCATTCAATGGGAATGGAGGAGTCTCAGAAGCAGCAAGAACTTCGATTTCTTTACCCAGAACTTCAATTTGACCACTCACGATATTCGCGTTTTCAGTGCCTTCGTAACGGCGGCGTACGCGGCCTGTAATTTTTAATACGAATTCTGAGCGTGATTTGTCCGCAGTTGCAAATGCTTCTGGGGTATCAGGATCAATCACCACTTGTACAAGGCCGTCGCGGTCACGCATGTCAAGGAAGATTACACCACCGTGGTCACGGCGACGGTGAACCCAACCGCATAATGTTACGGTTTGGTCAATTTGAGCTTCGGTTAAAGAACCGCAGTAATGAGTTCGCATCATAGCGTTAGAAATCCAACTATATGGGTTAAGGTCAGCGTATACGTAAACAGCGTACCGCTTTTATACAAAGGGGAAGATTATGCCTCTTTTTGGGCATTTTGTCACAAGGACTTCAGTTTAAAACACTAAAAATTGCCCGCATCTACCTATTTGCATGCAAGTTATCTGGATGGTTTTGAAAAATATTTGTCATGGATTTTAGAATGGCGAAAATCATGCTGCCTGCTGTAAACATACCCAAAAATGCACGGAAAAAATAATTAATCGATTTGCCGACATAGGCATATAAATCATGCGCGAAGGCCTCTGAATACAGGCTTTCAGCAAAATAGAAATAACTGAGGATACCTGCCAGCAATGATGCTATAGATAAACTATAGACATAAATTTTAACATTGCGGTGAATCGTCATTTTACTGCGGTAATGCAAGTGATGACGGTAGATCATCCATGCTAAAACGGGCAGCGCCAAGGCCGATAGTCCAATCTGCAAAACGCGATGCAGAGGATAACTGTTGCCAAACAGCTGAATCGGCAGGCTTAAAACCTCTTTAAATGCAAAGGTGCGAAAGTCGACATGCGTCAATCCATCCCAAATCAGGTGTGTGGATGTTCCCGCAAGCAGCGCCAAAATAAGGCTGATGATGAAACCGCAAAACTGATTCAAGCCGGCAATGTTCAGCGGTTTGTTGAGGCCAAAAAAAGCGAACAGCATTGGGCGGTACAGCATATACCAGAGCACGCATAAAATCAGTCCAAGCATGAGGTTTGGAAAGATTAAACCTGACCATTGATGTGAGCCGTCATAATCAGCATTGGTAAATAAGCGAAACAAATCCGGCGCCATCGTACCAATCGCTAAGGCGGAGATCGGTAAGCGGTTGCCTGTCAGCTTGGACAGCGGCGGCGCAAGAACAGCATGAGAGATGGTAAATGGCATTGATTTAAAAAAGAATCCTGAGAATCGAAGCGAGCGGACAGTTCAGCAGTGTAATCGATGCAGGCGCAGGGGAATGTTTTTTATTGCAAAATTAATGAAATGTTATATTATAACATTAATTAAAAAGCAGCCCGCCTGAGCTATATCCATGTCCTTTGAAAATATCTTTAAAAAGAATTTAATCACTGTCTCATTTTTTGCCACAGTCTCGCCGTTTGCATTTGCAGATGGCCCGGCTATTCAAAAAACCTCTGCTGTGCCGCAGCCCAAGGCGCAGCAGCTGGAAACCATTCATGTGCAAGCGCATCCATTAGAGCAGACCGCAGCGGATTTTGCAGTTGCAGACAGTATTGTCAGTCAAAAAAAACTGGCTGAACGGCCGGCAACCATTGGCTATGCCTTGGCGGATGAGCTGGGCGTCTATTCCAACCAATACGGTTCAGGCTCAAGCCGCCCTGTGATTCGCGGTCAGGATGGCCCGCGTGTCAAAGTGCTGCAGCATGCGTCGGAAACGGCAGATGTTTCTGCACTGTCGCCAGACCATGCAGTGACGGTCGATCCGATTTTAGCGAAGCAGGTGGAAATTATCCGCGGGCCATCTACCTTGCTGTACGGGGCAGGCGCTGTGGGCGGCTTGGTCAATGTCACGGATCAGAAAATTCCAACCCAAATGCCGGAAAAAGGCTATGAAGGGCAAGCTGGGCTGCGCTACAACTCGGGCAGTGATGAAAAGCTGGCAAGCGCCGGTGTGACGGCTGCGCTGGGCGATCAGTTTGCTATCGGCGTAGAAGGCTCAAAGCGTAAAGCCAATAACTATATTGCGCCGGATTATGTGCACACTCATTCGCATGAACATGATTTGGGCAATGGTGCTGTAGAAGAACATGTTGAGCATGTATCAGAACGCCGGGTAGACAATACTTTTGCAGAAGGTCAAACCGTGAATATCGGCGGTTCTTGGATTCATGAACGTGGCTTTTTCGGGGTATCTTATAGTAACCGCCAAGATCAATACGGTTTGCCGGGGCATAGCCATGAATATGAAAATTGTCATCCGCATGGAAATACCTTGGATTGCCATGCGCACGGTGCTGGCGATGCCCATGACCATGACGAAGAAGAGCATGGCGGGCCATGGGTCGATTTAAAATCTGAACGCTATGACTTGCGTACTGAGCTGGCAGAGCCATTTGCAGGTTTCCAAAAATTACGCGCGCATGCCAGCTACACCGACTATAAGCATGATGAAATTGAAGAAAGCGAAGTGATGACCACGTTTAAAAGCCAAGGCTATGATGCGCGCTTAGAGCTGGTGCACAATCCTATTGCAGATTGGGAAGGGGTGATTGGCGCACAATATAACCGTCAGAAACTGAACATCAGCGGTGAAGAATCGTTGATGAATCCGAATACGACTGAAAAATGGAGCTTGTTCGGTTTAGAGCACAAACAGTTGGGGGATTTCCATGTCGAACTGGGTGCAAGGATGGATCAGCAGACGATTGATATTGATTCAGCACAAAAGAATTTTGATGACCATGCCATTTCTTATTCGGGCGCTGTCAATTGGGCGTTCGCACCAGACTATAAATTATCATTTGTAGCCTCGCATCAAGAGCGTTTGCCTTTAGCGCAAGAGCTGTATGCCAACGGCAAGCATTTTGCCACCAATACTTATGAGCGCGGCAATGAAAATCTGGGGGCGGAAAAATCCAATAATGTGGAGTTAGGCCTGCATTATGAAGCCGATCAACTGGATTACCATGTGCATGTTTATCACAATTGGTACGACAGCTATATTTATGCAGCGACCACCGCCCATGAGGATAATTTCCGCCTCGTCGACTACACGCAGGATAAAGCCAAATTTTATGGGGTAGAAGCGGAAACCGGCTATCAAGTGAATGAGATGTATAAAGTCGGCTTATTCGGTGATTATGTGCGCGGTAAAATTGATGGCGTGAATGCGCCGCGCGTGCCTGCAGGCCGTTTAGGCACAAAGGTCAATGCTGATTTTGCTGACGGCTGGTCGGGTCTGGCGGAATACTATCATGTGTTTAAACAGGATAAATTCGCTGACTATGAGCAGGAAACCCAAGGCTACAACATGGTGAATGTGGGCTTGTCCTACGCAGGGCAATATGCGAAGGGCAATGATTACCGTATTTATGTCAACGCCAACAACTTGCTGGATGACCAAGTCTATTCACATGCTTCTTTCTTGTCGAATATTCCTCAAGTGGGCCGGAACTTTACAGTCGGGGTTGAATTTGGGTTTTAAATGTCTTGCCGGCTCGCCTGCTGAAGCAGCCTGAATCACAGAAATCCTCTTGAAAAATCGGATGATAAAACCTAGTCTGAACGTATTGGACTAGGTTTTTTATTATGCGTATTATTGAGCGAATTCACAGCAAGCTAAATTGGTCTCGCCGCCAATATTTCGGTGTTGTGATTGGTTTATTGGCCTTTGGCTATCTCTCCTCTGCAATTTATCAGGTCTATAAGCCTTTGCCGGAAGGCCTGAATTACACTGGCAAATTACGGCATGCAAAAGTGCAGTTCCTTGCGGATCAAAGCTATTTGGATGCAGAGGGCAAGCAGCAGCTGGATCAGCGGATCTTTAAGCAAATGCTGAGTCTGATAGAGCAGGCGCAGACCACTATTGTGCTGGATATGTTTCTATTCAATCAGGAAATTGGCGCTTCGCAAATACAGCATCAGGCGCTGATGCAGCAATTGACGGATGCGCTGATTCAAAAACGGAAATATACTCCCAATCTTGAAGTTAAATTCATTACCGATCCGATTAACTCGGTTTATGGCGGGGTCTACGCAGAACAATATCATCAGCTGCGTCAAGCCGGCATTGATGTCATAGAAACAGATTTAACGCCGCTGCGCGCATCCAATCCGGCGTGGTCAGGCTTTTGGTATTTATGCTGTCAGGGCATTGGCAACAATGCTGAGCAAGGCTGGCTGCCGAACCCATTTGGCAAAGAAAAAATTACCGTGCGAAGCTATTTGAATTTATTTAATTTTAAAGCTAATCACCGTAAAACCATTGCGGTTGATACTGCAGAAGGCTGGAAAACCTTAGTTACGTCGATGAATCCGCATGACGGCAGTTCACGCCATTCGAATGTGGCGCTGGTGGTCAGCGGAAATACCGCTTTGGATGTGCTGAAAACAGAGCAATCTGTCGGCATTATGTCCAAGGCCAATATGCCGGCAGTCATTGTGGGTGAATTTGAAGATGCAAAAAATCTGCCGCAAGTGCAGGTGCTGACTGAAAAAGCCATTTATGATGCGGTCTTGAAATTGATTGATTCAGCCCAGCCCAAAGAGCAGATTGATTTGGCGATGTTCTATCTTTCGGAGCGCAAGATTATCAACGGCCTGAAAGCTGCGCGTGAGCGCGGGGTCAATGTCCGCGTGCTGCTGGATCCGAATAAGGACGCTTTTGGCCGGCAGAAAAACGGCATTCCGAACCGTCAGGTGGCATCAGAGCTGAATGATGCCGGTGTCTCTGTGCGCTGGTGCAATACACAGGGAGAGCAGTGCCACAGCAAGATGATTTTGAAAACAGGCGCACAGCAAGCTGAGCTGATCTTAGGCTCTGCCAATTTCACTGCCCGCAATTTGAAAAACTATAATCTGGAGACTGATTTCCGCGTGCTCGGCAAGCCTCAAGATAAGGTCTTTAGCGATGCTCAGCAGTATTTCAGCAGCTCGTGGAGCAATTTGAATGGCCGTCAAATCAGTTTGCCATACAGCAAATATGCTGATGAATCCAAGCTGAAATATGCGCTGTACCGCTTTATGGAGTGGAGCGGGCTGTCGACGTTTTAAAGCTGTTCGTTAATTTCCCTGCATCCCTCTTTAATAAAGAGGGACTTTCCTTCCATTCTTGCATTTCAGTTTAAAAGCAGTGCTTTAAAATTTGTTCAGAAGAGGGAACTCTTTATATCTCATCAAAAAGGCTGAGATAATGGACGTTCCTCCCTTATTAAAGGGAGGGTAGGAGGGATTCAGTGCTTCTTAATTCTTCGGCTCAGGATTGGGCGGCACCATCTGATCCAAATCTTTATCTGAAATTTTATCCAGTTCATGCAAATCGGTTTTGATTTTCCATTTGCTTTCATCTTCTACAGGATTCGGCAGGCGCGCTTCTAGCCAGTCACACACCACATCCGGCGGGAAATCTGCGTGATTGCATTGAATGACCCAAGCCAGAAAATCCTTGGCTTCACCGTTCATATACGGCGGCGGTGAAACGGGCAAAAACTGCGTCGGCAGGCGTTCATTCTTTGAAATGTAATTCAGCACATGCCCCAGTTCCTGCACGGTTTGCCATGCCAGCGGGTGTTCAATATTAATTTGAAATTTGAACCACCAAGCTTGCTTGCCGTCTGAACCATAGCTGTCAATAAATGCTTTTTGCACACTTGGCACTTTACAAAAAAACTGATGAAGCCGATCAAAACTTATTTCGACTTTATCTAGTTCAGTCATGTTATTCACCGATGTATTTCTAACTTGACGCAAAATATAACAGATTCGATGGGTTTACAGAAATCTAGAGAGCGTCCGCTTCAGGCACGGATTTAAAGCTGATTTTTAAACATAAATAAATTAAAAATTACTTGATTTTACATTTCACGGAAAGCAATAAAAATCGTCATTAATTAGCTAAAAATATTAAAAACAGTATTTTATAGGTCTGTCTTAGAGCTTTATCTTCATAATTAATCTGGGATTATTGCAAAAGTTAACAATACCGGTGTGTTGCTCCATTATTTCTGCCGCTTCGAGGATTAATCTGAATCTATAACAAGTTAGGACAGAAAAGATGAAAAAAAAACAGTAATGGTAAGTGTATTGAGCCTCGCATTGATTGGTTCTTCAATGTCGGCAATGGCGGATGACCGCGGCTTTGGCGGCAATCGGGGCGGGAATGACCATACGCAGCCGCAGCAAATGCATCAGCAGCAAAACAATGCTCCGCATTCAAATGCAGATCGAGATATGCGTAATGGCCCCATGAATGATGGTTCTAGAGGTTATGAATCGCGGGACAATGGTCCGCGTGGCGATCAATCGCGCAATGGCGGTGAATATTCTCGCAACTCCCATAACGATGAGTGGCAGCGCGGTGGAAAAGTGCCGAATAATTATTTCCATGAAACGTATTACGTTGACAATTGGCATAACCGCGCAGGTTTATATGAACCGCCTCGCGGCTATCGCTGGTTAGATATTGATGGCAACTATGTACTTGCTGCCGTCGCTACAGGCATTATTTCTGCAATTTTATGGGGCCGTTAACCGCTTATTGCTAATCCATCTGGCTGTGCATGAAGAGATGATTGTTCGTAATCATCTCTTTTTTGTCTGTACAGGCGAACAGTGCATTTCGGGACTTTACAAAACTTTGCATTCGCTGGATTTTTATCCATTTTTTATCTTAAACTGAGGGATAAAATAGACTATAAATATTGTGTTTGGAGTTCTGCATGAAAACAGTCATTGCATATGCTGCTGGTTGCTTAGTTCTCTTAGGCGCGTCCGTTTCAGCATTCGCGGAAAATCAATGGGGCAATTACCGCGGCGTGGATACATCAAAACAGCACCGCCCGCCATCTGGGCAAAATGGCTATCCGAATTACCGCCCTAATTATCCAAACCGCCCGTATCCAAGCAGGCCGCCTTATCCAAACAGGCCATATCCGCCGCATATCAATAGCGGCGTGAGCATTACCTATCAGGCGCCGACGACTATTATTCAGAACTCGCAGAGCTACAGCTGGGTGAATGGAGATCCGAATGTAGCGCATATTGAGAGTTCGACGCAGTCTGTGATAACGGATTGGCGCCGTGTCGGGTTGCCTGCACCGCCTACCGGCATGTACTGGATTTTCGAAAATGGGCGCTATGTTTTAGTGCCGAACCGTTAGGTTACAGTTTCTGTCCTCTCCCTGCCCCTCACTTTAAAAGCAGTGCTTTAAAGTTTGCTCAGGAGTGGGGGGAGATTGCTGTGTATTTAAGCCAGCTCATCATCCTGAGGACGCGGAGTCTTGCCTTCAGGCAGCGGTTTTTCTGAATGCTTGTCACGGATGACGGATGGAAACGTCCATGACGCGTAGCGCACCACTAAAATGGCGAAGCCTAAAATAAGAATAGAGCCTGTAATAATCACAAGGTCCATATCGGCTTGATGATCGTGCTGAATGTCTGAAATCAGCAGGCGGGTCAG
This sequence comes from Acinetobacter pragensis, assembly GCF_001605895.1. GTDB lineage: Bacteria > Pseudomonadota > Gammaproteobacteria > Pseudomonadales > Moraxellaceae > Acinetobacter > Acinetobacter pragensis. The sequence continues at coordinate 14,252 of NZ_LUAW01000033.1, forward strand.
GGCAGTAATGGCAATATAAATCAGGAACCGCACTGGCATATGGTTGGTTTTAAAATAAATGCCCACCATCGCGCCGAGCTCTAAATAAATAAACAGCAGTAAGATATCGTCAATGGTCGCGAACTGCTTGACCGTTAAAATTTCAAAAACAGTATGTCCTGCAGACCAAATGACCATACAGCCGATAATAAACAGCGCAATATAGTGAAAACTTTCTACGGCTAAATTGCCAAAACGGTCGAGGAGGGTTTCAATTTTTTCAATTTTCGGGTCGCGGTTGGTCATAGCATCCTCCTATTCATATTGATCTTTTCTTTAGTCATTAAATACTAAGCAAATTTCATGCACATGAAGGCTGGATGACAATTCATGTCGGGTATAAAAACCTCATAAAATAATGTTAAGTTGTTTTTGATCAATTTTATTAACAGCGGCGGTTTTCTCATGTATTTACCTGAACACTTCAAACCGGAAGAAACCGCTGACCTGACAGCGCTGATCGAGCAGTATCCTTTGGCTATGCTGATTGTCACGGGCAATGACGGTGAGCTGGAGGTGAACCATATCCCTCTGGAGTATGAGCAGGAAGACACCTCGTATGGCTTGCTCAAAGGTCATATTGCTCAAGCGAATCCTTTGGCTGGGCTGCTGTCGGAAGCGCGCAGCGTATATGCAGTTTTTCAGGCAGATCAAGCCTACATTTCTCCAAACTGGTATGAAGGCAAACAGCTGCATCACCGCGTTGTGCCGACGTGGAATTACCGTGTGGTGCATGTCAAAGGCAAGATCCGTAAAGTCGATGATGAAAAATATCTGCGCGGTATTCTGGCGCGGTTAACCCGAACTCATGAAGCCGCTCAGGTCGTGCCTTGGAAAATGGGCGATGCGCCGAATGATTTTATTGAAGCGCAATTAGGGAAAATAGCGGCGATTGAAATCGAGATTGAATCGATGATCGGCAAGTTTAAAGTCAGTCAAAACAGATCAGAGGCTGATGCGCAAAACATTGCACAGGGTTTGATTGACAGCTGCCCAGACATGGCTGCATCCGTCTTGAAATTTCAGCCTGCTAAAGATGAAGCGCATAAAAAAACGCCTGACTAGCAGGCGTTTTTATTCAGACTTAACTCATCGGGCTTAAGCCTGATTGGTGAAGTAATCTTCAGAGAAGTTCATGATCACTTCTGGGCCGGCTTTTACTTTGCTAATGCGCAGCGCCAGTTCTGGCAAAATGCGCTGAACGAAGTACAAGGCAAGTGAGAGTTTGTTTTGATAGAACTCGCCGTCTTTTGCTTTTGCTGCATTGGCAATGCGGGCAAACATATACGAGAAGCTCAGTAAGCCCACAGCATGCAGATAGTCTACCGCTGCAGAGTTAGAGAATTCTACGTTTTCACGCGCTGCTTCCAATACGTATTGAGTCACAGATTCAATTTCGGCTGCGGCATCTAAAGTCGCATCTTTAATGAAATTCAGGTCCGCATCTAAACCATTGGTGAAGTCGCGGATTTCCTGAATGTACTCGGCAATGAATTCACCATTGCATTTAATGGTCTTACGGCCAATTAAATCCTGTGACTGAACGCCGTTGGTGCCTTCGTAAATTTGCGCAATACGCAAGTCACGGACGCATTGCTCCATGCCCCATTCGCGGATAAAGCCGTGGCCGCCAAATACCATTTGCGCATCAATCACAGCATCAAAAGCGGTATCTGTTAAATAAGCTTTAGCAATCGGTGTTAACAGTGCCACACGGTTGTTGGCAGCTTTTACCGCTTCTGGGTCAGTCGAGAACTTGGTGATGTCCAGCTGTTGACCTACGTATACGGCAAATGCGCGGGATGCTTCATTGTTTGCACGGGCATTCAGCAGCATGCGGCGTACATCGCCGTGGGCTAGAATACTGTCAGCCGGTTTGCTTGGAGACTGCACGCCTGACGCGCTGCGGCCTTGCAGGCGGTCTGTCGCATATTGCGCTGCATTTTGATAAGCGAATTCAGAAGCGCCTAAACCTTGAATCCCCATAGATAGGCGTTCGTAGTTCATCATTACGAACATAGCGGCTAAGCCTTCATTTTCTTTGCCGACGAGGTAGCCTTTGGCACCGTCAAAGTTCATCACGCAAGTTGCGGATGCTTTGATGCCCATCTTATGTTCAATTGAACCCGGTCCTGCCGCGTTGCGTCCGCCCAAAGAGCCATCTTCATTCACTAGGAATTTAGGCACAATAAACAATGAAATGCCGCGTGAACCGGCAGGCGCATCCGGCGTTTTCGCTAAAACAAGGTGAATGATGTTTTCAGAAAGATCATGGTCGCCGCCAGTAATGAAGATTTTAGTGCCGGTAATGTTGTAGGTGCCGTCTTCATTGCGTTCTGCTTTGGTTTTGATGATGCCTAAGTCTGTGCCCGCATGCGGTTCAGTCAAGCACATGGTGCCTGACCATTCGCCTGTATACATTTTTGGCAGGTAAGTTTCTTTTTGCTCTTGTGATGCATAGCTGTTCAGCGCCATGCCGGCACCGACAGAAAGAAGCGGGTAGAGCATGAAGGATGGATTGGTTGCGAACAGCATTTCATCTGCAAGCACAGTCAGCATTTTCGGCATGCCTTGACCGCCCCATTCTTCATCTGCCGCTAAACCGATCCAGCCGCCTTCTGCATATTGCTTAAAAGCTTCTTTAAAGCCAGCAGGTGTGGTTACTTTGCCATTGCTGTATGTCGCGCCTTCTTCATCGCCGGTACGGTTTAAGGGATGCGTCACGTTTTGAGCGAACTTCGCCATTTCTTCCAGAATGGCTTCAGCCGTTGCTGCGTCTACATGCGCTAAGTTTTCATTGTCCTGCCAGAATTTTTCTGCATTAAAAACATCATTCAAGATGAATTTCATGTCTGCAAGAGGCGCGTTATAAATTGGCATAGTGTCACCTGTTTATTGTTTGGTTCAGTACCGTCTGATGCATGAAGGCTCATGCGGTAAGAGGGCGAAAGTTTAAATTTTGATATCTTTATAAAGAAAAAGGACTGCCAAAGCTATGACCGTCCTTTCTCTATTTCTGCACTCTTGAGTGCAGAATTTTGAATATCTTTTCAGATATTCGGATTAGAATGCGAAATGTTCAGCATCTAAAGCCATTAAAGGCTCTACACCGCCTGCAATCACGTCGACGTGTGAACGGACACGCGGTAAAATTTTCTTGAAGTAGAAACGGGCAGTGGTGATTTTTGCGTTGTAGAAATCAACGTCAGTTGTACCGGCAGCCAATGTTTCTTGTGCAACAAGCGCCATGCGCGCCCAAAGGTACGCAAGCGTTACATAGCCAGAGAAGTACAGGTAATCTACCGCAGCGGCGCCGACTTCTTCAGGGTTCTGCATGGCTTTCATGCCAATCTGCATGGTTAAGTCGCCCCATTCTTTGTTCAGCGCAGCCAAAGGTTCAACAAACTCTTTCATAGCCGCATTGTCTTTGTTGGCATCGCAAAGTTTGTGGATGATCTTGGTGAAATCTTTCAGCATTGCGCCTTGAGTACCCAGAACTTTACGGCCCAGCAAGTCAATGGCTTGAATTTCAGTAGTGCCTTCGTACAAGCATGAGATACGGGTATCACGGACAATTTGCTCCATGCCGTGCTCTGAAATGAAGCCGTGGCCGCCGAACACTTGAACGCCGTGTTTTGCAGACTCTGAACCGGTTTCAGTTAAGAATGCTTTTGCAATTGGTGTCAATAAAGACAAGATGTTGTCAGAGAACTTGCGCTCTTCTTCCGTTGCGCCTTGCTCAACCACGTCAGCATGCAAAGACAGCAAGTAAACTAGAGCACGGCCGCCTTCTGCATATGCTTTTTGCGTCAGCAGCATGTTGCGTACAGCTGGGTGCACGATGATCGGGTCAGCATCTTTTTCAGGCGCTTTCGGGCCAGAAAGGGAACGCATGGCCAAACGGTCTTTCGCATAAGCCAAAGCGCCTTGGAATGCGCCTTCAGAAGCTGAAAGGCCTTGAATTGCCGTACCGATACGCGCTGTGTTCATGAAGGTGAACATGCAGTTCAGGCCGCGGTTTTCAGGGCCGATCAAATAGCCTTTTGCATTGTCAAAGTTAATCACGCAAGTTGCGTTGCCGTGAATCCCCATTTTGTGTTCGATTGAACCGCAGCGAACCGCATTGCGCTCGCCAACAGAACCATCTGCATTCAAATTGAATTTAGGCACAATGAACAGTGAAATGCCTTTGGTGCCTTTTGGTGCACCTGGCAGGCGCGCTAGAACAATATGGATGATATTCTCAGCCATATCGTGCTCGCCAGCCGAAATAAAGATTTTCTCGCCTGAAATGGCATAGCTGCCGTCTGCTTGAGGTTCAGCTTTAGAGCGGATAATGCCTAGGTCAGAACCTGCGTGAGATTCTGTTAAGCACATGGTGCCGGTCCATTCGCCCGAAACCAGTTTCGGCAGGTAAGCATCTTTTTGCTCTTGAGAGCCATGATGCTCTAAAGTACGTACAGCGCCGTGCGACAGGCCAGGGTACATGCCCCATGCCCAGTTTGAAGTGCCGACCATTTCAGAGATAATGTTGCCTAGAGATACAGGCAAGCCTTGACCGCCGTACTGCTCTTCAGCAGAAAGAGACGGGAAGCCAAGTTCGATATATTTTTGATACGCTTCTTTAAAGCCCGTTGGTGTAGTCACAACGCCGTCATTCCAAGTACAGCCTTCGCGGTCGCCGACTTGGTTTAAAGGAGAAAGCTCATTTTCACAGAAATCTGCAGCAGCTTCTAAATATTGGTCAACCAATTCACGGCTTACGGTTTCTTGGAATGCAGGTAATTTTGCGTAGTGTTCTTCAACATTTAATAATTCATGCAAAACAAATTGCATATCACGTAAGGGCGCTTTGTATTGTGGCATATCGGTTTCCTCAATACTGGTTTAACCAGCTTATAATCCTAATAAACATTTGAACGTGTCTTGCAGGCACGTATATGAATGGTCTAATCGTGCAACATCTTCTAATAAGGTACAAGCTTTTCTAAGGGTTTTCTTAGTGACTGTAAAGTCAAAGAATTATAGCTTGAAAATGCTAAGTGCATTGAGTGTAAACGATTTTGTATGATTTTGAATGACACAAATAGTCAAAAACGTAAAAAGTTATATCCAGTAAAAAAGGCGCATGAAGCGCCTTTTGTCTGATCGTGAACTGTTGCGATTAAGCGGCTTTTACCGGCGCAGGAGCTGCGGGCTGTACAGGCATGTTCGGCTGGAAGCGGACTTCACATTTGCCATTGACAGTTTGCGCGCCGGCTTTAATTTGCACCGCTGCGCCATTGGCTTTGCCTTGGCAAGCTTTAGCAATGGCTTGCTGTTTCGCTTGGCGTTCTGCCAAATGCTGGTCAAATTGCTTAGTCAGTTCTGCACGCTTCGCATCGGTTAACGGCTCGCCGCGCTGCATGTGCATTGGGCCTTGCATGTCGCCGCGCATAGGGCGGTGTTCACCGCGCATTGGCTTATGTTCGCCGCGGGCTTGCTTATCTGCGCGGAATACCATGGTGCATGTGCCGTCAATTGTTTTGTCGCCGGCTTTGACCTGAACAGCTGCGCCTGCAGCTTTGCCATCACAGGCTTGCTGAATTTGCTTCATCACTTCCTGACGCTCAGCGCGCATTTGCTTCATTTCTTCACGCTGTTCAGGAGAGATGTTGCGGTCATGCTTTTGACCGTGCATTTTTTGCGGATGGTCGATATCTTTTGGTGTGTTTGCTGATTGACACGCGGTCAAGGCGCCCATAGATAAAACACCTGCAGCGGCTAAAGCAATTTTTGTCATGTTATTCATAATAATATCCGGCGGCTGATAAATTCTATTTGATACGGATAAGATTAAATAATAAAGATGAAGAAACAATGGAGAGTTTTTTGAGTCAGTGTTCGCTACAATAATGAATATAGAAGAAAAATAGAGTCCTGCTCTTGAAAATCCGCCGTATCCCGATCGCTTTGCGCTTATTCCTGACTGTATTGCTGACAACACTGGTCATCACCACGGTGAGCCTGGGTGTTTTGCATTGGAATATGCAGCGTAATTTTACCAGGTATGTTTCAGATGTTGAAATGCAGAAGCTGGATCATTTGATTGCCAACTTAGCAGAAGTGTATGAGGTCTATCACGACTGGGGCAATTCTATTCAGGCGCAGATTTTGCAGATTGAAGGCAAGGCGGGCCCTGATGATTATGACCGCCTGTCACGCTGGTGGCTGCGCCGTCAGTATGATATTGCCTTGCAGCAGCGCTATTTTCAGGAAAATACCAATCCCTTGCTGACTGTACGGAATATTGAGTCGCAAGGTGAAAAGCATGCTGTGGATCAGGACGAACTGAAACTTCTGGAACTGAATTTGCCTTCTCAATTCCAGCCTTTTGACGGCTTGAAATTTCCTTTAAGTGAAAATCAGAATGCCTTCCGCAGATCAAATGACAAAGATGCCAAAAAGGAACATGCGCCAGTCAATTCAGCGCAAAGCGGCAAAAAGCAGTTTATTCAAATGCCGGACCGTTTGGGCTTAAGTTCGCGGCTGTCGCTGTACGATGCAAAACACCATTTTGTGGTGGGTGAGCCCTCTGATGATCAGGTGTCCTACCGCGCGATTATGGTGAATAATCAAGTGGTCGGCTATTTGGGGCTTAAACCCGTGCTGGATCAGGATGATGCCTTGAGCATTAATTTTTTCAGCAATCAAAAGCGCTACTTGCTGCTGGTCTATGGTTTGACTTTTGCAGCCAGCTTGCTGGCCTCTTTGCTGCTGGCGACCTATTTTAAAAAGCCTATTCAGCGTTTGCTGAATGGCACGCGCGAGCTGACGAAAGGCAATTATCAGCATCAGGTTAAGGTCAACCGCAATGATGAATTGGGCGACTTGTCGAATGAGCTGAATCAGCTGGCGGTCATTCTGGATCAGCATGAAACCTCGCGCCGGCAATGGGTGGCGGACACATCGCATGAACTGAAAACACCGCTGGCGGTGCTGCAGGCGCAGATTGAAGCCATGCAGGACGGTATCAGAAAGCCGACCCCTGAACATTTTGCGTCGATGCTGGGGCAGGTGAACAGCTTGAAAAAACTCACCAAAGATTTGGCGGATTTGGCGCAGGCCGAAGCGCAGCAGCTGCAGTGCTACATGACTGAAATGAATCCTTGGGATGTGGTGCTGCAGGAAGTCGAAAACTTTAAGCCAAAATTTGATCAAGCGGGTTTAACGGTGAATGCTGAAGGCGAGGGCGCTGTATTACAATTGGATATAGACCGCTTTAAGCAAATTATGGTGAACTTGCTGGGCAACAGTATCCGTTATACTGAGACAGGCGGAAAAGTTCATCTGCATACCGTACAGGACGCTGCGCAATGGAGCGTTTATGTGGATGACAGCCCGCTGGGGCTGAGTGATGAACAGCTGGCGCGTTTAGGCGAACGCTTTTACCGCGCAGATGATTCACGGACCCGTGCGACAGGCGGTACAGGTTTAGGCTTGGCGCTGTCAGTCAAAATGGCTAAAGCCATGGGCGGTGAATTGAGTTTTGAGCATTCACCATTGGGCGGTTTGCGCTGCAAGCTGACTTTTCCAAAACAGATGAAATAATAAGGATATCTCCATGAAACACATCATGCTGGTTGAAGATGAAGTAGAACTTGCACAACTGGTGCGTGATTATTTAGAAGCGGCTGGTTTTGAAGTCAGCATGTTTCATGATGGGCAAGAAGCGTATGACAGCTTCAGCCAGCGTAAGCCGAGCCTGATGATTTTAGATCTGATGGTGCCGCGCATGGATGGCCTGACCATTTGCCGCAAAGTGCGTGAACAGTCTGATCTGCCGATTATTATGGTCACTGCGCGCACTGAAGAGATTGACCGTGTATTGGGCTTGAATATGGGGGCAGATGATTATGTCTGCAAACCTTTTAGCCCGAAAGAACTGGTTGCCCGTGTGCAGGCTGTTTTACGCCGTTTAGAGCGCAAGGCTGAACCTGAAAGCAATGATTTATTCCGTATGGATAAAGGCCAGCAGCGCATTTGGTATCAGCAGAAGTCGCTGAATTTAACCCCGACAGAATTCCGTTTGCTGGAGCTGTTTTTAGAACATGTCGGACAGGTGTATTCGCGTGCACAGCTGCTGGATCATATTAACCCAGACAGTTTTGAAGTTGCCGACCGTGTGATTGACAGCCACATTAAAAATTTGCGCCGTAAAATTTCAGATGCTGCGGAAACAGGCAACCGCCATGAATGGATTCAGGCCGTGTATGGGGTCGGCTACCGTTTTGAATATCCTGAAGACTGATTGGATTGAAGCGATTAAAATGAGCGGACAGGCGGGAGCTTCTCCGCTCATTTTATTTTAAAATCAAAAAAACGATTCAGCATTTGAGTAGAGAAAAGCAATGAATATAACCATCAGAGATGAGACGGAAGCAGATATTTCCGCCATTGAAGCATTGACCCAAGCAGCTTTTTTGAATGCGGCGCATTCCAGCCATACAGAACAGTTTATTGTGAATCAGCTGCGCAAGGCTCAGCAGTTAAGCCTGTCTTTGGTCGCTGAAGATCAGCAGCAGATTGTGGGGCATGTGGCGGTCTCTCCTGTCCGTATTTCTTCGGGTGATGCAGGCTGGTACGGTTTAGGGCCTATTTCTGTGTGTCCGGATAAGCAGGGCTTAGGCATTGGCTCCATGCTGATGCACGCCGCTTTACAGCGATTGAAAGCTTTAGGTGCAGAAGGCTGTGTGCTGCTGGGCGATCCGAATTATTATGCGCGTTTCGGTTTTAAACCTGTTTCCGGTTTGGTTTTACCCGGTGTGCCGCAGGAATATTTTCAAGCTGTTTCTTTTACTGGGACTTTTCCGCAAGGCGAGGTCACATATCACGATGCCTTTAATGCTGCGGAATAGGATTTGCATTTTATTTGCTCAAAAATCATTTAATTGATGAAGAAATTGTTTAGTTGGAAATTTTTAAGTCATTAATTTAAATAAATATTCTTGAATTTTTGAGTGTGAAACCGACCTTTATGAAGATTGGCGGGCTAGGCTGCAAGGCGCTTAGTATTTACAATTCACTTTTTATTGTTGTTGAGAGTGTGTTTTGAACAGCGAAACGCCTAAACTTCAGCGCCGTTTGAAGAACCGCCATATTCAATTAATTGCCATGGGCGGTGCAATTGGCACGGGACTATTCCTGGGTTCAGCACATATTATTCAATCCGCAGGGCCTTCAATTATTTTAGGCTACTTTATTGGCGGGTTGATTGCCTTCATGATTATGCGCCAGCTGGGTGAAATGATTGTGCATGAACCGGTAACAGGCTCATTCAGTTATTTTGCCTTTAAATACTGGAGTAAATTTTCAGGTTTTTTAACGGGCTGGAATTACTGGATTTTATATATTTTAGTGGCCATGACTGAACTGACTGCCATTGGCAAATATGTCAATTACTGGTGGCCGCATATTCCAGCATGGGTTTCCGTTTTAGTCTTCTTTGTTGTTGTTACGCTGGCGAATCTCGCCAATGTCAAAATTTATGGCGAATCTGAATTTTGGCTGTCGATGATTAAGGTGATTGCAATTATTGCGATGATTCTTTTTGGCGTGTATTTGCTGTTTACCGCCGATGCCGGATCAACAGTTTCAATCAGCAATTTATGGGCGCATGGCGGATTTTTCCCGCATGGCTTTGAAGGCCTGTTTTACATGCTGGCTTTTATGATGTTTGCTTTTGGCGGCATTGAGCTGATAAGTATGGCGGCTGCTGAAACAGAAAATCCTGAAAAGAATATTCCTAAAGCAGTAAATCAGACAGTCATCCGGGTATTTCTATTCTATATCTGCTCTTTAGCTGTTCTGCTGTCTTTGGTGCCGTGGAATCAATTAGATTTAGGCGGGCTGGACAAGAGTCCTTTTGTGCTGATTTTTAAGCAGATGGGGATTGAATGGGCCGCGCATTTACTGAATTTTATTATTTTGACGGCGTCCTTGTCGGTCTGCAACAGCGGGATGTACGCCAATAGCCGGATGCTGCTGGGCTTGGCAGAACAGGGCAATGCGCCAAGCTTATTTAAGCGTGTGAATAAACAAGGCATTCCAGTCCCTGCTGTGCTGTTTTCTGCATTGCTGATTTTTGGCTGTGTTCTATTGAATTACTTTGTGCCTGAAAAAGCGCTGAGTTATTTGATTTATATTGTTGTGAGCGCTGCAGTGCTGAACTGGATTTTGATCAGCCTGATTCATCTTAAATTTAGACAAGCGATGAAACAGCAGGGGATTAAAACCAAATTTCCGGCTTTATTTGCGCCATTCACCAATTATTTTGTCTTGGCGTTTATGCTGATGATTTTATATATTATGTGGAATCAGGGCTTTATGCTTTCAGTGCTGATGCTGCCGGTATGGATTGCGCTGCTGTATGTGCTGTTTAAAGTGATGCAAGCGAAGAAGGTTTAAAGCTGATAAAGGTTCAGGGATGAGCCTTTTGCAATGAGAAAGTCTTTGTGCACTGCCGCTAAAGAATGATTTTGAAAAATGTTCAAGAAATAGCTTGAATGAGTGTTTGAATATTTTTTAAGTTATTGATATATAATTTTAATTTAAAATATATGGTGTTCGTTTTGTTAATTTGAGAACAAATTAATTTCATTTATTTTCTTGAATGATAAAGTAAAAATAATGCTTTTAAAATGCACGCCAAAATGAATAATTTATCAATTAAATATCCTAATTCTCTCTGGATTAAATCTTGGTTTGGTTTTGCTTTAGGGGTAATTTCTGTTGCTTTAAGTTTCTTTGGACTATCGAAGGAGCTTACTTTAGCAGGAATTTTAAGTACTTTAGGGTTCTTATGTTTTTGGTATCTGTGGAGCTAAATGACGGGGTGGAATAAATCTATAAAGATTTTTTTTAAAGTAGATCATCAAGCGACGAGTAAGTCTTATACCTATTTAACACTGATTGCGACAGTGCTAATTATCATTTCCCTGATGATCGGCTTATTATCTAATTGGGGGTAATAAAAATGAGGCATACGGTATTTAAATACTAAACATTCTATCAGACTGAATTATATAAAAATAATAAATTTAGAAAGGGGCGGGTTTAAAATTTTAGTATGTCAATTAACCTAAATGACTTTAAAAAATTAAAGCCATTTAGGCGTACTTTGAATTTTTATGGATTGAGGGCTTCTTTAAACATTGGAATTAAAAGCTTATTTCCATATTCACTTAAGTGATTACCATCACGATAAATCGGGCGTCCTTTATATTCAGAAATACATTCATTCCCTTTACATAAAAGTAATGCAGGGTCTAGGGCTTTGGATTGACATTGCCTAGCACTTTCTTGAATAATTTTGCGAATTTCTCCTGATCTTTTTAAATACACGTCGTGTGAAATAAATATTTTTTCATTGCGCTTGTAGAATACATTCTTAATGATTCTTTGCGGTAAATTGAAACCAACCTCTGGAATGGGTTGCACGATATAAACAGGGTTGGTCTTAGAGGTTTGACATAAAACTTCAGTTAGATTCTTTTGAAATGAATTCATTCGATTCTTTTGAGTGATTTCTGGATTATCATCAAAATAAACAGAAGGTCTAGAGCTCCTAGCATCCATGTGATCAGGGTCATTTTCTCCAATTAAGTAGCTTGGGTATCTCGCAATGAAAACCATTGGAATATTTTCATATTTTTTGGATGCAATTAAGTTTAAGCGTTGCTGGTTAATTTCAGGGCAAGGACTTTTATCTTTGTAAAACTGCAGATTGGGAATAAATGGGCAGGCAGAAGTTGCAAATGAAATGATACCTTCCGCTTTCAAATTAAAAGTAGTTGCCACAGAGGTGGTCAATGCATCAGCATGGCTATCTCCAATAACAATGGCTTTAATTTTAGTTGGGTTTCCTATAACACATTCATGTAACTCTTGTTGGTCGCAATCATAAGGATTGGTATTATTGATTTCTTCGTTTGCGATTTTAGCTGCTTCTGGAAGTCGCGAATCTACACCATCATTAGATTTGAGGAAATGGCCGAAGCCTAAAAGGAATAAAGCGAGATAAATTGCTTTCACTTTATAAATTTCTTTCCAAGATGAATAGCGTGGGAAATGAATCTTTTCAATAGCGTGATAACTTAAGACGCCACATAAAATTGACAGCGGAATTCCGTACATCCACCAATTTTCGAGGCCAAGATAGAAACCCAAAACAACTAAGGGCCAATGCCAGACATAAATTGAATATGACCATTTTCCAACGTGGCTAAAAATTGGATTATTAATCAATATATTTTGCTGATGATTACTCACAATAATTAAATAAGCACCAAGAACAGGAATAAGGGCCATATAACCCGGCCAAAGTGTTTCACTAGATATAAAGATATACGATGCTAGAATCAGAACGAGTCCTAGGCATTGAGTCATGAGCTGTGATTTTTTGGTTTTTAATGACCAAGGATAGAGGAATGCTAAACCACCTATGAGCATTTCCCATGCGCGACTTGTTAGTAGAAAATAGGAAGTTTTGCTGTCTTTATAGGTTGCAAAAATACAATAAATAAAGCTGACTAAAAAGAGCCCAAACACCACGCGTTTTAAATTATGAAGGCTTAAATATTTTTTAAGAATCAAAATGATAAGTGGAAAAACAATATAAAATTGCCATTCAACAGACAAAGACCATGTATGTAATAACCATTTTGTATGCTCAGCAGTATCAAAATAGCCACCGCCTTTTGAAAAAAGAATATTGGAGATAAAGAAAGAGCTTTTTTCGACTTGTCGTCCTAAATCTTTATAATCAACTGGTGCCAAATAGAACCAGCCGAATATGACTAAAATGATAGTCATCGTGGCCAAAACAGGAATAATTCGGTTTGCACGCGCTGTATAAAATTTAAATAGATTAAATGTGTTTTTTTCAATGCCATTAAAAATAATGGCGGTCATCAAGAAACCAGAAATGACAAAGAAAACATCGACGCCCGTGAAGCCGCCGGTTAGCCATTGAGGATTAAAGTGAAATAGTACAACAGCCAATACGGCTATGGCTCGTAATTCATTGATATCGTGTCTGAATTGCATAAATAAAATTGCTAATCATTTAGTTTGGGGTGATTCTAACTTTAATTGGAGAGTGATCGATTAAAATTTCCATTTTTAAAATTTTTTGTTCAAAACATGCAGACTGTTTTCTCATTTGATTGATATGATTTTAGATCAGTGAGATGCTGTTTTTATTTTGAGTTTTGAATTAGAAAATAATAGTTAAAAATCATGCTATAGAAGTCGGAGGAGCTCAATCCGTTTCCGTTGTCCTTTATTTAACTTTGACACTACCAACTCATAAGAATTCAGCACCAAATCCTGTACTAAACCTTCATCCAGATCTTCATCTTCATACACAGAAATCCAGTGCTGCTTATTCATATGCCAGCCTGCTTGAATATACGCATAAATATCCTTCAGCATTGCGCCATTATCTGGCAGCACCTTTAAATTGATGGCAGCTTTGCCATTTAAATGAAAACTCAGCATAAAGACTTTATCCATGACTTTATATACATCACAGCCTTCACCAAAGGGTTGGCTGCATGTGGTTTCAGGCAAGGCAAGGGCAACTTTCGCAGCATCAGTATGTAATTCGGTCATAAATGTTTTCGTCAAAAGATGGATGCGCAATGAGTTCAATTTATTATGGGTGAATTTCAATCACCGTACCATTATTCACCAATTGCCAAATTTCATCTATATCAATATTGCGCACAGCAATACAGCCCCAAGTCCAATCTTTTTGAGGGAAATAAGTCATCAATTGAGGGAATGCTTTAACCTGCTTCGCTGTGGCGGAACCATGAATCATAATATTTCCGCCGCTCGAAACGCTTAACTTTTTTGCCTTGTCCAGGTCTAAGGCATTGGGATATGAAATGTGCAGCGATTTATAAAAAGAACTTTGAGCATTGCGCCAATCAAGCTCATAGCGTCCTTCAGGGGTTTTTCCATCACCTTCTTGGACTTTATGGCCTGTAGGCGCAAAACCGAGACGGATGGGGTAGCGGCGTACGACTGTATTTTGATGCTGCAATACCAAATAGCGCTGACTTTTATACACATGAATGCTGTCAATCGGCGAGTTCTTCCGAAGAGATTGTATTTGTGCCGCAGAGAGCGGGACTGGAAACAAAACTTCCCCCGCAGATGTCGGCAGATACTTATTGTATTTTTGATAGGCGGCATAGGCCGTAAATAAGCAAATGAGCAATATTCCGCCTAAAATAAATAGATGCTTTTTTTTCATATTGGCTATTTTAATAGGGTCAATCCATGCGCTATAAGTGGGATTGATTGTGGATAATATCTAAATTATCCACAATTTGATCGCTGTGTGTGGATGATTCTGTCGCGCTTGCTTAAGAAGAACAGCTCACCATCACTTCTGGCACATCACTTGGCAATGGCGCTAAATCTTCAGGCTTTTCTAAATCTGGCTGTCTGCTGTAAGGCTGGCTCAGCAGGGTAAATAAACGCTCTACCTCAGAAAAGTCATTGCGTTCGGCCAGCTCAATCGCTTTTTGCGCCATGTGGTTGCGTAAAATATAGTGCGGGTTGGCTTTCGCCATTTCGGCAGCTAAACCGTCCGTGTCCTGATGGTCGCGAATCTGTTCATACTGCGCCAGAAATAACTCAAATTGATGGCGGTCTAGGCAGTCATCTTTTATGGCTTCATATTCTTTATTTTGCAGGCGGATAAAGCTTTGCGTGTAATCCAGCTGTTCAGATTGCAAAATCCGTAAAAAGGCCATAGCGCAGTCAAAGCTGTCTTTATGAAAACTCGGCAGGCCCATTTTTTGACTTAACCCAAGCTGGTAATGTTCTAAGAAGGTCGGCTCAAAATGTTCTAAACACTTGGCAAGGTCCTCTTTCCACTGCTCTTTGTCATAACCGGCAGGGCAGAGCGGAATGAGGTTGTTCAGCCATTGCCATAAATTCCAATGACCAATGCTGGGCTGCTGCTGATAGGTATAGCGCCCTTGGTAGTCCGAATGGTTGTTGATCCAATTTGGACGGAAACGCTCCATAAAGCCATAAGGGCCGAAATCCAATGTCGAGCCTGTAATATTCAGATTGTCGGTATTCATCACGCCATGTGCAAAGCCCACCAGCTGCCACTTGGCAATCATCACGGCTGTGCGCTGAATCACTTTGGTAGCGAAAGCTAAAACTGGCTGTTCGGCATCAAGGCATTCAGGGTAGTGCCATTCAATGCATTTTTGGGTAAATTCCGGCAGCAAATCGGACTGATATTGATTGATCCATTCAAAATGCCCTAACCGGATATGGCAGTCTGAGGTGCGCAGCATCATGGCGCCCAGTTCCAGTTTTTCACGCTGTACGCCTTGCTCTGACGTTGTAAAACCGGCGGCATTGCTGGAGGGAACACCTAGTGCATTTAAGGCATGGCCAGCTAAATATTCACGGATCACCGAGCGCAGTACCGCACGCCCATCCCCCATGCGGGAATACGGGGTAGAACCTGCGCCTTTTAAATGCAGATCAATGGTTTGACCCTTCTTATCCAGAATCTGCGCAATCAGCAGTCCGCGCCCATCGCCCAATTGGCCGGCCCATTGGCCGAATTGATGGCCTGCATAAACCATGGCTAAAGGTTCAAATTCCGTAAAGGTTTTTTGCCCGCTGCAGATTTCAACCCACGCAGTTTTATCTTCTGCGGACCATTGCAGCGAGGACTCAGCTGCTGCGGGCTGTATCGCCACACCGTTTGTATGATGAGTCG
>NZ_LUAW01000034.1 GCF_001605895.1 Acinetobacter pragensis
GCAACATTCTGGATGCGCATCTGTATGAGCAGAAGCTGGTTGAWSAKKARWSMGCATATTTTTGCATTCAAAATTAAGGTTGGTCAGACGTTTTAGATTCCGAACTTTTGAATTGCGTATTGGCAATGTGCTTAGATTGAAAAACACGATAAAAAACTGTCTTAATACTTAATCTATTTGATGAAATTATGCCAATTTTAGCTGTAAACAACAGGTTGATAATTACACATTGCAATGCCATTGGATGGCTGGAACTTCTTAATTAGTCCAACGAAACACATTAAAACCATTCGTTATTTTAATGATGGTTTGTCCATTATGAGCCAGTATTGTTTTTTATTTCAGCGCATTCGTCCTTATGCAGAATATCGAGCCGCGAGTCGAAGTCAATCTTTAGCGGATAGCCCGAAGTTTGCAGATTGCTGTTTGTTTAAGTGGCAATATGCGGAACTGGCTAAATGATTTTAGTCCAAAGACTCCAGCTGTTTTAAAATTTGGCAGTCATCTACGGTGCTTTGAGATGTGCAGGATTGACGCAGCTGCTGCAATTGAACTTGAAATTTTTGCAGCTCCGCAATTCGGTTTTCAACATGCCCTAAATGTTCATCAATTAAGTCATTGACGGCACAGCAGTCCTGTTCAGGGTTTTGCTCGAGTTCAATCAGCCGCTGAATTTCTTTTAAGGTCATATCCAAGGCGCGGCAGCGCTGAATAAAAACTAATCTGCGCAGTGCATCGTCGTTGTAGTAGCGGTAATTATTTGCGCCCCGCAGGCTGGGCTGAACGAGCTGTTTCTTTTCATAAAAGCGGATGGTATCAGCACTTAACCCCGTTTTATGCACTAAATCTTTTATTAAATATTCTGCAGGATTATTTGGGTTCATAGAGCTTGACCTTAGAGTTGGTCCATAGTTTTGAATAAGCATAATACATATCAGAGCGACTTGAAAATGGCTTGTACTTGCAGTCACGAACCCGCACCTCCAAAACCGGACAGTAAATTCAGAACGGCCCTTTGGATTGCACTAGTCATTAATTTGGCGATGTTTGGTGTGGAATTGATTGGTGGGGCTTATGCACATTCATCGGCGCTTTGGGCCGATGCCTTGGACTTCTTCGGCGATGCTGTGAATTATGGCGTGTCACTGGCTGTATTGGGCGCGAGTCTATATTGGCGCGCATCCGTTGCATTGCTGAAAGGGCTTGTAATGGCTGGATTCGGCTTCATTGTGATCGCCAAGGTAATTTATGCCTACACGCAAGGCATACCGCCTGAAGCGATAACGATGGGGGCAATTGGTGTCTTGGCATTGGCAGCCAACATGTTTTGCGCGTTTATTCTTTATGCCTTCCGTGACGGTGATTCAAATATGAAATCTGTCTGGCTGTGCAGCCGAAATGATGCCATCGGCAATGTGGCGGTTATATTGGCAGCGGTCGGTGTTTTTGGTACCGGAAGCATGCTGCCGGATATTATTGTGGCTGTCATTATGGCCGTTTTAGGCCTGACGGGCGGTTATCAAGTAATGAAAAAAGCCCAGCAGGAGCGTAAAGAAAGTTCGGACGAAAAACAGGCCTTTCAGTCCACAGAGTAATAGAAAAAATCTGCGCTTTAAAAATGAAGATGGTCGGCAGCATTTTTGCGAACAGCCATTGTGCTGTTCGGCTTAAAATCAATGTTATGACCCTGATGAATAAACTTTGCCAGCTTCATGCTTATACTGGCAAAGTACTCTTTTGAAACATTTACGGCGGAAGAATGAAATTAGAAAAGCTGCTCATCTTTAAGCCAGCTGCTGGTTCATTTTGCTCCAAAAATTGTCCCAAAGTGCTAAATAGTCAGTTTGCAATTGCTGAAAGTGCAGCGCATTTTCAGATAAATAGCACTGTGTGAGCAATGCCCAAATGTCATCTTCATGGTTGTCATCATTGGCAAGGGTATTGCTTCCATCTGCTTCGGCAATGCCGTGGCAGGCATAGTAGCCTTGTGTGTAAATTTGCCCGTAGATTGAGATATTGCACCTCAGCGCTTCACTGAATTTAATCACCTGCAGTTCTGTGCACGCTAAAATCAGCAATAAATCTGCATACGAGTGCAGATGCTGCTGAATGAATTGCGCTAATGCAACCGCTTCATCTGCAGCTGCTTGCCGATCTGCTGCATTCAGCTCAAGCTGCTGCATCAGTTTTAAAAAATAGACTAAATGTGATTTGGATGGGGAGCTTTGATCAAGCTGGCGAGTATTGAATCCCAATTCATCGATCAGATTCAGCGACAATAAATAGCGTGAATATATTTTTGATGCGATACGCTTTTCAGGATCAATATTATGGCAATTTTCTAAACTGCAGGCTTGATAAATCGCCATGCTCAGCGCATCGGTAAAATTTTTGACGATTGCCGTGAAGTAATTAATATGAATGAATTTCAACTGCTCAAGACTAAGCTGGCACTGATTCAGCTTGTCTAGAATAGGATGTTTAAACAATATATGGCTTGCCGTTGAATGCTTTAATGCATTTACCGTTGCAGAATTGCTGTCCCATAATGCCGCTGCAGTAGAATTTTGAATAAAATGCAGAAGTTCTACACGGGTCAGTTCAGATTGAGTAAAAGAGAATGTATTCATATACTGCATTAAATTTTAATTTTTCATCTTTTTTTATCATAGTGAAAAAAACAGCAATCTTCCAGTTTTTTATTTTAAATAATTTATTATATTTCAGTATGTTGTAGATGTGCGTGCAGTATTTTTAATAAAAAGCCTAAGAAGTTCTGAATTTAAGATATAATTCACGCATAGAGGGGATGTAAATCTTATACATACAGTTGTTATGAGCCACTGGCTTAATTTTAAAGTTTGGTGCATCAGGTAAAATAAATGTCAAAAAAACAAGACATCATTAATACAGCGCTTAATCTCTTTAATTCGTATAGCTATAATTCAGTTGGTATCGATCGGATTATCAGTGAATCTGGCGTTGCGAAAATGACGTTTTATAAATATTTCCCGTCTAAAGCTAAATTGATAGAAGAATGTCTGGTGACCCGAAATCAAAATCTGCAGCAGTCTTTAGATGCGGCAATTGCTCAGTGCGACCCGAAAGATTACCTCTGCCATATCAGAACCATATTTGTATGGTACGACGCATGGTTCCGCACGGCGGATTTTAACGGCTGCATGTTTCAAAAAGCCGTAGAAGAAATCTCAAAAATTTATCCGTCATCTTTACAGCCGGCAATTGACTATAAAGAATGGCTTAAAGCTCAGCTGAGCCATGCATTGCAGCATTTGGGCATTCCGCAGCCCGACCAGCTGGCTGCATTTTTATCCAGTATTTTAGATGGCATGACCATTCAGGCGCAAATTGACCCGAATCAAGTTCATTTGGAGGACTACTGGAAAAGGGTGGATACACTGATTCAAATGGAATTAGCCAGTGCTTGATCGTGGTTAAAACATTCAAATGAAGCACTTTTTAACTGAAATTGATATTTAGCGCTCAGATAAAAGCTTAAAAAATAAAAAAGCGCGTTAACCGAAAGTTAAGCGCGCTCTGCTGATAATGAGTTATAACCTGCAGCATTCATTTTGCTGTAAAAAATGAAAGCTGCGGCAGTGAGATACTTAATGCATCTTCTTGTATTTATTTTGACCCTCTGAATGTTGGTTCATTCGTTTTTTCAGCAGTAAAATAGACAGACTTGTCTGTTTGGTCAGATTATATAGAATTTGATGTAAAAAACAACAGATACGGGATGAATCTGGCTGTTATTTATGCATTGTGGGTAAAATAAAAATAAATTGATCATTTTAGATGATTATTTTTCCAAAATGGCCGGCGGTAAATAGATTGTGAACGCATTGATTGGCTCAATCAGGACACTGTACGGCTTTAGCTGATCTTCAAATGAAACCAGATTCATGCGGGCCAGCAATTCAAAACGCGCATGATGCAGCTGAGCGGGTTTGGGCTGCAGCCGATCATGCCAAACGCGGTAAGTGCCTAACTGTCCATCACGGCGATGATAAAATCCAGCCAAGGGATGGGTTAAAAAGACCTGATAGCTTTCTAAATCCGGAAAGCCTTGGTATTGCCAAGCGTCTTCTTCAGATTGAGTTAAATGCAGTTCTGCGCCTGCCCATTCAGAGCGGGTCTGCATTTTGTATTGCTGATAAAGCCCCGAAGCATTTTGCTGGCAGTCAAATTCGAAATTTGCCGCATGCCAAGGCAATTGCCATAAATAGCGCGGCACTATCAATGTCCAAGAATCCAAAGTCGTGCCAATAAACCAGACACAGCGTTCCTGTGTTTTTTGATCAATGACGTAAACACGGTAATTGGTTTGTCCCATGGTAAATTTGGGAAATGGATAAACAGCAGACGTAAAATCGACATCAATAAACGGCACGACAGACATCAGCGCTTTTTCTGCGCCTTGATATTGAATGGTATCCAGTTGAAAGCGTGCTGGAATGATGTCTTGGAAACGGGCTGGTTCTATCGCATAGGTAATTAATGCGAAATGCTGCAGTTTGCATTGCACATCAATGCCTTTGGGCTGAGGGCGCGGATGCAGGAAATCTTGAAATTTTAATTGCGGGAATGTCATAAATTTAATTTTCAGGTTTTATCATTGTGATTGAATCTTAGCAAATGAATGCGCAGCATAAATAATAGATAGCGCAGAAAGGAGTTTGTTTTTGAATACAATATTCAGTGAATTCAGCATGCTTTAGGTAAAATATGTGACCTGAATTGAACTATCTTTTCAATTGATTTTTCGCTTAATATGTCAGCTTGCTGCTGAAAATTAAAAACCGTTAAAACAATGAAAACATTATATTTGCGTCAAATGCCTTTGCTGATGGTATTGTTGGCGGGCAGCCAGCACGGTATGGCAACCGTATCCGCTGGAAAAGCTTTTGCTGAATTGAATCATGAAAATTTGATCGGAAAATGGCGCTGCAGTTCGGAGATTGCCGAATATCAAATTAAAACCAATACACAGGATGAATACCGCGCTGACGGTGCATATTCATCTGAAAGTGTAACCGAGATTAAGCGGGGAGATACCGTTCAGCGGTCTTCAATTCAGGTAGAGGCGCAGTGGACCTTAAGCGGCAACAGCGTGCGCCTCAGTCAAATTCAGCTGAAAGCGGCACAGTCTGATGATCCTGCCTATGCTGTCCGTTTACAGGAGGTTTTTCAGAAGTTTGACTGGGCGGAAAACAGGGTATTGAGCATATCCCGCAGTTCATTGGTATTTTTGCCCCTTGCGCCAATGGCTTCAGATAGGCCGATTCATTGCCAGCGATAGAATTTTCGGCTGAATTAACAATGCAAATTATTTTATCAGGCACAGTCTGGTTTTGAATGCTGTCACCGCGGTGCTGACGCTGAAGGGCGCATAATGTTGAATACAGCATAAAAAAAGCGCACCGAAGTGCGCTTTTTTGGAGTTTTAGTCCAAATTATTTTTCAACGAAGGCGCGTTCAATCACGTAATCGCCAAGAACACCCATTTTAGGCGATTCTTTCAGGCCGTGCTGATCTAGAAGCGCAACAACATCATCAAGGAATGCTGGACTGCCGCAAAGCATAGCGCGGTCAGTTTCTGGGTTAAAGCGCGGCAAACCGATTTTTTCAAACAGCTGTCCAGTTTCAATAGCTGTAGTTACACGGCCTTGAGTATGGAATTCTTCGCGGGTAACTGTTGGGTAGTAAACCAATTTGTCTTTAATGCCTAATTCTTCAAAGAATTCATGGTTTGGCAGTTCATTAAGGATTAAATCTTGGTAAGCCAATTCAGAAATGAAGCGTGTGCCGTGCACAACAATCACTTTTTCAAAGCGTTCATAGGTTTCTGGGTCACGGATAGTTGACAAGAATGGCGCAAGACCTGTTCCTGAAGAAAGCAGATACAGGTTTTTACCCGGATTTAAATCATCAAGAACCAAAGTGCCCGTCGGTTTTTTAGAAACCAAAATATCATCGCCCACTTTTACTTTTTGCAAAATAGAAGTTAAAGGGCCATCCGGCACTTTAATAGAGAAAAACTCTAATTCTTCTTCATAGTTTGCGCTGGCGATAGAATACGCACGCATCAGTGGCTTGCCATTCACTTCAAGACCAATCATCACAAATTGACCATTTTTAAAACGCAGCGCAGTATCGCGAGTGGTTTTAAAACTGAATAATGTGTCATTCCAGTGGTGTACGTGAGTAATCTTTTCGACGTTGAAAGCAGCCATTAAAGGTCTCAATAAATTATCAAATTAGAACAGGTTGCTATTCTAATCTAAAATCATTCTCGATAAACTGAATATATTTAATTGAACTTATCAGAAAAAGTGATTATGACAGGCTTAAATCTGCCAATTATTGGGTATATGAATTCTCCCTACAAAGAAAAGTTCGGGATTCCGCGCCAGCCTAACTTGGTGCAGGTGGAGTCGTATATCGAAATGCAGGCGCCGTATAATGATGTATTGGCATTTGAGGGTATTGATGAATTCAGCCATCTTTGGCTGGTGTGGCAATTTCATGACAATAAAAATCAGCATGAACCAGTCAAATTCCGCCCGCAAGTACGTCCGCCGCGCTTAGGGGGCAATAAAAAAATAGGCGTGTTTGCGACACGCAGTATGTACCGTCCTGCACCGATT
This sequence comes from Acinetobacter pragensis, assembly GCF_001605895.1. Classification (GTDB taxonomy): domain Bacteria; phylum Pseudomonadota; class Gammaproteobacteria; order Pseudomonadales; family Moraxellaceae; genus Acinetobacter; species Acinetobacter pragensis. Next base: position 6,672 of record NZ_LUAW01000034.1, read on the forward strand.
GGCTTATCCGTTGTGCAGCTGAAAGACGTCAAAAAAGTAGGCAAATCTGTTCGGGTGTATGTCACTGGCAGCGATTTGCTGGATGGAACGCCCATTATTGATATTAAGCCTTATATTCAGTATTCAGATGCAGTCTTGAATGCACAAAGCGGCTATGCGCAGGCAGAACCTCAGCGAAAGGCTGTTATTTGGAGCAATGAAGCTGAAATCCAGCGTGATCAATATCTAAAAACACAGCAGTTGACTGCTCAGCTGATTGATGAGCTTGAGCAGGTGTTGAGCCTCGATCCGCGGCCAGCATATCAAGATGATGTAGACAGAGAATATGGCATGCTGTTTGCCGCATTTAACATTAAGTTTCAGGCGAATGATGAGCTGATTCAAATTACTGCCGTAGCGCTATAGAAAAGGAAAAAAGGAGCTTTAAAGCTCCTTTTTTAATACTGCCAATTGTGTATTTATGGTTTCATATTGGCTTGAATGAATTTTGCTGCAGTGTCGTTATACCAAGAACATTGATTATTTAAAGTCTCAATTTCTTCAATAGCCAGCTTACGTTCTGCTTCTGTTAAGGATGCATCTAATTGATCCTTTTCTTCTTGAATGTATTGAGCCAAACTGTATTCAACACCTTTTAAATAACGCCCAGCGCCGTAATAGCTGCCTTGATATTCAGCTGCGCCGTATGAAGCGCCTGCTTCTGTACTGTCATCTGAATATAAGTAAGCAATGGTGTCTTTATAAGTTTTTTTGAAGATATGTGAATTATTTTCAGCATATTTTTTAGCATAATCATCAAATCCATAGTCTTTGAGAGTACTGCCATTTGTATATAAATACAGATTTTCCTGATTATTGCTGCGCAGTGTATCCTGTAGGCAAGAAGAGCCTGCTGGGAAGTTTAAGTTATTGACTTTATTATAATAAGATTGACGCGTTGGGCCAAAGCTCGCATTTGGGCTGTTTGCAATCTCCCATTGATCTCTTGACTCTAAAGTTGCTAAAGCATTTTTTCCGCTTAAATCAATTTTTTTGAATTGCGTCGTAAACATCAGGCCGCTCGATCCTACAGGAGAATAGGGCTTTTGGCTGAAGAGCAGATTATTAAAAGTGCCTGTTCCTGCTTCATATCCATATTTGGAATTTTGCGGGCCGAAATCTTGATATACACCATCTTGAGTAATCAAATAATCATTATCAATTTCAGCTGAATCGTCTTGAAGATATAAATTGCCATGATCTAAGGTGATAACTTGATGAACTAATTCAAGCGCTTCATTAACTGCATATCCGCCATTAAGTTCAAAATAATGCCATTGCTGAAAATCTTTATTTTCTTCAGCTGCTCCGCCATTGCTCCCTGTGTAATCACTTGAAGAACTTCCTCCTCCGCCTCCGCAGCCCATGAGTGTTAATGCTGTAATTATTGATAGGCTCAGGCTTTTCAGCTGCATTGGTTATACCCTCTGTTTTTTAATATTAATAAATGCTTAAAGCACAGGGATAATATTGTAAATATTATGTAATAAAGAGAATTTTTATTTTAAGAAATGTTAATGGTTTTATTGTTACTGATGAATAGGATTGGCTGTTAAATGTTATTTAACAAAATCGGCTTTTATCTGTACAGAATCAGCAAACTGATTAATACGGCCATATGCAGAATCTGGACTGGTGCAAAAACACGGAAATACTGCCAGCCGCCTGTCAGCAGTGCGTTGATAGATTTCGCAATAGCATGGGCAGCAAGACCTAAAATAAAAGCGTAAAAGACAGCAGTTTCAGCCGGGGATCCTTGCATGACGACTGTTGCCATCGCTGCATGAATCTCAAAGAGGGACGCAAGCAAAGTGCCGGCAATCAAGCCTGCATCACCCAGCCACAGATTTAATCCATATACTCCCGCTTGAATGAGCGTTAAGGTGGCTGCAATTATTCCAGCTTCTTTCAGGCTGAACATGCGTGTATCGGCTTGCGGTATTTGTTCAGCAGGCGCGGCATTGCGCAGCTGCCAATAGGCGCAGCAGGCTAAAATAACGGTAGCAATGAGTGTTGGGATAATAATTGTTTTAAGCCACAGCATACTGACGCCAGCCACTATAATCAGCAGCTGCAGCAGGGTGGCGACGCAGGACATTAAAGCCGCGCCAGCATTTGCTTTGGCGCTTGCCCGTCCGGAACGGACTTCCATGCCTAGGCTTGCAACCGCCGCAGTACTGGACACAAATCCTGAGGCGATAGAGGATAGAATCATGGCGTTTTTTGATGTCAGCAGGCGTTTTGCAATATGCGCCAATGATTGCACGGCTAAAATCAACGTCAGCAGCTTTAAAATAATATAGGGATTTAACGCCGAGCCCCAAAGCGGTGTATTCGGTGTTAAGGGCAAGGCAATCAGAATCAGCGCCAGCAAGAATAAGCCATCTCTAAATTCTGCTTCTGTAATCCACTTTCCGGCAATGCTGTGCATAGAGCGTTTCGCCATTAAAATTACAGTCAGAAATACCGCTAAGCCTGCAGCCAAAGGGGCATTCCATAAACACATGGCGCCTATAAAATAGGTCATGACAAATGCAAGTTCAGTGGTAATCCCAGGATCTTCCGGCTGATTTTTGATAGACAGCACTGTCATGCCGCCTACAATAATTGCACCCGCAATGCCGACAGCCGCACCCAGCAGAAAACACATTGCGCCCAGCAGCGCACAGATCGTAAAGGAGCGCAGGCCTGCAAAACTATGCTGATTTTCCCGCTGTTTGCTGCGTTCACGTTCTAGGCCAATCAGCATCCCGCAGCCTAATGCGGATGCAAACATGGCGAGCAGTTCTTGAAATGAACTGCTATTGACCGAAAGCATTGAAAAATCCAAAGATTTCTCCGGAAAATAAAATCTGATGATTGAGTGAAATATAGGCGATGCGTAGAAGAATGATCAAGTGAAAATCACGCCAATGTGAATTAAACCATAAAATAAGTAAGGGAATACTGCACAGCCAATGCATTTGCGCTGAATGATGTTCTGATGATGGCGCTTAAGGGGCTTTAATTGTTCAACACCGCAATGAAAACTTGCTATAGTTGGGGCATGTTTGGGGACATGAACGAATGACATTTAATTTTGAAATTGACACCTCTTGGTGCCTAGAGCAATTACAAAAAGACGGCCGTATTACCGAACGTGAAAAAATGCTGATTCAAACCACGCACCGTCAGCGTGAACAGCTGAAATGGCATCCTTTGCAATGGATTGCCAATTTTAATTTACCCGATTTGGGCCATCCGCAATCAACGCTGACCCTGAACCGTTTATGTCAGTGGCTTTCAGAGAAATCTGAGGTGCCATTTTATGTGATTGATCCATTAAAAGCCGATGTTCAGGCGCTGACCAGTGTCATGTCGCAAGAATTTGCCATGCGCAATAAAATTTTGGCCGTGGAACTGCAAAATGAATTTGTGCTGATTGCGACGGATCAGCCTTACAAATCGGAATGGATGACCAATTTAGAACGCACCGTGCTTCCAAGGAAGATTAAGCGGGTTCTGCTCAGCCCAGACCAGCTGCAGCGCTATTTGGTTGAATATTATCAGGTAAGCCGTGCGGTGAATTCATCGCAAAAATCATCTACGTATGACCGTGAAAACAAAGGTGTAGAGGCTTTGTTGCAGCTGGGTGATTCACAAAATCCAGATGCCAATGATCAGCATATTGTCAAATTGGTCGACTGGGTTTTGCAGTTCGCCTTTGAACAGGGCGCCAGCGATATTCATTTAGAGCCGCGTAAAGATACGGGTAAAGTGCGTTTCCGTATTGATGGCGTGCTGCATACAATTTACAACATGCCGGCCAATACACTGACTGCCGTCATTTCTCGGATTAAGATTTTAGGCCGGATGAACGTTGCGGAAAAGCGCAAGCCGCAGGATGGCCGTTTAAAAACCCGCACTCCGAAAGGGCAGGAAACCGAGCTGCGTTTATCGACGCTGCCGACCGCCTTCGGTGAAAAGCTGGTCATGCGTATTTTCGATCCGGAAGTGCTGGTGCGCAGCTTTCAGCAGCTGGGTTTTGAAGGTCGTTTGCAGGAGTCGTGGAATCAGCTGACCAGCCACAGCCACGGCATCATTTTAGTGACTGGCCCGACAGGTTCAGGTAAAACCACCACGCTGTATTCATCTTTAAAGCAGCTGGCGACCGAAGAAGTCAATGTCTGCACCATTGAAGACCCTATTGAAATGCTGGAGCCGAGCTTTAACCAAATGCAGGTCAATACCGGCATTGATTTGGGGTTTGCAGATGGTGTGCGGGCGCTGATGCGGCAGGATCCGGACATTATTATGGTCGGGGAAATTCGCGATCATGACACCGCCAATATGGCTATTCAGGCCGCTTTGACAGGGCATCTGGTTTTGTCGACACTGCATACCAATGATGCGCCCTCCAGTTTAACCCGTCTGCATGATTTAGGCGTTCAGCCATTTTTGACCGCCGCCACAATTTTAGGTGTGCTGGCGCAGCGCTTAGTGCGCCAGCTGTGTCCGCACTGTAAAGAGGAAACCTTTATCAATGATCAGGAATGGAAACACTTAACTTTTGACTATAATGTCAAAACGCCTGAATTTGTTTTTAAAGCAGTCGGCTGTGAAGCCTGCCGCCATACGGGCTATAAAGGCCGTGTCGGTATTTATGAGTTTATGCCTTTAAGTTTAGAAACAAAGCACCTGATCGGCGCCAATGCTGATTTAGCGCAACTGCGCCAGCAGGCGCGCAAAGAAGGCATTGAACCGCTGCGGATTGCGGGTGCGCGTAAAGTGGTTGCCGGCATTACCACCTTAGAGGAAGTCTTGCGGGTTGTGCCGTTAAATTAAGCTGAGGCGCGCTGTTAGCCTATAAAGCGCTCTTAAGGTTCAGTTCATTTGCAGTTGTTTTAATGACTTTAACGCAATACAACATAACGATGAGGCTAGAACATGAATACGTTCACTAAAGTCATTTTGGCTGCTGGTTTTACTGCTGTATCAGCGGTGTCTATGGCGAATACGGTAAAAGCGCCGGCAATGCCGGAACATGCAGCTCATGAAGCGGTCAATCATGCTTCTTTTGCCAAGGCGGTAACCGTAAAGCAGGCGCTGTCGTTGAAAGATGATACCAAGGTTGAATTGAAAGGCCATGTTGTGAAATCGCTGGGTGATGAAAAATATCAGTTCCGAGACAGCACGGGCACCATCACAGTCGAGATTGATGACAAGCTTTGGCATGGCAAAAAAGTATTGGCAAAAACCCCTGTAACGATCACAGGCGAAATTGATATTGACCATAAGCCTGCAAAACATGTCAGCATTGATGTGGATTCAGTGAAGTTCTAATCTGCACAGCACAATGAACTGCAGTTTTTTAACAATATGACAGCATGCCGCTATGATGATAGGCATGCTGTTTTTATTTGTGTAATAACAATGCTATAAAGAATTTTAAGCAGTATCATAAATCAAAAATAGCAATCAACAGGCAGAAGCTTTATGAGAATTTTGCTGGCAGAAGACGATGTTTCTCAGGCGCAAAGCATTAAGACTTGGCTGGAAATGGATGGCTACAGTATTGACTGGGTAGAACGCGGAGACTTTGCTATCTCAGCCATTAATCAGCATCAGTATGACTGTGTGCTGCTGGATCGCGGCCTGCCGAAGGCCACGGGGGATGAAATTCTGCAAGCCCTGCGCAAGAAACAGCTGAATACACCGGTTATATTTTTGACTGCACGCGACAGCGTGCAGGACCGCGTAGAAGGGCTTGATTTAGGCGCCAATGATTACTTGGTTAAGCCTTTCAGCCTAGAAGAGCTGTCAGCGCGGGTTCGTTCGCAAATACGCCAAAAGCATAGTGTAAACAGCCAGCAAATTCATTTCGCTGATTTGACTTTGGATACGCAAGCCAAAATTTTGGTGCAAAATGGCGAAACGCTGACGCTGACAGCCAAAGAGTTCCAAATTCTGTATAAGCTGATGCAGAAGCCAGAGCATGTGATTACCCGAGAACAATTGGAAGAGTCGCTATATGCCTGGGGAGATGAAATTGAAAGCAATGCCATTGAAGTTTTTATTTATCAATTGCGTAAAAAAATCGGCAGCCAATACATCAAAACGATACGCGGATTAGGTTACCGCATGAATCAGCCGCAGGATTAGCCATGCAGGATAAGCAAGCGGTTTCACTGCAGCATCGGCTGGTCAAAACGTCAGTTTTCAGTTCAATTGCTGCAGGCCTCATTTCTTTGCTGCTGCTATTGGGCATTTCTATTTATCAAACCATGCATCTGCAAGATGAAATCATGGATGAAATTTCAGATATGCTGCTGCTGACGGATATCACCAAATCATCAGGCCACCAAATTGATGAGCTGAGTGATCAGTTTGATATTCACTACCGCCTGATTTATGAGGGGCAAACCCTTACTCAGTCCGAAGATGCGCAAAATGATGTATTTAAATATTTAATTCAGCATCCTGCAGAGCAGGGCTATTCCATCATGTGGCATAAGGAGCAGCTTTGGCGTACCTTTGTGCAAAATGAGTCGGATATGACCCTGTATGCCGTCCAGCCCTTAAAAATCCGCTTCGAGGAAATTATTTCCACTGCAGCAGGATATGCGGCAATTTTAGCGGTACTGTGGTGCCTGCAGTGGCTGATTGTACATATGTCTGTGAAAAGGCAATTCAAATCGATTCATGCGCTGTCTCATCAAATTTCTGAAAAAAGCGCGGACGATTTAGAGCCCATCATTTCGCCGCAACCTGAATTGGCAGAGCTGCAGCCGATGGTGCAGCAGCTGAACTATATGCTGGAGCGGGTAAAGCAGGCCTTAATTGCGGAGCAGCGCTTTACCGCTGATGCCTCGCATGAGCTGCGTTCGCCGCTGTCTGCAATTCAAATGCGGGTACAGGTCCTGAATCGAAAATATCAGGATCATCCGCAGCTGCAAGCTGAATTGCTGCATATTCAGCAAGATGTCAGGCGCGGGACACAAGTGCTGGAAAATCTGCTGCTGCTGGCGCGGCTGGACCCGTCAAAACCGGATGATTTACCGAAAGCACAAATTGATTTGGCGGATGTGACCCATGATGTGCTGCTGGCGCTGGCGCCATTCATGCAGCAAAAAGATATTCATGTGGATACGCAAATGAATTCCTTAACGGTGTTCGCCAATGCGGAGCTGCTGTTTACCTGCTTGCGCAATTTGGTTGATAACGCCATGCGCTATAGCAATGCGCATGGACAGCTGCAGATTCAAATCCTTGATGCAGCCCAGCAGGCCACATGGATGATTGAGGACAACGGCACAGAGGTCACTGAGGACGTGCTGCAAAGAATGGGGGAACGCTTTTACAGGGCTTTAGGAACGCAGACCCAAGGTACAGGATTAGGGCTATCAATCTGTAAAAAAATTATTGAATTGCATAATGGAAAAATTGTCTTTTCTAAATCATCTTTGGGCGGTTTGAAAGTGCAGGTTGTATTGCCTAAACATACCGAATTCATTTCTTCGGTTTAATTATATTTTTGAAGGTACGTCTTAAAAAGCAGTATGCGCTGATTCATACTGCTTGTTTCCACGTTTATTATTATTTCTCTGTTTTAATTATTTTGTGAGAATGAGCCTATTGTTGCGTGTTAAGCGTAAGCGGTATTCTTCACCGGCATGCATAATGCGGATTTCACGGCCTAATGCAAATAAATTATTAGAATGCAGCATTGGAAGTGCATGATGAGATTCTGTGCTGCGTGTAAACAAGCTAAATGGTGCGTTCATTCCGTTGACTCCGTGGTGTGTTTGAGTGATTTAAATGATAATCATTATCGAATAGGCCTGTCAACGGTAAATGATAATATTTTATAAAAAACTCAAATTTGCTTACACTCGGTAAAACTTTAATGAAATGGAAACCGTTTTATGTCAAAGCCTAATCTTCATATTGCTATTGGTATTTTGCTGCATCATGGAAAAGTTTTGGTCGGTTGGCGTGAAGTATCGCAGCATCAGGGCAATAAGCATGAGTTTCCGGGCGGAAAGGTGGAAGAGGGTGAAACACCCGTAGAGGCTTGCCGCCGTGAGATTTATGAAGAGGTGGGCATCGGGCTGCATGATTGGCAGGCATTTGATTTTATCCGTCATGAATATGACGATGTGATTGTGAATTTGCATCTGTTTCAAGCGGCAGTTCCTGATGAATTACTGAATGAAATTCAGCCGCCTTGGGCTTGGTATAACCGGGATCAGCTACTGGATTTGAATTTTCCCAAAGCCAATAAGGCCATGCTGAAACGCCTGTATTGGCAGCGTTATATTAAAATATCCGATGATTTGTCTGCATTGGCGCAAATCAGTGAACAGCAATTAATGTACTGGCGTACTGAGGCTACACCGGAAAAAATAAAAGATCTGGCCGAATGCAATATCAATCTGCTGGATAAATTAATCGTCAATATCGAGCTTTGGAAGCAGCTGAACAGCATACAGCAGCAAGGTATAGGCGCAGTTCATTTAAAACAGGCGCAATGCATGCAGCTAAAAAAAGGCGATTTAAAAATTGGCTGCCGCTATCTGGCGGCCTGCCATGATTTAATTTCGGCTTTGCATGCGCAATCCATTGGCTGCGACGCCATATTGCTGAGTCCTGTATTGCCGACAGAAACACATCCGGATGCTCCAGCATTGGGCTGGGAACAGTTTGAAATGATAGCAGCACAGCTGGATATTCCAGTTTTTGCTTTGGGCGGCATGAAACAGGACAATTTAATAGATGCACAGCAGCACAAAGGCTATGGAGTTGCCGGTGTACGTTTCTTTTAAGTATCTAAGCATCGAAAAGTAGAAACGCTTTAAAATGATGAAGGTGCTTGCTGCAAAAGTATTTTAGAAGCATTGGAATAGAAAAGCCCATTAAAGGGCTTTTAAGGCTTGCTGCGCTTTTTGAACGGTTTGGGTTTTATTTTGCTTTTTCCCCGCTTGCAGAATGATATTCCACAGCTGCTTTTTCATCGGAGCGCTCTGAGCATAGCTTAAACCCCGCTGCGCTAAAGCCTCTGCATTGGCCGGCTGATTTTTACGGTTGGCAATCATCGCAAGGTACATAAAGGTTTCCGCTGATTGCGGCGCCAGACGCTGCGCTTGCATTGCTGCAGTTTCAGCTTTACTCAATTCACCCTTTGCATAGGCTGTCTGCGTCTGCTGCATTAACTTTTTAAATGCAGGCAGGTTGCGGCCATCTTCAAACTTCTGAACCCGTTCCTGCTGTTTGGGAATGACTATCCGCTTGCGTTCAATATCCGGGTGGTCATAGGGATGAATAACGACCCCGGAAGGGCTGCGGATGTCTTTAGCAGAATCTTTGTCTATCTTTTTCTCAGGCGCACTTTGCTCCGGCGCAGGCAAGCTTTGACAGCCTGCAAGTCCGGCCAGCACTGTGCAGATAAGTATCTTTTTTAAAATCAATTCAAACCTCAATTGTTGTAGCTTCCGCTGGAAATAACACGGGGATTGTCAGACATATCCTGATCCATGTTATTTTCACTCTCTTGAATGTAGTTGTCTAAACTATCATTTTTCGGAGCTGCTTCTTGAGGCGCTTCAGTATCGCTTGTGTAAGGCTGTACTTCATATTGTGTCTGACCGCATGCTGTTGCGCGGTTCGGAATAGAGCTGCGCAGCAGAGGAATATGAATTGCGCCTGCACAGCCAGCAGCAGACAGTTCGCCTGTATTGCTGTCCAGCCAGTGCCACTGCACATCGTCCGGCTGGCGTAAATTTACAGGTTTTTGACGCAGCTGCTTCATCACATTGATCCACACAGGCAGCGCGCCAGATGAACCTGTCAGTCCTGTAATCTTATTGTCATCCAATCCTAGCCAAACGACAGCAGCATAGTTGCCGGAGTAGCCTGCAAACCATGAATCACGGGTATCATTTGTCGTACCTGATTTACCAGCAAGCTCCAAGGATGTTGGGAACGTATTATAGGCTGATTTACCTGTACCTGAAGACATAACCCGCTGCAAGCCATAATTGAGAACATAAGCGGCAGCAGGGTCAATGGTCGGCTGCACAGAGAGGCTGTAGCGTTCCAAAATATGACCATTGCTGTCAACTACAGAACGGATGGATTTAACCGGATATTTAAAGCCGCCAGTAGCGAAGTTGCCATAAATACTCATCACTTCCATAGGCGACATGTCTACAGCGCCTAAATAAATAGATGGATAGCTCGGAATATTCGATGTTACGCCAAATTTTTTCAGATGGTTGATGAAGGTGGATATTCCAAATTCTTGACCTAAACGCACTGCAGACAGGTTGTATGAATGGGACAAGGCCTGAACCATTGGAACAACGCCGTGTTCACCGCCGCTGTAGTTTTTCGGCGTCCATGCTTTGCTTTCACTTTGAATGCTGATCGCGCTGTCTTGAATCTGGCTGGCCCAGTTATAGCGGCCTGTTTCAATTGCGCTAAGATAAATCACGGGTTTTAGCAGAGAGCCGACTTGGCGTTTAGCATCCACCGCACGGTTAAAGCCTGTGAAGTCTTGCGTAGAACCCACAGCCGCGACCAATTCGCCATTTTCTGGATGGGTAATCAGCACAGCGCCTTGTAGCTCTTTTAAACGGTTCGGGTTGGCTTTGCTTAAGCGCGCTACGGTTTCTTTAAAACTGTTTTGAATTCGGGTTTGCGCCAAGGGGTCTAAGGTTGTAAAAATCTTCAGGCCTTGATTGGTTAAATCACCTTCTTGATATTCTGTACGAAGCTGACGGCGCACAACATCTAAGAAATCCGGAAAGCGGGCAGGGCCAAGAGTCGGTTTGGCGATGACATTCAACGGGCGGGCAGTTTCTGTTTCATACTGCTGCTGGGTTAAATAGCCCATCACCAGCATATTGTTCAGCACAATGTCACGGCGTTTTTTAGCCGCTTCAGGATTGCGCCAAGGATTATATAAAGTCGGGCCTTGAACTAAACCGACCAAATAAGCCTGCTGGGCAATATTCAGCTCACGCAAAGGCAGACCAAAATAAAATTGCGACGCCAAGCCATAACCGTTAATGGAATAGTTGCCATTTTGCCCTAAATTCACTTCATTTAAATATGCTTCAAGAATTTCATCTTTGTCATAATGCAGTTCAATTAACAGCGCCATCAGCGCTTCATTCACTTTACGCTTTAAAGTTTTCTCAGGACTTAAGTAAAAGTTTTTGACCAGCTGCTGGGTTAGGGTTGAACCGCCCTGACGTTTTCCGCCAGTCACGTTGCTGACAATAGCACGCGCGGTTCCGCGAACAGACACGCCATGATGATGGTAGAAATTGCGGTCTTCTGTAGCGATCAAAGCTTCGATCAGCGGTTTAGGCACATTTTTCAGCTTAATCAGCACACGGTCTTCATTGTGCTGCGGATAAATGCCGCCAATTAATAAAGGCTCTAGACGCGCGATGCCGCTAGACGAAGGCTTGGTCGCGCTGACATCTGCCACCGTATCTTTGCCGAATGAAATCTTTAAAACTTGCTCAGGTTCTACACTGTCGCCAAAGTCAAAACCGCGGGTATGCACATATAGTTCATTGCCTGATGCAACAAAACTGCCTGTTTTTGCATAGCTTTCAGCATTTTTGTAGCCAAGCATTTTCAGTTCTTCACGCAAATCATCCTGACTGACAGGCGCATTGGTGTAGATTTCCAACGGACGTGCAAAAACCTTCGCAGGGATATCCCAGCGCTGGCCTTCAAATTTGGCTCTGACGACATTGTCTATTTTAATCAGATAAATACTGAATGCGACGAATGCGCAAATAACCAAAACACAGAAAATGAATGCAATAGTGCCGATGCCACGTTCAGACTTCATAAATTGTTATAAGATCCTGAGAAATTTCGCTAATCATGCGAAGCTTTTACGTAATTTGCAATATTTAAACTGTATATGTATGCAAAATATCAAGGCTTCGGTCAGATTAATTAGCAAATCAAAGTTTTTTTAAATCAAAAGCGTTAATGCTATGATAAGCATGAGGCGTAGCGGAGCAATGGCGCAGGTGCAAATTTCACATAAGACTTTTCGTAATATCGGACTAATTGGACGTCCTGACAAATCGTCAGTGGTAGAAACCTTATGCCTGATACATGATCATTTATTAAGTTTAGGGCTGCATCCGGTTTTTGATACGGAAACAGCTCAATTGGTTCCCTACACCAATACCCAAACTGTCAGTAAAGCTTTGCTGGGTGAAGTGGTTGATTTGGTTATTGTTGTGGGCGGTGACGGTTCTTTGCTGCATGCCGCGCGCTCATTGGTCAAGTTCAATACCCCCGTCATCGGGGTCAACCGCGGACGTTTAGGCTTTCTAACTGACATCAAGCCGACGGAAGTTATTTTTAAGCTTGATCAGGTGTTGAAAGGTGAGTTTCAGCAGGACCGCCGTTTTTTGCTGGAAATTGAAATTCGCTCTAAAGGCGAAACCATTTATGATGCGATTGCTTTAAATGATGTCGTGCTGCATTCGGGAAAATCAGTGCATATGATTGACTTTGAGCTGAATATTGACGGTCAGTACGTATACCGCCAGCACAGTGACGGCTTAATCGTATCGACTCCGACAGGTTCAACAGCGTATGCATTGTCCGGCGGTGGGCCTATTGTTCATCCAAGCATGGATGCCATTGCATTGGTGCCGATGCATCCGCATACTTTGTCATCCCGTCCGATTGTGGTCGGCGGTCAAAGTGAAATTAAGATTATTATCCGTGAAAACCGTGTACTGCCCATGGTCAGTGCGGATGGCCAGCACAGTGTAACGCTGGGTGTTGGCGACAGCTTACACATCCGTAAGCATCCATTTAAACTAAATTTGCTTCATCCGCCAGGGTATGATTTTTATATCGCATGCCGTACTAAACTTGGCTGGAATCAAGACTTTGACTCATTTAAACAGGATTAGCCCATGAATATTGAACAAATGCTTGCCGTATTGGATCCTGAAATCGTTGCGCGTTTAAAAACTGCGATTGAAATTGGTAAATGGCCCAATGGTGTAGCGCTAAGTCCAGAACAGCGTAAGACCTGCATGCAGGCGGTATATGCGTGGGAAATTAAAAACCTGCCTGAAACTGAGCGCAGCGGCTATATTGACCGCGGTACCAAAGAAGAAGACGAACATTGCGATTCTCATGTAGAAGAACCAGAGTTCAAGCCAATCCGCTTTGTATAAAGCCGTGGAAGTGCATAGCGTTAAAGTAACTGATGATACTATTGTTAAGCGCACAGCAAAAAAACCAGCTTCGGGCTGGTTTTTTTAATTGGCGATACTGATGCTGTACATTTGGCTCTGTTCAAAACTGACACATAAGGCGTAAATGCTGACATCTGCAGGCAAGATAAAATCTAAATGATTTTCATGAAATAGACGTTCATCTTCAGTGAGCTCATCTGCATTTAAAAATGAACGGTCATCCAATTCCAATTTTTCAATAATTTGTTCTGTACTGGGTTTGGGCGTACCGAAATGCGCTGTCCAATAAGCTGCAGGAACAGTATCTAAATGATGCTGAATAAACTGCATGACCACTTGGGTAAAAACATTTCTAAAACTGATGGCGTCATATAATGCGTTGCGGGCCAATGTCTCTTTTTCTGTGACATTGCTGTTCAGGGTAATTGTCATGTGGATTCCTCTTTTTTTATATTTGTGATAACGGATGCACACAATTAAATTAGCATTAATGATCCGCTATGCCTAGCGGATCTCTCTGCGGTCTGTATAAATCTTGCAGCAGTTAAATCTTAAAATGATTGAGCTGAATTTCGGCCCAGCCACATTGCTTCAGCTTGCTGCATGGCATCGTCAAAGCTTGACGCTGCACCCATGGCATATAATGCGATTCCCATGGTTTCCACGACTGCTATTTCACCGTATTCGTGATTTTGTGTGCCTTCCCAAACGGCTTTAAATACAGCAAGGTCTAATTCTTCTTCTACAGGGCTGCGGTTGCTGGTGAGTTTCGGCAGTTCGTGTTCATACATTTCGCCTTCTTTAATACCGCAAATTAATGTTTTGGCATCCGGATTGCGTTCGAACTCTCCGCCTTCGCCTTTTATAACGGCACTGTTTTGGTAGCCGAGTTTAAAAGCGGACTGTTGGTGAGAACTGCGGTATGCCGGGTGGAAAATAGCCTGCATGGTGGCTTTGGCATTAAATGGATTGATTAGGCGCGCTAATGTATGAATAGGGGAGCGCAACCCCATAACATTACGCAGTGAAATTAAATCACTTAAAATTGGGGAAATTGCATGCAGGGGCAGATAGGCAAAATTGCGCTCTGTCAGCTGCGCTTCAACGTCGGTATCGTTGCTGCAAATTGGGTAGCTGAGATATTCTAAAACCTGTTCGGTGTACAGCCGGTTTAAAGTATGGCCAGATGCGCCGTGCATAACTATTTTATAGCCATGATGCGCCAGTGTCAGCGCTGCCAGTAAAAACCACGGATAATGCTTGCGTTTGCCGGCATAAGAAGACCAGTCTAAATCGACCTGTAAAGGCTGGAAATTCAGCTGATCACGGGTCGCCTGCACAAAGCCGGCCAGTTCATCTACAGATTCTTCTTTAACCCGCAGCAGCATCAGAAACGCGCCTAACTGAACGTCAAGCACTTCATCTTTTAAAATCATGCTGAACGCTTGATAGGCTTCGTCATAGCTCAATGAACGGGCCCCATTTTTCCCTTTGCCGATAATGCGGATAAATTGGGCAAATGGATGTTCAAAATCTTTATAGATATTTCGTTTGATATTCATGGCGCCGGATTTTAAAAAGTATTAGCAAACATTAAAGTATAGGTGAACCTTGTAGTCTACTTTTTCACTCGGTATTTTTCAGTCAAATTTTAGTGCCCATTTAGTTGGTGCTAGACTATAGTCTAATAAAAAATGCGTATTTATTAATCAAACTTAACATTTAAGGCCAAAACTCGGCTTTAGAAATTGGTAAAATTTAACCGTATTTCTGTGTGTTCTTCATCTCCCGACCATTTGCTGCATGCAATTTTGGCTTGGCGTGGTTTTTTTCCCTTAAAAATCACACTCACACTTTTTAAGATTTTTTAAGTATTGGATGATACTCAATACGATAGTGCTCTTTTGTCAGCGGCAAATGAGTTTGGGCTGTTTATTTTCTTAGGAAATAAACATAAAAATGGAAACTTCTGGAAACAGAAGCTGATCGTGAAGTATTCTCATGACGAAAAAACCAATTTATAAGTCGCTGTATTTTCAGGTGATTGTAGCTATTATTTTGGGTGTTCTGGTGGGGCATTTCTCACCAAGTTCCACTGAAATTGTGAACGGCGTAAAACAAAGCGTGCCTGGATTGGGTGAGCAATTAAAACCACTGGGTGATGCTTTCATCAAGCTGATTAAGATGATTATCGCGCCAGTGATTTTCTGTACGGTTGTCAGCGGTATTGCCGGCATGGAAAGCATGAAATCTGTCGGTAAAACCGGCGGTATTGCGCTGCTTTACTTTGAAGTTGTGTCTACGCTGGCATTAATTATCGGTCTGGTGGTGATTAATATCGCCAAGCCGGGTGCAGGCATGAACATTGATCCTGCGACTTTAGATGTATCAGGCATCTCTAAGTACGTTGAATCCGGCGCTTCGCAATCCACTGTTGATTTCTTGCTGCATATTATTCCAAATACAGTGGTTGGCGCCTTTGCTGAAGGTGAAATTCTGCAAGTCCTGCTGTTTGCGCTGCTGTTTGGTTTTGCGCTGCATAAGTTAGGCGATGCCGGTAAGCCTGTATTGAAATTTATTGATCAAATTTCACATGTGTTCTTTAACATTGTAAACATGATCATGAAGCTTGCTCCGATTGGCGCATTCGGTGCGATGGCATTCACTATTGGCAAATACGGCATTGGTTCGCTGGCTCAATTGGCGCAATTGATTATCTGCTTCTACGTGACTTGCCTGCTGTTCATTTTCATTGTGTTGGGTTCGATTGCCCGTTTCTGCGGTTTCAGCATTTTAAAAATGATCCGCATGATCCGCGAAGAATTGCTGATTGTACTTGGAACATCTTCATCTGAATCTGTATTGCCGCGCATGCTGAAAAAGCTGGAAATTGCCGGCTGCGAAAAATCTGTGGTTGGTTTGGTTATTCCTACAGGTTATTCATTCAACTTGGACGGTACCTCAATTTATTTAACAATGGCTGCCATCTTTATTGCGCAAGCAACCAATACACAGTTGGATTTAGCACATGAAATTACGCTTTTAGCGGTTCTGCTGATTTCATCTAAAGGCGCTGCAGGCGTAACAGGTTCAGGCTTTATTGTTATGGCGGCGACGTTGTCTGCTGTCGGCCATATTCCTGTTGCCGGTTTGGCATTGATTTTAGGTATTGACCGCTTCATGTCAGAAGCCCGTGCATTAACCAACTTAGTCGGCAACTCCTTGGCCACTATTGTGGTTGCAAAATGGGTCGGCCAATTAGATACCGCTAAGCTGAATGATGCATTGAATAATCCTGCAGAAGTTGACCGCAAAATGCTTGAAGAAAACAATCAAGCCCACGCTTAATTCTTCATGCCATTACTGAATCTTAGGATTCACTGAAAAAGGAAGCTTCGGCTTCCTTTTTTGTTGCTGCAGGTTTGGGCGGTATGTATTTTTATAAAATTTGAACGCGCAGTTTTCCCGCATGACACTTACTCAAAACTTCACTAGGATGGAGGCAATCAAAAACAACAAGCTCTACAAGGAAGAATGCAATGCTGGCATATGATGCAGATTTAGAATTATTTAGAGACAACTTCCGCCGTTTTATGCAGGAACAGATTGCACCGCATTATGATCAATGGGAGCGGGAAGGCCTGATGCCGCGTTCGGTATGGACTGCGTTGGGCGAAAATGGTTTTCTGTGTGTAGATGTGCCTGAAGAATATGGTGGATACGGTGTTCCTACGCACTATTCGCTGATGCTGGTTGAAGAATCTGCCCGTGCAGGCTTCAGCGCATTATCGACGGGTATTTCGTGCCATTCTGAAATTGCAGCGCCGTATATTCTGCACATCGGTTCAGAGGAACAAAAGCAGCATTGGCTTCCTAAAATGGTCAGCGGCGAAGTCGTGGGCGCTATTGGCATGACCGAACCTGGGGCCGGTTCAGATTTACAGTCCATGCGCAGCAGCGCTATTTTGCAAGGTGATCATTATCTGCTGAATGGTTCTAAAACATTTATTTCAAATGGCCAGCATGCAGATTTAGTCGTGCTGGCGGCGAAAACTGATCCGCAAGCGCGGGCAAAAGGTGTTTCGCTGCTATTGGTCGATACGCATCTGGAAGGCTTTAAGAAGGGAACGAATTTAGACAAAATTGGCCTGCATTCACAGGATACCTCAGAGCTGTTTTATGACAATGTCAAAGTGCCCAAAGAGCAGCTGTTAGGCCAGCCGGGTCAAGGCTTTGCGTATTTGATGCAGGAATTGCCGCGTGAGCGCACGGCAATTGCCTCGACTGCAATTGGCGCAATCCGAGGTTCAATTGAATTGGCTGCTCAATATGTCAAAGAGCGCCAAGCGTTTGGTCAGGCAGTAGGCCAGTTTCAAAATACCCGTTTTGTACTGGCGCAGGCTAAAATTGACGAGCTGGCGACCGCGGCATTTTATGAGCGCAATGTTGAACTGTATATGCAGGGCAAGCTGGATGTAGAAACCGCTGCCGCATTGAAAAGCTTTTCAACGGATATGCAGATGAAAGTGGCGGACAACTTGTTGCAGCTGTTCGGCGGCTACGGATATATGACTGAATATCCAATTTCACGTTTCTTTGTCGATGCGCGTATTCAGCGGATTTATGGCGGCACCAATGAAATTATGAAAGAGATTGTAGCGCGCGGCATATTGGGGCGCTAAATTTGCAGTGTAAAAAAAGAGCCTAAAGGCTCTTTTTTATTTCAATTCTGTTTTATTGGCTGAGGACATGCAGGGTTTCACGGATAAATTCAGGCAGGTCATCTGGCGCGCGTGACGTAATGTATAGGTTATTGTCATTGACGACAGGCTGATCAAAAAATACAGCGCCCGCATCCATCAGTTCGCTAATTAGGGGTTCGATGGATGTCATTCTGCGGCCTTTAACGACTTGCGCATTAATCAGCAGTTTAGGACCATAGCAAATACACATAATAGGTTTATATGCGCCGGCAAAATTGCGGACAAAATCGACATAGCGTTCATCTGCACGAAGAGTTTCTGGAGAATAGCCGCCGGGAATGAGCAATGCATCAAAATCATGGATAGAGGCGAGGTCTATACTTTGGTCGATGGTAACAGCAGATTTCCGGTTTTTCCCATATACAATATTGCCAGCATGATGCTCAATATTTGAAATGCAGTGGCGTGCAGCGCGAAAAGCTTCGACAGGCTCGAGATACTCTGAATCCTCAAAGTCATGGGTCACAAGTACTGCAATTCTTTTGCGCATGATGGAAAACTCCTGTACTGCATTTTAAAAGATTATCGGAAAAATATTAAAAGTTCGTGATTGCTTTGTAGTTGCTTGGTCTAAAAACGTTATTGTGAGTTTTGATTTTGAATCGCCATTTCTTATTGAAGTTTTTTATTTCGGCTGGCTGATATCAGCCAAATATATTCAATATATAAAAAGAATTGAATCAGGTTTTTATACATTCTTCTGTTTTAAATCTAATCAATAATGCCAAAAAAGACCATCTCTATTTGCAGTTTCTTATCGCTAAAATATCTGTGCTCATCGAAAAATACTCAAATGGACTGAAATTCAATTCGGATAAAATCTGTAGCCGACAATATTGGGGTTTTGTCTGTTCATGTATATGCGGATATCAGCTTTATTTATGATGGCTTTCAGCCATGCTGATGGTTTAAACAACTGTATGTTTTTAAGGCTGATTCAATGAAAGTCTTATTGCGCAACATTTGAAAGCTAACTATTGTTATAATGTTTGCAACCATGATTTTGAAGGGCGATATAACAATGATCAATGACGATCAAAACTCTACGGCTTCTCTTGACCTAGTTCAAATCCGCGAAGATATTGACTCGGTTGATATGCAGATTCAACAATTGATTAATCGCCGTGCAAAATTGGCAGAAGCCGTGGCTAAAGCGAAATTTGCTGCTGAAGAGAACCCGCTGTTTTACCGTCCTGAACGTGAAGCGCAAGTTTTACGCAAAGTTATGGAGCGCAATGAAGGCCCGCTGTCCGATTCAACAATGGCGCGCCTATTTCGAGAAATTATGTCGGCTTGTCTCGCGCTGGAAGCTCCGCAAAGCATTGCGTTTTTAGGCCCGGTCGGCACTTATACACATTCTGCTGTGCTCAAGCATTTTGGTCAGGATGCTGTAATCCGTCCACTGCCGACCATTGATGAGGTTTTCCGTGAAGTTGAAGCGGGCAGTGCGCATTATGGCTTAGTGCCGGTAGAAAACTCGTCTGAAGGCGTGGTTAACCACACCTTGGATTGCTTTAAAACCTCTCATTTAAACGTGATTGGTGAAGTTGAATTGCCAATTCATCATCAATTCCTTATTTCTGAAAATACCCGCAAAGACAGCATTAAGCAGATTTATGCGCATCAGCAAACTTTGGCGCAGTGCCGCAGCTGGCTGGACGCGCATTATCCTGGTGTTGAGCGCGTAGCACTCAGTTCAAATGCAGAAGCGGCGCGGCGTATCCGCAATGAATGGCATTCAGCCGCCATTGCCTCAGAAGTGGCAGCCAATATCTACAGTTTAGAAATTCTGCACAGCAACATTGAAGACAACCCGGAAAATACGACACGTTTCTTGGTGATTGGCCGTGAAAAAATTCCGCAAAGCGGCAATGATAAGACCTCCCTGCTGATTTCTGCACATGACCGCGCTGGGGCGTTGCTGGAAATTTTAGCGCCGTTTGCGAAGCATAAAATCAGTTTAACCAGTATCGAAACCCGCCCGGCTTTGCCGGAAAAATGGGCCTATGTCTTCTTTATCGATTTAGAAGGCCATGTCGAACAGGACAATGTGAAAGCAGCGCTTGAAGAAATCCGCCCGCTGGTTAAAGAGCTTCGCGTACTGGGTTCATATCCTATTGCTGTTTTATAAATTAGAGCTGCATTGAATGCTGCATTGGCGTTCAGTGCATTTGTCACTTGAAATCATCGGAAGTGTAAAATGACGTTTGTTCCAGCCAATGAAGGTATTGCAAAATTAAAGCCTTATCAACCAGGTAAGCCGATCAGTGAACTTGAACGTGAACTGGGCATGACGGATATTGTTAAATTAGCCTCAAATGAAAACCCTTTGGGCTGTTCTGACAAAGTCAAAGAAGCTGTGGCTGCGGAACTTGCGGAAATTGGCCGATATCCCGATGGCGGCGGTTTTATCTTAAAAGACCAAGTGCAGGCGCAATTTGGTGTTGCGCATGACCGTATTACTTTGGGCAATGGTTCAAACGATCTTCTGGAAATTTTTGCGCGCGCTTTTGTATCTTCAAGCGATTCTGTGGTCTACAGCCAGCATGCATTTGCGGTGTACAGCCTTGTGACCCAAGCGATTAATGCAGAAGCAGTTGAAGTGCCGGCAAAAGGCTTTGCGCACGATTTGGATGCCATGGCCGTAGCGGTGAAAGCCAATACCAAATTGATCTTCATTGCGAATCCGAACAACCCGACGGGCACTTGGTTTGAAGAATCTGAATTTGATGCTTTCATGCAAAAAGTGCCAGCAAATGTCATAGTGGTGCTGGATGAAGCTTATGTCGAGTATTTCCCAGAAAACTTCAACAGTTTGAAATTCTTGGAAGATTATCCGAATCTGATTGTCAGCCGCACAATGTCCAAATGCTATGGTCTGGCAGCGCTTCGGGTTGGTTTTGCTTTGGCTTCTGCGGAAGTGACAAATTACTTGAACCGTATCCGCCAGCCGTTCAACGTGAACCATTTGGCGATGGTTGCGGCAGTGGCGGCGCTGAAAGACGAATCATTCATTGAACTTTCGCGTGAAGTGAACAAAGCGGGAATGGCGCAGCTGCAGGCTGGTTTTGAAAAGCTGGGCTTGAATTATGTGCCGTCACGCGCCAACTTTATTTTGGTAGATGTTCAGGCTGATCCTGCTCAAACTTTTAATGGCTTGCTGAAAGAAGGTGTTATTGTGCGTCCTGTCGGCATTGCCAATCATCTGCGCGTATCTATTGGTACGGAAGCTGAAAATGCGAAGTTCTTGGCGGCTTTGGCAAAGGTGCTTGAATTAGAGGCTGTTGCATAAGTTATGTCTGCACCATTGTTTGAAAAAGTGGCTTTTATTGGGCTTGGGCTGATTGGTTCAAGCCTTGCCCGTGTGATGATTGCTGAAAATTTGGCAAATCAAATTGTCGCATCGACCCGTTCTCAAAAAACATTAGATGATGCAAAGGCATTGGGCTTGATTCAAGAGGGCTATAGTGACCCGATTGAAGCGGTCAAAGGCGCAGATCTCGTGATACTGGCATTGCCAGTGCGCGCTACGCAAAAAGTGCTGGAAAGCATTCAGCCGTATTTGTCTGAAAATGTGATTTTGACTGATGTCGGCAGCACCAAAGGCAATGTGGTCGATGCGGCTAAAGCAGTGTTTGGCGAGCATCTGCCTGCCGGCTTTGTGCCAGGGCATCCGATTGCTGGGGCTGAGCATACGGGCGTACATGCAGGCAAGGTGGATTTATTTGCCAATCATAAAGTGATTTTGACCCCGCTGCCGAGCAGTGCAGATTGGGCGGTCGAAAAGCTGATTCAACTGTGGCAGGCCGCCAAGGCAGAAGTGATTTGCATGGATGTCGACAAGCATGATGAAGTGCTGGCGCATACCAGTCATCTTCCGCACTTAATGGCCTTTAATTTGGTTGAGCAATTGGCCAACCGTGAAGACAATTTAGATATATTCCGGTATGCCGCTGGCGGTTTCCGCGATTTTTCCAGAATTGCAGCCAGTGATCCGCAAATGTGGCATGACATCTTTTTTGCCAATAAAAAAGCAATTTTAAATGCAGTCGATGGCTTTGAAAAACAGCTCGCGACATTGCGCAAATTGATTGAAGATGAAAACTCGCAGGCGCTCATGGGGCTACTGGGGCATGCACAGGCTGCCCGCCAGCACTTCAATCATATGCTCGCCAACAAACCTTTGATGGAGAAAAACAAAGTGACGACACAGCAATTTACTATTTTACCGGGCCAAAAAAAATTCCAAGGTAAATTTACCGTGCCAGGCGACAAATCTGTGTCACACCGCTCTATTATGTTTGGCGCCATTGCAGAAGGCACAACGCATGTAACAGGCTTTCTTGAAGGTGAGGATGCATTGGCGACATTGCAGGCGTTCCGTGATATGGGTGTGAGCATTGAAGGTCCAAAAAATGGCGAAGTGACCATTCATGGCGTTGGCATGCATGGTTTAAAAGCGCCTGCAAGCGCACTGTATATGGGCAACTCAGGCACATCCATGCGTCTGCTTTCAGGCATGCTGGCAGCGCAGAAATTTGATTCTGTCATGACTGGCGATGCCTCACTGACTAAACGCCCAATGGAGCGTATTGCCAAACCATTGCGTGAAATGGGCGCGCTGATCCAAACGACAGGTGAGCGCGGTACACCGCCCGTATCAATCTCTGGCAGCCAACAGCTCAAAGGCATTCAATATGATTTGCCGATGGCGTCTGCACAGGTGAAATCAGGTATTTTGCTGGCCGGCCTTTGGGCAGAAGGTGAAACAGCGGTGACTGAGCCTGAACCAACTCGCGATCACTCAGAACGCATGCTGCGCGCCTTTGGTTATGACGTAAAAACAGAAGGCAACCGTATTTCACTGCAAGGCGGCGGAAAATTAGTGGCGACCGAAATTCAAGTGCCATCTGATATCTCTTCTGCAGCCTTCTTTATGGTGGGCGCTGCCATTACTGAAGGTTCAGATGTAACACTGGAAGCAGTGGGCATTAATCCGACCCGCACAGGTGTCATAGAAATTTTAAAACAGATGGGCGCTGACCTGACTGTAGAAAATGAACGCATTGCGGGCGGAGAGCCGATTGCGGATATCCGCATACGCGGTTCGCGCACATTAAAGGGCATTCACATGCCGGAAGATCAAGTGCCATTGGCGATTGATGAGTTCCCGGCGCTATTTATTGCGGCTGCTTGCGCAGAAGGGCAAACGATTCTGACTGGGGCTGCAGAGCTTCGCGTAAAAGAATCTGACCGTATTCAAGTGATGGCGAATGGCCTAAAAATTATGGGCATTGACTGCACCCCGACAGATGACGGGATCATCATTGAAGGGAAAGGCAAAGCTGGCGAGTGGGGTGCAATCTTTACTGGCGGTGAAATTGAATCGCATCATGATCACCGTATTGCCATGAGCTTTTCTATGGCGGGTCTGCGGACTTCGGGTGAAATCAAAATTGTGGGCACAGAAACAGTAGCGACCAGCTTCCCGACATTTACAGCGTTGGCGAATCAAGCCGGCTTGCCAATTCAAGTTGCTGAATAGAAAACGGGTTAAAATTGTACACTTGTTAGACAACAGCCAAGCAAACGCTTGGCTGTTTTGTTTTAATTGCTTATTCTAAAACCATACAACAATAAAGCCTTTAGGGTATACGATGAGAAAATTACAATTTGCAGCCAACTGCGAGCATCAGGCGGATAAAGATGATTTCAGTGCGGCGCAAAAGCAGGTGGCCGATTTATTGGTGAATAAACTAGGCCAATATGGTTTTGAGACACTGTCACAAAGTGGTGATCAGGTGGCCGTAAGCGTGGATAATCATGCATTGCCGTTGTCGATTACTTGTCAGGGGCATGATTCTGCTGGCCATTTGGTTTGTGAAATTACGTCATACCCAGATGAAGATCAAGATTGGCTGGACCGCATTACAGAACAAAGCCTGCTCAATCAATTGGCGCAAGCGGTTGAAAATACTCTTAAAGAAGATGAAGCATTTAGCAAGTTTGAGTGGAAAGGCTGAATAAATTGCTAAAGATGCAAAACGGCAGCATTCATGAGAATTTGCCGTTTTGCATGTAAATATTGGAAATGGCTATAAAATAATAGCTTAAACAATATTTTATATAATGGCCTATTCGATTATTCAGCTATTTTAGAGTTGCATTTTATTCCACACGCAGCCAAGTCTGATTGCGTCCTACTGCAGAAACACCCATATAACCGCGAAGAAATAATTTTTTGCCGCTTGGGTTTAACTTGCCTTTTAAGCTGTAAATTTTCCCGGAAACAGGATCAATGATTTTTCCATGGGTATAGTTGGTGCCATCTGCTGTTTTTAATCCTTGAATGACCTGCATGCCGATGATGGGTTTGTTGGTGTAAGGTGCAGGGCAATTGGTGCAAAATTCTTTTGGCGTATAGCCTGTGCGCGGTGTTGCTTTTAGGGCTGTGCCGGCATAAGTGCCGTCCGCTTGCTGTTCAATTTTAACCAGCCCTTTAGCTTCACCGGTTTTGTCATCCATGTAGCGCCAAGTCCCAGAAATATTTTGTGCCATAGCAGTAGAACATAACGCGGCGATGCTGAGTAATCCCAAAATAATTTTCATAGTTTCCCTTATAACTGCAATAAATTTTATGGCTAAACCCCAGCCATATTTGACTAGAGGACGATTATATTTTGTAAAGATGGCTGAATAAATTGCAATAGAGCTTAATTGTGAGTCAATTTATTTATATTTTTCTTACATTTGAAGAAATTTTGTTTTGAGTTTTCATTATAAAACCACGTGAAAAATAATGGTTGAATTGGTCTTTTAAGCGATCAAAACAGCATTGAAATAAAGCAAAAACTGAATGCGCTGTACGAAAATATTTTGAAATCTGCAGTGCTGGTCCATACCTTGGCTAACATGCATGCAGAAAAAAGCCCAGACAATACTGAGCTTTGTATTTATAAGAATCTTTAGATTTTTAATTGGATTACCAAAAGCAGCGCCGATGAAACGCTTAAGAAACTAGATAGCGTGAAATAGCGATACGCAGCTGTTTTAAATAGCCTGTAAAGAAGTGGTTTGCGCCTGGCAGTACGGTCAGTAGATGACGCTGCGGCTTCGCCCATGCGATTAAATCGGACAGCAGTGTAACTTCATCGGCTTCGCCGTGAATGAAAAGAATGTCGCCCTTAATGGCCGGTGTCACATAGTGGCGTACACCAGCAACTGTCGCTGTCGGCAGGCCGCATAAAATAGTTTGTTTTGGACGGATTTCTTCTTGCAGTGAATGGTAGCATTTTGCCATGACGTGCGCGCCAAAGCTGAAACCGCCTGCATAGAAAGGAAGCGTTGTATGCATGGCGCGGACGTGCTTAATCAACTCAAGAACATCTTCAGTCTCGCCGTACCCTTCATCATGTATGCCGTCGCTTTGACCTGCACCGCGGAAACTTGGACGATAGACAATACAGCCGCGCTCTAAAAACATTTGCGCGAGCAGTACTGGAACTTTGTGCAGAGGTGTACCGCCTTGCAGCGGGTGAGGGTGAGTCACGACCGCGAATCCTTTCACTTCACCCTGTGGATAATCTACAAAAACTTCAATTTGGCCGGCATGGCCTTGAATGAAAATTTGTTCAGACATAAAAATAGATTAAATGGCAGGAGAATGAACTATTCTACCGATAATGCTCAGTAAAAACACAGATTGGAAATAAAATAAGTCTACTGTTATAGTTTGTTTACTTAAATTTTAATCAAGTTATTTATGCTCGCTTTAATTTCCCCTGCAAAAACCTTAGATTATGAAACTGCGCTGCCTACAGATCAAAATACATTACCAAGACTGCTGGATCATTCACAAGCGCTTATCGACGTAAGTCGTAAGCTGTCAGCTTCAGATATTGCCAGTTTGATGAGTGTGAGTGAAAAAATCGCGAATTTGAATGCTGAGCGCTTCCGGGACTGGCAATCTGACTTGAATTTCTCCAACGCCCGTCAAGCGCTGTTTGCCTTCAAAGGCGATGTATATACAGGGCTGGATGCTTACAGTTTAAATGATCATCAAATTGCTTATGCTCAAAAGCACTTGCGTATGCTTTCTGGCTTGTATGGGTTGCTGCGGCCTTTAGACTTAATGATGCCGTACCGCCTGGAAATGGGAACAAAACTGCCAAACCAGCGCGGTCATAATCTGTATGACTTCTGGGGAGATGACATCACAAAAATGATTAATGCAGATTTAGCCCAAGCGGGGTCTGAGCTGCTGGTGAATATAGCTTCCGATGAATATTATAAGTCGGTCAAGCAGAATAAAATTCAGGCCGAGATTATTAAGCCAGTGTTCTTAGACCAGAAAAACGGCAAATATAAAGTCATCAGTTTTTATGCGAAAAAGGCCCGCGGTTTAATGGCGCGCTACATTATTGAACATAAAGTGGACCGTGCAGAAGATTTGAAATCCTTTAATACTGATGGCTACTATTTTGACGCTGACAGCTCGCTGAAGGGTGAACTGGTC
Source organism: Acinetobacter pragensis (assembly GCF_001605895.1). Lineage (GTDB taxonomy): Bacteria > Pseudomonadota > Gammaproteobacteria > Pseudomonadales > Moraxellaceae > Acinetobacter > Acinetobacter pragensis. The sequence goes on from NZ_LUAW01000034.1 coordinate 33,218, forward strand.
TTTAAGCGAGATGAAAAAGCGGCATAGTCTTAGAAAGCCGTATTCTGCTGAGGTGGTTTTTGATTGTGTTGAGGAAATTGTATGCCGGACATTCAGCGCCAATTTGAATATTTTTGGAATTTATTTTCTCAGCGCTATGCTTTGCCTGCAGAGCAGAGCGCTGATATTTTTCAACTATTGCTGACGGCGTATTCAGAGCCCCAGCGCTATTATCATACGGTGCTGCATATTGTCGAATGCCTGCAATTATTTCATGAAATTAAAGAACAGCTGCGCAATGCACAGGCTGTTGAGCTGGCGCTGTGGTTTCATGATGCTGTATATGATCCTCAATCAGCGCAGAATGAAGAAAACAGCGCTTTGCTGATGCGTCAGAGTTGTGCGGGCATATTTCCCGATGCAGTGCTAGGTAAAGCTTCAGATTGGATATGCGCGACTCAGCTGCACGCGCAAACTGATGATGCCGATTTACAATTTTTATTGGATATCGATTTGGCTATTTTGGCGGCAAATACAGATAGATTTAACCGTTATGAATCTGAAATTAGAAAAGAATATAGCTGGGTGGATCAAACTGCATATCAGTCTGGACGGCTTAAAGTGATGACAGCTTTCTATCAGGCAGAACGGTTGTATCAATCGGCTTACTTTCATCGGAAATATGAGCAGCGGGCCAAGCAGAATTTGGCGCCTTATCTTAAAAATTTCATAACGTAAGCTTGTTACTTATAGTAAGCCTTATGTGCTGCAGATTGTTGAAGCACACATTAATCATTAAGCTTAATAAAAGAACCAAATTTCATAAATGTTAAATTCATCACACTCTTTTGTTTTAATTTTGTTATTATAATAAATAGTTTGGTGAATAATAAATTACAGTCATGAAAAGTCTTATGATTCCGCTCTTTATTTTTTTGGTTGGTGTGCTGGGTTTTATGGTGCATAAAGAGACCCAATCAAGAAAACAAATAGAGGTTAATCAATTGCTGCAGGAAGCTGATCAGCCTCAAAAAAATAAATAGTGAAAGCCCTTAGTTAGTAAATTCTGTATTGCCGATGAAAAATCCATTAATTAATGACGCATGAATAAGTTTTTTATCAATAAAAAGGATTTCTTTTAAATAAAACCAATATGTTAAATATACTGGATTTAGCATTATCATAAATTTTAGAAACAATAAAAATCAATGTGTTATAATTTGTTAAATGTGAAATTAGGTCAGAAATCCGCTGAATAAGCATCTGATTTAATACAGGTAAATGAAGCTGCATAAACACTATATGCAGCTTTTTTGTTGATGCCGATTGAGCTGTATGAATAATGCAGCTTAACTGGCTGATTGCGCAAATAAATTTCCTGCGGTATGAAAATGCTGGCATACAGATTGCTAGAACATCGACAAAATTAATGATGCTTTTCTTGTGATTAATTTTGTGGAGTGCTTAGGGCATAAAGTTTACTCAATAGGGGCAGGTCATGACGACTCCTAATCCATCTTCAGAAAATATACTGGAACGACTGTTTAAGCTGAGTGAAAATAAAACCAGCTTTAAAACAGAGGTGTTAGCCGGTGTAACAACATTCCTTACGATGTGTTACATCATTATTGTCAATCCGATGATTTTGTCCGAAACGGGCATGGATCATGGGGCTGTCTTTGTTGCAACTTGCCTTGCAGCGGCAATCGGCTGTTTAGTCATGGGTTTAGTGGCGAACTATCCTATTGCGCTGGCACCCGGTATGGGCTTAAACGCCTACTTTACCTACTCGGTATGTTTAGGCATGGGCGTGCCTTGGCAAACTGCGTTGGCTGCGGTTTTTGTATCAGGCTTGGTATTTATCGCCATCAGCATGTTTAAAATCCGAGAAGCGATTGTCAATGCAATTCCAATGTCGCTCAAACTGGCGATTGGCGGCGGTATTGGCTTATTCCTAGCGCTGGTTGCGCTGAAAAATTCGGGCATTATTGTTAAAAATGATGCCACTTTGGTCGGTTTGGGTGATCTGAGCCAGCCTTCGGTCATTTTGGCGCTGTTTGGCTTTTTACTGATTGTCATCATGCACCAGTTCAAAGTACGCGGTTCAATTATTATCAGTATTTTGGCGGTAACTGCAATCGCAACTGTTTTGGGCTATAACCAGTTCCAAGGCATTGTGGGAGAAATTCCTTCCATTGCTCCGACATTTATGCAAATGGATTTTTCCGGCTTGTTTGAAGCCAGCTTGATTGGCGTGATCTTTGTATTCTTCCTGGTTGATTTATTTGACTCTACAGGGACATTGGTTGGGGTTTCACACCGTGCCGGCTTGTTAAAAGACGGCAAATTGCCGCGTTTGAAAAAGGCGCTATTTGCAGATTCAACAGCTATTGTTGCCGGCGCTGCATTGGGAACATCTTCTACTACACCGTATATTGAATCTTCAGCTGGTGTAGCTGCAGGCGGTCGTACCGGCTTAACTGCAGTAGTCGTAGCCGTACTGTTTGTTCTATGTTTATTCTTGGCGCCATTAGCGCAGTCTGTGCCTGGTTTTGCAACTGCGCCAGCATTGCTGTTTGTTGGTGTGCTGATGATTCAGGGAATTGTGCATATTGAATGGGATGATATTACAGAAGCTGTACCTGCTTTTTTAACCATCATCTTTATGCCATTTGCGTATTCAATTGCTGACGGTATTGCAATGGGCTTTATTAGCTATGCATTGATTAAGCTGTTTACAGGCAAAGCGAAAACTGTACCGTATATGGTGTGGATTATTGCTGCGCTTTGGGCATTAAAATTTGCGATGTTTGGCGGTTAATTTTCCAGACAGATCAAAGGGTGTAAACTCAGTTTGCACCCTTTTTTTATTTTTATGAGGATAAGAGATGGATCAACTTGAGCTGATTCGCGCTTTGCCGAAAGCAGAGCTGCATGTGCATATTGAAGGCACTTTTGAACCTGAATTGATGTTTGAAATTGCGCAGCGCAATCAAATTGCAATCCCTTATCAATCTGTAGAAGAAGTTAGACAGGCGTACAACTTTCATAATTTACAGTCTTTCCTGGACATTTATTATGCTGGCGCGAATGTGCTGATTCATGAGCAGGATTTTTATGATTTGGCTTGGGCATACTTTGAAAAATGCGCCGAAGACAATGTAGTGCATACAGAAATGTTCTTTGATCCGCAAACACACACAGATCGAGGAATTAAGTTTGAAACCGTGATTAATGGCCTTCAGCGCGCCTGTGATGATGCGCAAGCCAAACTGGGCATCAGCTCAAAGCTGATCATGTGTTTCCTGCGGCATTTAAGTGAAGAAGCGGCTTTTGAGACTTTAGAGCAGGCGCTTCCATTTAAAAATCAAATCATCGGTGTCGGTCTGGATTCCAGTGAGATGGGACATCCGCCGGCAAAGTTTGAGCGTGTTTTTGCCAAGGCGCGCGAACAGGGCTTTTTGCTTGTCGCGCATGCCGGAGAAGAAGGGCCAGCAGAATATGTGTGGGAAGCATTGGATTTGCTGAAAGTAAACCGTATTGATCACGGTGTACGTTCAGAGGAAGATCCGAAGCTTATGCAGCGCCTCATTGCAGAAAAAATGCCGTTAACAGTCTGTCCGCTCAGTAATTTAAAGCTGTGCGTGGTCAATGACATGGCGGAACATAATATCCGCCGCCTGCTGCAGCAGGGTGTGCATGTTACGGTGAACTCTGATGACCCGTCGTACTTTGGCGGTTATATGAATGATAATTTCATTGCGGTTGCAGAGGCCTTGGATTTAAGCAATGAAGAGCTGAAACAGCTGGCAGTGAATTCTTTTGAAGCATCGTTTATTTCTGCTGAAGAAAAGCAGAAATGGAAACTGCAGATTGAAAATTTACAGTAATTGCTGAGCTGAAAAAAGGCAGCACAGGCTGCCTTTTTTATTTTAAATTATCGGACAGATTGAATATAAATAATGAAAACCATTTTGAAAACTGCGGTTATGGCCAGCGCTGTCAGCTGTTTCGCGCAAGTACAGGCAGGGCAATCAGCTGTGCAGAAAATGCTGAAACCGGTCATTGAGCATCAATGCAGTATGGAATTGAAAGACTCTAACTTATGGAAAGCTTCTACATTTTTAATGACTGAGCGCAATAAGCAGCAGTTTCAGCAGGAGGTTTGCAGCTGTGTGGGAGAGAATGCATTAAATGAAGTGCCTGCGGCTGAACTGGCGCATGCTGCTGTCAGTACGGAAGCAAAGAATCAGCTGATTCATAAAGCCGTGCTGAATACCGTTAAAGGCTGTGTCATCCAGCTGAAAAGATAAAAGCGCTTCATGAGCGCTTTTATCTTTTCAGCTGGATTGCTGATATTTATGGGTCAAAGTCTGTAGATGTAGAATAGCGATGTCAAATATTTATCGCATTGTGCTGACAGAGAAAATGTTATTTTCCTTGGCGAATCATGCTTTTTAAGACATTGTCCTTATCAATAAAATGATGTTTCAGCGCGGCTAAGATATGCCCCGCGAGCAATAAGCCGGCTGCCCATGAAATGTAAATATGCAGCGGCTTGACCACAGCCAAAATGTCCGAATCTTCCTGTACTAAGCGCGGTATATCAAATAAATACAGCACAGGCGCTGGGTGTCCTGCGCTCCAGCTGAATAAGCAGCCTGTAATTGGCAGTGCCAGCAGCACTAAATACAATGCTAAATGACCCAAATGCGCCAGTTTTTTCATCAGCGGGGACATGCTGTCCGGCAGTTCAGGCGCGGGATGCGTATACCGCCAGAAAATTCGAATGATCACTAAAAAGATGATGGTTGTTGCTATGTTTTTATGCAGGGTGATGACTTGGCCTTTGAAACTGCCGTCGGTTTCGTAGCTTAAAAAATTACCGCTGTAAAAGCCGATAAGCCATGCGGCGATAAAAATAATCGCCATCAGCCAGTGCAGCAGCTGCGCTGTACGCGTGTAGTATCCAGTTGTATTTTTCATTTTGCATCAAGCTATTTTAGGTTGATGCATGCTATTTTATCTCGGACTTTAAAAAAAGTGAAATTTAGGAACATAGCGTTGAAAATCTGCAACGCTCAGTAGTGTTTTATTAATGTACATTCGCGGTGTATTTGTATATTGGCTATTTCTTAATTTTTCGTCTTTGGGCAAAATAGCCTGCCGAATTTTATAAATACATTAAGGAACAAATTGTGAAAAAACTTCTTGCTGCTATGGCGCCTTTAGCACTTGTTCTTTCAGCGTGCACTGCAACAGGCACATCGACTGGAACCGCATCTTCTGCAGGAACCGCGCAGTCAGCAACACAGCAGCTGGGTATGACTGCAATTAAAATTGCTATTAATGCAAAATGCACTACAGAGCTGAATACCCTTCCTGCTTGGAAAACCGCAACTAAAGTAATGACTTCTACTCAGCAGCAAAATATTCAATCTGAAATTTGCGGCTGCGTGAGTGAAAAAGCGCCTGAAAGTGTAACCGCTGTAGATTTGGCGACAGCTGCGCTGGACCCGAACGCGCGTGCTACAATTGTAAGCAATGTGGTTTCTAAAACAATTAATGCCTGTGTACAAGAAGCTGTAAGCTAAGCATTGAAATGCCTGAGTGAAAAACGGGCATTATGCGCGAGGCAATTTAATTGTTTCGCGGTTCAATTGTCATTATTCAGAAATCACTGAATGGTGAGAGATGATATAGAAATAGGCTGGCAGAAGTTCGGCCTATTTTTTTGCAAATGAATAGGTAAATAAGATGAAAATTGCAGGTGCTGATGAAGCGGGGCGCGGGCCATTGGTTGGTTCTGTGGTGGCTGCGGCAGTTATATTGGATCCGAATAATCCGATTGAGGGTTTAAATGACTCAAAAAAACTGACAGAAAAAAAACGTGAAAAACTGTTTGTGGAAATTCAGGAAAAAGCCTTGGCATGGGCGATTGCTGAATGTTCTGCTGCTGAAATTGACGAATACAATATTTTGCAGGCATCTTTGCTGGCCATGCGCCGCGCTGTCGAAAAACTTGAAGTTCAGCCCGAACATTTGCTGGTGGACGGCAATAAAGTGCCGCAAGGCCTAAGCATGAGCTGTGATGCTGTGATTGGCGGAGATGCGATACATCCCGAAATTTCTGCAGCCAGTATTTTGGCCAAGGTTAGCCGGGATCGTGAGATGGTTGCATTGGATACGCTCTATCCGCAGTATGGCTTTGCCAAGCACAAGGGCTATCCAACCAAAGCGCATTTCGAGGCGATTGCAGAACATGGGGTGATTTCAGAGCACCGCAGAAGTTTTGGGCCCGTCCGTAAAGCGTTAGAGCAGGGAAATTAAGATATGCCTCATTTATTAGGTATATAAAAAACTTAAAGCGGCTGAATAGCCGCTTTACTTTCACTTCTAACTTTAATATTAGCGATTAAAGTTGTTCTGTGACAGATTATCATCTTCAAAAGAAGGCTGATAATCTTGATCGAGATGTTGAAGATGTTCGTGCATAGCGCGTTCATGTTGAATACGTTGGTAAATTTCTTCACGATGAACGGATACTTCTTTTGGAGCATTTACGCCTATACGCACTTGATTGCCTTTAACGCCAAGAACAGTCACGCTGACTTGGTCCCCAATCATCAATGTTTCTCCGACACGTCGAGTCAGAATCAGCATGTTTATCTCCTTGCAAAACGCTAAACCTGCAATTGATCTAGAATGTAAAATCACAACCTGAAAAAGCAAAGAAAATTTATTAAATTATAGTAACTATCGTGGTTACAGATTTAATTTTAATAAATTTTCTAAAAATCCTCAGGCTTAATATAGCAGAGCCACTATACGAAAAACTATAGTGGCTCTGCTTTATTTGTAATGTTTTTCAAAAACTGTCTAACAATGACAATTGATGACACATTATTTACGCACGTACACTTGACTCGCCGTGTTCACGGTCTAGGCCAAAGGCTGTATGCAGTGTGCGGACAGCAAGTTCTAAATAATTTTCTTCAATGATCACTGAAATTTTAATTTCAGAAGTCGAGATCATTAAAATATTAATGCCTTCATCAGCCAATGCCGTAAACATTTTGCTTGCGACGCCTGCATGTGAGCGCATGCCTACGCCAACAATAGATACTTTTACGATGTCATCGCGGGTAGCGACTTCGCGTGCGCCAATTGCTTTGGCTGTCGCTTCTAGAATCGCTTTAGCTTTCGCTAACTCACCGCGGTTTACTGTAAACGTGAAGTCAGTGGTGCCGTCTTCTTCAACGTTTTGAATAATCATGTCTACTTCGATGTTGGCAGCGCCAATCGGAGAGAGGATTTTAGACGCAATGCCCGGTTCATCAGGAACACCTAAAATCGTTAATTTTGCTTCGTCACGGTTAAACGCGATACCTGAGATAATTGGTTGTTCCATGTTGTCTTCCGCTTCAGTGGTGATCAGTGTTCCGACGTTTTGTTTGAAATTATCGTCGAATGCGCCATCATCGTCATTATCAAAACTTGATAATACGCGTAAAGGCACTTGGTATTTTCCAGCAAATTCTACAGAACGGATTTGCAGAACTTTAGAACCAAGTGATGCCATTTCCAGCATTTCTTCAAATGAAATGCGGTCTACTTTCTTTGCTTTTGGAGCAACGCGCGGATCGGTGGTATAAACACCGTCTACATCTGTGTAAATTTGGCATTCATCTGCTTTTAGTGCAGCAGCCAGCGCTACGCCTGAAGTATCAGAGCCGCCGCGGCCTAGTGTTGTTGTATTGCCTTCAGCATCAAAGCCTTGGAAGCCGGCAACAACAATGACACGGCCTGCGTCTAAGTGCGCAGTCATGACATCTGTATCGATAGATTCAATACGTGCTTTGGTAAAGGCGTTGTCGGTTTTAATGCCAACTTGACGGCCTGTTAATGATTTAGCTTCTACGCCAATTGAATTCAGCGCCATTGCCAACATCGAAATCGTTACCTGTTCACCTGTAGAGACCATCTGGTCTAATTCACGAGGGTCAGGGGTGTCCGTAATGGCTTTCGCTAAAGCAAGCAGGCGATTGGTTTCGCCACTCATTGCTGAAACTACAACTACGACCTTGTGGCCGTGATCATGCCAGCGCTTTACACGACGAGCAACATTTAAAATGCGCTCTGGAGTACCCATTGAGGTACCGCCATATTTTTGAACGATTAATGCCATAACTATCCTTACCAAGTAAATAAGTCTAACGACTTAAAGCACTTACACATATTTGAAGCGAACTGTATTGAGCAGCTCCAAAATACCACGCAGCTCCTAAATTGCAATTCAGATTGCAATTTATCGGGATACTTTGTGCCTGACACCTTCAAAAAACAGTAATCAGACTTCATCTTGATTATTCAGCGGCTGTCATTGTGTGATTTCAGCATAAATATTGTTTGCAGCGCCATATATTTTCGGCATCTGCTTAAAGCTGTGCTGTTCAGCGCCGCGCTGTTTAAAACAGAATTGGCAGGCTGAACTGGCTAAGGCAAAAGCCAATAATATGACCAGCTTTTACCTTGAGTGACTTGCAGTTTGACTTATTTCTGTTCAAGCCAAGCAGCTACGCTTGCCATAACAGGCGCAAGCTTGTCGCTGTATGGTGCGCCGCCTTGAGCCATATCTGGCTTGCCGCCGCCTTTACCGCCAAGTTCTTGACCCAGATGCTTGATGATGTCGCCGGCTTTAACCGCTGAAGTGTATTCTTTGGCAACAGAGGCAATGAGGCTGACTTTGTCAGCATCAACAGCCGCGATGACAATCACAGCATTGTCTAATTTAGATTTAACACCGTCGTGCAGGTTGCGCAGTGATTTTGCATCAACACCTTGAACAGTGGTAATCAGCGTTTGACGGCCCGCAATTGTTTGAACTTGACTTAATAATTCAGCTGCTTGGAAGCTTGCTAATTTTTGATTCAATTGTTCAATTTGTTTTTGCAGGCTAGAAGCTGTATGAGCTAAAGATTCAACCTTTTCTAGGGTTTGATCTTTCTGCGCTTTGAGCAAATCATTAATTGCGTGAATATCGCGATCCGCTTTTTGAGATGCTTCAACAGCCTTAGTGCCTGTTACTGCTTCAATACGGCGAATGCCGGCTGCCACACCGCCTTCAGAGGTGATTTTGAATAGGCCGATGTCACCCGTGCGTTTCACGTGAATACCGCCGCATAGCTCAATTGAGAAGTTTTTATCTTCAATGATTGAACCCATAGACAATACACGTACTTCATCACCGTATTTTTCACCGAACAGCATCATCGCGCCTTTTTCTTTAGCCGCTTCGATGTCTAAAAGTTCTGTGGAAACTGCTGTGTTTGCAATCACTTCGCGGTTGACGATACGCTCAATTTCTTGAAGCTGTTCAAAAGTTACAGGCTGGTCATTGGCAAAGTCGAAACGTAAAAGTTCACTTGCAACCAATGAACCTTTTTGCTGTACATGCGAACCTAAAACTTGACGTAAAGCGGCATGCAGAAGGTGGGTTGCAGAGTGGTTACGTGCAGTGGCTGCACGGATATCCGCTTTGACAATCGCTTCTACAGCTTGAGCCGCTTTTAAGCTGCCCATGGTCACAATGCCTTGGTGGACGAATGCACCGCCGGATTTTTTGGTATCTTGAACTTCAAAAATACCTGTTTCGTTTTTGAAGATACCTGTATCGCCGACTTGACCGCCGCTTTCTGCGTAGAAAGGAGTCTGGTTCAATACAATCAGCGCTTCATCGCCTTCAGCAACTTCATCGACCTGTTCGCCATCTTTATAGATTGCGATAATTTGACCTTGGCCGTCTGTCGCTTCATAGCCATCGAATTGAGTTTCGCCATCAACTTTTACAATTGAGTTGTAGTCGATTGCGAATTTACCTGCATCGCGCGCGCGTTGGCGCTGAGCAGCCATTTCGACTTCAAAGCCAGCTTCATCAATAGTCAATTCACGCTCACGCGCAATATCAGCAGTTAAGTCAGCAGGGAAGCCGTAAGTGTCATACAGCTTAAACACTACTGCGCCCGGAATAACTGAACCTTTCAGATTTGCAAGTTCACCTTCAAGCAATTTCAGTCCTTGCTCAAGTGTTTTTGCAAATTGTTCTTCTTCTTTCAGCAGCTGGGCTTCAATACGGGCCTTTTGCGCTTCAAGTTCAGGATAGGCTTCACCCATCACAGCAATTAAAGGCTGCAGCATTTTGTGGAAGAAAGAGCCTGTTGCGCCTAATTTATTGCCATGACGCACTGCGCGGCGGATGATGCGGCGAAGCACATAGCCGCGGCCTTCGTTTGAAGGGTTTACGCCGTCTGCAATTAAGAAGCAGCATGAACGCGCATGGTCAGCAACGACTTTCAGTGAAGCAGGGTAGTCTACGGGCTTGTTGGCTTCTTTGGCTTTTGCATCAATTTCAGCCGTATCCAGACCAATAATGTCAGCAGCATCTTTTAATAGGTTTTGGAACAGGTCAATTTCATAGTTTGAGTTGACATGCTGTAAAACTGCAGAAATTCGCTCTAAGCCCATGCCGGTATCGACAGAAGGTGCAGGCAGAGCATGCAATACGCCATCAGCAGTACGGTTGAACTGCATGAATACGTTGTTCCAGATTTCAATGAAACGGTCGCCGTCTTCTTCAGGAGTGCCCGGCAGGCCGCCCCAAATGTGGTCGCCGTGGTCAAAGAAAATTTCAGAACAAGGGCCGCAAGGGCCAGTATCACCCATAGCCCAGAAGTTATCGGAAGCGTATTTTTCGCCTTTGTTATCGCCAATACGGATAATACGGCTGGCATCTAGGCCAATTTCTTTGTTCCAAATATCAAATGCTTCGTCATCTGTATGGTAAACAGTGGCATAGAGTTTATCTTTTGGCAGCGCAAGCCAGTTGTCGCCAGTTAAGAACTCCCACGCGAATTTAATCGCATCGCGTTTGAAGTAATCCCCAAAGGAGAAGTTGCCCAGCATTTCAAAGAATGTGTGATGGCGCGCTGTGTAGCCGACGTTATCTAAGTCGTTGTGCTTGCCGCCTGCGCGTACGCATTTTTGTGAACTTGTTGCGCGGACATAATCACGTTTTTCTAGACCGAGGAAGCAGTCTTTGAACTGGTTCATACCAGCATTTGTAAATAATAATGTTGGGTCGTTGGCAGGAACCAGAGAACTCGACGCGACACGTGTATGCCCTTGCGATTCAAAATAGCTTAAAAAAGCTTCGCGAATTTCAGCTGATGTCATAAAACGAGTACTCACACCAAGTCACTCCATAAATCTTGAATTTGGCTAATAGCATGTCAAGCAAGTCTTACATATAGATAAAGCTGGCTTGAGATACTGGCTTAAAATTTTAAAACGACAAATTATAACGGAAAAAGCCACTGCGACCAATGATTTTCAGTTATCTCTATGACTTTTTATACAATTCATCTGAATTCATGCATTTCTCTGAAAATTGTCAAATTTTTGATTAATTTTTATTTCGGATTGTTTTGCATTTTTACATTGGCCACTCAGCGCCATTTGACTGGTTTTGATATTCAAATTTATTTGTATTTTGCAAAAATAAATTGCGTGTGAATATTAATATTCCAAGTCATTTTTCGTGATCTGTTGTATTGGATAATCTGTGCCATTGAATTGGATTTGATACGTTTTTTGATGTTTTGAAATTTCAGCATGGCATGATTTTTGGTCGTAATCGTTATCAATTATGTGTTCTTTAATGCGTAAAATAGGGAGCTGATTTTTATTTTTTCCTGTTAAATGAATCGTACGCTTCAATTCAACTGTATTCCAGTCATCACAGTTATTATTTGAAGTGCTGCTTTGATAATTGGTCATAAGCCCATTTAAAACTTGTTTAATACTGCTCTGTTGGTTGGTCGAATACAGGTTGAGCAAACGTCTGGATGAATTTATCCCGCCGATATGTGATTGATAAATTGCAATCCCCACTAAATCCTGTTGTGGAGAATAGGGGTTTCTATCAAATTTAATGGCATCCAAACGACTCGCAGGAACGATTTGTTTAACGGGTTGAAATTGATTCAATATTTTTAGTGTTGTTGGGTGAAGCAAAGTGGTGGTTAAATCGTAATTGCCTGCATTATTTTGGATTGTGCCAATAGGGCGGCCGCTTAGCGTAAGAATAGATTTATTCTGCTGCACGTACATGCAGTCAAAAAATACGGGTTCTTCCGTTTGCACCGAACTTTTTTTGCAGACGTGGTCGCTGATTTTGTTTGGATTTTTGAAGCTCGGCGGCAGAGCAAGGTTGAAACATACCGGCAGAACTAAAACTGGAATAGGTGGCTGTACCAATGATTAAGGGTGCTGAAAGTTGGAGCTTCAACGTTGTGTGCAATTCTTTGCAGCCCTAATCTTGGAATAAGGTTTCTTTTTTTCATTGTTCATCTCTTTTTTATTAAAAATAAAAATACTGCCAAATAAGCCTTAAATGAATTAATGATAACGGTTGATAATAGAAATCCATTAATATATAGGCGCTTTTTAATTGTTTCAAAATGAAGGATAAGTCATGCAGCGAGTGGCAATCAATGGGTTTGGCCGAATTGGGCGTAATGTGCTTCGCGCGTGGTTTGAAAATCCAAAGCAGTTTCATTTTGAAATTATTGCCATTAATGATATTGCAGACATTGAAACCTTACTGCATTTATTTAAATACGATTCTGCCCATGGCCGCTTTCACGGCACTGCAGAAATTGATGCAGATGAAGGCAAGCAGTATTTAAAGATTCAAGCGGGAGATTCGGCGTTAAGGGTGCAAGTGCTGCGCAGCGCTGAGCCTTCACAGTTGCCTTGGCAAGAGCTGAATATTGATGTCGTGCTGGAATGTACGGGCTTATTCCGTTCGCGGGAAGCGGCGACACAGCATATTGCTGCAGGGGCAAAACGCGTGATCATTGGCGCAGCGCCATTTGACAGTGTTGATGCCGCGATTGTGTATGGTGTTAATCATCATGAAGTCAAAGCTGCGGATCAGATCATTTCCAGCGTATCGTGCACCACGCAGGCTTTAGTACCATTGGTGAAAATTATTGATGATGCTTTTGGCATAGAATCTGCGCTCATGACTGAAATTCATGCCGTGACTGCGGATCAGTCGGTGCTGGATCATGCGCACCGTGATTTGCGGCGTGCCCGAGCATCGGGTCAGAATATTATTCCAACGACATCGTCTGCTTTAGGCGCCTTAAAACGCGTTATGCCGAAAATGGAAAACCGTATTGATGGGTTTTCAATCCGTGTTCCGACCATTAATGTAGCGGCCATCGATCTGACCTTTATCTCTCAGTCGCCGATAACTGTGCATAGCATCAATGAGGTTTTGGTGAAATCCGCCGCGCAAGATTATGCCTCAATTATGTCGGTGACAGACGAACCGCTGGTTTCGAGTGATTTTAACCATTCTCCTTATTCTTTGGTTGTGGACTTAGGGCAAACCATGACAGTCGGACGGCAGGCCAAAGTCTTTGCTTGGTATGATAATGAGTGGGGCTATGCCAACCGCCTGCTGGATTTATGCGAATCCTTTGCATAGCAGTGTTTGCTATATGCATTGAAGGCGCCTTTGGGCGCTTTATTTTTATTTAAAGAATAAAGCGCTTGGATTGCACGGTTAATCATAAAAGTGAGGAAATCACTGTTTTTTCTAAAAAACATTTTAAAAATTAGGTAAGATGAAGCAAATAAATGATTAAAAAGAGCAAGACTGATGATTTTACTGTGGGCATTTATCTTTTTACTTTCAATGGCCGTTATTTTTCTGATTTGGTTGCAGTTTAAAAATCAAGATGATAATGCTGAAGTTCAAGCTAATTTTCAATTGGAAGAAAAAATTGTCCATTTGGAAGCGAATTTGAAGAAGACCTTAGAAATTATGCAGGACTTGGCCAAGAAAATGCATGTTCAGCAGGAAGCAATGGATCAAACCTCTCATAAGCTGCAGCAGGTCGAACTGCAAAATGCCGAGCTGGTCAATTTATTGACCAAAGTGATGACGCCAAAAGAGTGATTGGCCATGCAGAGCTTCATCCGTGAATGAAGCTTTGCACTTTTCATTAGGATTCCTTCTGAGCAATTGCTGTCAAAGGGCATCCTGCTTTGCGCAAAAGAACAGCGCAGACTAATTAAAAGAAACATGCCGATAAAGTGTAAAAATTAAGTCAGCGCTAAGCGCAGCAACGCTGCAGAAGCCATGCTGATGGCAACAGTGGGCAGTAAAGAAAAACGTGCTGCAGCCAGCAAGGTAATGACAATGGCAAGCATATCTGCAGGATTGTCTTGAACAAAATAGGGCGCAATGACAGAAATCAGCACACAGCCCGGCACAACTTCCAAAATTTGTCGCTGTTTATTGCTGAGGGTTTTATTTTTCAGTAAGACATAGCCAAGAATTCGCGTGAGATAGGTCGTGGCGGCAATGAAAATAATGGCAATGAGTGTAGTCGAGTGAATCATGCATCATCTCCAGTTAAAAATACCGCAGAAACAATGCCGCTGATGGCGCCAATTGGAACGTACCAGCCAGACGGCAGGTATAAATAAGCGAATGCCGCCGCAATTAAGCTGATCAGCCATGGCCGGGCAGCGCGGACGCCTTTCCACATGCCGCGCAATAACACTAAAAAGACCGCTGGAAATGCCATGTCAAAGCCAAAACGGCTGACATCACCCAAAACAGGCCCAATCATTGCGCCTAGCGTTGTAAAACCTACCCACATGATGTAAAGCGCAAAACATAGCCCTGCATAGAACAGCATGCTGAACGCGCGCTGATAGCCTAAATAGGGCTGTTTTTTCTGTGCATCGGCTAGGCTGACTGCCCAGCTTTCATCCACCATAAAAAACAGCGCTGTAAATGCAGTTTTATTGGGCAGGTGCCGTAAGTATGGCGCCAAGCTTGCACCCATCAGCAAATGCCGGCTGTTCACTAAAAAGGTAATGAAGATCAGCATGATGATGTTTGGCGGGTTGCTCCATACTTCTAAAATGGCAAATTCAGAGCCGCCAGCGAAGTTTAAGCCGGTCAATAAAGGAACTTCAAGCAATGACAAGCCTTTATTGGTGGCTTGAGCGCCAAGCACTAAGGCAAAGGGAATAATGCCTAACAGCAGTGGAACGGAGGTTTTCAGACCGCGTTTAAATTCTGAGAATCTATCAGAAGTTTTGATATCAGCAGCATCGGTCCGAAAGGTCAACATAAGGCTTTCCAAGCAATAAGTCATAAAGAAAACAATTGTAAAAGTTTCGTTGTGGCATTTGGCGCTGAATTTAATTTATCTGGATTTGTTTTTGGCATAATATGCTGCATATGGATAAAATATTGGCATTAAATGCTGAGGTTTAAGATGGATCATATTGATAAAAGAATACTTCTGGAAATTCAGCGCAATGGTCGGCTTCAGAATGTCGAGCTGGCTCAAAAAGTAGGGCTGTCACCATCACCCTGTCTTCGCCGTGTCAAACAGCTGGAAGATGATGGCATTATTGAAAAATATGTTGCGCTGCTGAATCCGCAGAAGATTAACTTAGGATTGACAGTGTTTGCCCGTATTTGGCTAAAAGGTCAGGATGAAAAAACTGTCAATGCATTTGTAGATGCGATTCAGTCCATGGATGAGGTGGTGGAATGTCAGTTAATGGCAGGGGATTGTGATTTTTTCTTGCGAATTATGGTGGCGGATTTGGATGCCTACCGTAAATTTCAAATTCAGCGCTTAAACAAAATCAGCAGTATTCAAAACGTAAAGACTGAAATTCCTTTGCAAAAAATTAAACAAACCACTGAATTGCCTTTGGGTTGACGAAATGCAGTAATCATGAATACGGTTTATCCGCACTATTTATTCAGCTCCACCACTCGGATATCTTGATACGGGCTTTTCACAACAGCATTTTCCAACGGCAGGAGTGTCACAAGAAAATCTTGCTAAATTGGCTCGCTAAGCAAGCTGCCAGCATACTTGTCATTCTATAGCTATAGTACACGACGGAGGTTTTTGCATATTTAAATTGACCAATTGGTTGAAAATAAGGTTTTGCATCAATAAATTTATGTAAAATTGCCAAAATAAAAGCATCTAACTCCTTTGATTTTTAAATCGCAGACATTCGGGCCTTAAAAATATACAAATCTGAAAAAAGTCTGATGCATGGCTAAATCGAACGTGATAGACTATGAGAAATCGGGTGTGTTCCCGATTTTTTTATGCGGATTACTTCCGCGCTGACAAGTATTTAGGTTTACAACATGCCCATTTCAGAGACATGGTTATTACCTGATGGTGTAGCTGATGTATTACCAGAACAAGCGCAAGTAATTGAAGCTTTGCGCCGTGAAGCATTGGATTTCCTCGCAACTCGAGGTTATCAGCTGGTGTACACGCCATTTATCGAATACATCGAATCTCTTTCTTCTCTCTCAGAATCGAATCAAGATTTAGACTTAGCCACTTTTAAAGTTATCGACCAATTATCTGGCCGTTTACTTGGTGTGCGTGCCGATATGACACCGCAAGTGGCCCGTATCGATGCGCATGTACATCCAGTCGAAGGCGTAGCGCGTTATTGCTATGCTGGCACGGTTTTGCATACGAAACCTCAGGGTTTTAATACCACACGCGCCCCGCTGCAGCTGGGTGCAGAATTATTTGGTTCAGATAGTATCGACGCTGATGTAGAAATGGTCGATGTGATGCTGGGCCTGCTTGAAAAATCAGGACTGGCAGATAGCATTCATCTGGATTTAGGCCATGTCGGTTTATTCCGCAGTCTGGTGAAGCATGCGGGCTTATCTAAAGCGACAGAGCGTCAGCTTTCAGATATGTATCAGCGTAAAGCCTTGCCTGAACTTGCAGAGTTTACTCAAGACCTGAAATGCGGTTCAGATTTTTATAATTTAGGGCGTTATGCAAGTGACTTGGATGCGCTCCAAGCGAATTTAAGTGTTGAAATATTTGAAAATCTTGAGTTTAAGCAAGCATTTGATGCAGTTAAGCAAACTCAGTCAGAGATTCAATCCCGCTGGCCAGCGCTGCATATTGGTATTGATGTTGTAGAACTCCGTTCATATCACTACCACACAGGTTTAATGTATGCAGTATATGCGCCGAATCGGGCAGCGCCGCTGGCTCAAGGCGGCCGCTATGACGGTATCGGTGAACACTTTGGGCGTGCGCGTCCAGCAACAGGCTTCTCTTGTGACTTGTACGCGCTGAGCGCGGGGCAGTTCAAGCAGATTCAGAAAGTCGTTGCGCCTAAAGGCACAGATAAGGCATTGCTAGAAGCAATTGCGCAGGTCCGTGCACAAGGTTTAAGCGTCATTCAGCTGCTTGGTGATGATGATTTAAGCTCTGTGCCGAATGCAACTCACCGATTGGTGAATGCTGGCGCTGAGTGGAAAGTCGAAGCAGTTTAGTCGAAACAATTTAATGGCAAGGCTGAATGTTCATGTCATTCAGCTTTACTTTCAATTTTAACAGCATGATGTAATGAGGCTATTATGGGCAAGAATGTTGTGGTACTTGGTACCCAATGGGGCGACGAAGGCAAAGGCAAGATCGTCGACCTGCTCACAGATCAGGCGGCTGCAGTTGTTCGCTATCAAGGCGGTCACAACGCTGGCCATACTCTCGTGGTTGGTGGTAAGAAAACTGTATTACACCTCATTCCATCTGGCATTTTGCGTGAAAACGTACTGTGCTTAATTGGTAATGGTGTTGTGCTTTCACCTGAAGCGCTGATCAAAGAAATGGACATCCTTGAAAAAGAAGGTGTGCCAGTTCGTGAGCGTTTACGTATTTCTCCAAACTGTCCATTGATCTTGCCGCATCATATTGCGCTTGACCAAGCGCGTGAAATTAAACGCGGCAATGCTAAAATTGGTACAACAGGCCGCGGCATTGGCCCTGCGTACGAAGATAAAGTAGCGCGCCGTGCAATCCGCGTAGCTGACTTGGTTCGCGGCGGCGATCATTTAAAAGCGCAGCTTGAAGAATTGCTTGAATACCATAACTTCCAGTTGACTCAATTCTTCGGTGTTGAAGCTGTGAATGTTGATGATGTGGTTGCGCTGTGTGATGAATGGCGTAAAGTCGTTGCTCCGCTGGTGATTGATGTAACAACAGAGCTGCACAACTACCGTAAAAACGGCGACAACATCATGTTTGAAGGCGCGCAAGGTTCACTTCTTGACGTAGACCACGGCACATACCCGTATGTGACTTCTTCAAATACAACAGCTGGCGGCGTAAGCTCAGGTTCAGGCCTTGGTCCATTGCACCTTGATTATGTTCTTGGCATTACCAAAGCGTACACCACTCGTGTAGGCGCGGGTCCGTTCCCAACTGAACTTGTTTACGATGCCGCGAATGATGTTGGCGATGCAATCGGTAAGCATTTGGGTACAATTGGTTCAGAATTTGGCGCATCTACTGGCCGTCAGCGCCGCTGTGGCTGGTTCGATGCAGAAATTCTTCGCCGTTCTGTAGATGTTAACTCACTTTCAGGCATTTGCTTGACTAAGCTTGACGTTCTGGATGGCTTGGAAGAAGTGAAAATCTGTGTAGGTTACGAAGCTGCAGATTCTGGCTGTGTCGGTTCTTCTGATGCGCTTGCATTTGAAACTTTAAAACCAATCTACGAAACTATGCCAGGCTGGTCTGAATCTACTTTTGGTGCAAAATCTTTAGATCAATTGCCGCAAAATGCGATTAACTACATTAAGCGTATCGAGCAGTTAATTGAATGCCCAATCGACATCATTTCGACTGGTCCTGACCGTGAAGAAACAATGATTTTACGTCATCCATTCCAAGCTTAATCCGCTTAGAATCCTGATGTTGAAAAAGCTCCGCATAGGCGGGGCTTTTTTTATGCAGATAGGGAAGCATTCAGGTGTATATAGATAAAAATCAAGACTAAAGTTGCAGTACTGTTTGCTGTACAGCAGAAAGGGAATTGCTAAAATGCCTTTTACCTAAATTTTCAGGCAATGCAGGATGCAGAAGTATATTTCCGGAACGATTTTTTATTCATTGCTGTTTGCAATGGGCGGAGCGCCGACGATTGCCATGATGATCATTCGCGCGCAGACGCAAAATCCAGAAATTATTTATAAAGCGCTGGTCGGGCTGTCAGTCATTATTGCCTGCATTCTAGTGCCTATTATTTTAATTCAAAATGCCTATCTGTTTTTTAAACGCAATAATGCGGCAGTTGAGGCCAAAGTTGAGCCGCTGTGCAAAGTCTATTTATTTTTAAATGCCTGCTGTTTGATTTACTGGCTGTATATTCAGTTCATTGGATAAACCTATTTTACATAAATCATATGATAATGCGCTTTAACTTTATTTAACCTCCTAAATTTAAAGAATATAATTGCTATAATTTATGCATGTTAGATTGTGGGTCTGGAGTCCTGAATAATGAATAAAAATATATTAATGAGCTTATGCGCTGCCAGTGCTGTAACAATTTCTGGCTGTACAACCGTAGCGGATATGGCAGGTGCAGATACAGCTACATTAAACGCCGCAGCAACACAGGGTTTTAATAAAACAGTCACTGAAGCGCGCGGCAATAATACTTTGGATACGTCATCTGCGACCTATAAGCGCATTTACAGCGTATTCACCCGCATTAAGCCTTATGCAGATCAAATGAACCAAACGGGCACGAAGTTTGATTGGCAGCTTGCTGTATTAAAGTCTTCACAAGTGAATGCTTATGTGGCGCCAGGCGGTAAAGTGGTGTTCTATACCGGTATTGTTACTAAGCTGAATTTAACAGATGCGGAAATTGCGGCAGTGATGGGCCATGAAATGGTGCATGCGCTGGAAGAGCATTCTAAGAATAAAGTGGGGGCGCAAGCTTTGACTGATTTGGCGCTTGGCATAGGCCTTAGCGCGGCAGGCGTTGGTCAAACCGGCGCTGCAGCGGCGCAGCTGGGCAGCCAAATTGGTATCGGTTTGCCATATTCGCGGAACTTGGAAAGCCGTGCAGACCAAGGCGGATTAATGCTGATGGCGCGCGCAGGCTACAATCCGCAAGCCGCGATTACCTTGTGGGAAAAAATGAACAAACTTGATGGCGCGGGCGGCTCTTCATTCTTGTCGACTCACCCGTCAAATGGCCAGCGTATAGAGGCCATGCGCAAGAACTTGCCAGCGGCGCAAGCAATTTACAATCAGCGGAAATAAAGCGATCTATCTAAGTGAATTGAAAAAAGCAGGGCATAGGCTCTGCTTTTTTATGTCTTTGACTGCATATTTAAAAGTGCGGTCTAAACTTAAGGGCGCAAAAAAGGCAAAGTAAAACTTTGCCTTTTGCACGTCAGATCATAAGATCTTAGTGGTGGTGGCCACCTGCACCGTGTACGTGACCGTGATCTAATTCTTCTTGAGAAGGTTCACGGATTTCTACAATTTCAACTTCGAAAGTCAAATCTTGGCCAGCAAGCGGGAAGTTTGCATCAACAACAACATTGTCGCCTTCAACTGCTTTAACAGTAACAATTTGAACGCCGTCATCTGTTTGCGCTTGGAATTGCATGCCAGCTTGAATGTTGTCAACGCCTTGGAACATTTGAGCAGGAACTTCTTGAACTAAATCAGGATTATATTCGCCATAGCCTTCTGCAGCAGGAACATTTACAGTGAATTTTTCACCTACAGTTTTGCCTTCTAAAGCTTTTTCAAGACCAGGAATGATATTGCCAGCGCCGTGCAAATAGGCAAGCGGCTCACCTTGAGATTGGTCAAGTGTTTCACCTTCAGCATTAGTTAATGTGTAGTGGAAAGACACCACAAGGTTATTTGCAATAGCAGTCATGTTAATGATCCATTCAATTTTTTAAAGGGTACATCATAAAGTGAAATTGCATTTTTGTAGACTAAATTTACTAAAAAATTGCATTTTTACTATTTAGATGATGGTTTTTTCATTAATCGGGGTGAATATTAAAATTTCAATGCAATTTTATTTTTGGCGTGATTTTTTTGCTCATAAAATCTTTTACGGTTAATAAACCCGCATGTGTATAGCCGTGGATGGCGGCTTGATGCATGCGGTATAAAGAGACGTACATAGATTTTGCAATGAAGCCTTGTACATTGACTTGCCCCAATAATTCACCGACGGCTTTATTTTTGCTTAAAGAAACCAAAGAGCCTTTATCGGAAAAATTAAACATCGGCAGCTGCTGGCCGCGCAGGCGGGCTTTTATCGCCTCGGTTAAAAATGCAGCCTGCTGGCTGGCCACTTGCGCGCGCGGGCCAAGTACTGCTTCATCTGCACGCGGCTGGCAATGCGCACAGTCACCGAAGGCAAAAATATCAGGATCAGCTTTAGTCTGCAGCGTCGCATAGACTTCTAAGCGGCCTAGGCGGTCTTTTGCAAAACCGTTTAAATCCGCAATCACTGCGGGCACTTTAATGCCGGCGGCCCAGACTTTGAGTTCCGCATGAATTCTGCTGCCGTCAGTGAAATAAATTTTTTCGGCATCCACCTTTTCAACGCGTTTGGATGTGTGAATGTCTATGCTCATCCGTTCTAATTGCTTCTGCGCATGATCGGCCAGCTTTTCAGGCAGGGCCGGCAGGATTCTATCTGCACCTTCGATTAGATTGATTTGCACATTTTGAGGCAGAATCTTGTTCAAGCCGTATTTGTAGAAGTTCTGCTTTGCCTGCACCAGCTCTGCAGCAAGTTCCACCCCAGTCGCACCCGCGCCAATAATGCCGATATTCAGCTGGCGCGGTTCATGGCTGCCTTGAGCATCTAAATAAAGGCGCAGCATGTCTTGCTGGAAAATTTCAGCCTGCTGCAGGCTGTCGAGATAGTGGCAATGCTCAAGCACGCCTGCTGTGCCAAAATCATTGGACACCGAACCTACGGCTAAAATTAAAGTGTCGTAATTGAGTGTGAGCTTTTCATTCGAGCTGCCGTATTTTCCTAATCGGGTTGGACTCAGGATGATTTGTTTTTTGGCCGGAAGAATGTCCTCTAAGCAGCCTAAAACGAATTCATAATGATGTTTGGCTGCATGGCTGTAGTAATTGGTTTCTTCTTCATTGATATTCATTGTGCCGGCTGCAATTTCATGCAGCAGCGGTTTCCAGACGTGTGTCAGTTTCATATCAATCAGCGTGATATGCGCTTTACTTGATTTTCCAATACTGTCACCCAATTGAGTAACCAATTCCAAGCCGCCTGCACCGCCGCCGACAATAACAATTCTGTGCAGTTCATTTTGCTGTTGCTGGTTCATTCGAAATGCCTATTTTTATTGTAAAAAAAAGAAGATGGCAGGAGTATGCCATCTTCTTTTTCAGGGTGTTTTTGAATTGTCTTACAAGTTACACAATGCCATCCGAAGTATATCTATTGCGACAAAGGGTAGGTTTTAACAGCGCCTGCATCGGCTGAGAAAAGACCGAAAATACTTTTAATCCAAAATAAGAAGCGTTCAAAAACATTAGCTTCTTCAATATTGACGTCATCTTCAATATCAATGGTATTGATCAGCTGGTTGTTTTGATACACGTTGACAGTGACGAGTTTCATGACCTGAGTCAAAGGCGCAGTCAGCAGTTTTTCATTTACTTCAATATTCATCTGGGTCTGGGTTTGCTGAAGCGGCTCTATGGTTTGAACAAGGCTGCCCGTATTCAGCATGATGCGCTGATGCGGCTGGTCAAAAGTATTCAGGTCAATAGTCTGTGCAGGATCGAATAATGACGTGGTAATAATTTGCGGTTTTTTCGTTTCTACCTTAAACATTTTCAAAGTCGATTTAATGACGGGCAATTCCGCTACCAGCTGCTTGTCTTTAATTGCAACTTCATTGCGGCTATAGGTATAAGCCAGATTCATCAGTTTATGAGCAACCTCGGCGCGCTTTAAGCCGCTTTTAGTGCCCATAACCACTACAATTAAACGGCGGTCAGGGACATTGTGCAGTCCGGACGGGCGGTTTGCCGTTAAAGCCAAGTTATAGCCGGCAGCTTTGGTAAAGCCTGTTTTCATGCCGTCGACGGTTGGATCTTGCTTGAGCAGAATATTGGTGGCTTTATGAAAATGATTGTTATAGCTGAAACTGGTCTGTTTGGAATAATTGAGATAGTCTGGTGTTTCCTGTACCAGCGCACGCCCTAAACGGGCCAAATCAGATGCTGACGAATAATGGTCCGGCATGGTGATGCCGGCGGGGTTTTGGAAATGTGTGTCATTCATGCCCAGCGCTTTGGCTTCTTTATTCATCCGGTCAATAAACTGCGGAAGGCCGCCAGAAATTTTTTCTGCCAAAGTGACTGCGGCATCATTGGCTGACATCACAATCAAGCCGGCCAAAAGATGGTCTACAGTAATTTGTTCACCTTCTTTTAGGTACATCTGGGATTCATCCCACTGCACGACATTCACTACGGGTGTTGCAGTAAGGACATCATTCTTATTTAAGTGGCCTGCCTGAATCTCCTTTAAGGCGATATAGGCTACCATCATCTTGGTTAATGATGCAGGAGCGCGCTGCACATGGCTGTTATGCTCAGCAATGACTTGGCCTGACTGCGGGTCAAGAATGGTCCATGCTTCAGCTTCTACGGTTTCTGGATTGATGTTAAGCAGTGCAGCATTTGCTATCGTGGAGCATAAAGCGAATAGCGCCAGGATGAAGTAGATCACGCGTTTCAATGAGGTTCCTTAAGACCCATCCCTGAGTCCAAAAATACGAAAAAATTAGTGGAATGCTATGCCTTTTTTTTTCTGCTGACTAGTCATAATTGTAGACAATTGCGACAGTCCTGCATCGTTCAGCTAAAAAATGTTAAGCTTATTGTTAAGTTAACATTTTTTATTTTGTATTGCCCATTATGCTGCATTATCAAATCGAATTTGACGATTATCGTCAGCACCTTATTCATGTCACTGCACGTTTTCTGGCAGACCCGACGCAAGTTTTATCACTTCCAACTTGGATACCGGGAAGCTATTTAATTCGTGAGTTTTCAAAACATATTGAATCTGTCCGAGCTTATGATGAAGACGGGCGGGTTTTGCAGATTCAGAAATTTGAAAAGAATAAATGGCGTTTATTCAATACCGATCATGAGCTGATTACCGTTGAATATGATGTTTACGCCTATGATCTGTCTGTGCGCGGCGCTTATGTCGATCAAAACCGATTATATGTAAATCCGGCTTGCGCATGTTTAGGGCTGGATGGACAAGAGGGCAAAGCGGTTGAAGTTGAAGTGTTTCTGCCAAAGGAGTTGCGGCATTTTCAATTGGCGACCGGTTTAAAATCTAAAACCTTGGTGAAAGGCCGCTATACCTTATATGCCGACAGTTATGCACAGCTGATTGATTCACCATTTGAGCTGGCGGATCAAAGCCGTTTCAGTTTTGAAGCCAATGGCATTCCACATGAATTTGTGGTTTCAGGCAAGCACGCAATGAATGCGCAGCGTATGCAGCAGGATATTGAAAAAATCTGCAGCACAGAAATTTCAATGTTTGGTTCTGCGCCATTCAAAGACTATACGTTTATGACCATGGCAACAGGCAACAGCTATGGCGGATTGGAACATCCAAACAGCACCAGTCTGATTACGCCGCGTGATGACCTGCCGAAAGCCAATGAGCCAGAACAGCCGTCAAAAGACTATCAGCGTTTCTTAGGTCTTTGCAGCCATGAATATTTCCATTCTTGGCTGGTGAAGTTTATCCGTCCGGAAAATTTCGTGAATTATGATCTGAACAAAGAAGGCTATACCTCTTTATTGTGGATTTTTGAAGGCTTCACATCGTATTACGATGACCTGATTTTATTGCGCAGCGGCGTGATTAATCAGGATGCTTATTTAAGCTTGTTAAAAGCGCAAATTGACCGCTATTTGCAAAACCCTGGCCGTTTGGTTCAGTCTGTATCTGAATCAAGTTTTGATGCGTGGGTGAAGTTCTACCGTCAGGATGAAAACTCCAACAATGCCGGTACCAGCTATTACAACAAAGGCTGTTTAGTTGCGTTGTGTTTGGACTTAGGTCTGCGTCTTCGCGGTTCTAGTCTAGATGCCTTAATGCGTAAGCTGTATGAAAATGCGCAAAATGGCATTCAAGTGAATGAGCGTACCATTTTCAATTTATGCAATGAATTGACGGGTGATGATTGGTTAGAGCAAATCAATCACTTGATTAATACCACTGATGAATTGCCGCTGGATCAGCTGTTTCCTGAGTTTGGTGTCAGTTTTACCTTGAAAAATGACAAGTCATTGCCATTGGGTTTAAAGCTGGCAGATAAGCCTGAAGGTGTGCTGGTTCAATCTGCCCGCCGTGATGGTGCTGGAACAAACGCAGGGCTTTCCGCCAATGATGTGATTGTTGCCATTGACGGTTTAAAAGCGACTGTGAAACTTGTTGAGCAATATGCGAAGCTGGAGGGCACATATTCTGTTTATGCGTTCCGCCGTGATGAGTTTATGCAGTTTGAGGTTCAGTCCGCAGGTTCTGAATTGGCAGAAGTGGAATTAAAGATTGAAGATCAAGTTAAAGCGGAGAAGTGGCTGACAGCTTAAGTTCTTAAGAATGTAACTGTCATGTAAAACCGATGCTTTAGCGTCGGTTTTTTTATTTTTTAGTGAAAGTGATTAATATTTTATTTGAAGGGATATTGGGCTGTAATTACATTTTATGATGTATAGCTACATATGAAGCGATTGGTGAGCAAGCAGATCAGAGAGGCTTTTTTGCGGGTATTTAGCGCAAGATATTTAATCATGCGCTAAAAATCGAGATTACATTTGAATTGGTTAATGCTTTGCAAGCAGCGCATATTCAGCCTTTTGAGATGGAGGTGAAGCGAGGTCAACTTCATGGATAATTCTATTATTCATATCTTGCTTTTCAATTTGGCTAAATATATTTGCAGTAGACTTTATTTGCGCTGCTGTTTTACGCTGAATTAAATGCTGGTCTAAATATTTGCCGATTAAACTAGAAATTACCTGTTCATTGAAGCAAATTGATGTAACAACACGGCCTGTATGAATAGCTTCCGCCAGCATGGTCACGCTGTCTTCAGTCACAAAGATGTAATGGCTTTTAGTCAGGCTGTCCATAATAGGTATGTCCTTGCTGAATGCTTTGAATTCCACTGCATGCTGCTGCATTAAGTCCAAGCTTTGCTGCGATAAATTGGGAGTTCTTCTTGAACAGATAATTGTGCCAGTCAAGTGCCGCCCTTGAGTGAACTGAATGAAGTTCATAATCATTAATTCAAAATCTTTGTCTTGAAAGGGATATTCAGTCGTGCTGCCGCCCAGCATTAACACCGCATGCTCACTAAACGGAAGATTTTGAAGCTGGCTGAATTTTTGCAGCACTGGAGGGGTTGGGAGAATGATTTGTTTGCAGCTGCACTCCTGATGCATTGCGCTGATGCTCCAATCTATAAAATGGGCGTTAAAATTTCGAACATTTCCTGCATAGATTAAAGGGATATTGAAGCGCTGTGACAAGTATGCCGCGTAGATAAGATTAGGCATGCCCGAGCAGACAATGACTTTAGTATTTTTTAAATTGGGAGGAATAGACTTGAATAATAAAGGCGACAGAAGTTTGAACAGCCAAGGGAAATGAGATGCTTTTTTTAATAGGCTGGTCAGCCGCTTGGACGTCATACTATTTTGCTTATAGTTTTGAATGGAAAATGCATATTGAGTTTGCAATATTTCAGCAATGGCTAATGACGGATTGTGATGTCCATTACGCCCATCATGGATAACTAAAATATTTTGATTCATTTGATGAACCTTTCTTTAATCAATTTATTCATTAAAGATAGGCTAAGATTTTTTGCTTAAAGTATTCTTAATCTTCTGTGATAATTATTTGACATTTAACATCTGGCCTTATAGCAGGTAAGGATATAAGTGGCTTTAAGGGTATTGTATATTTTTATCTAATTCATAATATTATGATTGATTACAATATATTAAAGATAAGTATGAATAATATTAAAGATAAGTATGAATAATATTAAAGATAAGTATGAATAATAAATAAAGCCCACTTACGTGAGCTTTAATTTTAAACAAATTTTTAAGATTCCAGCTTAACGCCCATTACGCCCGCGGCCGCGCGGCGCTTTGGTATTTGGGCGTGTTGTACCATTGGTGCGGCGTTTTGGCTTTTCGCTGTCATCCATTTGCCAAATACGCTTCGTGCCCGACGTTTTCTTCACAGAACCATCTTTGTTTTTACGTACCATTGGCTTACCGCCTGTACCGCCTGGTTTTTTCACGTAAGAACGTGAACGATATGGTTCTTCGGCAGGAATATTTTGGAAATCCGGATAAAGAAGCGGTTCAATTTCCTTGGTTTCGCCCGGCTGTAAGGCCATTTGAACCAAATCAATAGCACCGATTTTTGTGCGGATTAAGCGCAATGTCGGAAAACCGATGGCTGCTGTCATGCGGCGAACTTGACGGTTGCGGCCTTCACAGATTGAAATTTCAATCCAAGAAGTAGGAACAGAGGCGCGGAAACGAACAGGAGGATCTCGTTCCCATAACCATGCTGGCTGTTCAACTTTGGCTGCTTTTGCGGGCAATGTCATGCCGTCTTTCAGCTCAACACCTTGGCGGAGCTGCTCAAGCGCTTCTTCAGTGACATCACCTTCAACCTGAACCAAGTAAGTTTTAAATTTCTTATTTTCAGGGTTGGTAATGTACTGGTTCAGGCCGCCGTGGTCGGTCAGAAAAACTAAACCTTCAGAGTCCATATCTAAACGGCCAGCCAAACGCAAAGTCGGGTCGTCTACGAAGTCGGACATGGTCATGTGCGCTTCATCTTTACGGAATTGGGAGAGCACGTCATAAGGCTTATTGAGAATGACGATTTTCATATGAAATGGCTTCTTCACTAATATAAATAAAAGAAACATCGAGTTTTATTTAAGCGGAAAATAGAGTTATTTCCCTTATAAATCTCAAAGATGTTTGAATTCGATTAATCTATTATGCGTGAAGATAGATTGAAAGTATTGCAAATTGGCAATTATTTTTAAATTGCCGGATGAATAATAAGGAGAATAGACCGAATGGGTTATCAAAAAATTGTGGTGCCAGTGGATGGCAGTAAAATTACCGTAAATTCAGATTTATCTTTAAATGTGCCTAATCAGCCGATTATTCCTTTTATTGAAGGCGACGGCATCGGCATTGATATTACACCAGCAATGAAAACCGTGGTTGATGCCGCGGTGCAAAAAGCCTATAGCGGCAAGCGTTCTATTGAATGGATGGAAGTGTATTGCGGTGAAAAAGCCAATAAAATTTACGGTACGTATATGCCGGATGAAACCTTAGAAGCGTTGCGTGAATATGTCGTATCGATTAAAGGGCCGCTTACAACGCCAGTGGGTGGAGGTATTCGTTCCCTGAATGTGGCGCTGCGCCAAGAATTGGATTTGTACGTTTGTGTGCGCCCTGTGCGCTGGTTTAAAGGTGTGCCATCGCCGGTGCAGCATCCTGAACAGACCGACATGGTTATTTTCCGTGAAAACTCAGAAGATATTTATGCTGGAATTGAATGGAAAGCCGATTCTGCTGAAGCGAAAAAAGTCATTAAATTTTTAAAAGAAGAAATGGGTGTAACCAAGATCCGATTTGAAGAGAACTGCGGCATTGGCATTAAACCGGTCTCTAAAGAAGGCACGCAGCGTTTGGTGCGTAAAGCGATTCAATTTGCTATAGATAATAACAAGCCTTCAGTGACCTTAGTTCATAAAGGCAACATTATGAAATATACCGAAGGCGCGTTTAAAGAGTGGGGCTATGAGCTTGCAATGGAGCGTTTCTGCGGTGAATTGATTGACGGCGGCCCTTGGGTCAAAATTAAGAACCCGAAAACCGGCAAGGATATTATTATTAAAGATGTGATTGCAGACGCATTCCTGCAGCAGATTTTAATGCGCCCAGCAGATTATTCCGTCATTGCGACGCTGAATTTAAATGGCGACTATATTTCTGATGCACTGGCGGCTGAAGTCGGCGGCATCGGGATTGCCCCAGGCGCCAATATTGGCGGCGCTGTTCAAGTCTATGAAGCGACACATGGCACTGCGCCAAAATATGCAGGACAAGATAAAGTCAATCCGGGCTCAATCATTCTTTCTGCGGAAATGATGCTGCGTGATATGGGCTGGATTGAAGCGGCTGACTTAATCATTAAAGGGATCTCAGGGGCAATAGCGGCTAAAACCGTGACCTATGATTTTGAGCGCTTAATGCCGGATGCAACCCTGCTGCGCTGTTCTGAATTTGGGCAGGCTATCATCGACAACATGGAATAGCCTGAGTAAGATCAAGAGAATGTGAAATACCCCGCAGCCTTTGCGGGGTATTTATTTGTAAAAACTAGAACTTTAAATAACTTGATGATATTTTGTACGAAAATTATAAGGGGAATACAATGAAAAGCAGCGGGACAATTTTATTATTGCTGGCAATGCCTGTATTGGCGCAAGCTGGCGCAGTGTATAAGTGCAATATAAAAGGATCTGTGATTTATCAGTCTAAGCCTTGCTCAGGCGCTACTGCTGATGCGCGTTTTCAGCAAGAACAGCGTCTTTATAGCCGTACCGCTGCTTCAAGCCCGCCAAAAGCCAAAAACGGCACAAGCAATGAAATTCCAGATACCGAAGAAGGTAAAAAGAAAAGTTTAGCAATTGCACAAGAAGCTTATCAATCAGCGAAAGAGCGTCCAGCGCAATAGTCATGCTAAATGGTTTTTCAAAACTAAAAGTATGAACAGCATAATATGATGCTGTCTGATCATTCAAAAAGTGCTTTAGCTTATAGACGAGCCCGCTTTATAGCGGGTTTTATATTGTTTTAAATTTGGGTTGAGGGACAGGGCGTTCTTGAGACTGAAAACGAAGAAAATGCTGTCTATATGCACAGCCAGAAGCATAAATTATTTGTACAGAAGCCCTGCATGCGTAAAGTGTTTCAGCCAGCTGAATGTTTCGTTTAATTAAGTTTGTATATTTAGCAGAAGCGTTAATTCAGTAAATGTTCAATTATTGCCCCCGCTGAATTTATTCACTTTATTTAAAGTGTAATTACATTGAAGCAATTTGAAACAGCTCAGGGCTTGGAAAGATGGATTTCTAGGCTAAAGTGGTTATTGCCCAGATGTTGAATAAGGAAGCTCGAACCAACAGGTATTGTTACATCGTTGGATGTGTGCATTTAGGTGTATGCATTGATTTAATATCACTGAACAGGAGTTGCATGAAATGTCCCGCCATCAGCAGCAACAGCAAAACCAACAGCAAAACCAACAGCAGAAAAATCAACAGCAGCAGAACCAGCAAGAGCAACAGCAACAACAGCAGCAACAGCAAGATCAGAATCAGCAAAATCAGAAGTCGGATAAACAGCAGCATAACCAGAAAAATCAACGCAATCAGCAACAGCGTTAAGGTTTCAGCTGAGTTGAAATGATCGGGCTTATATGAATTTCTAAAGATTTAAGCTCAATAGCCAAAACGTTGCACAGGAAAGAATATGTGTTTTGGCTAAGGATAAAACCCATAGCAAAAGCTATAAAATAAACAGGCGCCAAGGGATTTGACGCCTGTTTATTTTTTGCCGTATGCCATATATCGGCAGCATAGATTATTCTGCTGGGCAATGAACGCATGCATTAAAACTACTGAGCTGCGGTATGTAAATGCCGGCGGGTGACCCAGAATAATTGCAAAGTGCCAAGCAGCAGCACGGCTGAAGCAATCATAAATTGCTGATGATAGCTGATGCCAAAATGCTGCAATGCGCTAAAGCTGAGGCCGCCTATCAGCTGTATTGCGGCAAAGGTTAAGGTGGCAATGCTCCACAGCTTTTTATAGGCGGTGCCGTATAGCTGCAAGATGGTATAGGAAGTCAAAAACACCACAGCAGGGTTGAGCAAGCCTGTCAAAAATGAAGAAATAAAAGTCAAAAAAGGATTGAAGCTGAATATTGCGGCAGCAATAGCAGCCACATAGGTGCAGTAAAGAATTTTTAATGCGGTGAAATTTCCTAATTTCTTAGCGCATAGATAGGATGTGAATGCGCCTAAGGCGCTGCCAAGGCCGTACAGTATCCAGTTGAAATTCATCCAAAATAAATCCAGCTTTAAAACTTGCGTCAGGTAGTCAATCCAAAATAGTGAATGCGGCACATAAGCGAAAGCGCTGCAGCCGTAGACGGCAATCAAGCTGAAAAAAACAGTATTAAGCGGTACATCTTCGCTATGTTTTGCGGCGTTTTCGCTGAGTAACGGTTTGAGGTCTTTCAGCAGTAAACTGAGGATGGCGCTGATGATCAGTGCAAATGCAGTTAAGATCAGCCAGGCGCTGCGAATGTCTATTTGGTTTAAATAGGGCAGAAACAGGGTGGCCAGCAAAACACCAAGGCCTATACCGCTAAAGCCGATAAAGTTGATTTTAAAACGGTCTTTTAATTCGCAGCATTGGGCAACAATACTGGGTGAAAGAATCATAATGAGACCGCCGCTGATGCCGGAAATTACTCGCCAGAATACATACCATGGCTCAGCAAAGCCTGAAAAGGCGCAGCTCATTAGGCTTAATATGCCTGCCAATGCAGCAATCTGAATATAGGCTGTCATGACCCGAGTTTGCGGCAGGCGCATCGCCCAAAAAGCGCCGATTAAATATCCCAGCAGATTTGCACTGCCAAGAATGCTGGAAAATTGCGCTGTCCAGCCAAAAGCCTCACGTGTTGAGGGTAACAGCGCCGTATAAGAGAAGCGCAGAATGCCAATGCCTAAGCACATGCACAGGCATAAAAAAATGCTTAACTTGATTCTATTTGAGGACATCCTGTTCCTATGATTTTTCAGCTATTGGCAATCATTAGAGATGTATACTATTGAAGAGAATGAAAAGTGTCTAATTTCAAGGCACAGTTTTGACTTAAGTATTAGAAAGTCAAAGCATGCATTTGAGTATAGATAAAGCAGTATTTGAACGTATGTGCAGCTTTTCCAGATTTTAAGGAATAAAAAAACCGCACTGATGTGCGGTTTTTTTATTCCTACTGCAGCTTAACGCATTTTTGCCAAGAACCGGCTTAAACGGGTTAGGGCTTCACGCAGTTCATTTTCTGCAGGCAAGAACACGACACGGAAATGATCCGGTGTCGGCCAGTTAAAGCCTGTGCCTTGCACTAACAATACTTTCTCTGCTTTTAAGAAATCCAGCATGAATTTCTCATCATCCTGAATTGGATAAACTTCAGGGTCCAATTTAGGGAAGCAGTACATTGCGCCTTCAGGTTTAACACAGGAGACACCGGGAATATCATTCAGCATTTCCCATGCAATGTTGCGCTGTTCGTATAAACGTCCGCCTGGGCGGATCAGATCATTAATCGATTGATAACCGCCTAATGCTGTCTGAATGGCATATTGCGCTTGATGGTTGGCGCATAGGCGCATAGACGCCAGCATGTCTAAACCTTCAATGTAGTCCATTGCACGCGATTTATCGCCAGTAATGGCCATCCAGCCTGAACGGTAGCCGGCAATACGGTAAGCTTTGGATAAGCCATTAAAAGAAATGCACAGCTGGTCGCCAGCTAAAGCAGCTACAGCGACATGCTCAATGCCGTCATATACAATTTTGTCGTAAATTTCATCAGCAAATAAAATTAAGTCATATTTTTTTGCTAAGGCAACAATTTGTTCCAGCACATGGCGCGGATAAACAGCACCAGTCGGGTTATTCGGGTTAATGACGACTATGCCGCGGGTATTTGGCGTAATTTTGCTTTCCATATCCGCAATGTCTGGATACCAGAAATTTTCTTCATCGCATTTATAGTGAATGGCTGTACCGCCGGACAAGTTGACTGCAGCCGTCCAAAGCGGGTAATCCGGCATTGGCACCAGCATTTCATCGCCGTCATCCAGCAGGCCCTGCATCGCCATCACGATCAATTCAGATACGCCGTTGCCGACATACACGTCATTCACGTGCATATTCAGAATGCCTTTTTGCTGATAGTACTGGCAGATGGCTTTACGCGCAGGGAAGATGCCTTTTGAATCTGTATAGCCAATCGCATTCGGCAGGTTCAATGCAACATCATTGATGATTTCTTGCGGGGCTTCGAAACCGAAGGGGGCGGGGTTGCCGATATTCAGCTTAATGATTTTGTGTCCAGCTTCTTCCATTTCGTTGGCCGCTCGCAACACTGGCCCGCGAATGTCGTAGCATACATGCTCGAGCTTAGACGATTTTTTTATTTCGCGTGGGGTGTTGAAAGTGTTCGGCATTTTTATGTTCTCGGAAAGAGTGGAGGTCACTTTTGCATAACGGTATAAATAGCTTTTAAATGTCTCTGTTGTTACCAAATCGAGATGGTGTTCATCTCTGAGTAAAGCAACAATTTTTTCATGCGTAAACCCTGCCTGTTGATATTGTTTAATCACCGGCAGCAGATTTTTAAAAATTACGCTCTTTTTCTGCGACATTTTTTAATCCTGAGCAAGAGTACATCTAAGCCTACCACTAAATTTTCCGACAAAAAAGCATTTAATTTTTAAAATTGCTCACCTTATTTTTATAGTTGCTTCCTTTTTGCTTTTTTAGGCATTATATTGATTTTGTAAATTGTTGAATAAAGACTAGAAATTTAAGGTTGAATGACGTAAATATAGGATTATCCTATTTTAAATAGTACGATATAAAGGGACGTCATCATGGGAAAACTCAATAAAACAGAACGAGAATGGCAAAGAGAATTATCGCCAGAAGAGTTTCGCATTACACGTCAAAAGGGCACTGAAGCTGCTTTTACAGGAAAATACTGGAATACCAAGCAAGATGGCACATATGTTTGCCGCTGCTGCGGAGAGCCTTTGTTTACTTCAGAGTCCAAGTTTGACAGCGGTTGCGGCTGGCCAAGTTTTTTCCGCCCTGTAAATGGGACCGTGATTGAGGAACATCAAGATACATCGCACGGCATGGTCAGAACAGAAATTGTTTGTCATCATTGTGACGCACATTTAGGGCATGTTTTTCCAGATGGCCCGCAGCCGACAGGATTGCGCTATTGCGTGAATTCGGCTTCCTTAGACCTAAAAACACAAGAAAAAAATGACGAGGAAACATATCCATGACAAACATTTATCAGTTTGAAGCTGAATTGTTGGATGGTAAAAATAAATCTTTCGCAGATTATGAAGGAAAAGTTTTACTGGTCGTTAATACCGCAAGCAAATGCGGATTTACTCCGCAATTTGCTGGATTAGAAAAATTATATCAGCAGTATAAAGATCAAGGATTTTTGGTGCTGGGTTTTCCATGCAATCAATTTGGCGGACAAGACCCGGGCAGCAATGATCAGATCGGCGCTTTTTGCCAGAAAAACTATGGGGTGGATTTTCCCATGTTTGCCAAAGTCGATGTTAAAGGCCCAGAAGCGCATGCAATATTCCGCTATCTAACCAATAACTCAAAAGGGGTTCTGGGGAATGGCATTAAATGGAATTTTACTAAATTCTTAATTGGCAAAGACGGTCATGTTTTAAACCGTTATGCGCCAACAACCAAGCCTGAAACACTGCATGAAGATATTGAAAAAGCCCTAAAGGCATAATAAGCCATGAAATATGATTAAGCCTCCGCATATTTTGTTCAACGTTCAATATGATCGGCCATACAAAAAACCGCTATCGAAATAGCGGTTTTTCATTTTTTAAAGCTGCTGTTCAATTATAAAATGGCTTTCAGGCGCTGAATCACCTGTTCGCATTGCGCAATATCAGCGACCAAGGCCATACGCACATGATTTTCACCCGGGTTGCCTTGGGCTGTTTCACGTGACAGATAACGGCCCGGAAGTACTTTAATATGCGCTTTTTCCATCAGCATTTTGGCAAAGGCTTCATCATTATCTACTTTCAGCCAGTAGTAAAAGCCAGCATCCGGTTTTTGCAATGGAAGCAGGCTGCCTAATTCATTTTGGAACAATTCGAATTTGGCGCGGTACAGTGTACGGTTTTCTTCTACATGTGTTTCATCATCCCATGCCGCAATTGATGCAATCTGATGCTGTACCGGCATAGCCGCGCCATGATAGGTGCGGTATTTCAAATAAGGTTTTAATAGCTCGGCATCACCAGCGACAAAGCCGGAGCGCATGCCTGGTAAATTTGAGCGCTTAGATAATGAGTGGAACACCACACAGTTTTTATAGTCATCACGGCCTATTTCGGCGCAGACTTCAAGCAAACCGGCTGGCGCTTGATCAAACCACAGTTCTGAATAGCACTCATCCGAGGCAATGACGAAGCCATACTGGTCTGATAGGGCAATTAATTTTTTAAACTGTTCTTTAGACAGAACGGCGCCTGTTGGGTTGCCCGGTGTGCAGACAAAAAGCAAAGCTGTTTTTTCCCAAACCTCAGCAGGAACCGCATCAAAATCGCCTAAATAGTTGTTTTCTTCAGTGCAGTTAATGAAATAAGGTGTTGCGCCTGCAAGCAGCGCTGCACCTTCATAAATTTGGTAAAACGGATTCGGCATAACGATGTATGGCGCATCTTCACGGTTCACTAGCGCTTGAACAAAAGAGAAGATTGCCTCACGCGTGCCTGAAACAGGCAGAATGCTGCTTTCTGCGCTGATGCTGTTCAGCTTGAAGCGGCGGGTCAGCCAGCTGGCAATGCTGCTGCGCAGTTCAGGCAGGCCTTTGCTGTTTGGATAAGTGGATAAATGCTGGAAGTTGTCAATAATTGCCTGCTTCACAAATTCAGGCGCAGGATGCTTTGGTTCACCGATAGACAATGGAATGAGAGGCAAATCTGCAGGGGTTATATCCTGAAAAAGCTTATTCAGCTTTTCAAATGGATACGGGTGCAATAATGACAAACTAGAGTTCATGGAATGGTTACCGGTTCAATTAAATTAATGATGGCTGCACACTAAATGGGATGCTTCATCCAGAGCTGATTTCAGCTGAGCCGCAAAAACTTCGGCTTCAGTGCTGTTCATGGGTGTGCCATCTTTTTTGGTCACAAAGAAAATATCTTCAGCGCGTTCGCCTAAAGTGGCAATTCTTGCGGAGTGAATATCCAGCCCCTGCATCATAAATAAACCGCCAACTTTGGCAAGTAGGCCGGGGTGGTCAAGTGTTGCAATTTCAACCATATTTTGCTGCAGCGCTTCATTCAGAGTGATATCGACGGTGTTCTCGATGTCAAAATGGCGCAGCTGACGTGGGATGCGGCGCTGCATGAGGCCGGGGTATTTATCCGATTGGCTCAGCGCTTTGACGAGCGCTTGAATCACCGTGGCTTCACGTTCAGGGTCAGTCAGCAATGTCCCGAAACGGTCTAGGACAACATAGGTGTCCAGACTGAATGCTTTCAGCGCAGTAATAATGCGGGCATCCTGCACGTCCAGATTCATGCGGTCCAAAATGGCAACCGTGGTGGCAAATAAATTCGGCTGATCCTGTGTATAAATAAAGATTTGTACGGCATCCTGCGCATATTTGCGGTGCGCGCGCATCAGTACCAGCGGTTCAGGGTTGTCGCCATGTTTTAAGATGGCGCGGGTATGCCATGCTATTTCATCAGCAGATTCTTTAATGAAGTATTCATCGCCCAGTTCTTGCCAGACTTTTTCAACTTCATCTAAAGAGAACTCTTCAACCAGCTGTTCGCTGGCCGCAAATTTGGTGTCTTCGATCAGCATTTGATAGTCAACTGGACGGCCAAGGCCTGAGCGGATCACATCACGCGCTTGGGTATAGAGCTGGCGCATCAAGGAAGCGCGCCATGTATTCCACAAAGTTGGATTGGTCGCATTGATATCAGCAACAGTCAGCGCGTATAGATAGTCCAAATGCTCCATATCGCCCATTTTTTCTGCAAATGCGCGTACCACATCAGGGTCGGAAATATCTTTTTTCTGCGCAGTCACCGACATTTGCAGGTGATTGTTGACCAGCCATGCTACAAGATTCGCTTCGCGCTCGCTAAAGCCATGCGCCATGCAGAATTTAATGGCATCTGCAGCGCCCAGCTCACTGTGATCGCCGCCGCGGCCTTTGGCAATATCATGGAAAATTGCGGCAAGGTAAACGATATCTCTGCGGGCAAGACGCTGGAAGACCGAGCTGACTACAGGAAAGTCTTTGGCGAACTCCGGTTCTTTAAAGCGGTTTAAATTACGGATCAGCAATAAGGTATGCGCATCCACAGTATAGATATGGAACAGGTCATACTGCATCAGGCCCATAATTTGCCCAAAAGCCGGAATGTAATTGCCTAGGACGCCATAGCGCTTCATTGCGACCATGGTGTCATACAGCCGGTAAGGCGAACGGATGATGGCCATAAACATGGCCTGATGTTCAGGATTATTTCTGAAACTCTGATCAATGCGTTTTGCAGCCAAAGTCAGCAGGCGCAAAGTGCGTGCACGGATGCCGATAATTTCAGGGCGGTTTGCCAGCAGATAAAAAATTTCTAAAATTGCGCTGGGATTTTCAGAAAAAATCTTGTGGTGCTGAACCGCCAATTTGCCGTCAACCAGTTTGAAGTTGGCATTAATTTCTTCAAT
This sequence comes from Acinetobacter pragensis, assembly GCF_001605895.1. Lineage (GTDB taxonomy): Bacteria > Pseudomonadota > Gammaproteobacteria > Pseudomonadales > Moraxellaceae > Acinetobacter > Acinetobacter pragensis. The sequence continues at coordinate 70,860 of NZ_LUAW01000034.1, forward strand.
GCTGCGCTTGTAGTTGGGCAGGCGCGGTGTAATCACTGATTCATTGAAGTAGGCCAGCAGCATTTCATTGAGGGTGGATACTTGCTGGGCGCTGCGGTAATAGCGCTTCATGAATTGTTCAATCGGATAATTCGGAGACTTATCCTCTTCACGCATATAGCCAAACTTCGCGGCTATATCCCGCTGATAATCAAACAATAAGCGGTTTTCGTCACGTTTGGTCAGGCGGTGCAAATGATGGCGGATTTCCCATAAAAAGCTTTCCGCTTCTTCTAAAACACCCAGTTCAAATTCAGATATAAAACCTAAATGAACAAGGTCGTATATGCGGTTGACACGGAAATGCCGTTTTGCAATCCAGCCAATTTGGTTGATGTCGCGGATGCCGCCAGGGGCATTTTTAATGTCAGGCTCTAAGTTGCTTTCGGTATTATTGTATTGCGCATGGCGCTTGGCCTGTTCCTGCATTTTGGCATCATAGAAGGTTTTATCCGTCCATGTTTGCGACACAATGCGGCGCGGCCATTTCGCCAATTTTTGATTGCCGGTAATTAAGCGCGCTTCAATTAAAGCGGTTGCCACGGTGAGATCATTGGTGGCTTGCGCTACGCAGTCTGCAATGGTGCGCACGCTGATGCCCGGTTTGAAATTGCCGACATCCCATAATGAAGAAATGAAAGTTGAGATCAATTTTTCATGTTCTTCAGATATCTTGTCATCGGACAGGATCATGATATCAACATCAGAATAGGGCAGCATTTCACGGCGGCCGTAACCGCCGACTGCAAATAGGGCCAGACTGGTTTGATCCAGACCGGCATGCGTCCATAAAAATTTCAGCGCTTCGTCAATTAAATTGGAGCGCGCTAAAATCACATCACGGATGGACTGTCCATTTTCAAAATACTCCTGCAGCTGATTTTCAACATCTGTGCGCCATTGATTGATTGCTTGAATGTCGTGATTACTTTTAATGTAATTCAGCAGCGGTAAGGTATTGATCATAAACAGTAGTCCGTTATGGTGTGGCAAGCTTAGTTTTGATGAACACTGATGTGCTGTACGGTTTGCTCTGCAAGTTCGCGCGCTTGATCTGTGGTTTCTGCACGTGCTGTTGCAACCCCCATACGGCGGCGTTTAAAACCTTCGGGCTTGCCGAAGAGGCGTAAATCAGTATTTGGGTTTGCCAAAGCAAGATTTAAGCCAGAAAACGATAAATTCGTGTCATCTACACCCGCATAAATCACTGCGCTGGCTGCAGTGCTGTGGCGCGCAGTATTCACAGGTAAGCCTAAGATTGCACGCGCATGCAATTCAAATTCACTTTGGAATTGAGACGCAAGCGTGACAAGGCCTGTATCGTGCGGGCGAGGAGATACTTCACTAAACCATACTTTGTCGCCTTTGACAAATAGTTCAACGCCGAAAATTCCGCATCCGCCCAATGCCACGGTGACTTTATTGGCAATGCGTTTGGATTCTTCTAAAGCGGCAGGCGTCATGGCTTGAGGCTGCCAGCTTTCGACATAGTCGCCGGAGTCCTGTCTGTGGCCAATCGGGTCACAGAATGAGGTTTCGATTACACCTGTTTCCGAATTTTTTGCACGGACTGTCAGCAGCGTAATTTCAAAATCAAAATCAATTTTCGACTCTACAATGACTTTGCCTTGATTGACGCGGCCGCCTGTTTGCGCATAGTCCCATGCGGCATCGACCTCGGCAAAACTTTTTACACGGGACTGGCCTTTGCCAGAAGAGGACATGACGGGTTTGACAAAGTTTGGATAGCCAATGTCATCGCAGGCCGCACGGAAAGATTCTAAAGAGTCTGCAAAGCGGTAAGCAGAGGTCGGCAGCCCCAGTTCTTCTGCGGCTAAACGGCGGATGCCTTCACGGTTCATAGTCAAATTAACGGCTTTAGCGGAAGGAATAACCGTGGCGATATTCTGCTCTTCAATTTCCACCAGAACTTGCGTTGCAATCGCTTCAATTTCAGGAACAATGAGATTCGGCTGAATTTGCTTAATCAGCTGTTTTAATTCTTCGGCATCGGCCATGTTCAAAGTGTGGGAAAAATGTGCAACTTGCATCGCAGGCGCGTGATCATAACGGTCGGCAGCATGAACTTCTACACCTAAACGCTGCAAAGAAATCACGACTTCTTTACCCAGTTCGCCAGAGCCTAAAAGTAGAACCTTAAAAGCAGAAGATTGAAGTGGGGTACCAATAGTCACGCTCATGTGAGTCATCCATGCTTGATTTTATGGCCTTTTAGCATAGCAGAACTTGCTGAAGAGATAAGGGCTGGTTCATATAAATAAGTGATATTGTCCAACAATTTTATTTATATCTTTAAGTGCAAGTGCTGATGCCGCTATTGATGAGTGGGAAGTACAAGAAATTAGCAGTATTTAATTGTTTTTGTTTAAATTAATTCTAAAAATTCCTGCATTTTGTACAGATGCAGGCAAGCCTTCAATGTCTAAATTTGAACATTGAAGTGCACAGAGCTGTTCAGCTGTTTTGCGGAAGTTCGGCCAGTATAACAACCAAACCAATGGGGCGGCACATAAGCTTAAGATCAATATGATTGAAACTAATATCGTAGAAAAATAAAGCGTATCGGCCATCACGCTGATAAAATGAAATGAAGTATTTTGCCATGCGCTGAAACTGAAAACACAAAAAAGAAAAATGAGTATGAAGCCCATTAGCTGTATGAGATTTATCCATAGCTTGCGCCAAGAAATTTGAGGGTATAACTGCCGTTTTGGATGTAAATGCAAGATATGCTGTGTGCTGTTATACAAACCAATAATGTTCTTTTTCTGATTATTTTCGATATAAATAGCGCGAATTTGATCTGCTGGACGGCAATGCAGTCCACAGAAATTTCCATTGAACATTTGATTTTGTATTAAACACTCAAAATAAATGCTGTTTACAGGCTTTTGCAGTCCCCAGCTCAGTGTAGATGAGCGTCTAGAATGTATAAAAATTTTACCTTGAATAAAGTGGTATTTCGGCATCTATCTGCTTTATCTGAGTTTTTTCATGTGCTGACTATCTCATATTTGCAAAAAATAAAATAGTGCAGGCTGATGAAGTCTGCGAATGAATAATTTCAGAGATAAAAATATTCGGGGAAATGGGACTTAGACTTAAAAATGAAAAGGCACGTAGGTATACACCAAGCCATAAGTCAGGGCTGCTGTCAGTGTAGCGGGTACAATTTTCTTAAATTTGAAATACAGCCCAGTCAGCACAATGAACCCCATCAGCATGGCAAAGCTTTTGTTTGGAGTTTCCAGCAACGGCGGCAAAGTGGCGACAACCAGCATAGAACTGATGGCGGCAATACCGATAGCGCCTAGCGCGATTTTAATCCACAGCGCGCCGCGGTTTTGAGAACCTTGCTGAAACTTTTGAATGAAATAAAACGGGCCAAAGCGCGAAGCGAAATTGGCAATGCCGACCACGATGCCGACTAAAATAATTTCCCAGCTCATCTTAGCCTCCAATATGCTCAGGGTCTGGCTGTTTTAAGACGTAATGCTTGAACAGGCCGGCAAGAATGCCTGAGGAAATGCCAATAAAAATAGCCGCAGACAGGTCGATAAAGTAACAGGCAATGGCTGAAACCAGAATGGTAATGGCTACGATAAAGCTGTGCTTTTTCTCAAAGGCGGCCAATAAGAAACTGAGGAACAGCGCAGGCAATAAGAAGTCCAATGCAGCTTGAAGAAACTGCGGCAGGTTGCTGACCTGATCGGCAAATAAGCCGCCTAAAAATGAACCCAATGCCCAAGACATCCAGCTGAATAGGCTGAGTCCCAGCATCCATGACTCAGACCATTCCTGACGGCGCTGAGACAATTTAATCATGCCGGAAGCAAAGACTTCATCGGTTAAGCCCCAAGCCCAGACCGCGGTTTTTTTTAGGTTTAAGCGGTCTTGAATAAGGTTTTGCAAGGCGGGGCCATACAGCAGATGGCGGATATCCAATGCAATGACAGTCAAGGCGGTCATCCAAATAGATATGCCGCTGCCGAGCAGCGCAACCACTAAAAACTGGCTGGCGCCTGCATACATGGAGCAGGACAGGAATAGCGCTTCCCATGCGCTGAAGCCGAATTGCGTTGCAGATACGCCAAAGGCAAAAGAAACAGGAAGATAGGTAAAAATAATGGCTTGGCTGTCTTTAGCGCCTTGCCAAAATCCAGCGGGCTGTACTGGAGAGGGGTTGTACTCTGACACGACACACCTTAGCGGGAGAGTTGATCAATAGGTCAAATAAGATTGTGTATTGTAGCTGAATTTACTAGCATAGTGCCGAAATGTTTGTATGAGTGAACTTAAGATGTTCAGCTTTACTTCGAATGCTTTGAAAGCAGTCATTTTGGCCAGCAGTGCGCTGTTATTGCAAGCCTGCGGCAAGCCGTCAGATCAGGCTGAAGAAAAGGTCGTGATTAAGCCTGCGCCAAAGCTCAGCAACGATGCAACGACTTATGCAAATGAGGCGTGGAAATTCATTAACCAAGTCGACGGGCTGGTTTACAGCAAGAAGATTGATCAGCTGGAAGAGCAAGTCCGTAAGCCGGCCCGCAAGCTGAGCACAGATTGGCGCATTAATGTCAAAATGACGGATTCGGTGACTGAAGGCAAATATGCGCTTTGCCGTAAAGCGCTGACCAGTTTGGAGATTTGGGCGCGTGAAACGATCAGCCAGTCTGATACGGCGGCACAAAAGCAGGCGGATTATGAACGGGATAAAAAGCAGTGTCAGGGTGCAATTGAAAACCCGGACTTAGGCAATACTGATCCGAAAAAAGTAGGCGTTTGAGTTGTTTTTCAGGCCGCAAAGGCAGTTGCATTGCGGCCTTTTTTGCATAATAGTGAAAAATTAAATCCATAGAAACAGGTAATAATTAAATCAAAAATCTCATTTCAAAAGATTCTTTTATTTTTATTTAATAAGTCTTGCATCTTAATGGCGGTGGCCGACTTGTTTGTCTACAGTTTCTTTATCTTTTTGTTATTAATTAACATATTGATTTAATTTGATAAAAATATTAATCATGGTTTGATTGTTATTTTTTTAATATTTAAAAACGCTGAATAATATAAAAATACAATAACATTATAAAAAATGAGAATTATCTCTATTTGATAAATTGTGTGAAAATAGCCTCATTGAAAGATAAGTTGTATCCGTAAATTTAAAGAAGATGAATAGGTGATTAAGATGAAAAAAGCATTAATGATGTTATCTGTATGTGCCGTAATGACTGCAGCTGTAAACGTACAAGCAAATACAAAAGTTCAAGCGGATTCCAGCGCTCAAGAAGTTGCGGCATGCACAAATGGTTTTGATAGTGTGGATGTGTGCAAATTATTGTCTTAAACGCTTCATGTAAAATATTGACAACAAAAGCACTGATTTGAATCATAAAAATAAAACGACCTGAAATAGCGCAATAAACTGCACCGCAATTGCCCGCTGAGGCATTGATCAAATTTCTGTTTGAGGAAATGCATGCGCAATTCGATGCAGCAGTACAGTATCCAAAATCTCTATCTTGCGAAAAGCGACTTTCAGTACGCCAAGCCTTTCCAGTTCCTGCAATTCTTGATTGACGGTTTGTCTTGAACACACCAGCAGCTGCGCCAGCTGTTCTTGAGACAAATGAATGCAGTGCTGTTCGATCTCGATATGGTTGCCATAGCCGTTTAAAATAAACAGCAGGCGCTGCGCTAAACGCTGTGTGATATTTTGCGTTTGAATGGAAATTAATTCCAAAAATGCAAAACGCAGTTTTTGGCTGGTCAGCTGCGCGATATGAAACCAAAATTGCGGATACGCGCTCACCAGCTGTTGAATGCTGCTGCTGGGTAAATGCAGGATTGCGGACTTTTGCATGGCAATCGCATCATGCGAGCGGGGCTGCTGATCAACCAGTGAGATTTCCCCAAACCACATAATCGGCTCTGCAATTGCGGCCAAGGCTTCTTTGCCATGAATATCAATATAGCCTAAGCGTACAGCACCTTCTAAAACCGCATAAATCCCGTTAAAGCTGTCGCCGGACAAGAAGATGCTTTGGTCTTTTTGCACGTGCTGCAGGCGGGCATGTTCTAAAATATAGTGCTGATAAGCCGGACTGAGCTGTGCATACCAAAAATTGTTCTTTAAATGCGGTAAATATTGCGGGTCGAGCATTGCGGTTATTCCATTTATATTTTAGATGCAGTTGTCGGCTGAGCGACATCTTGCTCATCACTATTCTTATATAGTGAAAGCATATTCGGTACAAGGATGCATCATCATGACTAAACTCGAACAGCTGCTGAGCCAGTATGCGGCTTATCATTTGGACCATAAAAATATTCTGAGCCATTTTATTGGGATTCCCCTCATCGTTTTTTCTATCATGTGTTTAACGGCTCGGGCGGGTGTGATGCTGTCTGGCTTTGAATTAACGCTGGCCTTGGTGATTATGGCCATCACCATTATTTATTATTTAAGTTTGGATAAAATTTTCGGACTGATTATGCTGGCTGTTTTTGCCTTGGCTTATCCGCTGGCGTATTCAATTGCGCAATGGACACTGGCGGCATGGCTGCTTGCCAGCATTGGATTTTTTGTTGTCGGCTGGATTATTCAGTTTGTCGGGCATTTTTATGAAAAGAAAAAACCTGCGTTTATGGATGATGTGATTGGTTTGGCTATAGGGCCGTTATTTGTTTTGGCGGAAATGGTGTTTATGCTGGGCTTTAGAAAAGATATAGAGCAGCGCATGCTGCAGGAAGCGAGAAAGCAGCGGGAAGCGATGGATGCAAAAGCGGGGCAGCATATTTCTGCGCATTAAAATATCGCGCTAACGATGAATGAGATGACTTACTAAAATTTATTGCTGGAAATCACATATTAAAAAGCCAGTCAATGACCGGCTTTTTAGGCTAGAAATTATTAAGATTTAACGGGTTTCATATCCTTCTGCATATGCTGAGCATCTACTTTGGCTTTGCTGGCTGAGGTTTTGGCCTTATTGGCTTCCATTTTTGCCGCTTTGGTTTCTGCGGCTGCTTTTGCATTTTCCTGTGATGCTTTTTTCACGTCTTTGTGCATTGCAGCAGTGCGGTGCTGTTCAGCTTTTCCTGCTTCATGTTTTGCCTTTGTTGCATGCTGCTGAGCTTGGCTTGCTTCATGTTTCGTTGCTTGTGCTTGATGTTTAACTGTTGCAGCGGCTACACATTTTCCGCCTTTATGATTGGAGCCTGTGCCGCCAGTCAATGCCGTGCCTTGGGGGCAGGCAAATGCGGTGGCGCTTAACATGCTGAAAATGCCTGCTGCTAGCATTGTGCTGATTTTTTTCATTATTCTATCTCCGGATATGGAAAGTATGAGCTGGCTTGAGTGCCTGATTATTAAATTAAACCTGTTGCTTAAGACATTAAGCTGCAGCTGTGTAGGTAAAAAGCTGTGGAGTTTTATGGCTTTGTTTTATGTTATTGCGCTTAAGGCTGGCTTCATTATTTTTATATTTAATGTGCAGAGATCTGCCGAATCTGCTCAAAAAGCATTAAGCCCCGAATTTTCGGGGCTTAATGAATAGCTGGCGATGTCTAGCGCTGCAGGCTGACAGCTTAAAACTTATACGTTAAAGCGGAAGTGCAGTACGTCACCGTCTTGAACGATGTAAGTTTTACCTTCTAAACGCCATTTTCCAGCTTCTTTCGCGCCAGCTTCACCGTTGTATTGAACAAAGTCATCATAAGCTACGCATTCAGCGCGGATGAAGCCTTTTTCAAAGTCAGTATGAATCACACCAGCGGCTTGCGGTGCAGTCGCGCCAATTTTAACTGTCCAAGCGCGGACTTCCTGTACGCCGGCCGTGAAATACGTTTGCAGGCCAAGTAAGCCATAGCCTGCACGGATCACCACGTTTAAGCCTGGCTCTTCCATGCCTAGCGCTTCTAGGAATTCGGCACGGTCTTCATCTTCAAGCAATGAAATTTCGGCTTCAATTTGGTTGCATAGCGGCACGACAATCGCATTTTCTTCTGCAGCCAGTTTTTGAACTGCTTCTAGGTGCGGGTTGTTTTCAAAACCGTCTTCTGCCACGTTGGCGATGTACATGGTCGGCTTTAAAGTCATTAGGCCAAAACCGCGTACCAGCTTGCGCTCATCATCATCTAAATCCGCAGCGCGGGCAGGTTTGCCTTCTTCAAGAAAAGGTAGAATTTTGTCTAAAACTGCTTTAGTGGCAATGGCGTCTTTGTCGCCGCCTTTTGCAGATTTAGCTAAACGTGTGATTGCTTTAGTGATGGTATCTAAGTCAGCCAAAGCAAGTTCAGTGTTGATGGTTGCAATATCATCCAGCGGGTCAATTTTACCGTTAACGTGAATGACGTTTTCATCTTCAAAGCAGCGTACAACGTGAGCAATTGCGTCAGTTTCACGGATGTTGGCAAGGAATTGGTTGCCTAGGCCTTCGCCTTTAGATGCGCCAGCGACAAGGCCTGCGATGTCTACGAATTCCATGGCGGTTGGAATCACGCGTTGCGGTTTAACAATTTCAGTGAGTTTGTCTAAACGCTGATCCGGCACAGGAACAATGCCTGTGTTTGGTTCAATCGTACAGAACGGGAAGTTTTCAGCAGCAATAGCAGCTTTAGTTAAAGCATTGAAAAGTGTAGATTTACCAACGTTCGGCAAGCCGACAATACCGCAATTAAAACCCATGAAATGACTCACACAGTGTTATATATGAAAATTGCCGATGATTTTACATGAAAGCCATGACAAAGTCATGGCTTGGATGTGCTGTGGCAAAAAGCCGATGGTTTAAGCGGAGCTAAATTTTGCGTTTATCGAAGTGTGCAGAAATTGTGTCGCCTGCGGCCTGTATCAGCATCACTAAAACAACTAAGACTGCAATGACTGCCAGCATGATCTGCATATCAAAGCGCTGGTAGCCGTAACGGTAAGCAATATCGCCCAAACCGCCTGCGCCAATTGCGCCTGCAATTGCGGATGAGTTGATCATGGTGACCAGAGTGACGGTAAATCCTGCGACAATACCGGGCAGCGCTTCCGGCAGCAGTACGTGCCAAATAATCTGCTTGCGGTTGCATCCAATGGCTTGCGCCGCTTCTATCAGGCCATGATCAACTTCACGCAGGCTCACTTCCGCAATACGAGCGAAAAATGGAGTGGCTGCTAAAGTCAGCGGCACCACAGCTGCCCAAACACCATAACTGGTGCCGACAATCCAGCGCGTGAGCGGAATCAGCGCGACCATTAAAATTAAAAACGGCACAGAGCGGGTCACATTCACCGCCCAGCCTAGAGTTTGATGAATACTTTTCGCTGGGTAAATGCCTTGCGCGGATGTGCTGACGAGTATGACCGCCATGGGCAAGCCGATTAAAAAAGCCAGCAGGGCAGAGGAACCCACCATCAGTAAGGTATCTATGGTTCCGGTCAGGAGCAAGTCAATGAGCTGATTTTGCATAGCCTAGCACCTCCAGCTGCGCGATATAGGGTTTAAGTTTTGAAGATAATTGTGTGCAGTCGAATTCTGTTTTCGCAAAGGCAATGATGAATGAACCGATGAGATGATGCTGAATGGTATCGACATGACTTTGCAGCAGATAGGCCGGCGCATCAAACTGATCAAAAACGGCTTTCAGATCCGGCGCATGGTTCAGTGCAGATTCATAACGCAGTTTGATAATGCTGTATGCACTGTCCGTTTGCGGTTGCGCCGTATACTGTATAGGCAGCTCAAGCTGTTCCAGATTCAGCAGTTCCTGCGTGATTTTTTGCTGCGGTGAAGAAAAAACAGACCAGACTTGACCGGATTCTACAATTTCCCCGCGGTCAATGACTACGACTTGATCGCAGATTTCGCGGATCACCTGCATTTCATGCGTAATTAAAACAATGGTGATTCCGAGCTTTTGGTTGATCTCTTTGAGCAGAGACAGCACCACTGAGGTACTCTCTGGATCAAGCGCAGAAGTGGCTTCATCACAGAGCAGAACTTCGGGGTGATGCACCAGCGCACGGGCAATGCCGACACGCTGTTTCTGACCGCCGGACAGCTGAGAAGGGTAGTTCTCGGCTTTATTGCTTAGGCCAACCAGCTGCAAGACTTCTGTTACCCGCGCATCAATTTGATCCTTCGGGTAGGAGGCAACTTTTAACGGCAGCGCGACATTTTCATAGACTGTTTTTGCGGACATTAAATTGAAGTGCTGAAAGATCATGCCGGTTTTTTGACGCAGCTGAATTAATTCAGCATGATTCAGTTTGGCTAAATTCTGCTGATAAATGTGAATACTGCCGTCACTGACACTTTCCAGACCATTTAATGTGCGGATTAGGGAGGATTTGCCTGCGCCGCTTTTGCCGATAATGCCGAAAATTTTGCCTTGGGGAATATCCAAATTGATATTTTTCAGCGCATGCACCTGTGTGCCTTGCACTTCATAATATTTATTCAGCTCACGGATTTTGATGTGCGGCACAGAAAAATCGATGCTGGAACCAAAACTGACCATCATAATGCTCCTTATTTCCAGCCTTCAAACCACATGCCTTTGCCGAAGTCACGGTCCAAAATCTCTTTTACTTTTGCTGAGTTTTGGAAGGTGCTGACGAATGCAGCCAGTTTTTGATTTTCATCTGCATAGTCTTTACGGGTGACAAAAAGGATGGCGTATTTTTTATCAATCGGGTCTAAAAACAGCGCGCTGTGCGGATCTGCTTTTTTTGCCATGTTCAGGTAGTGCGGAAAGCCGAAAATCAGATCGGCATCGTCATATGCCAAAGCAGTCTGCGGGCCTTCGACTTCAATGAACTGCAGCTGTTTCGGGTTTGAGACAATATCTGCAAGCGTAGACAGTTCATTGTTGATGTCTTTAAGCTGAATCAGCCCTGCGCGCTGCATTAGAATCAATGCCCGGGCAGAATTGACAGGATCGCTGGGAATGACCGCACGCGCTTTTTGCGGTAAGTCATTCAGTGATTTGTATTGCTTAGAATACAGGCCAACATGGCTTCCGCTGCCGGCTGCAAAAGCATGCAGGTCATAATCGGTCTGTTTCACTGCATTGGCTAAAAAGACACTTTGCTGGAAAAAGTTGGCATCAATATCTCCATTTTGCACAGCAACATTCGGCGCTTGCCAGTCCGAAAACTCCACAAGCTGGACATGAATGCCTTGCTGTTTCAAATCATCCGCCACGCTTTGCAGCAGTTCAGCATAAGGCGGGCTGATGCCGATTTTCAGGGTTTGATGTGCTGTGTTTTGAGTTGACCAGCGGTATACGCTCAAGCTAATCACAAGGACCGCCGCCGTGAGGGCGATGATCCAAATTTTACGGTTTTTGCTAAAGCTGTTTGGCATGATGATTCCTTATTTCCAGCCTGGGAACCAAAGCTTCGCGCCAAAATCTGTGTCTAAAGCCTGTTTTACTTTTGGTGAGTTCTGGTAGATCTCTACAAATTTTCTGAGCTTGCCATTGGGGTCTTGGTAGTCGTCACGGACGGCAAATAAAATCGCGAAACGCTTGTCGGTATTCGAGTCAAACAGCAAAGCGCTTTCTGGGTCAGCTGTTTTGGCCAAACGTAAATAATGCGGATAGCCAAAAGCTAGGTCGGCATCGTCGATGGCGCGGGCAGTTTGAGGGCCCTCAACTTCAATAAACTGCAATTTTTTCGGGTTTTCAGCAATATCATTGAGCGCGGATAAAAAATTATCCGGCTGTTTTAAGGTAATCAGTTTGGCTTGCTGCAGCAGCTGCAAGGCGCGGCCTTGGTTGACCGGATCATTTGGAACCACCACTTTGGCATGGTCTTTTAATTCATCAAAACTTTTGATTTTTTTAGAATACAGGCCGACATGTGTGGCTGCACCGACATCAAAGGCTTTAATTTTGAAATCCGTCTGTTTTTTGGCATTGTCTAAAAATGGCTGATGCTGGAAAAAATTCGCATCTATATCGCCATGATTTAAGGTAATGTTTGGAGTGTTCCAGTCAGAGAATTCCACCAGCTTTACATTAACGCCTTGCGCCTTGGCTTCTTCTGCTGCCACTTGTAAAGGTTTGGCAAAGGATGGGCTGATGCCAATGACCAGTTCATCGCCCGCTGTTTTTTTCTGCTGATTCCAAAGGACCAGTCCAATAATAAAAACTGCGGCGATTGCACCGATCAGGGTTAATTTTGATTTTGAGCTAAGCGCCATATATTTCTCTTTAAAATTTAAATCATTTTGATGGATTGAATAGCGGACAGTCTGCGCAATTTAAGCCGATTGCTGCTGCTGGCCTGAATGGGGCTCGGTATGGTCCAAACGGTATTGAGCGGCGGGGTGCTGTGCCGTCAAGCGGTCTCCAGTCTGGAACAGCTTGTTGCGTAGGCTCCCTGCTGTGTACGCTGTTTTATAGCGCCCGCGCTGCTGCAGCTCAGGAATGACCAAGCGGATAAAATCCTGATGAGATTCTGGCGCAACTGTGCGGGTTAAATTAAAGCCGTCTACACCGGTTTCATCTAATAGCGAAATAAGCTGTTCAGCGACAGACGCGCCGCTGCCGATGATCAGCGGATAGCGTCCGCCCAGCTGCAGCTGCGCTTTTAAATCATTAGGTGTGATTTGCTGTTCTTTGAACTTGCTATTGACGGAGGCGATGCTGTTGGTTTTTTGATAAGGGATGGCTTCATCATCGGCAAATTTGCTGAGATCCATGCCTACTGAACTGGAGAAATGCGCCAAACCGGCTTCAGGGCTGGCATAGCGGGCATATTCCGCTAATTTTTCTTGTGCCAGCTCGTCAGTTTCTGCCGTGACTACACTGATGCCGACAAACAGTTTGATGGCATGCGGGTCACGGCCTTGTTCCCGCGCTTGAGCGCGGATTTTATCTACCTGCTGCTTAATTTTTTCAGGCTTGTCCGCGCCAATAAACATGCCTTCAGCATGCTGCGTGGCAAAAGTGAGGCCGCGTTTGGATGCTCCTGCCTGATACAGCACAGGCGTGCGCTGAATAGATGGCGAGACTTGGAAAACGCCTTGGCTTTGGTAAAACTGACCTTGATGATGGATGGCATGCACTTTTGCAGGATCTGAAAAAATGCGGTTGGCTTTATCTTTCAGTACAGCATCATCTTCCCAAGACCCTTCCCAGAATTTATAGCAAAGTTCTAAAAATTCTTCGGCCTGACTGTAACGCAAGTCATGATCTTTTAAGCCAGTTTGTCCAATCAGCCGCTCAGCGCTGTCTAAGTAGCCCGTGACAATATTCCAGCCTATGCGGCCTTGGGTTAAGTGATCTAAGCTGGCAAAGCGCCGGGCAAACTGATAAGGCGGTTCATAGCTCAAATTTACAGTTATGCCAAAGCCCAAATGTTCTGTAACTGCCGCCATTGCAGAAACCAGGGTGCTTGGATCATGGCTGGGCAGCTGAATGGATTCTTTTAACGTTAAGTCAATATTGCCCTGATAAACGTCATATACGCCGGTAATGTCGGCAATGAATAAACCGTCAAACAAGCCTTGTTCTAAAGTTTTGGCTAAATCTGTCCAGTAGCTGAGTTCATTGAAACGGTGCGACTGATCTCGCGGATGTGTCCATAGGCCATGGTTGATATGGCCCGCACAGTTCATGTCAAAAGCATTCAGAATAATTTGTTTAGGCGGGTTCTGCGTGTCTGTTTTTATATTTGTCATTACAATGTCCCTCGGCGTGGAGGCAGAACACCATTCAGCAGGTAATTGGCAATGAAATAGTATTTCCAGCGTGAAGCATCGTGCAGGGTATGCACGCGGGCATTGCGCCAAAAGCGGTCTAGGCCGTCTGCGCGCTGGCTGCCGCGGCTGCCAGCCAATTCAATCAGTTTGGATGATGCTTTGAGTGCGGTTTCTGTGCTGTGCGCGCGGACTTTGGCAACATCTAAAGACGCTTTGGCAATGTTCGCTGCTGTCGGCAGCGGACGCGCCGCATCAATAGAGCGTGCTGCCTGTTTCAGCAGAACTTCACTGGCGCGGACATCGGCAATGATGCGCCCCAATTCAAATTTGGTCAGCGGGTCATCGCTTGCGCGTTCTGCACCTGAGTCAATCCATGGGCGCGCTTGACGGACACGGACTAGCGTTTCTTCAAAAGCGGCTCTCGCGATACCGGTTTCAATCGCAGCATGCATAATTTGCGCAAATGGCCCAACCAAAGTCGGTTGTGAAAAAGCGGCATCAAATGGAATGACATCTTCAGTTGAAACAGCAACATTTTTAAATTTCACCGTGCCGCTGCCTGTAGTGCGCTGACCAAAACCAGACCAGTCATCTGTCAGTTCCAAACCTTGGCTGCTGCGCGGGATGAAAGCTAAGAATTCATGGCCCTCAGCATCCTTCACCAAGGTTGGAATGCGGTGTGCAAATAAGCTGCCTGTGCAATAAAATTTTTCGCCATTCACTTCAAAGCCATCTGCTTTTGGCGCAATAGCGGTTTGTTTCAGAGATGCGCTTTTGGTTTTGAATTCAGCCAAAGCATTGCCAAAACGCGCGCCTTGCAGCACTTCTGTATAAAGCTTTTGTTTTTGCTGCTGTGTACCTGTATTGCGCAAGACTTCCAGCGCATAAAAATGGTTTTGCGGAATTTGACCAATCGAACCGTCTGCACCGCTCATGAGGGCAATGATTTGAGCCACGGTATAGCTGGAAACATCCGCTCCGCCATATTCTTTGGGCACGGTAATAGCCCATAGCCCAGACTGGCTGTAGGCTTCAATTTCTTCAAACGGCAATACACGCTGCGCATCACGGGCAACAGCCGTCTGCTTGAATTGTTCTGCTAAATTCAGGGCAATTTCTAAAGCTTCAGCATCGGACTGGATGATATGCGCATGCGCCAGATGCGCATCGGATTTAAAAGGCGCAATATTTTGATAAGATGTCATGATGTTCTCCTTAAATCCAAGCGTGGCGGGCAGGCAGGGTATTGTTGAGGTAATAGTCGCCAAGAGCATGCAGTTTCCAGCGGATTGGGTCATGCAGCGTATGTACGCGGGCATTGCGCCAATGCTGGTCAAAATTGTGCACGCTTAAACTGGAGCGGCTGCCGCCCAGTTCCAGCAGTTTTTCAGAAATATGCAGGGCGGCATCATTGGCATAGACTTTGGCTTCGGCCACTAAAATAGACGCTTGAGCCGCTTGCTGTTCTGTCACTGTATCCAGCTGATCTAATTCATCTAAATATTCGGCCGCCTCATCAAGAAGTAAGATGGCAGCATCCAGCAGCACAGCAGATTTTCCGACTTCCTGCAGGGTATATGGTTCTTCGCTGGCTTTTTCTACCTGAGCATCTGCAATTGGACGGGCTTTTTGGACAGCTGTGAGGGTGTCGGCAAAAGCGGCTTCGGCAATGCCGACATCAATTGCAACCTGCAGCAATTGAGAGTAAGCGCCACGGTAGCTGGGCTGTGCGGTTAATATGCGTTCATCAAAAATTAGAAATGGATCAATTTCTACGTGATTTAACTTTACTGTGCCGCTGGATGTTGTGCGCTGGCCAAAGCCGTCCCAGTTATCGATGATTTCAATGCCTTGCGTTTGGCTGTCAATCACAGCTAAAACGACATGGCCTTCCGGATGAACCGCTTTGATAGCCAGCCAATGCGCAAAGCTGCTGCCGGTTGAATAGAATTTTTCACCATCAATGAAATAACGGCCATTTTCTACTTTTAGTGTAGTCGAAAGCGTTTTTGTATCTTTGGTATTGCGTTCAGGCCCGCCATTAGCAAGGCGTTTCCCGTTTAAAATCTCATTAAAAATAAACGTTTTTTGTTCATGCGTACCCATGATGTTAATCATATTAAGCAGGGCAATTTGGTTTTGCGGAATTTGACCTACACTGGAATCAGCTTTATTTAAAATGCGGAATACGTGTGCAAGGGTTTTATTTGAAATAAACGCGCCGCCAAATTTTTTTGGAATACGCATACCGCCTAAGCCCTTGGCGCTGAACAGTTCAATTTCAGCAAAAGGCAGCTGGCGGTGTTGATCACGCTGATTGCGGCCTTCCAATGCAAAATCTGCAACATGGTACGCTGCAGTGACAGCATCTTGGTCGCTTTCGATAATATGAATATTTTCAGCAGTTAAACGAGACATAATGACACCTGTACTTGATATCAAAACGCTAACCGCTGAGCGTGAAAAAATTAAATGACAGATTCAGATTTCAATATGCAAAATTATCTTTTAAACAATTACTGATTTATATGTCTTGTATTTTTATAAGTTAACACTATGAATCAGCATTATTTTTTTGAAATTTTACGAATGGATCAACTGCCCATATATCTATAAATAAGATATGAATGCGTGAAATATATATAAATGTGCATTGGATAAAGATGTGCAAAGATTTAATTTTGGGTAAAAAGTTCATTGTTTTTATAGATCGGTGTGTCTAAAGTATCCAACTAAAATACTTGGCATTGCCGAGTTGAGTAAAACAATAAATTCGGAGCATTTATGCGTACGTTATACCAGTTTCCGTTATCACATTTTTGTGAAAAGGCTCGCTGGATGCTGGATCACAAAGAACTGGAATATACCGCTCATAATTTGATGCCTGGCGTGCATCGAGCATTTGCGCAATTGAAAACTGGGCAGAATAAATTGCCGATACTGCGCGATCAAGAACAATGGATTGCAGATTCTACGCAAATCGCTTTGTATTTAGATGATCAATATCCAGAGCATTCGCTGCTGCGCGCAGACGCAGACCTTCGCCAGCAGGCGCTGGAAATAGATCAGCTGTCGGTAGAACTCGGACGTCATGTCAGACGCTGGGCGCTTTCGCATGTGCTGGCAGAAAGTGAAGAATTCTTAGATATTTTGATTGGTGAAAAAGGCTATTTGCGCCAATTCGAGAAATATTCAAAGCCGATCATCAAGGCGCTGGTTTCAAAGGGCTATCAATTAGAGTCAGAAAAAGTAGAGCAATCTAAAATAGCCATGCAGGAAATTATCGAAGAATTGAATAGACGGTTAATTCAGCACGGCTGCCGTTATTTTGTCGGTGACCGTTTAGGATTGGCCGATATTGCTGTGTGTTCTATGCTGGCGCCTATTTTGGAAATTGCAGGAACGCCATGGGAAAAAGAACATTCAGAAAATTTATCAGAGGATTTTAAAGCCTATAAAGCGTATTTGATGGAGCTGCCCTTAGGGCAATATGTGCTGCGGATTTACCAAACAGAGCGCAATTCACGGGTGGATTGGCGCGGTGTTTGAGCATAAATCCTTTTGACAATGAATTAGATTGAGGGCGCAGCCTGTACACTGTTTAAGGCAGGGTAAAAGAAAAAATATTTCAAAAATGATTGCAAATATTGCATATATTTTTTATATATGATGAATATGTGAAAAATATTTTTTAAATTTCGCAGGCTGAGTCGAACTGTACAATGTTGAATGAAAGCGCAAAATGTACAGCACCGGATGATACTGCACGTCATAAAATCATGCTGAATCAGTAAAATAACAGCTCAAAGCAGGAGATGAAGTGAAAATGGAACTGGACCGTTTTGATAAGCAAATATTGGAGATTTTGACTCATGAAGATTTGAATCTGAATGAGCTGTCAGAGCGAATTAATCTTTCAGTCAGTTCTGTGCATAGACGAATTAAACACTTAATTGACCACGCTATTATCACGGGCTTGAAACGCGATATAAATTATCAAAAACTCGGTTTTAGCCTGCATGTTATTTTACAGGTATCCCTCAGTAAACATGATACAGATACCTTCGCTAAATTTTTAGAAGAGCTGGAAAATATACCCGAAGTTATTAACGCGTTCCTTGTGACGGGGCAATCTGCTGACTTTTTAGTGGAGGTGGTTGCCCGCGATATGGAAAATTACAGTGAAATTCTACTCAAACGCATTGGTAAAATTGAACATGTCGTTGCGCTGCATTCAAGCTTCGTCATTAAGGAATATAACCAGGTTTTCAATTGCAGAGGGCTGCTGAGCAAAGTTTAATAAATAGATAACTGCTCAATTTTTTCAGGGCAGAGCTTTAACAGGATGTAAAGCAAATATAATTTGCATGAAAATTAAAGCATAAAAAACGCGCCGTTGGGCGCGTTTTTTATTTAGAGAGCAATTTACTCATCTAATTGAGCCAACACTTCTTCTGTGAATTCTACGTTTGTATAGACGTTTTGAACATCGTCCAGATCTTCAAACATATCAATCATTTTCACGATTTTCTTCGCTTGTTCAACATCTGAAATTAAAGCTTTCGTTGAAGGGTTCATCACAACTTCAGCATTATCAGATTTTAAACCTGCAGCTGTCAGTGCATCCTGAACATCACCAAAGCTTTCTGGTGTGGTGATGACTAAAATTTCTTCTTCATCGACTTCAATGTCTTCAGCACCGGCTTCTAAAGCGATGTCCATGATTTTATCTTCTAAAGAAACATCTTCAAAAGTAATTTCACCGCGTTTAGTAAACATGTAAGCCACGGAACCCGCAGTGCCCAGATTGCCGTCGGTTTTCGAGAAACAATGACGGACATCAGGTACAGTACGGTTTAAGTTATCAGTCATTGTTTCGATAATAACTGCAACACCGCCAACGCCATAACCTTCGTAAGTCACTTCTTTTAAATCAGCATTTTCTTCACCGCCGACACCGCGCTGAATTGCACGGTTAATGGTGTCACGTGTCATATTTGCAACTAACGCTTTCTCGACCACAGCACGTAAACGCGGGTTAGATGCAACGTCACCGCCGCCTAAACGGGCAGCTGTAACAATTTCACGAATGAATTTTGTGAATACTTTAGCGCGGCTCGCATCTTGTTTTGCTTTACGATGCTTTGTGTTTGCCCACTTGGAATGACCCGCCATGCGAAATATGCTCCTTGTAGATAGGCTGTATGCCATATCAAATTGTCACAATTCTACCATAAGCCCTTTTTTTTGATAAAGAGCTAGCTTTTGAGTTTTTAGACAATCATTGCTGATTTTTAGGTTCTGGAATCACAATATCCAGTCCGACGTTTTCTTTATACATCTTTTTCATCAATGCCAAGTCGTGATCGAGATACGTTGGATAAATTTTTCCAAAGATGCCGCCTTGCTTGGTTTTTGAGTTGGCGTACATTAAAACTATAGGAACACCGGCCGCTTTCGCAATATGCCAAAATCCGGTTCGAATCGGTCTACGCGCTTCTCCGCGTTCTGCACGTGTAGCCTCAGGCGCAATGACCAGATTGAACTTCTCATTGTTCTCGAAGTGTTCAACCATTTGAGACACGATATCTTTACTTGATTTTCGGTCAACTGGAATACCGCCGATGGCGTTTAAAATTGGCTTTAAAGGCCCTTTAAACAGTTCTTTTTTAATGAGCGTATGAATTTTAAGGTCATAAATTTGGAAGAGGGCAAGTGAGAGTACTGCATCCATCATCGATGTATGTTCAAAGCCGACAATGACTTGTTTATTTTCAAGCACATCCGGCTTAACTTCATAAGTCCAGCCAGCTAATTTAAATGAGGTTTCACCAAGGAATTTTTTCAACATACAAAATTATAGTTTCTGCAAAAATAATCTTCGCTAATTTCTGCTTGTTTAGGGGGACAGTCAATAGGCAATTTGCTAATGCAGACAAATAAAATACATTTGCGCTTTTATTGACTTTATAGGGCAGAAGCGCTGAAGTTGACTAAGACTTTAAAACGATAACTCAGCTTTTATTGATATAAAATTAATATCAATAAATAGAAAAAGAGTATTAAAAAAACCAATTTAATGGCTATTCAGACAGCATAAATCTTATTAGACTTTTGTCGTAGGCTTAAAAATTAAGCTGTGTGTTTTTGTGCAATGGATATTCTGCTGAGGCCGTAACGAATGATTTATATTACTGCATTTTTATTTGCATCAATAATCTTTGCTTTAGTGGTTCTATGGTCATTGGCTGAGCTTTATGCAGAGTCCAAAAAGCAAGAACAGTTTGATCTATAAGTAAGCATTTCAATCCATTAAGTTTAAGACCTCATTATTTATTCCTCATAATTATTGATTTTTAAACTTTTATTTATATGCTGAATGATATGTGAAAAGTATTAAAAAAGTTGATCTATCGCCATTGCGACACTGAGTTTAGGGCTAATATTTTTATTATTTGCTGTGTTTTTCATCATAATTGTATTCATTTTAAACAAGTATACTCATCAGTTACTGAATATTCATTGATGCCTGTTTTTGAATTGTTGCGTTAATGTGCAAGCAGTCTTAAAAGTGCTTGTGTTTTGAAATAATCTCCGATAGTATTCTTTTCGCTTAAACTTGTTGATATATAACAATTTCAGCACTATATAGGGCCTATAGCTCAGTTGGTTAGAGCAGCGGACTCATAATCCGTTGGTCCACAGTTCAAGTCTGTGTGGGCCCACCAAATTCAACCTCATAACTCTTTGAGTTATGAGGTTTTTTTAATGACTGCTATTTTTAGGCCATTGGAATTTGCGGCCTATTTTTTTATGGTCCATTAGTTTGATCGTCCGATGGGTGATGCGAAATTCGCTCTACATAACGCCTACTTTTTCTCCTTTCATTATTTTCAAGCAGTCTGCTTTCCACGTATGAAGTGGCAAAGATATTTCACCATATGAATCACATATGGTGGCGCTTGGTACGTGGAAAATTTTTGCTTGGAGGGAAGATTGAATTTTTATGAAATGAGTTTTCCCCCTAGAGGTCTAGGGGAAACGTGTATGCAGTGGACGAGTTGTTAGATATAAATCTTTTGCGTCTGTGCTTTAGAGGCCAGTGTAAAACCTAGCAATAACGTTTTTGGTTTTCATTACTAGCGCATTCATCAAACTAGCCAGCTCATTAAGCGCAGCGGCTTTGCCAATACGCATTGGCATAATTCGATGGGTTCTGACGGTTGAGTACCTGACTGATATTGCGGCTGGCCTGCATCAAGGCATCCAGATGCAAACCGGTTTCAAAGCCCATTCTAGACAGTAAATAGTACAAGTCTTCAGTTGATACATTGCCAGAAGCGCCTTTGGCATAAGGGCAGCCACCCAGTCCGGCTATAGAGGCATCGAAAACTCTGATGCCTTGTTGTAAGGATTGATAGATATTGGCAATGGCCATGCCGTACGTATTATGGAAATGGCCAGCTAAAATTTGCGGGTCTAGTTCTGCAAGACAGGCATCCCAAACTTTTTTAACACGGTCAGGCGTAGCTGTACCAATGGTTTCCCCCAAGGAAACTTCATAGCAACCCATGTCAAATAAGCGCTTAGTCACGTAGGCGACTTGCTGCGAGTCAATTGCACCTTCATAAGGACAGTCTACAATGCAGGAAACATAGCCGCGGACTTTCACATCATTGGCTTTTGCTGCTGCCATGACATCAGCAAATTTTTCAAAACTTTCATCGATCGAACAATTGATATTTTTTCGGGTGAAACTTTCAGAAGCTGCGGTAAATACCGCAACCTCCTTGCAGCCGACAGCCAAAGCGGATTCAAAGCCTTTGATATTGGGTGTGAGCAGGCTAAATTGAATGTCAGGGGATTGCGGCAGTTGAGCAAACAACTCATCGCTATTTGCCATTTGCGGCACCCATTTTGCCGAAACGCAGGAACCGACTTCAATGTGTTGCAATCCCGTTTTCATTAGGTCTAAAACCAGATTTTTACGGTCGTTGAGGGTTAAGAGTATCTTTTCATTTTGAAGTCCATCACGCGGGCCGACCTCAACGATTTTGACGAATTCATTCATGCAACGTCCTCCGTTAATGCCTGAAATTCAACCAGCTCATCACCGGCTTTAACCAGATCACCGGGCTGGAAGTAAGCACTTGCCACAATGCCGTCATGCGGTGCGCGTATTGAATATTCAATTTTCATAGCTTCAAGGGTCAGCAGCACATCGTCTTTTTTCACTTGGTCATTGGCTGTGACAAAGACCTGAGTAATGACTCCCGGCATCGGTGCTTTGAGGTTCGCTTCAGTATCTGCACCGTCATCTTGATTAAAACGTATTTTTACTGGATCAAATTTAAAACTTTGCCCATTCTTAAATAGGGTTAGGCCTTCATCATTTTTGCTAAATGCAATTTTGTCCTGCTGACCATTCATATTGATATGGAGGGTATTTTTATCCGCCAATTTCCCAGAAATCTGATAAGTCTGCCCTAGATATTCTGCGCGGTATCCTGTCCCTTGCGCAGTGAATTTCACTGTTTTTAGCTGATCATCCAGCAGTAATTTCACGGGATACGTTTGGCTGATGTTTAAACGCCATAAGGCATCAGATTGCCATACAGGATTATTGGCTGTTTTATTGACGGAAAAACGGCTGAGTAAATCTGTAAATGCAGCTGCAACAATAAGTTCTGGATGAGCTTGCTCTTTTACCGTGAGCAGCACGTTTTCTTCACGTTGAATCAGACTGGTATCGAGATTGGCGGTTTTAAATGATTCACACAAAATAATTCGGTCAAGGAAAGCAATATTGTTCCCTAGCCCTTCTACATGGAATTGACCAAGCGCATGATGCATTTGTACCAAAGCCGCCTCGCGGTTTTTGCCCCACACAATGAGTTTTGCAATCATCGGGTCATAGTAGGTGGTGATTTCATCGCCTTCAACAATACCGCTGTCTACACGGACAAATTGGTTTTGTGCTGGGTAATGCAAGTAGTTAATTTTACCAATGGCTGGTAAAAAGCCTTTTTCAGGCTCTTCGGCATAGACCCGGGCTTCAATGGCATGACCATGAATACTGAGCTGGTGCTGCTGTTTGGGTAATGCTTCACCAAAGGCGACTCGCAATTGCCATTCAACTAAATCTTCACCGGTGATCATTTCTGTCACTGGGTGTTCAACCTGCAGGCGGGTGTTCATTTCCATGAAGTAGGCAGTACCATCTTGTTCCACAATGAACTCGACCGTACCCGCACCGACATAGTCAACTGCGCGGGCAGCATCAATTGCAGCTTGGCGCATCGCCTCAAGTTTGACCTCCGGCATTTTCGGTGCAGGCGCTTCTTCCAGCACTTTTTGATGGCGGCGCTGTACCGAGCAATCACGTTCAAATAAATGCACATAATTGCCGTGGGTATCGCCAAAAACTTGCACTTCAATATGGCGTGGCTGTAAGACATAACGTTCAACCAGCACATCATCATTACCGAAACTGGATTTGGCTTCACTTTTACAGGAGGACAGTGAACTTAAAAAATCTTCACTGCGTTCGACCAGCCGCATGCCTTTACCGCCGCCACCTGCACTGGCTTTAATCAGCACAGGATAGCCAATACCATCGGCTTGCTGTTTTAAAAAGTCAGGATCCTGATTTGTTCCATGATAGCCCGGTGTTAACGGAACGCCGGCCTTTTCCATCAATGCTTTAGAGGTTGCCTTTAAGCCCATCGCCAAAATGGCATCAACCGGTGGACCAATAAAGGTAATATTGTTTTTTTGGCAAGCCAATGCAAATTGGTCATTTTCAGAAAGAAAGCCATAGCCTGGATGAATGGCTTGCGCGCCTGTATCTAAGGCAGCCTGAATAATTCGGTCAATTTGCAGGTAACTTTGTGCAGCAGGGGATTCGCCAATATAAATGGCTTCATCTGCTTGTTTGACATGCTGCGATTGTGCATCTGCATCTGAATAAACGGCTACAGTGGCAATACCCAGTTTTTGGGCTGTACGAATTACACGGCAGGCAATTTCGCCGCGGTTTGCAATCAGAATCTTTTCAAACATAGTATTGTCCTTATTGTTGTTATGCCGTGGTCTTAATCCAAGAGGGGCTTTGTTTGTTTAAGAAGGCGGTCAGGCCGCTTTTCGCCTCAATTCCTTGGCGTATATGGGCAATGTGCTGTGCGGTTTGAATCAGCAATTCTTCGTTGAGCACGTGTTGATCGACCAGTTGGATCAGTTGCTTGGATGATGCTTGAGCATTTGGGCCACCCAATAAAATAGCTTGAACAATGTCATCAATTTTGGCATCTAGCTGATCTGGTGCAGTCACTTCATGTACAAGGCCAAGGGTTAAAGCTTGTTCGGCTGAAATCCGCTCTGCGGTCAGAAAATAGCGTGATGCCTGACGTGCACTGATTGCGCGGATGACATATGGGCTAATGGTTGATGGTGCTAAACCCAGCCGAACTTCTGAGGTCGCAAATTTGGCATCGGTACTGGCAACACAAATGTCGCATGCCGAAGCTAAGCCCATACCGCCACCAAAGGCAATGCCATGCACACGGGCAATCGTTGGCTGTTTCAGTGTCGCCAGACTTTGCAGCATTTTGGCCAGTTTCAAGGCATCAGCTTGGTTTTCTTCTGCTGAGGCTTCACCTTGTGCTTTCATCCAGTTGAGGTCTGCGCCCGCTGAAAAACTTTTGCCGCGGCCCGCGAGGATCACCACGCGAATATCATCCTGCGCATTGATTGCCTGAAAGCAGGTATGCAGCTCTTCAATTACTTGGGTATTGAAGGCATTGTGCAATTCCGCACGATTAATCCACACCGTTGCGACTTGTGCATCCTGTTCGATTTGTAAAAATTGATAGGTCATACTGATCACTCCTTACATACGGAACACGCCGAATTTGGTTTCTTTCACAGGTGCATTCATTGCTGCCGCAAGGCTCAATCCCAATACTTGACGAGACTGGGCTGGATCAATCACACCGTCATCCCACAAACGGGCAGAAGCATAATAAGGGTGACCTTGGCGGTCATACTGTTGGCGAATCGGCTGCTTGAATTGATCTTCTTGCTCGGCTGACCAAGACTCGCCTTTGGCTTCAATCTGATCGCGTTTTAAGGTGGAGAGTACGCTGGCAGCTTGTTCACCGCCCATCACTGAAATACGTGAGTTTGGCCAAGTCCATAAGAAGCGTGGAGAATAGGCCCGGCCGCACATACCATAATTTCCTGCACCGAAAGAGCCGCCAATCACCAGCGTGAGTTTAGGGACATTGGCCGTTGCCACGGCCATCACCAATTTGGCGCCATTTTTGGCGATACCTTCATTTTCATATTGGCGGCCTACCATGAAGCCAGTGATGTTTTGCAGAAAAAGCAGGGGAATATTGCGCTGCGTACATAGCTCAATAAAATGCGCGCCTTTTTGTGCCGACTCTGAAAACAGAATGCCGTTGTTGGCAATAATACCGACAGGCATGCCATACAGTTTGGCAAAACCGGTGATTAAAGTTGTACCAAAACGGGCCTTAAATTCATCCAAACGTGAACCATCTACGATGCGGGCAATCACTTCACGAATATCAAAAGGCTTGCGCGCGTCGCTGGGTACAACGCCATACAGTTCTTGTGCATCAAATAATGGGGCTTCAATATTATCTGCAGTTTGATTGGCTGCCTTGTTTAGGTTAGCGACAATATTGCGTGCAATTGCAATCGCATGTTCATCATTTTCAGCAAGGTGATCTGCAACCCCAGAAAGACGGGTATGCACATCACCGCCGCCCAAATCTTCCGCTGTCACTACTTCCCCTGTGGCTGCTTTAACCAAAGGCGGGCCACCGAGGAAAATTGTCCCTTGATTGCGGACAATAATGGTTTCATCAGACATGGCCGGAACGTATGCACCACCTGCGGTACAGCTGCCCATTACCACTGCAATTTGCGCAATGCCCATACTCGACATGCGCGCTTGATTGTAAAAAATTCGGCCAAAATGGTCGCGGTCAGGGAATACTTCATCCTGCATAGGCAAGTAAGCGCCGCCTGAATCAACCAAGTAAATACATGGAAGATGGTTTTGTTCAGCAATTTCCTGAGCGCGTAAATGCTTTTTGACGGTCAGCGGATAGTATGTACCGCCTTTTACCGTGGCATCATTGGCCACAATCATGCAGCTCACGCCATTGACCTGACCAATGCCTGCCACTACACCGGCCGCAGGAATATCATCGGGATATACACCTTGCGCAGCCAGTTGACCTATTTCCAAAAAAGCCGTTCCAGTATCCACCAGCTGATCAATACGGTCACGTGCCAGTAATTTGCCGCGGGCCAAATGTTTTTGACGAGCGCTTTCACCGCCGCCCAGTGCAATCTGCTGCGCTTTTTGTCTTAAGTCGTCGACCAATAACTGCATGGCCGCTTGATTGGTTTTAAACTCTTCGCTGCGGACATTAATTTTGCTTTGTAATTGATTCATGGCATCCATTCCTGTTCTTCTTCTGATGTAAGGCGATTAGGCCAGTTTAACTAGGCTGTTTCGTTAAACAGTTCACGGCCAATCAGCATGCGTCGAATTTCTGAGGTTCCTGCACCAATTTCATAAAGTTTTGCATCACGCCATAAACGGCCGACTGCGAATTCGTTGATATAGCCATTTCCGCCTAAAGTTTGGATTGCCTCGCCAGCCATCCAAGTGGCTTTTTCAGCGGCATATAAAATGGCGCTGGCTGCATCTTTACGCAGACCGCGGCTATGATCGGCTTTATCACATTCGGCGCCTACGGCATAAACCAAGGCTTTACACGCCAGCCAAGTAGAATACATATCGGCAATTTTGCCCTGCATCAGCTGGAATTCACCCAGCGCCTGACCAAATTGTTTACGGTCATGAATATACGGAATGACGGCATCCATGCAGGCATCCATAATGCCCAGCGGGCCGGCACTGAGCACTGCACGTTCATAGTCCAGACCGCTCATCAAGACTTTTGTACCGTTGCCGACACCGCCCATGACGTTTTCTTTCGGTACTTTGACATTGTCAAAAAACAGCGGATAGGTATTGGAGCCGCGCATGCCTAATTTATCTAGATGTGTCCCATGGCTAAAGCCTTGCATCGTTTTTTCAATTAAGAACGCGGTCATGCCTTTCGCACCGGCCTGCAAATCAGTCTTGGCATAGACCACTAAAACATCGGCATCGCCGCCATTGGTGATCCACATTTTTGAGCCATTCAGCAAGTAATGATCGCCTTGGTCTTCTGCTTTGAGTTTCATGCTGACCACATCGGAGCCTGCATTGGGTTCTGACATGGCTAAAGCACCGACATATTCTCCAGAAATCAGTTTTGGTAAATAACGCTGTTTCTGTTCTTCCGTACCATTTCGGTTAATTTGGTTTACACATAGGTTAGAATGTGCGCCGTAGGATAGACCGATGGATGCTGATGCACGGGAAATTTCCTGCATAACAATGATATGCGCTAAATAACCTAAGTTCGTACCGCCGTATTCTTCGCTGACAGTCATGCCCAATAAGCCCATTTCTCCTAGTTTTTTCCAGAGATGCGCAGGGAATAGGTTGTCGCGGTCGACCTGTTGGGCAATCGGTGCAATTTCTTTTGCACAAAAAGCTTTCACAGAATCACGCAGTGCGACCAGAGTTTCGTCCAAACCGAAATTTAAGCTTTGTAAGTTCATCGAGCCATTCATCCTATGATTGTATTTGTTATTCCAAAAACAGCATTGTTATTGTGCTTGGTTTTACCATACATTGAATTTTTTAAAAAGTGAACTTAAATTCACAAATTGATTTACAATTCATTTTATCTGGTTGAGAATAAGATTATGAGTTATAAAAGATCATCTTTGATGCAAGAGCGGATGGAGCAGAATCGGCTTATGATTCTGCAAGCTGCCCGTGAATTGATTTCTCAAGGAGGCTTTAAAGATGCGCAGATACAGGCCATTGCGGAACGTGCAGGTGTGTCGAGCGGATTGGTTTATCGCTATTTTGCGAACAAAAGCCAAGTGCTTATTGAAGTATTGTCTGATGCCATTCAGCATGAAATTAGGATTTTGAATCATATTGCTGAAGAAAATGCGTCGCCAACAGTTAAATTGCAAAAGGCTGTTACAGCGTTTGTTAAGCGTGCGATGAATAGCCCCCAATTGGCCTATTCATTGATGTTTGAGCCGGTAGATGCTGAGCTTGAGCATGAGCGTTTCCGCAGTAAGCAGCTGATTAAGCAGAGCATTAAAGGAGTTCTTGCCGAAGGGAAAATTAGCGGCGAATTTAGTTTTGAAGACCTCGATACCGCAGCCTTGTGCGTGGTCGGCGCCATGACATTTGTGGTGATTGAGCCTTTAAATCCATCTCGTAATGTGATGTTTGATCAGAATTATAAAGACTACTTTGTGAAGCAGGTTGCCGAGTTTTGTGTCAACGCAGTGCAGTATCAGGAGGGAAAGTAGCAAATAGCAAGACAGAACCAGGCAGTTCACCGAAGTAGTTGCAGTCATAAAAAATAAGATTTGAAAAGCAGAATTACAAAGAATCAAGGAGAACGATTCAATGACACAAGTACGGTTAAGTTATGCTTATGGACCAAGTAATCAGCCGCTCTTAGGCATGACCATTGGTGAAAAATTTGATCAGGCCTGTCAGCAGTATGCCGCACAGGATGCTGTAGTCAGTCTGCATCAAAATATACGGTTCACTTATCAAGAATTGCAGGAAAAGGTGAATGCTTTTGCTTGCAGCTTGCAAAAATTAGGACTGGAAAAGGGTGACCGGCTGGCAATCTGGTCGCCTAATTGTGTGGAATGGACAATTACGCAATTTGCTGCGTTCAAAGCCGGCATTGTTTTGGTCAATCTGAATCCAGCTTATAAAAGCAATGAACTGGAATATGTACTGAACAAAGTTTCCTGCAAAGGTTTAATCATTGCTTCACAGTTCAAAACCACCAGTTATCAGGACATTTTGACCAAAATCGCACCTGAAATATGCCATTCAGCAAATAAAATTTTAAATGCAGCTCGCTTACCGCATTTGAAGCACATTATTAAAATGGATGAACAGGAACAAAACGGCATTCACCGTTTTAGTGATTTACTGCCCCAGCCAAGCGCCAAGCAGTTGGCGCAACTTCAAGCCACAGCCGCTGAACTTCAGTTTGATGAAACCATTAATATTCAGTTCACATCAGGCACGACGGGTAATCCGAAAGGAACCATGCTGACCCATAATAATATTTTAAATAATGGCTATTTTGTGGGTGAAGCAATCCATTTAAGTCCGCAAGATCGGGTATGTATTTCCGTCCCATTGTTCCATTGTTTTGGCATGGTGATGGGGAATTTAGCCTGTATTACCCATGGTTCAACTATGGTTTATCCTTCTGCGGTATTTAATCCATTAGATTCTCTCAAGGCCATTGAACAGGAAAAATGTACTGCGGCTTATGGCGTTCCGACCATGTTTATTGCCATGTTGGAGCTTGAACGGTTTGATGAGTTTGATCTATCCAGTTTGCGCACCGGGATCATGGCAGGCAGTCCATGTCCAAAAGAAATTATGCAGCGGGTGATTGACCGGATGTATATGTCTGAAATCACCATCTGTTATGGCATGACGGAAACTGCACCGGTGAGTGCGCAAAGTTCGACTGCAGATTCAATTGAACGCCGTGTAGGTACGGTTGGGCGCGTACATCCGCATCTTGAAATTAAAATTGTGGATGAGCAGGGCAAGGTGGTACCGCGCGGCAAACTGGGTGAATTATGCGTACGCGGGTATTCGGTCATGCTGGGTTATTGGGAAGATGAAGAAAAATCCAGAGAAGTGATTGATACAGCGCGCTGGATGCATACCGGTGATATCGCTGAAATGGATGATGAGGGCTTTGTCCGTATTAAAGGCCGAATTAAAGATGTGGTCATTCGCGGCGGCGAAAATCTTTTCCCTAAAGAAATTGAAGACTTTTTATATACTCACCCGGATGTCAGTGATGTGCAGGTGATTGGCTTGCCTGATCCGCGTTATGGAGAAGAATTATGTGCATGTATTATTTTGCATGAACATCATCAATGCACGGAAGAGACAATCCGTCAGTACTGTGCGGAGCACATTTCGCATAATAAAGTGCCGCGTTATGTACGCTTCTTTAGTGAATTTCCAATGACGGCTTCAGGCAAAGCGCAAAAATTTAAATTGCAGGAGTTTATGCGCCATGAACTGAATCTGCTTGATGATATTGCTTGATTCGCAGGTGCGTTTATCCCTTTATCTTTTAGTCAAAGAAATAAAGGGATAAATTCATGACCATAGAACTGCGAATTTGAATATAAGAAATCAGCGTCTGCGCATCCTTGCTGTCCCACAGCTGAATTAACCAAGGCCATTGCCTGCACAAATAGCTTTCAGCATGATGGAAATCGGGCTGTGAACGCTGTTGATTCTATTGCACAAGCTCAAAAGCCTTCTTTATGAAGGCTTTGAGCTTGTAAATTATTTGGTGTAAGTTCTATTTTTTATAAATGATCTTTTAATTGATCATCGAAATCAATCGTAAATCAATTCATCGCTATCTACGTAGGCAAAGTGGGATTTCGACTGCTGTTTTTACATGGTTTAGCAATTTGAATCATCTGCGGAATACAGCAATCAAAATCCGCAGATGAAGATCAAGAAGAAACTTTAGGCGGCTGTAAGCGTCGTGTTAAGTGATGAATGCAGATCAGCCCCCGATATTTTTTACATAAAAATTTTCACATAAAAATGATTTTGAAATTAAATAAAATATTTAAATTTACTTTTTAAGCGCCTCAATAATAGCGACATGAGGGCAGTTAAGATAAGGGCGAAGCTCCGGTGTCAGGTTTTCTGGAGCATCTAAAGATTGCCACGTGACCTGCTGGAATCCAGCCTGAGTGAGTGTTCGCTCAAGTGTCGGCTTTGACCAGTAATAAGCTTCAAGATCAATGCTATGGGGCGGCATGCGCAGCTTTAGCTGAAGTTTTCCGCCATCACTGCGCGGTTCATTTTCAATTAATTGAAAACCGAACGGGCTGTAATAATCTGGGTCAGCATTGAAATCGGGATGCAGCGGCAAAGTAATCAATTTTCCGCCGGGTTTCAGCATTTTAAACATATCCTGACACATCGACAGCAGGTCGTGTTCATGCATGACATAGGGCATCACATACACGGCAAGAATGATATCAAAATAGCCATTATATTTTTCATCCAGGTGCGAAAGGTAACGGATTCCCAGCTGAGTTTTGTCCTCACATTGCCGCGCATAGGCCAGCATGCCCTCAGAAATATCATAACCGATAACTGTTTTGGCGCCTTGAGCATGCAGCCATCGGGTAATTACACCAGGGCCGCATCCAAAATCCAGTACATTCAGTCCAGAAAGATCTCCCAGCAATTTTTTCAAAGTTGGAAGTTCTAATTCCTTGCGATAGGGCCAAGATAATGCTTCATCATACAGAACCGGATAATCATCAAAAGTTGCAGGATTAAACGACTCATTCGAAGTTTGATTCTGAGACATAGCTTTACTCACTTTTAAAGTTAATATAATGATTATTGAAGATTATTTTTAAAATGATGATTGATCATCAATCCATAAATTAGCAGAAAAAATCTTTTTATGGAAAAGCAGATGATTGATATTTGAACTGGCATGCCCGTGTTTGGTACTCAGATAAGGTGCAGTTTTTAGTGATGAGACAGTCATATGTTCCAGAAGGCTGTGTGCAGCATGCGGTGGGTTTAAGCTGATGTATAAACGCACAAGTCTGCAGCCAAGTCTCAGCCTGCTTTTAAGTGGTGCAATGCCAAAATTGAGCACAGATTGATACCCTGAAATTAAACAAAATAGCGGGATTTAAAAAGTCAATTCAGTTTTTAGTGCTGTATAGGCAATATGCCGTATTAATTTGGTTAGATGGATATGCACAGTCTTTAAACTGACGCAGAATAGTTAAAGTCCTAGTCTCAATAGGAGATGTTGAAATGAAGGATATTGCAAAAAATACAGTCTGCCTTTGGTACGATGACGATGCGGAAAATGCTGCAAAATTTTACGCAGAGACATTTCCAGATTCTTTCGTCAGTGCGGTTCACCGTGCGCCTGGAGATTATCCGACAGGTAAAGAAGGAGATGTATTGACTGTTGAATTTACTGTACTGGGCGTTGCATGCATCGGACTGAACGGCGGCCCTGAATTTAAGCATAGCGAAGCCTTTTCGTTTCAGGTGGCGACTGAAGACCAAGCCGAGACAGACCGCTACTGGAATGCGATTGTTGGTCATGGTGGTCAGGAAAGCGAATGCGGCTGGTGTAAGGATAAGTGGGGAATTTCATGGCAAATTACTCCGGTTGCTTTAACCAAGGCATTCACCAGTGCTGACCGTGCCGCGGCCAAGCGGGCATTTGACGCCATGATGAGCATGAAGAAAATTGATGTTGCGGTCATTGAAGCGGCATTTCGTGGCTGAAAAGCAATTGATGCGTGGTCAATACAGCCTCGTCTATGACATGCGCGCGGCGCCATGATTTGAGTAAAGCAGTTATTGGTACGGCTGTGATGTGAGTATTCCTCTCTTTTCAGGCAGTCTCTGTACTGCTAAAGAAGCCTGTAAACAATATGAATCAGATCAACAAAGCGGCTGCTGATTCTGCGCACTAATCGCAAAGCTTT
>NZ_LUAW01000035.1 GCF_001605895.1 Acinetobacter pragensis
CTTTTAAATCTCGTAATGATAATAAAATTGTTATTGTTTTTATGGGATATGGTGAATTGGAGCAAGCTATTAAAGCTGTTATGCTTGAATATAATAACATTTTCTTTTATCCAGCTGTACCTCCACAAATTGTACTAGAATATACTGCTTCARYHTGKWWAKGSACATGCGCAGTGTCAATATGAAAGCGCATCATGAGGCGACTCAAGCTTTAAGTTTGCAGATTAAAGTGCGCATATTGGAACAAGTACAGTAAGTGCTGAATACCTTGGTAAAATAGCCTGCATCAAGGCTATTTTACTGAAACTCATAATGTTCACTGAATTGTATGTGTTCTAAGCTGAGTGAATATTTATTTTTCAGTTCTGTCCACTGAATCTTTGGAGGCTGAGCGCTTTCTTCAAATTCATTTTGCCCAGATGTGCTTTTTATCTTTCCCGTCGAAAAATTAATGCTTTGTTCGCTGATATCGCCAGATGCGCGGTGAAAGTCGTTACTGTCATAGCCAATCAGTTTAAATGCTTGGTCTTGATATCTGAATGTATAGGTTTTATTAGTTACATACCATGATCCGCAGCTGAGCCAATAATGCAAGCTGATGTGAAGCACTCCATTATGAATCTTTAATGCCTCACTTTCACCTAAGGGGTCGGCGAGGCATGGTGAATCAGCATCCCCTTCGGTAGGCAGGCTGCTGTTGCTGGCAGCCAGCTGATAGCCTTGCTTTGATTGCAGCAGCACCATTAATTTGCGTGGATTCAGATTGAGCTGCGGGTTGCCTAAGCTCTCATTTTTGACGATGTTTTCAGGATGTGTATCTTCGGCAATTAAAACCAGATCTGCCTGTCCATCACGGTTTAAATCACCTTGGGTTTTTTCGAGAACTTTCCAGTTTTTTGGAATAAAGGATGCATAGTTTGTTAAATCAGGTGTTGTTGCTGAGATGCTGCTGATCATTAACGACGCGGCAGTAAAATAGAATAGTCGTTGTTTTAATGGCATGTATTGGCCTTTTTTAAATTTTTATAGAACGTACAGTAGGGGATAAAATGCTGAAAATAAAACTTTAACGCAATTTTGAGCCGAATAAAGCATAAAAGGATTCCGAAGAATCCTTTTATTAAAAACAGCAGTGAATTATTTAAAGAAATAACCTGTTTCCGGAGAGCTGGCATTAGCCATGCGCTTACGCGGCATGCGGCCAGCAAGAAATGCCTCTCGGCCCGCTTCAACGGCTTTTTTCATAGCGGATGCCATGAGGATCGGGTTTTGCGCAGCTGCAATCGCGGTGTTCATCAATACACCGTCACATCCCAGTTCCATTGCAATGGCCGCATCACTGGCAGTGCCCACACCGGCATCCACCAATACCGGCACTTTGGCATTTTCTTTAATAATTGAAAGGGTATGCGGGTTTAAAATGCCTAAACCGGAGCCGATTAAACTGCCTAAAGGCATAATAGCCACGCAGCCCATGCTTTCAAGTTCTTGCGCTATGATCGGGTCATCTGAGGTATACACCATAATTTCAAAACCGTCGTCAATTAAGGTGCGGGCTGCTTTTAGCGTTTCAGTGACGTTCGGGTACAAGGTTTTTTCATCACCCAGAACTTCCAGTTTAACTAAATTGTGGCCATCTAATAATTCACGCGCCAGCATGCAGGTACGCACCGCGCTATTGGCGTCAAAACAGCCCGCGGTATTGGGCAAGATGGTGTATTTATCAGGCGGTACAACGGACAGTAAGTTCGGCTGGTCCGGATGTTGGCCGATATTGACGCGACGGATAGCGACAGTGACAATTTCAGCGCCACTGGTTTGAATGGCTAAGTCAGTCTCGTTTAAATCTTTATATTTGCCAGTGCCAACCAATAAGCGTGAATTGAATGTGCGTGAACCGATTTTAAAAGTATCTTCCATGGGGGACTCCATTTAACCGCCGCCAACGGCATGAATGATTTCAATGCGATCTTCATCGCAAATGGCTGTCTGTTCTAATCTGCTTTTGGGAATAATCATTTCATTTTTTTCAACTGCAAAGCGTTTGCCCTCCAGTG
Organism: Acinetobacter pragensis; assembly: GCF_001605895.1. GTDB lineage: Bacteria > Pseudomonadota > Gammaproteobacteria > Pseudomonadales > Moraxellaceae > Acinetobacter > Acinetobacter pragensis. Next base: position 2,058 of record NZ_LUAW01000035.1, read on the forward strand.
AGAGTTGTTGAATGAGTTCCAGTAAATTAAGGCAAGAGGTATGCTGTGGTTCGCCATTGATATAAATGTGCATGCAAAATCTCGACTGGGTTATTTAGCGAATTTAAATGCGTTCCAGGCTAAAATGAGCCAGCCTAAAATCATCAGCGCACCGCCAATAGGTGTGATGGCGCCCAAAATTCGAGGCAGGCCTAAAGCCATGACATAAAGCGAGCCGCAAAAAAATAAAATGCCAATTTGAATGAGCCAAAAACTGGCTTTAATTGGAAGCTGAGGAATCACTTTACTGATGATGGCGAGAGCTAGAAGGCCAAGAGCATGGTAAAAGAAATAATCTGTTGCGGTTTGCCACCAAGCGAGCTGTTCAGGTGAAGCTATTTTTTTCAGGCCATGTGCGCCAAAAGCACCCAGCATCACGGCTAAAGCAAGATTAATTGCAGAAATTCCAACCCACATGCGTAAGACGCCCTTGGTCAATTTTGCGCACTACCTTAGCATAATTAAGACGGCAGGTTAAACCCAATACTGCCAATTTTTTAAATATCACCAAGCGAAAAAGAGCGGTTCAGTCTGCTGTTAAATGTTCAAAAATAGTTCATGTAAATTGCGGGTTTAACTTAATGATCTGATATGCAGGCAGTGGACGGTACATTGTTCTAGAAATGTACGGCATTGTTGTTTGCGGTTATTGCTGATGCTAAGAAGCTGCTTTTCTGAGGGAATTATTTAAATAAAAAGTTGATTCAATCTTTTTATTTAAATGCAGGGCTAATATGTTTTTTTCATTGGAAAATTCAAATGTATTTTTAAAGCGAACGAGCGTAGAAGCATGAAATTTTGACAATAAAAAAGCGCCGAAGCGCTTTTTTAGAAGATGGGTCAACACAATGCTTTAGTTGGATGACATGGCTACTTTAATTTTTTCCATCGCATTTTTTTCTAGCTGACGGATACGTTCTGCAGAAACATTATATTCGGCAGCCAGTTCATGCAGCGTTGACTTTTCATCATCCAGCCAGCGGCGCTGCAGAATATTGCGTGACCGGTCATCCAGCTGATCCATGGCTTCATGCAAAGCAGTCGTGCTTTGCTCTTCGTAATCTTCATCTTCAGCCAGACGGGCAGGGTTGTAACGGTTATCTTCTAGGTAAAGCGCAGGAGCAACATGCGTTGAACCTTCATCATCGTCATCACCTTGCGCTTCAAATGCAGCATCATAGGCGGTTAAGCGGCCTTCCATTTCCAAAACTTGCTCTGCGGTGACATTTAAATCTTCCGCAATAGACTGCGCTTCGGCTAAAGTCAGTTTTTTTGATGATTTTTTCAGGCTGCGCAAGTTAAAGAACAGTTTACGCTGCGCTTTGGTTGTCGCAATTTTAACAATACGCCAGTTGCGTATGACGTATTCATGAATTTCAGCTTTGATCCAATGCACCGCAAACGACACTAAACGGACGCCCATATTCGGGTCAAAGCGTTTTACAGCTTTCATTAGCCCTAAATTGCCTTCTTGGATTAAATCACCCTGAGGCAGGCCATAACCCGCATAACTGCGTGCAATGTGAACAACAAAGCGCAAATGAGACATCACCAGCATTTTAGCGGCGTCTAAGTCTTGATCATAATAATAGCGCTCTGCCAGCTCTTTTTCTTGTTCAGCTGTAAGAATAGGAATCTGGTTGACAGTACTGATATAAGCACCAAGATTCACCCCAGGTGCCGATAATGACAGGGGCATCAATTGATTGCTGCTGTCACTCATGTGTTCTCCTTAAAAAGTCAAAAGGTTTTAACCTGTTAATTACGTTTTATTTTAATCCAATATTTACCTGAATTATGGAAATTTGGGTAGCGAAATGTAAACTTTTATACGATTGCGAATGCTTTTGGTTTAAATGAAAATATTTAAGATTCAATTAAGTAGTGATATTCATAATCTGAAACTTTGCTTTGCTGACAGTCTAGCGCATGCAGTTGACAGTAGCGTGAAACATCTTGCTGACTATGCGGATCTGAAGACTTTAAAAGAAAGATTTTCCCTGAATTATTCTTTAATGCTTTTTTCAGCATTAAAAGCGGCATAGGGCATGGTTTTCCCATTGCATCAATAATAATTTCAGCGGAAGAATTTTCGCTCACTTTAAAATCCATTCACGATTTTTTAAAAGGATTTGAATTTTAGCAAATCGAGGGGCAATTCCCAAATAAATTGAAATTTATTTCTTGTTAGCTGTTAATTAATATAAAGATAGGGCGTTTAAAAAAATAATATGAGAGAAAATACAGAATGGTGAAAAAAAATCTATTAATTGTGTTTAACCCATGTTAAGCTCGATGCGTATTTAGGGTTTCAGATTGGCAAAAGTTGCTTGTCGCCTTATTTCAAATGGATGTAACCGGGATTTTGTTAATAGTTTTACAGAATGATTACAAGCTTAGAAATAAAAATATTTTTAAACTTTGTTTGCTCTGCTGTTTGCAACACCGGGTTGTCCTTTTTATGCATTACAATGAGGATTAACTTATGACAGCTCGTGAACAAGGCGTTGTTAAATGGTTCAACGACACTAAAGGTTTCGGCTTTATTCAACGTAACGGCGGCGACGATGTATTCGTTCACTTCCGCGCTATCCAAGGTGACGGCCACCGTTCACTTCGTGACGGCCAACGCGTTGAATTCAGCGTAGTAAAAGGTCAAAAAGGCTTCCAAGCTGAAGAAGTTCAGCCGTTAGACTAATCGTCTAAAAGGTCTTAAAAACGCTCCAATGTAAATTGGGGCGTTTTTTGTTTATAATGTTCCAAGTTTCTTGTGATTACTAACGTTCGAGCGCATTTATATGTCATCTGGTTTTGAAACCTTAAATTTACATCCGCAATTGAAACAGGCAATTGATGCTTTGGGTTTCAAGGAAATGACGCCAATCCAGCAAAAAGTTCTGAAATATACTTTGGTTGGGCATGATGCGATTGGCCGTGCGCAAACAGGTACGGGAAAAACGGCGGCATTTTTGGTCAGCGTGATTAATGATCTGCTGAACAACCCTATTCAAGGAGAGCGTTTTCGCGGAGAACCGCGCGCGCTTATTTTGGCGCCTACGCGTGAGCTTGCTTTGCAAATTGAGAGCGACGCAAAAGAATTAACCAAATTTACTGACCTGCATGTTGTGACTTTGCTGGGAGGAGTAGATTTTGATAAGCAAAAAGGCCAGCTGGCTAAGAACTTTGTCGATATTATTGTTGCGACACCTGGCCGTTTAATTGACTTGGTAGAACAAAAAGAAGTTTGGCTGGATCAAATTGAATTTTTAGTGATTGATGAAGCTGACCGTCTCTTGGATATGGGCTTTATTCCATCAGTGAAGCGCATTGTACGCTTTTCACCGCGCAAAGAGCAGCGTCAGACGCTCATGTTCTCTGCGACGTTCAGCTATGACGTGCTGAATTTGGCGCAGCAATGGCTGTTTGAACCAGTCACTGTGGAAATTGAACCTGAAAAGAAAACCAATGCAGATGTGGAACAGCGCGTGTATATGGTTGCGAAGTCGGACAAATATAAATTGCTGCAAGAAATTTTGCGTGATGAGCCGATTGAAAAAGTCATGATTTTTGCCAACCGCAGAGATCAAGTCCGCCGCCTTTACGAGCATTTGAAAAAAGATGGCTATAAAGTGGTGATGCTGTCAGGTGAAATTGCACAAGACAAGCGTTTGAAAATGCTGGATCAATTTAAAAACGGCAAACACAATATTATGATTGCAACGGATGTTGCTGGCCGCGGTATTCATGTGGATGGTGTTTCACACGTTGTGAACTTTACTTTGCCTGAACAGTCAGATGATTATGTACACCGTATTGGCCGTACTGGCCGTGCGGGTTCTAGCGGTGTCAGCATTAGTTTCTTGTCAGAAGACGATGCTTTTTATCTGCCAGAAATTGAAAAAGCGATTGGTCAAAAATTGCCATTAACCCGTTTGGAAGGGTATTGTTAATTTTCTTACTGCTGAAATTAAAAAAACCGCTCGATGAGCGGTTTTTTTAATGCTGATATTTTTGAAATTTAAACTTTGAGTTTATTTGGCTTGGCAGGTAAAAGTCAGCACAGTTTGATAATCATCATCTTTGCTTAAATTGCCGCTGTTGCCGGTAATTGAACCTAAAACGCTGGCGGCAGCTTGAACCATTTGCCCAGTCTTTTCATCAAACACGCCTTTTAAGGCACCGCTGTATTCGCTTTTTTCATCAGTAATGACAGGCGTGGCATTTTTACCGCATGCGCTGTTGGCGGCGCTAATGGCATTGTTTTTTGAAATCAGTGCAGATTTTCCAACGCCTGTAACCTCGTATTGATTGTTCGCTTTTTGGATTGCTAAAGACTGCGTAGGCGCATTTGACGCACAGGCGCTGAGTAAAAGCGCGGAAGCAATTGATGTGCAAATGATGAATTGTTTTTTCATGTTTTCCCCTGATGCTAATAAATGGCAATCTAGCTATTTGAACATAGCTTTTAAATTTAGAGGGATAAAAGCTGTATCGGTTATGCTGCTTTTTATTAAAAAGCTGTATTGTAAAAGCACGTCATAAATTTGAGGCTCCCCAGTTCAATCCATATGGAGTAAGTGCTTGAGAGTATGCTAATCTTGGGTCAGCGTTATTTAAGTGATATAGAAAATCAATGTCAGATATTGCGGTTGAAGCGGTTCATCAAAATATTCATCAGCGCCAATCGATTGGGCATCTGGTTGAGCCAGCACCGAGTGCAGCGCAATTGGATCAGGCTTTTGCGGCTGCGTTGACAGCGCCGGATCATCATCGGTTAAAACCGACCCGCTTTGTTGTTGTGCAAGAAGCGCAGCGGGAAGCTTTTGGTGAGCTGCTGTCACAAGCGCTGGCGGATACCGGGCAGACTGAGGGAGCGCAGCTGGAGCGGGTTAAGCATCATCCATTTCGTGCGCCGCTGCTGGTGCTGGCGTTAACAAAATTGCAGGATCATCCCAAAGTTCCGCATTTTGAACAAATTTTAAGTTCAGGGGCGGCAATTCAGAATTTTTTACTGTCTCTGCAGGTACATGGTTTTTCGACTATGTGGCGCAGCGGTGCAGTGGTTGAATCTGCTTTGTTTAAGCAAGCTTTGGGTTTAACAGAAGCCGATCTGATTTCGGGTATTATTTATATAGGTACAGCGGTAAAAGCCATTCCGCCAAGGCAAGAAATAAATATTTCAGAATTTGTAAGCGATTGGAAAAAATAAGCGTTCTATGTGACGTATTGGGAAATAAAAACAATGTCAGAACTTAAATTTTCAGATTTGGTTGAGCCAGTTGCGCCAGCAGATAAAACAGCTTTAAGAGTGACGGTATTGGGTGGCGGCAGTTTTGGCACGGCCATGGCCAATACTGCGGTACGCAATGGCTGCAGCACTATGATCTGGATCCGGGATGAAGCTGCGGCAGCTGATATTAATGCGTCTCATGTCAATAAGCGCTATTTGCCAGACTTTCAGTTGGAAGCAGGCCTGTATGCGACCTCTAGCTTGGAAGAAGCGGTGTGCAATCGTGACATTATTTTTGTCGCAATTCCTAGTCATTCGTTCCGCAGTGTTTTAGAGCAGATCAAGCCTTTTATTACATCTCAGGCGGTGGTGTCCTTAACCAAGGGTATAGAGGCGAAAACCTTCAGCTTTATGAGCGATATTATTCGTGAAGTATTGCCGGAAGTGCCTTACGGTGTGCTTTCTGGGCCTAACTTGGCCAAAGAGATTGTTGCGGGGCAGCCAGCAGGAACGGTAATCGCCAGTCAGTCTGAATTGGTGCGCTATGCTGTGCAGCAGGCGCTGCATAGCGCGTTATTCCGTGTATTTGCCAGTGATGATGTGCATGGAGTGGAGCTGGGCGGTGCGCTGAAAAATATTTATGCGGTGGCTATGGGAATGGCGGCGGCATATGGTGTCGGTGAAAACACGAAAAGTATGATTTTAACCCGCGCATTGGCTGAAATGAGCCGTTTTGCTGTAGAGCTTGGCGCAAACCCGCTGACCTTCTTGGGCCTCTCTGGTGTAGGTGATTTATTCGCCACATGCAGCAGTCCGCTCAGCCGGAATTATCAAGTCGGATTTGCTTTGGGATCGGGGAAAAGCTTGGATCAGGCGACCAAGGAATTGGGGCAGACTGCGGAAGGCATCAATACTATTGTGCAGGTCAAAGCGCGTTCTGAAGAGTTGAATGTCTATATGCCGATTACCAGTGCATTGTATGATGTTATTTTTGAAGGTGCTCCGCCGCTGAATATTGCGCTATCATTGATGAAAAATGGTCACCGCAGTGATGTGGAATTTGTCTTGCCGCATCATCAGGTTTAATTTAAATAGAATAAATTCCATTCATGCATGAAGGCCATGCTGAAAACTGAACTGTCATGAATGGGAGCTATAATGCAGCATAGAAGAAAGGAAATTTTATGCAACTGACTTTAATACGTCATGGGGAAGCGGCAGCGCCTGTAATGGGTGATGATACGAAGCGGCCGCTGACTGAGCGCGGACATCTGCAGGCGGAACAAACAGCGGATTATTTAAATAAAATTATAAAGCCCGAAGTCTTTGTGGTGAGTCCGCTGCTGCGGGCGCAGGAAACTTTAGCGCATTTGCATGCTTATTTCCCAGATGTGCCCGTGGTGATTTGCAATGCCATTAAACCGGATGATGATGCGCGTGCAGCTGTAGAGTGGCTTTCGTATTTACCATATGAATCTGTTGCTGTGGTTTGCCATATGAATGTTGTTGCGCATATAGCATCTATTTTGCTGACTGATTCATTTCAGCCTTTTAATTTAGCTGAAGCGCGGATTTATGAGCAGGCAGTGATTGCGCCAGGGTTGTCAACTCAAATAAAAAGCTTTATACCGGCAGCATAATAAACTCATTATAACGGCAGAAAATAACCGATGTTGTATTTATGGACACCTGAGGCCAATGGGGTTTGGCAGTGGTCAGATGGACAGTACTGGAAACAGTCGTCCAATCTTGAGCAGCTGATTCACGATCTGAAAGCGCACCATGGTCAAGAGGCGGCAGTTTTCTTTCCAAGCAGAGATACCCAGATTATTCAGCAAGTTTTTCCAAAAGCGCAGTATAAAAAGCTTGGCGCAGATGGAGTTAAATACCTGCTGGAAGAATATGTGATTCTGCCTTTGGACTCGATGCGGGTGCTGCACCATTTTCAAAATCCGGATCAGCTGACTGTTTTAGGCGTTGCAAATACTGCTGTGGAAACACTGCAGTATGCATTGGCCTTAATTCCTGTCAAAGTTGTGGCTTTATTGCCGGATTTTCTGCTGTTGCCTGAACCGGAAGCTGGGGAAACTGTTTTAGCTAATATTAATGGTCACTTGCTGGTGCGTGAAAATGAATTTCTCGGCCAATCTGTCGATGATCTGTCATTGTTTTTAGATTTTAAGCAGAATGATTCTTTATATAAAACGGCAAATCTTAGTGCTGAGCAAATGAATAGCCTGCAAGCGGCAGTTGCAGAAGACCGAATAGAAAGTTTCCACTATGAAGTGCCTGTTATAAAAAAAATAAAACAGCATCCTTTTAATGTGTTGCCAAAAGCCAAGAACCAGCAGGGTATATCCGGATATTGGAAAGCCTGCGCTTCTGTACTGCTTGGGCTGCTTGTGGTGCAATTCAGTTATGATGCTGTGCGCTGGCATCAAAACAAAAAAGTGGCGAATGCAATGGCTGTGCAAGCAGTTGATCAATTTAAATATTGGTTTGGTCAGAGCTATCCGGTCACAGAGCAAACCTTGAAAAGCCAGTTTGAGGCGCAATTGCGTCAAAGCCAAACAGGCAGTACTCAGGCTTTATCTTTAATCAGCCGTGTTGGCCCTTTGCTGATGCAGTATCAAATTACGGCAAATCGTGTTGCGTATGATTCATCAGCTTTAAGTATGGAATTGAAAGCGGGCTCAGCGGAACTATTGCAAACTTTAACCCAGCAGCTTAAACAGCAAGGCTTTAAAGTTGAATTGGGGAATATTCAGCCGGGCAGCGCAGGGGTTGTGGGATTGGTGAAAATACAATAATGAAAATACTGGAAAACTTGCAGCAAAGTACAGAGCTGCGCTTAGAGCGAATTCAGGACTTTCTGGATAGCCTTTCAGTGCGTGAAAGACTGATGGTTGTTTTTGCAGCAGCCTTTGTGGCGGTGGCTGCGGTGGGTTCAGCGCTATTCTATATGCATAAAGCGGCTGAACATCAGCAAAAGCGCTTAAATGACTTAAAAGATACGATTGTATGGATGCAGAGCAATGCAGTAACCATGAAGCCTGCCGGCGATACTGTTTTATCAGCTTCTGATAAAGTTCAGCGTGCAGCGCAGCAGCAGGGTTTGTCGGTTGCATCACAGCAGTCTGGCGAGCAGATACAAATTGCCGTTATGCATGAAAACTATGCTGTTTTAGCAAATTTCTTGACGCAATTGGTGCAGTCAGGACTCAGTATTGAGAAAATGGAACTGAGTTCTGAAGCCGGTCAGATTAAATTAACAGCGGCTGTACAATAATCGGTAAAAATAAAGAACTGCCAAGCATGGTGTTTTGGCACAGCTGTGCCTATAATGTGGCGACTTAAAAAGCAGTAGACTTTTACAGATATGTTGTATTCTCTTGCCCGCCCTTTGTTGTTTTCTTTAGCACCAGAGCGTGCACATGAGCTGACATTATCCCTTTTGAAATCATCCTATAAAATAGGCATGATGCGGCAGGCTGTTCCTGCAAAACCAGTGACCTGCATGGGCATTGAATTTCCGAATCCTGTCGGCTTGGCTGCAGGTCTGGATAAAAACGGCGCTTATATTGATGCATTGGCATCTCAAGGCTTTGGTTTTATTGAAATCGGCACCATCACGCCAAAGCCTCAGGCGGGAAATCCTGAACCTAGATTGTTCCGTTTGCCTGCGGCGAAAGCCATCATTAACCGTATGGGTTTTAATAATGATGGTGTGGACCAGCTGATTGAAAATGTCAAAGCGGCAAAATTCAAAGGCGTACTGGGCATTAATATTGGCAAGAACGCAGCGACTCCTGTAGAAAATGCTGTAGATGATTATCTGATTTGCCTGAATAAAGTTTATAACTACGCATCTTATATTACTGTTAATATTTCATCTCCGAATACCAAAAACCTGCGCAGCCTGCAAAGCGGTGACGCGCTGACAGAGCTGCTGGAAACCTTGAAAAAACGCCAGCTTGAATTGGCGGAAGAAAATCAGCATTATGTTCCTTTGGTACTGAAAGTTGCGCCAGATTTAGAGCCTGAAGATATCCAGTTTATTGCCAACCAATTGCTTGAATTCAAAATTGACGGCTTGATTGTGACCAATACAACGCTTTCCCGTGAAGGTGTGGAAAATCTTAAACATGGCGATGAAGCCGGCGGTTTATCGGGCGCTCCGGTTTTTGTGAAAAGCACGGCCTGTTTGGCGGCTTTTGCAAAAGTGTTGGAAGGTAAAATTCCATTAATTGGCGTAGGCGGTATTTTGTCGGGCGAAGATGCTGTGGCGAAAAAGAATGCTGGCGCTGCCCTTGTACAGATCTATAGCGGCCTCATATATACAGGACCTAAATTAATTAAAGACTGTGTCGACGCGCTGTAAAGATTATGAATGCCATTGATATCTTTATACTGATTATACTGCTCATTGGAGGGCTTAACGGTTTGCGTCAAGGATTTATTAAAGCCTTTGCGAACTTGGCAGGATGGATTCTGGCATTAATTGTTGCGGCAAAATATGCATCCATTTTGGCACCTTCGATGCTTGTACTCAGTTCTGATCCTGTGGTTCAAAAGATTGCGGCCTTTGCATTTATTGTATTGGTGATTGTTGTCCTCACATGGATAGCGACATCCTTGCTGAACGGTATTTTAAAAAGCTTGAAACTTGGCCCGCTCAACCGTCTGGCAGGCGGTGTGTTCGGCGGATTAAAGGGTCTGCTGGTGGTGCTGATTACGATTCAGGGTGTTGGGCCTTGGGTAGAAAGTTCACCGCATTGGAAGCAGTCTAAATTTATTCAGACCTTATTGCCATATGCACCTTGGGCTGCGCAAATGTCCAAAGATGCCGCCAATGAAGCTATGCATCATATTCATTCTGAAGGCCAGCCAAAGTCTTCAGAACTCTCATCTGAAGCGGCTGCTAAAAAAGCGCCGTCTGATGGTAAGTCAACAAATAATCCTTTTTATTAATCCTAGCTTGTCTGCGAGGTTGCTATGTGTGGAGTAGTTGGTATAGCTGGTAAATCACCCGTTAACCAAATGTTGTTTGATGCATTAACGATGTTACAGCATCGTGGACAAGATGCCGCTGGGATCGTAACTTGCCATGAAGGGCGTTTATTCCTTCGCAAGGATACCGGCATGGTGCGCGATGTGTTTCATACACGTCATATGCGCGCTTTGCAGGGGAACTACGGCATTGGTCATGTGCGTTATCCAACTGCGGGTTCTTCTAGCAGTGCAGAAGCTCAGCCGTTCTATGTGAACTCGCCTTACGGCATTACATTGGCGCATAACGGCAACTTAACCAATGCGGCAGAAATTCATGAAGATCTGTTTAAAACAGATTTGCGCCACATGAATACAGACTCTGACTCAGAAGTCTTACTGAACGTTTTTGCGCATGAATTGCAAAAACGCAGTAAATTGACTGCATCAGCAGAAGACATTTTTGATGTGGTTTCCCGTGTACATGAGCGCTGCAAGGGCGGCTATGCTGTAGTCACAATGATTACTGGTCAGGGCTTGGTTGGTTTCCGTGATCCTAACGGCATTCGCCCGCTGATCTATGGCTCTCGTGAAACTGAACAGGGTAAAGAGTATATTATTGCCTCTGAATCTGTCGCGATTACTGCCCTTGGCTTTAAAGTTGAGCGTGATATTGCGCCCGGTGAAGCGATCTTCATTACGGCACAAGGCGAAATGTTCACTAAGCAATGCGCTGCTGCTCCTGAATACAGTCCGTGTATTTTTGAATATGTGTACTTTGCACGCCCGGATGCCACTATTGACGGCATCTCTGTGTATAAAGCGCGCCTAAAAATGGGCGAAAAACTTGCGCAAAAAATCCTGCGTGAGTGGAGTGAAGAGCACGATATTGATGTGGTTATTCCAATTCCGGATACATCACGGACTTCTGCGCTCGAACTGGCCAATATGCTTGGCGTTAAATTCCGCGAAGGCTTCATGAAGAACCGCTACATTGGCCGTACCTTTATTATGCCGGGCCAGCAGCAGCGTGAAAAATCTGTACGTCAGAAATTGAACCCTGTTGAGCTGGAGTTTCAAGGCAAGAATGTCCTGCTGGTTGATGATTCTATTGTCCGCGGTACGACCTGTAATGAAATCATTCAAATGGCGCGTGATGCAGGAGCAAAAAAAGTATTCTTTGCATCTGCTGCGCCAATGGTGAAATATCCGAATGTGTACGGCATTGATATGCCCGCTAAATCTGAGCTGATTGCATCAAACCGCAGTGTAGAAGAAATCCGTGAAATTATTGGCGCTGACCGCTTAATTTTCCAAGACTTGGAAGATTTAAAAGCAGCTGTACGTACCACCAAAGTACCGGAACTTCAAGAATTTGACTGTTCTGTTTTTGATGGCGTATATGTGGCTGGCGGTATCAATGAAGCTTATCTGGATGCGCTGGAGAAGAAGCGCAGTGATTCAGCCAAGCTGGAAAAGTCAGACAAGTATATTGATGTCAATATTGATGCGGCATCGGTAGATTTGACCGGCGTGCGTGAAGAATAATTCACGCATAAACTCTGTGAAAAGCGGGAATTTCCCGCTTTTTTCATTTATGATGGTCAAACAAAAGGCAATGTTGTTTTAAGGGATTGCATTGAAATTAGTTGGCTATGCGTTTATAAAAAACAAAAATATGTTTTGGTCCGCTTTTATTTGTGCGGTTGCTGTGCTTTTAACTATTGTGATTATCAATATTATTGTTGGCTTACTGGTTTTTTATGCAGACTCAACGCAATCAATTTACTGGCATGTGCTCAGTCTATATTTAATTGCGCTCTTGCTGCTGATTATGTCGGTTTCAGTGCTTTACGAATTTTATATTTTCAGAATGGGCGGGCATTCTTTAGCTAAACAGCTGGGCGCGCGCCGCTTAAGCTTAATTGAAAGCATTCCAGAAGAAAGTGTTGCGTTAAAAATTACAGAACAGCTTTCAGACACCTTTTTAATTGATATGCCGGCCTTATATGTGCTGCCGAATGAAGTTGGCGTAAATGCTTTAACTGCCGGTTTTTATCCGCGCGATACCGTCATTATTCTGACGTGGGGCGCAATGCAGAATTTAGATGAAATAGAACTCTATGGTTTGCTGAGTCATGAGTTCAATAAAATTTTATCTGGTGAGGCTGCAGAGAACACCCGGCTGAAAATTCTGTATAGCGGTTTAACGTCCTTCAGTCAGTGGGGCAGTAAAATTGCTAAGCGAGGTTTTTACCGCAATGGCGCAGTTCGGGAAAATAAATTTGAAACGGTTTTTGTGGCTATTGGTGCAGTGATTTGGCTGATTGGTAGTTTAGGGGTGCTGATCACCCGCTTTATTAAATTTATTACGCTGGGCGGGCACACTTACCGTAATGACCAGAAAACCAAACGGCTAATACAAAATGATGCCAATATTCAAACATTGTTGCGGATTTATGTGCATCATTCAGGCTCCCAAATTCATAGTGAATTTGCGGAATCCATCTCGCATATGTGTTTTGCGAATGCGTTGAGTCCGCAAAACTGGATGAATATCCACCCAAGCATAGAACAGCGTATTTTTGAATTGAATCCGGGAATCATTCAGGATTTACAGCTGGAAAATCTGAAAAAATTGAAAAACCAGCCGTTGTTTAGTCTCTTTCGTTCGCTGGAAGAAATCAGCCCAGATGTCGTTTTACCGTGGAGTTCGCCGCAGCCTTTGCCATTGCTCCGCCTGTCGCCTATCAGTTTTGCGATAAAAGATGCGATTAAACCTTTGAAATCCGAGATTCGCGCCAATTGGCGGCGTCCTGAGCTAATTGACCGGGCCATGCAAACCGCGACGGGTTCCCGCGAAGTGATGGTCGCGATTTTAATGATCCGTCAATATAGGGAGTTTATACCTACAGATGCAGAGGTCAGCCGGGCTATTGTGGACTCATTGCTGAATTTGGACGGGCGGGTGCATATTGCGATTTTCAAAGAAGCCTGCAAAAATATTGGCGGCATGCCGGCAACCATTGCAAGACAGTTTTTGATGAAATTGGCGCGCATTATTCAAGAGGATGGGGAAATAGGCTTGCTGGATGCATTGCTGCTGGAAAAGGTGAAGTTTGAATTGAATCTGATGCCCATTCATACCGCCACGGCTTTAGAGGATGTAAAGCCCAGTATTGTGCGGCTGATTGATGCCTTGCTGCATGTGCAGCAAATCAACAGTGATAGCCAGCTGGAAGTGCGTGAAATGATTTTAAAGCGAATTCTGAGCCAAAAGGAGCTGGAACGCTATAGCGATATTTCAGATGAGCCGATTGATTTGGCTGAAATTTTAAACGATATTGCAGGCCTGTTGCTGCGTGACCGGTTCAGTATTTTAGCAGTAGCCGAAATTTGTTTGTGGAATGACCGAATCATTACTCAAGATGAGCTTGATGTGCTGGAATTGCTGTATTGGCGTCTGGGGTTTGAAACAGATGAAATGATTGACTTGATGCAGAAGAAAAATAGCCTGATGATCATTTAAAGAAAGTTTGATGTGTGCAGCTCATCTGCCTATTAATGGCGGAGCCAATAGAAACGTGCTGGAAAAATGAATATGAGCACGGTTTGAGCTGAATTAAAATAAAAGTACAGCAAAGTGCGGTTAATCCCGATAGAATATCGATGAACAATTTGGTGTGATGAAAGCATGATGGGGCATCAGCGTGACATAATGGCGGCATTGGGAATCGATATTTGGATTCCTAAGGGCGCCGCATGTCAGCCTCATCAGCCTGAAATTTGGCGGGATCGCGCTGCACACGAGCCAATTTCAGAAATTATTTTGCCGCAGGCTCCGGCGGTGTTTGAAGCGGCTGTGCCGGAAAACCGTTCTGCAGAGCCTGCCATTGCGGCACAAGATGTTCTGGCAGATTATATAGGCGTTGCTGCGGAGCCAAAAGCCGATGTAAATCCGGTTCCTGTACAAGAGCTGCATGTACCTGCTTTAGAGATTTCAGCATTTTCCATTGAAGCGATCTGCTTGCCGCAATGCGTTTTAATTATGGACGCTACGGCGGTTACCGCAGATCAGCAATTGTTATGGCGCAATATTCAAAGGGCGGTTTCTGCTGAATTTTTCAATCTGCAATGGCCATTTGCATGGCAGAATATGCAGGATGGACGTGGAGCTGGTTCTTATGTTCAGGGCTTTTTAGATGCCGTTGCTGTCAATAAAAATATATTGTGTTTGGGTGATATTCCGCATTTGCAGTCTTCTCAAAGCATTCAATTGGCCTCACTGCAGGAAATGCTGGATCAGCCGCTGTTAAAAAAACGCCTATGGCAATTTATGCAAAATAAAATCAAGGAATGAAGTGGTTATGACTCAGAAAGTTGTTGTTTTTAGCCAAATCGATAATGAAATTTTGATGAAACTGGAACAGCAATATCATGTTGTTCAAATCAATCCGAAAAAAGGCGATGTCAATCAGCAGATTTTAGATGAAAGCCGTGATGCTGACGGAATGATTGGCGCAGGCCGTGTGCTGAATGAAAATAATTTGAAGCATGCTGAAAAGCTGAAGATTGTTTCCAGCGTCAGTGTTGGCTATGACAACTATGATGTGGGTTATTTAAAGCACAAGAATATTTTGCTGACGCATACTCCGCATGTCCTGACAGAAACTACAGCAGATCTGGCTTTTACTTTGCTGATGAGCGCTGCCAGAAAAATCCCAGCACTGGATGCTTGGACCAAGCAGGGGCAATGGGTTCGCACTGCTGGCCCAGAGCAATTTGGCGTGGATATTTATGGTAAAACATTGGGCATTATCGGTTTGGGGCATATTGGTGCGGCTATTGCCCGGCGCGGTTTTCATGGCTTTAACATGAATGTGCTGTACCATAACCGTCATGAAAAAATTGAAATAGCCGAACAGCTTAAGGCTGAATTCTGCGGTTTGGATGAACTGCTGCGCCGTTCGGACTTTGTTGTAATTGCAGTAGATTTAAATGCGGCATCGCAATCCCTTATTGGCGCCCGCGAATTGCAGCTGATGCAGCAGCATGCTGTATTGGTCAACATTTCCCGCGGATCTGTATTAGATGAGCAGGCGCTTATTGAGGCATTGAAAGCGCGCAGTATTTTTGCAGCCGGCTTGGATGTCTATCAAAAGGAACCGCTGCAAAGTTCAGAACTATTCCAGCTGGATAATGCCGTGACACTGCCGCATATAGGTTCTGCAACGGCGCAAACCCGCAAGCGCATGGCAGAATTGGCCTATAAAAACTTAGTTGATGCATTGGCGGGCAAAACGCCGCGTTATGCTGTGAAGTAAATTTTTAAAATAAAAAATTAATAACACTTTCTTTCATGATTGCTCATTTTTCAATGCTATATTTCTGTGGTAAGCATTGAATCAGATTGGGATGTAGTATTGAAAAAAATTTTGCTGGCGTGCAGTTTGGCGGTGTGCACTGCGGCTGCACATACTCAAACGGTAGAATTCAATTCAGCTGCTCAATTTGCGGTGCCTAATATTGGCAGCGGCGTGGGCTTGCTGGATCAGCAAAATGAAAGAGCGATTGGTGAAAAGGTATTCCGCGAAGTAAATAAGCAAATGCCAGTTTTACAGAACCCGTGGCTGGAAGATCGCTTATATTCAGTATTTTCACATATTTTGAGTCAGACACAGCTTAATCAGCCCGTGGGGCTGTTGATTATTAATGATCCGCAAATTAATGCGTTTGCAGTGCCGGGCGGTTTATTTGCATTAAATGCGGGTTTGATTAATTCTGCACGCAATATGGATGAAATGGCAGGAGTAATGGCGCACGAGATTGCGCATGTTACACAGCGTCATTACAGCCGTTCTCAAGAGGCCTTTAAAGGGCAAGGCTTGCTTTCTTTGGCTGGTATACTGGTAGGTGCATTGGTTGCATCTCAAGCGGATGGAGATGTAGGCGCTGCCGTGATGCTGGGTTCGCAGGCGGCGCTTTTAGATAAGCAGCTGACATATAGCCGGAATCAAGAACGTGAAGCGGACCGCATCGGCATGCAGTATATGTATGCTTCGGGCTACAATCCGCAAAGCATGGCGGATTTTTTTGAAGTAATGAACCGTGCTACAAGTCAGGTCAGTTTTTTACCGGATTTTTGGCTCACGCATCCGCTTACTACACAGCGTATGAGTGAGGCGCGCTTGAGAGCAAATCAGCTGCCTAAGGTAAAGCCAAGTTTAGATAATGAAGATTTTGAAGTCATTAAGCAGTATAGCCGTGTACTGTCGGCGCAAAGCAGTGAACAGCAGCTGCAGTCGCTGGCCAGCCAAAATAATTTTGCAGGGCTGCTGGCGCTGACTGCATTTCAAGTGCAGCACGGTGATTTTTCAGCTGCGCAAGCTACCCTGGATAAAGCTCAAAATATTAAATCCAGTCATGTGCTGATGACGCTGCTGCAGGCGGATATTTATTTAGGACAAAATAAAATTGAAAATGCATTAAGCCTAATCAGCAGCGCGGCAGCGGTTATGCCGGAAAACCGAGCATTGAATTATAAATATGCGGAAGTTCTCATCCGGAATAAACAGCCGGCTCAGGCGGAGTTGACGGTACGTCAGTTTTTGCGCAGCAATCCGCATGATGTATCGGGTTGGCGTCTAATGCAGCAATCTGCAAATGCTGACAGTTCATCTGCATTGCGGTCTGTCAATGTATTGCGCTACCGTGCGGAAGTTGAGTTTTGGTCGGGCAGTGAAGAAAATGCCATAAAGTCTTTATTGCATGCCAAGCGCTTGGCGAAAGAGCATAAGTCAATTGAAGCAGTCATAGAACAGCGCTTAAAAGAAATGCAGAAAGACAGGCAATTGAACGTTTAGGTCAAGGTGACGGAATTAAAAAATCGCTGTGTTAGATCTGTATTGACAGAGTAAGGCATGTTGAGTAATAAGGCTTGATTTGAAATAAATTAAATGAACATGCTTCAAGCCAGAATAATTTTAAATATTGAGGTGCTGTAATGATTCAAGGGCAGTGTTTGTGCGGTGCAGTAAAATACCGATATACAGCTGAACTGGAATGCAGCATCATCTGTTTTTGCCAGCATTGCAGGTTGGCGCAAGGTGCAGTATTTGGCTGGAATAGCCCAATTGATGAATCAAAATTTCAGTTGATTCAAGGCGCCAGCAGCTTAAAAGAGTATTTTCATACTCCAAATAAGGCCCGTGTATTCTGCTGTCAATGCGGCAGTCCATTATATTCTTACCGAACTGATTTGCCGAATGTGCTGCGCTTGCGTTTAGGCACGGTCACGCAAGGCGCGCTGCCTGCGCCGAAAGAGGGCGGATTTCAGCACTATCAGCCGGATTTTATTTGTATTAACTCGTTTTGAGTTATGCGCTATTTTGGCTCAATGCTACAATGCGCACTGATTGTTTAAACTTCATGATAAAGATTGATTTAATGAAAAATATTATTTTTGCTTTATTTGCGCTGGGGATTTCACTGCAGCAGGTACAGGCGGCAAGCGCCGAGCAATATGTGCAGGCAGTCGAAAAAATTAATGAAAATTATCAGCAGGATACTCGGAATTTTTTGAAAACGCTTGATCCCATGCAGCGCGGATTTACTGCTGCGCAGCAGGCAGGTTTTTGTCAAATTTTAGGCAAATACGCAAATGATTTATATCAGGCGGCTGATGTGAATCGGGCATACTTGGATAAGCAATATGCCAATATCACTAAAAAAGATGTGATTGCTCAAGTATTGTCTTCAAAAGAAATGCAGATGCTGAAACGCTATAATGTTCAATGCAATTTAAATTAATTATTATTGAATGGATCTGGTGATTTTTAATGCTGACGAAAGAACTGTCTTAAACTTATGCTTTAAATTTTAAGGCAGTTCAACGCAAAAGAGGGAAGTGTTTGGGTATTAAGCAAGTTTTGCTTTAATTTTTGCAGAAACTTGAGAAGGATCGGCGCGCCCGGCTATGAGCGGACGCAGAGAGTTCATCACCTTACCCATATCTTTCATGCTAGTAGCTTCTTGCGCAGCGATTGCTTGCGCAATGATGGAATCAAGTTCTTCCTCAGTCATAGCTTCTGGTAGAAATTGAGATAAAATTTCAATTTCGGCTTGTTCCTTACTAGCTAAATCTTCTCGGCCAGCGCCTTCAAAGGCTTTAACCGATTCTTTACGTTGTTTTATTTGCTTTTCAATGACCGCAAGAACCTGAGTATCATCAAGCTCAATGCGTTCATCGACTTCAATTTGCTTGATTGCTGCCTGTAGACTACGAATTACCGTTAACTTGCTCATTTCTTTAGCACGCATAGTTGCTTTCAAAACATCAGTTATTTGGTTTTTTAAAGTAGTCATTTATCTTGTCCAGGTTAGTCAATCAATCACAAATTAATCTTAGTAAAGGCGTGTAGTACGTACTGATTCGCGCGCCAATTTCTTTTGGTAGCGTTTAACAGCAGCAGCTTTTTTACGTTTACGTTCTTGAGTAGGTTTTTCGTAGAATTCGCGTTTACGAACGTCAGCCAAAACACCAGCTTTTTCGCATGAACGTTTGAAACGGCGGATAGCTACGTCTACTGGCTCGCCTTCTTTCAATTTAACTTGTGGCATGAAGAATCCTCATTAAGTTATGGATAAGATCTAGGGCGAAATTGCCTTCGATCACAAGTGAAGGTCAGTATTTTACTCATTTACATCTCATACCACAAGTCTATAATAGGTTTCGCAATAGATTTGATACAGGTTATAGGCAGTTTAATGATCGTTTTAGGCTTAGAAACATCTTGTGATGAAACAGGACTTGCATTGTATGACAGCGAGTTGGGTTTGCGCGGGCAAGTGCTGTATAGCCAAATTAAACTGCATGCAGAATATGGCGGCGTCGTACCAGAACTGGCTTCACGTGACCATGTGCGCAAATTAATTCCTTTAATTACACAGCTTTTGGCTGACAGCGGCATCAAAAAATCTGAAATTGATGCGATTGCCTATACCCGCGGGCCAGGCTTGATGGGTGCACTTATGACCGGTGCGCTGTTTGGCCGAACTTTGGCCTTTGCGCTGAATAAACCGGCAATTGGCGTGCATCATATGGAAGGCCATATGCTGGCGCCTTTGCTGTCAAAGACTCCGCCAGAATTTCCTTTTGTGGCGCTGCTGGTTTCTGGCGGTCATACGCAATTGATGGCAGCTTATGGCATTGGTCAATATGAATTATTGGGCGAATCCATTGATGACGCTGCGGGTGAAGCTTTCGATAAAGTCGCCAAAATGATGGGGCTTCCGTATCCGGGCGGACCGAATATTTCGAAATTGGCCGCTGAAGGGGATATGAATGCTTTTGAATTCCCGCGTCCAATGCTGCATCAAGGTTTGGATTTTTCTTTCAGCGGTTTAAAAACAGCGGTTTCAGTTCAGCTGAAAAAAGTACAAGGTGAAGGGCGTGAAGCGGATATCGCCGCCTCTTTTCAAGAGGCGCTGGTTGATACGCTGGTAAAAAAATCGGTGAAAGCATTAAAGCAAACGGGCTTGAGACGTTTGGTGATTGCTGGCGGTGTAAGTGCAAACAGCCGTCTCAGAGAGCGTTTGGAAGCAGATTTAGCTAAAATTCGCGCGACAGTTTATTATGCGGAACCAGCATTATGTACAGACAATGGCGCAATGATTGCATTTGCCGGCTATCAGCGCTTAAAAGCTGGACAGCATGATGGTTTGGCGGTGACAACAACACCGCGCTGGCCGATGACGGAATTGAGTAATCCTGAAGAAGCTTAAAGGCTAGTCATAAAAATAATAAAAAAAGCCCGGACAGAAGATCTGGGCTTTTTTATCCTTTATTAAAGTAGGCTTGGGGGATTTTTTTTGACTCCAAAGATACTTAAGGAATATGTAAACTAGAGACTGCTGTGAAAGAAAGGCTCAGTTTAAAACAAACAGAGCCTTTATCTTATTGTGTATGGAGAATTTAAACCTAGAAAACAGAGTTATAAATTCAGTAACTGCTGTGACCCAATCCAGTGTTTGGAAAACTGATAAGCTGCACGCCCTGACCGCTGACCGCGTCCTTGAGACCATCTTAAGGCTTCTGCCCGGGCTTCTTCTGTAAATGGCATATTTGCTTTCATCAGATAGTGCTCGACAATTTCCAGATACAGTTTTTGATCCATTGGATAAAATGACAGCCACATGCCAAAACGGTCAGACAGTGAAATTTTTTCTTCAATGGCTTCCTGCGGATGCAGTTCCGTGTATTGGGGAACATCAACCCGTGTTACAGGTGTGTTTTCATGCATAAACTCGGGCAGCAAATGACGGCGGTTGCTGGTTGCATAAATAATGAAATTGCTTGCGCCAGACTGCAGTGAGCCATCCAGAACACTTTTTAAGCTGCGGTAATTTTCATCTTCAGCATTAAAGGCCAAATCATCACAGTAAACGATAAATTTTTCAGGCCGATTCGCAATTAATTTTTGAATTTCAGGCAAGTCAGATAAATCATCCCGTTCAATTTCAATCAAACGCAGGCCTTGCGCTTCATATTCAGTCAGCAATGCGCGGACAATTGAAGACTTGCCTGTGCCGCGTGAGCCTGTCAGCAGCACATCATTGGCAGGCAAGCCTTTTAAAAATTGCAAAGTATTTTGAATCACTTTATCTTTTTGGCGCTCAATGCCTTTTAGATCTTCCAGATACATCTTTTTCGGCTGATCAATGGCTTTCAGCTGTTTATCTTCCCACTTATAAGCGGCGGTTGAAAAATCCGGCAGCTTTTTTATTTCAGGAAGCGTTTGCTGTAATTGTAAAAGTACCGCAGAAAGAGAATTTAAAATATGATCTGGCAAATCTATAGTTGGCATGGGTATTCAGCTTGTGATTAGTCGATGAATAGGTGTAATTTTACAACAACAATGTATAGTATTTCGGCATGATATGCCAACTGATGCAATTTATAACTATTGAATTGATGTTCAAATTTTGCAACAGTTTAACTGCAGGATGATATGCACGGCTTATTGAGTCAATGTGCCAGTTTATGCAGCCAATAAAGGCCAGCGCTGAGGAATGGATATGCTATTTAAAGACTTTGCTCGGGATATTAACCCGCATCAGGCGTATCGAGTTAAAAAATTAAACCGTCAGCTGGAAATGGCGGAAAGTTATGAAGAATGGAAAAGCATCGCGCTGAAAATTGATGAGGAATCCGGCGCCCAAGAATGGAAGCTGGATAATTGTTCCCCTTATTTTGATGCGGAAATTATTGTTCACCGTTTGTCTCTGCTTAAGCGCTACCGGCTGCAAAAGCGCACACGCGATTTAATGTACATTTTGAGTGAAGGTCTGACTTACGATATTGCAAATATTGCGCATCCGCTTTTATTTTCAGTGACCTATGTCGGCACTAAAAAAATTATTGAAGATTATGTCGCTGCAGTGAGTGAAGGTTTGGCTTTTATCGCTTCTGAGCAGTGTGATTGTTTAACCGCGGCGGAAAAAATCAATTTTTTTGAAAATTGCCAAAAAGCGTTTGGGCAGCCCGCCATGATGTTTTCTGGCGGTTCGACGCTGGGTTTGTTTCATACCGGGGTATGCAAGGCGCTTATGGAGCAGGATCTGATGCCAAAAGTGCTGTCAGGCTCCAGTGCCGGCGCAATTATGACAGGCATGCTTGGTGTGGCTAAGCCGTCTGAATTTATGGAAATATTAAAAGGGCAAAATTTTTACAGTGAAGCTTTCCATTTCAGAAAGCTCAGCGATTTGCTTCGGGGCAATGGCGGCTTGGCTGATGTGAAGTATTTGAAAAATTTTTTGGTCGAAAATTTAGGCGATATGACCTTTGCCGAGGCGCAAAAAAATTCAGGCTTGAATATCAATATTGCAGTTGCGCCTTATGATGCCTCACAGGATGCGCGCATTATGAATGCTTATACATCCCCAGACTTGCTGGTTTGGAGTGCGGTACTGGCATCATGCGCTGTGCCGATTTTATTTCCGCCTGTGAAGCTGACCAGCAAGCGCTATGACGGACAATATACCCCTTATATGGCTTCTACACGCTGGGTTGACGGCAGTGTGAGAAGTGATTTTCCGCAAGAGAAAATGGCGCGTTTGTATAATATTAACTATACGATTGCCAGTCAGGTCAATCCGCATATTGTCCCATTTATGCAAAATGATATTTCCCGATTCCGTAAAGATATGCTGAGCTGGCCAGAGCGGATCATCCGCCGTCAAGGTAAAGTCATTACCAAAGGGGTGATGGATTTTGCCCGTGAGCGGGTAGGCAGTGTGCCGCCGATGCGCCGTTTGCTGGATCATGGCTATGGTGTGGTGGATCAGCGCTATTACGGTGATGTCAATATTGTTGGCAAGCATAGCCTGCGCCATTACAGCTATATGCTGCAGAACCCGCGGCCATATTTATTTAAAGTGCTGCAGCGAGAAGGAGAGCGGGCGACATGGCCAAAAATTTCCTTGATCGAAACACATGCACGGGTTGGTAAAACAATCCAGCACTGCTTAGAGCTGCTGAATTATCAAAATTCGCCTGAACAGCAGCATGCAGAATTCATTGCTGTTTAATTTTACTGGCTTTGCATGACCCTGCAGTGGAATGAACGCGCGCTGAAAACGGCGAAATATACTTTAATTTCTAAAACCCGAAGTTTAAGCTTTGGGCGTTATTTGTATCTGCTGCAGATTGCTTGCGCCAAAGAGGGCGAGGAGCCGGCGCAAGTTTGGCTGAAAGGGCAGTGTAAGAATACTGGCGGCTTTGCGCATGCAGAGCAGGGTTTTTTGCAGGAATTGTCTTTATATCAGCAATGGTCCGCGCATAGTCCAAGCTTTTTACTGCCGTATCAGATTGTATCTATAGACCAGATGAATCTCAGGCCGGTGAATGCCAGCAGAACGCAGCCAGATGATGTTCTTCAAATTGAACAGCTTTATCCGCAGTTTTTATTATTGCCTCATGGGCAATCCGCTTTTTTTGAAAATCCAAATCAGCTCAGCTGCAATGATATCACCTCAATCATTCTGCAAGCGGTCAATGCGCTGGAGCAGCTGGCAGCATTGGGCTATCTGCATGCCGATGTTAAGGCAGAGCATTTTTTAAGTTATGAGGGGCAAGTGAGATTGATCGATTTTGAGCAATCAATCCTCATCAATAGTGAAATGATACGGCCGATGAATGCAACTCCGCGCTATATGGCTCCAGAATTGTTTCATGGTCAGGCGAAAAGTGTGCAAAGTGATATTTATGCTTTAGGCATAGTGCTGCTGGAATGGCTTTCTGGCAGGCGCTTGAGTGCAAATAGTTATGAAGAATGGGCGTATTTGCATTGTCAGCGATTAATAATTGATCTTCCAGAGCCATTTAGGCGTTTTCTGCCTTTATTGCAGAGCATGCTGATGAAACAAAAAATGCAAAGAATGCGTGATTTTTCCCAAATAAAAGCATGCTTAATAGCTGAAAATGCTTAGGAAATCTGCAAAGAGGCTTTTTTGATTTTTATTTAAGCAAACGAAAAGCTTTTTTCTAAAAAGGGCTTGTCATATAAAGGTGATCTCTATAATATACACAGCCATTGGGGACGTGGCGAAATTGGTAGACGCACTGGATTTAGGTTCCAGCGCCGCAAGGTGTGAGAGTTCGAGTCTCTCCGTCCCCACCACTTAAAGCTTAAACTTAGGTTTGAGTGTTTAAGAAAATAGAGGATTGGTGTAATGGTAGCATGACGGTCTCCAAAACCGTTCGTCAAGGTTCGAGTCCTTGATCCTCTGCCAAGCTTTAAAAGACTGACATTATGTCAGCACCCTGATGGGGACGTGGCGAAATTGGTAGACGCACTGGATTTAGGTTCCAGCGCCGCAAGGTGTGAGAGTTCGAGTCTCTCCGTCCCCACCATCAAGTATTGAAGTAAAACTGCAGGTTTTAGTTTAATAGTGGGTTTTTTAAAGCAACGGTATGTGAAAAAGTCCATTTATATTGTTATAATTGGCGACCTAAGGGGATATGGCGGAATTGGTAGACGCACTGTGTTCAGGTCGCAGCGCCTTCTGGGCGTGAGAGTTCGAGTCTCTCTATCCCCACCAGATTTTTATTTATATAACTTCTTATGAAGTCTAAAACCTTAATTCTAAAAGAGTTAAGGTTTTTTTATTGCCTTATGTATTTGCATATGGACTTATATAAAAACTCAGTCTATGCATCTTTATTTGTATCCTGAATTTCACTTGCAATGCTGGAATACACATCAGAAACTGTTTTGAATTTTCAGAATGAAATATTTGGAAAATGAATCAACAGTAAATAAATATTGATCCACGTTCGTCATTTGCAGATAAGTTAAGGCGTAAAATTTTGTAGGAAAAAGTCTCCTAAATTATTTGAATGATAGATTTAAATTACGGAATGCATCACGAATTCTTTTTGTGGATTTTAAATTTGTAGTTGTGAGTATAGTAATTAATAGCTTACTTATTCTGTTATCTGCTAACAAATGCTTCAAAAATCTTAGGTAAAGCTGAATTTAAACATAGAAGACATTAATTTGAATATCGCCTGTGATGGAGGCGACTGGGTAATCCTCCCATGCTTGCTTTTTGGCTGTGCATACCATTGAGTCTGATGATTAAACCAAATTAATATATTTCCTCGCTTGGTTATACGAGGACCAATTGTTTGTGCGATAGATTTTGGTTTCAGGCTTATTCATTCGGAAATTATGTTGCTGAAGAAGCAGTCAATGGTGGGTTTGTGCAGCAAAGCCTTGTACTTTTAGAAATAAGTTTATGGATATTAACTGCTTATGATAGGAGAACTTTCTTAAATAAAAAAAGATAAGTGTAATAAATAATACATCTATCCTCTATTATATGAGATAAAACATATTTAGACTTAATCTATTATGAGAGTTAACAGTAAAGACTATGGCGAATGAAATAACAAATGCAGTGCCATTAAAACGCCAGCAAAAAGTACAAGCTGCTGAGCTGAGTACTGATATTTTAAAAGGTCTGGCAGATTTAGCTCCATCTACAACTTTGAGCAGTTTGTCAGAGCATTTGAATATTCCAGCAAGTAAATTGCATCGTTACTTACAGGCGCTTCTTGCTAACGGTTTTGCTGAGCAGGATGCTGAAACAAGCCAATATAAATTAGGGCCAACAGCCTTATATGTTGCCGCCGCTGCCCTGGGCAGTTTAGATGTTGTCAAGGTTGCAACGCCTTATGTGCGTCAGTTGTGTTTAGATATTCAAGAAACTTGCTTCTTGGCGATTTGGGCAAATAAAGGTCCAACGGTGATTCATCTTGAAGAAGCGCCGAAAGCATTTACGATGGTGACCAAGGTGGGTTCAGTATTGCCTTTGATGGAGTCTTCAACAGGGCAAGTCTTTTGTTCATATATTCCTGAAGATGAATTGAAAAAAACACACGGTATAGACAATTTAGGCAAGATCCGTGCAAAAATTTTAAAAATCCGCGAACAAGGGATAAACGGGATTCATGGGAAAGTGATGACTGGCGTCAATGCGATGTCTGCCCCAATTTTTGATATTCATCAGCGTATTGTTGGTGTGATTACCGTAATTGGTATGCAGGATACTTTTGATGTAAATTTTGACAGTGAATCTGGAAAGCTTTTGTGCCGTACGGTACGTGAAGTTAGCTATAAATTAGGCTGTAACCTTGATGCAATGTGATTTTAGTGTTATTTGTATAAAAAGGTGGATCTGAGAAGATCCACCTTTTTTATTGAATACAGTAAAATAAAACAATGTCTTATTACTGCATGCTCAAACGAAGCTGAATTAAAGTTTGCCAGCAGCATGTTTAGCGGCAATATAACCAAAAGTCAGACCGGGGCCTAAGGTAATGCCTGGGCCTGGGTAATGACCGCCCATGATTGAGTTCATATCATTACCTGCGGCATATAGGCCAGAAATGACTTGCTGATTATGATCCAGCACGCGGGAAAATTCATCGGTAACTAAACCCGCAGAGGTGCCAATATCTCCCGGGAATATCTGAATGGCATAATAAGGCGCTTGATCTACGGGTGCTAGGCATGGATTACCCGCATGGGTTGGATCGCCCAAGTAGGTATTGTAAATATTGCTGCCTTTGCCAAATTCACGGTCTGCGCCCGTAACAGCGTCTTGGTTATAATTTTGAAGCGTTTTTTCTAAGATTGAAGCCTTAACCTTAATCTGAGTTGCTAATTCATTAATGCTGTTTGCACGTATTAAATAGTTTTCTTGAATAAATCCACCCAGCTCGGTTTGATTTGGATTCGGGCGCACAAGCCCTAAACCATATTTTTTCATAGCAGCAGCATCACAAATAATCCAGCCTGGATTGGCATTGGACTGATATTGCGCCGCACCGCAGTCATGATATGAATTGGCTTCATTGACAAAACGTTTACCCTCAGCATTTAGCATAATAATACCGGGTTTATAGCGGTCTAGCATGAGATGCGGAAAATTAGCCGTCGTGCCGTCTTTACGCTTGCGCTGTGAAATAGGAGAGTAAAAGCCATTATTCACATTATTGCCCATAGCAGCTCCCATGCCTAAACCTGCTTGAATGCCATCACCGGTATTATGCGGATTGGTTGCAGACCAAAGACCTGTGGGCGCAGGCAAATACTGTTGCCGCATTTTAAGGTTATTGGGGAAACCGCCTGTTGCCAAGACAATGCCTTTTTTAGCTATGATGCTCAGTGTTTGACCTTGCTGCTGGCAATATGCTGTATCTACACGGCCAGCCACATTTTTTTCTAGGCTATGAATTGCGGTTTCAGTCACTATCTCAATGTTTAAATCAAGCATGCTTTTATATAAACGGCCCGCTAGCGCGTTGCCCAAAACCAAACGCGTCCCGCGTGAATAACCACGTAAACGGTCTAGCGCAAAACGAGTCACCATTTTTGCAGCATGGAAAAAACCATCGGCACTGGTTTTAGCGCGCAGCAGCAGGTCAATATCCATTTTATTGACCATCATGCCGTCAAAGACTAAAAACTCAGGTAGGGGATTCTTCAGATTTTCAAAGTTTTTGCCCAATAAACGACCATCAAACTCCAGTGGATCTAAGGCCCGCCCGCCAGTACCTGCACCACGTTTAGTCGGTAAATAATCGGGTGAATATTTGCGGCCAGAAAATTTAACTTCAGTGTGCTGCTCCATGAACTTCAGCATTTCTGGGCCAAATTTTAAAAAGTTGCTGCGCAGTGCTTTAGGGGCATCCGTTCCAATAACGGTATCTAAATACAGCTCGGCTTGCTCCAATGTATCTTGTACGCCTAAAGCAATGCCTTGATGATTAAGTGGAATCCACGTTCCACCGCCAGATAAGGCAGTGGTGCCGCCGATTTTGCTGGATTTTTCAATCAACAGGACATTTAAACCCGAAAGTTTGGCAACAATGGCAGCGCACATGCCTGCTGCGCCGCTGCCAACAACCAGTAAATCGACTTCTTTGATCATTTAATCCGTCCTAAGCTTGGATGAATGGGCGCGAATGAAGCAGGTTCAAGCAGATAAATGTCTGAGCGGCCTAGTAAATATTTGCCAAGTTGCTGATGCTGCTGTTTTAATGCAGTTTGAATAGCTTGATCTGCCCAATAGGCTTTCCAGCCAGCAAGACGCGCTTCAAAATTTGGCCAGCTAATGATGCTGACTATGCCCGGCATATTCATGCCGCTTTGCGGTACGAAACTGCCGAGGATATCGCCGCCATGCTTAATCAATGTTGGGAAGGCGGTTTGTTCTAAATATTCTTGCGCTACTTTAGGCTGACCATTGGCAATCGGTTGTACGATTAATTCATGTAATGCGCCGATTGTTGGTAAGCCATGTTTTTCTGCATGATTCAGCCAAGAAATAGCAGGAGAGAGCAAATGAATATCATAATATTCCACCAGTTCAGTGCCTACATTGGTTTCTGCACGCAACGTCCACCAATCTGGATCATTGTAGAAACCGCCCCAATGTGCTTCGCGCTCTGCATTATCCTTCCATGCCATTAAGTAAATGAACATAGAACATTGCGGACCTGCCAAAACGCTCCAGCGGCCAACCACATTGATGCAGTGTTTATTTAAAAGCGGTGGTAAGCCATCACGCATACGCGCTTCAATGTCAGCCATGCGGCCTTTTTCGATATAGTAAAATCTAAGTTCGTATTGCATTTTTTAAATCTCGTTCAAAGCAGAATAAACATAATTTGAGGTGCTCCAGCCGCCATCGACCACCAGTGTGTGGCCATTAATAAAGCTGGCTTTATCAGAGCAAAGGAAATAAATCGCATTGGCAATATCTTCAGGACGGCCTACACGCTGAAAAGGGGTGGTTTCGACCATGAGTTTTTGGAAGTTGCGGTCATGATCAATACGTTCCGCGGTCAATGGTGTTTTGATTAAACCCGGTGCAATCGCATTGACACGAATGCCTTGCGGGCCTAAGTCGGTCGCCATTTGTTTGGTTAAACCCATCACTGCGGCTTTGGTTGCGGCGTAGGGCGCTGTGCCTGGATTGCCCAGTAAGCCAAAAATAGAACCAAGATTAATAATTGCCCCGCGGCCTGCCTGCATATGGGGAATGGCTGCTTTAGACATGCGGAATACACTGCGCAGGTTCAGGTCGCTGTAGCGGTCCCAATCTGCATCGCTGGTGTCCATCAGGCTTTTAGATTTGCCGATGCCTGCGTTATTAATGAGCCAATCCAAGCCGCCAAAATACTCAATGGCAGCCTGCACAGCTTGTAGAGGCGCATCTTCAGCAGTAACATCTTGAATAATATAGTGAATTCTTCCGGCATCAGATATCAAGCTGACGGTTTCTTTTACGGCATCTTCATTTATATCGGTAATGAGTACATTAATGCCGTTTGCTGCCATTTCTAGTGCCGTTGCACGGCCAAGTCCCTGGCCGCCGCCTGTAATTAAGGCAGTATAGGATTGAGTCATGTTCAGTCCTTCATGGAATAAAAAAGGCAATATGACAAAGACAAGGAGATTCATATTGCTAAAAGATTAAAGGTTAAACTTTGGCTGTTTTAAGCGTAGCTGCCGCCTAAAGATTTCCCGCCATCGACAAATAGTATTTGGCCTGTAATAAAGCAAGTCTTAGTACTGCTGAAGAAAGACACCGCATGGGCAATATCTTCAGGCATGCCTGCTTTGCCAGTCGGCTGCAGCGCTTCTTGCGCTTTACGGCGTTCAGGTGTGAGTGATTTAAGAATTGGTGTTTCAATTAAACCGGGCGCAATGGCATTGACCATAATTTCGCGCGGTGCAAGTTCCATGGCTGCCGCACGTGTATAACCAACCACGGCAGATTTAGACGAAACGTAATGAATATGGTTTTTTGCACCTAAATAGGCGCGTGAAGCAATGATTACTACGCGCGAGTTATTTGGCATTTTACGAACAGCCAATTGCGTCAAGTTATGCACTGCAATGGTGTTTACTTCAAACATGCGGCGGAAATCTGCAGAAGACGCTTCATCAAATAAACGCTCATCAAAAATACCTGCGTTATTGACCAGTGCAGATAAGCTTGGCAATTCATCAATCAATTTTTCCAGTGCAGACTCATCGGTCAGATCGACTACATAGCCTTTAACGTCAAAGCCTTGAGCATTCAAGTCTTGGGTTATGGCTTCTACCTGTTCTGCATTACGGTCTAAAAAGAACACGCTAAAGCCGTCTTGGGATAAGCGTTTGACACAGGAAAGGCCCATGCCGCTGGCGCCGCCAGTCACCAATGCGTATTTCTTTTCTAAATTCGTTTCCATATAAAACCTACCTATCCTTAGATGTTTATTGCATGCGGTAGCCGCCATTTACATCAATCATTGAACCTGTGATGTAGGCGGCTTGCTCTGAAATTAAAAATTGAATGGCTGCAGCAATGTCTTCGACTTGCCCTAAGCGCTGCAAGGGAATATTGGACGCTGCGGCTTGTTCCTGACCATCTTTCATTGAAAGGCGCAGCATGGCTGTGTCAATCAGGCCCGGCGCAATACCATTGACTGTAATTTGATGTTCTGCCACTTCACGCGCCAGCGCCTTGGTATAGCCTAAAACCGCAGCTTTACTAGAAATGTAGGCCGAGCTTGAGCGGTAGCCACCAAGCTGAGCAGCGCATGAAGAAAATGTCACGATACGGCCATGTGCTACAGGGCTTTGAATGCGTGCTCGGACAAATTCACGGGTGCATAAGAATGTGCCGCGCGTGTTTATTGTGTGGGTAAGCTCCCACTCCGACAAATCTGTATCGACAATCAGTTTACGCTGACCATTGTGCAAAATGAGAATACCTGCTGCGCAGACAAGGCAGTCAATCCCCCCAGCTTTTGCTTCGGCTTCAGCAAAAACGTGCTGTACCTGCTGTTCATCTGATACATCCATGCCATAGGCGAGGTGGCCCGTTCCTGCCAATTCGCTTAATAATTTTTCACAATTTTGCTGATTGATATCTGTCGCAATAATTTTGTAGCCAGCATTCGCCAATATTTTTGCGAGTCCTGCGCCAATTCCTTGACCGGCACCAGTAATCAATACTGTACGTTGTGTCATGAAAATATCCTTTTTAATTCGGCTTAAAATCCAGCAGTTGCCGTGCTGTCTTTTTTACCTTAAACAGTTTTTTTTACTATTGCAAGAAAAATAGAATTGAATTACGATGAGCGTAATAAATGTAATCATAGACGACGCATTTATATATGGATTAAATGTAGAAAGGATTTTTATGAGTAATTCAAAAACACTGGCTTATCGAGAAGCCTTGGATAAAAACCCAGTCTCCAAAAGGACATGGTGGGCACTTGCAATTGTTTTAATTGTTTTAATTACAGATGGCTATGATGCCCAAGCCATCAGTTATATGGTGCCAATACTTTCAGAGCAGTGGTCATTGCCTGCAGCGACTTTTGCCCCTGTATTTACCGCAAACATTTTAGGCCTAACGTTAGGTGCAATGCTGATCTCGCCTTTGGGTGACCGCTTTGGCAGCCGCAATGTTTTAATGACATGTGTATTGACTTATTCATTGCTCACTATTGGCATGATTTTCACCTATGACATTACTACATTAATGATCGTGCGCTTCTTGTGCGGTTTAGGCATGGGTGCTGCAATGCCGAATGCATTGGCCTTAATGTCGGATTATTCACCAACTCGCTACCGTACTTTGATGGTCACAATTGCAGCCGCAGGGTACTCATTGGGCGGCATGTTAAGCGGTTTGGTTTCTGCCGCGTTAGTTGATACTTTTGGCTGGAAAGTGGTACTGATGATTGGCGGTATTATTCCAATTGTCATGCTTCCATTCATTTATAAATTTTTGCCTGAAGCGGTTAATAATCTCTTGTCAGATGCTGCTCCATATACGCGGTTCCGTACAATGGTGAAAGATTTTATTCCAGCATGGAATGTACCTGAAAGCTTCAATCATTTGCCAAAAAATGTGGCTGTAGCTGCAGGGGAAAGCAAGTTCCCTGTGTTGAACTTGTTTCGTAATGGCTGGGCACGTCCGACAATCTTTATCTGGGGTACATATATGTCAATGATGATGTTGACGTATTTCTACCTGAGCTGGCTGCCAGTGTTGCTGAAACAGTCTGGCCTAAGCATCAATGTCGCTAATGTTATGACGTCATTATTCTTACTATCAGGTGTGATAGGTGCCTTATTGATTTCTTATGTTGCGGACAAAGTCCAAAATAAATCGCCAATTCTATTTACCATGTTTGTGGGTGCGGCGATTGCGACTTTATTTATTGGTTTCCAAAACACCAATCCGACATTATTAGTGGTGGGTGTGTTGGCAGCGGGTTTCTGCATCATTGGCGGTAATTTGATCATGAACTCATTTACCAGCAGTTTCTATCCTGATTATGCACGTGCAACTGGTATTGGCTGGGGCTTAGGGATTGGCCGTTTAGGTTCGATTATGGCGCCAGTATTGGGCGGGTACTTATTGGCATCGAATACCGATGTAAGCAATATCTTCTTCATCTTTATTGTGCCTGCAGCTATAGCCAGCTTTTTCATTCTATTTGTACGTAAGCCTAAAGGCTATCATGCTGCGAAAGAGGATGCTGCATCTGTAGTATTCCATCATTGATTTAAATAATGTTAAAAAAACCAGCGTCTTTTGATGCTGGTTTTTTATGTTTAAATGGAACCATTAATGAAGAACAGCATTCCGTCGATTATATAAAATATTTCACCTTAAGTTGTTTTCTGCAAGATAAGGGGGATAGCTGTCTGCATTTACGGTTTTTAAGCAATTTCTTGATGTAAGTTGTTTGAATCGATGAGTTTGTATTTGATTCTACAATGACGATATTTAGAAGCAGGGTGTTTGATTTTTCTTATCTAGCATAGGTGATTATTACGGTGTAAAACTATGCTTGAGAAAGGGATATTAGT
Source organism: Acinetobacter pragensis (assembly GCF_001605895.1). GTDB lineage: Bacteria > Pseudomonadota > Gammaproteobacteria > Pseudomonadales > Moraxellaceae > Acinetobacter > Acinetobacter pragensis. Next base: position 34,767 of record NZ_LUAW01000035.1, read on the forward strand.
GCTTTGAAATCGACTATATAATTTATTTTAATTATTAATCAGTATGTTAATTTATTGAGGTGTTTGATAATTAGTGAGATCTAAACATTTAACGCCCTTTGTAATTAGTTGTATGCATGCAAGGATTCGTATGCAGGTATACGGCTCTTAAATTATCTTCGAAGTGGGTATAAAGGTTCTGTGTTGAATAATTTAAAGCTGAATATTTACCAATTGAATGATAAAAAGCAGGCCGAAGCCTGCTTTTTATCATTCAATGCAAAATCAATTAATATGAATTAAAAATTCAGCGGATATTCCAAAATTACACGCAATTCATCGATATCGTTATAGCGGTAGCCTTTGGTTGCGCGATGGGTCGCTTGACGCAGTAATACATTTAAACCTTTAGCTGTGCCTGATTGAACTGTATAGCCCAGCTGTAAATCACGTTCCCAGTGCTTGTTGTCTACAGTGGGGTCATAGACGTGGCGTTTGGTATAAAAGGTATTGGTACTGTCTTGGTTATCCATATCCCAGCCATACAGATAACGTCCCATAAAGCTGAAGCCAGGTACACCATAAGGCGAAAAATCTAAGTCATAGCGGATTTGCGCAGACTTTTCATTTGCTTCAGAGAAAGTGGCAAACTGCACTGCATTTGCAATGGCAATACCAGGTCCTTGGGTTGCAAAACCAGCCCAGTCAGCAGGTTCATCACCAAAAACTTGCTGATAGGCGATACTGAGTTTGTGGTTATTCAATGAGTAACCCAGCATGGCTGATGCAATAGTGGTGCTGATGTCTCCGCCATTTTTCTTACCTGTGTCTTGGTTATTATAGGTATTGAAATTTACTTTCAGGCTTTGCTGAGCAGCAACCTTTTGTAAGTAATCTGCGCCGACATAGGTTTGAATCCAAACATCTTCTAATTCAGATACATACGCATTTGTACTGCCTTGCGGAAACTTATAGGTGCCACCAAAATATTTAACGCTGTCACCTTTAATGCCAACACTATAGTCTGTGGTGAAGAAGTTTAAATCTTCCGTCGAATCTACAGGATTCATACTGTAGAAGTAGCCTGCATTCAGGGTTAAATTTTTAAAGCTTTGATCCTGCAGGCTTAAGCCTGTGGCTGTACTTGGCAGCAAGCGCGCTGTATTAATCCAAAGCACTGGAACATTCGGAAATTGATTACCGTAGGTGAGCACAGTGTCTTTGTATTTAACTTTGAGGTTTGCTCCAACTTCGCCAAAAGCGCCTTTTGCATTGCCTTGATTATCAATTTCCAGATTGCTTGTGCCTGTTTTAAATGGGTCGCTATACAGCTCAAAGCCAAATAATCCATAAGCATTGACTCCAAACTGAACTGCGCCATCCGTAAAGCCTGAGTCATAATTGAGGATTAAGCCATGTGCCCATTCGCTGCGGTAGCCTTCTTTTTCCTCAACAGGTACATATTGATTCGCGCCGGATGGGTTGTATTCGCCATTGCGGAAGTCACGATAAAAATAAAAGTTTTTATTGGTGACAGTCAGTTTATCTTCTTTAAAGATAACTTCGGCAAAAGAAGCAGGTGAAAAAGGTACAAATGTACCGATCACCAGTAAATATTTAACTGATGCTTTCATAAAAATTCCAATTTTAATAAAACAAATCCTTGTTAATCAGTTCATTCCTAGAACTGAGATACAGGGTGTATCAAAAAATTACGGCTTAATAAAAACGTAACTAAATTACGATCAGCGCAATTGTTTATTTTTTTAACACAGGCTTTTGGTAAATTCAATAAAAATGTAATTGAATTACGATTTTAAGGATTTATTGAACTCAGATGATGGACCCCCAAAAATGCAATAATTATTTATGTGGTGATTTTTAGAGTTGGATGGTTTTATTGCACAAATCTATCCGTAAGCACCTGTTCAGTAATACAGTTTGCAGATGAATAAGCCTGCGTCTGAAATTTATCGTACAAGCGTTCTTCTCATAATCAAGCTTTGATTAATCGCAGTCACATCACGATTTGGTTTAATTTAAACACTCACTGGTCTGCGTCTGCATGTCGATAGTACTGGCGGGATTCTTTGGGGGGAGGAGAACGGAAGCATAAGAAACATCCGCCTGAATATCGTCGTCAGTAGCGTAAGCTGCGTATTGGTATCGATGCTGAAACTTTGCAAATACGGGTTATAGAGGGAGTCGGGGGCAATGTATCAAAATATTAATTTAGATCGTTTTTGTTTATTTGTAATGTGTATTCATATCTGTATTTATTATATGGTTGGTAATTAAAAACCCCCTCCTGAAATATAAGGAATTGGTCGCTAATAAATGTCTCTCTATCCCACCATGTTTCAAAAATAAGGAAGCAGGAGTTTTGGTGCAGGGATTCCGCCAAAAAAAGCGCATTGAAAATGTAAAAGCCCTCAAAATGAGGGCTCGGGTTCGAAAATTCCTTTTTCTTTTCTCGATCCAAAATCAGCAGCTTATGGTATCTCTGCTTTTATGCTTTTAGATGATCCTCAAACTCTTCGCCCAGCTGCATGGCTAGAGAGTTGCCCGATAAATCATAAGTGACTAAACCATACTCTTTTTTAAAGCTGAAGGAGAAGCCTCGATTGTCTGCCAGAGTGCGCACGTTATAACCTAATTTTTCCAGCCAAAGCCGGAATGCGATAAGATTTTTTGCTTTAACTACTTTTTTCACGAGAGAACTCCTTATTCATTGATAAATATTTAATAGGGATGTTTAAATATTTTTTAAAGGGCAAAATCCATTTTTTTATTAAATTACAGTTTTTTGATTAAAAAACAAACTCATTAAAGCGTTGGGATTGTAGAAAAGTAGAGTAAATGTTTGATTTAAAATTATATATAGATAGTGTAACTAATTATGAAGATATTCACAGCAGTTGAAAAACATCAATAACGCTTATGTTGTCTTTGAGTTGTGCGTAATTATAGATCTGTTAATAATCAAATTATTAGAGTATCCATTACGCAGATTAGGCTAAAATGTTTCACTCAATAACGGCATTATTTTCTTGAGCTTCATAAAGCTAGCGCTTTTGCATTGTAGAAGCGTATGCATGAATGAAGCGCAATGAGATAGGAATAACCTGAATATGCGGGCTGAGACAGTTGAGCAGTTTGTCGCAAAACAAATTGAGAAAATGCAGCAAAATGATCAAGAACCTCCTGCAGCTGTAATGCTGGGGCATGAAGATTGGCTGATGTTCGCAGAGCAGTCTCAAGTCGCATATACGCCCTTTGGCAGTGCCAGACGGTATCAGCCGGCATTAGGCGGCTTGCTTTTGGTTCGGGTGGATGAAATGCATACAATTCGCGTGGTGACACAAGCCGAACTGGATGCATTTGCGCAAACCAATCAAATTTTATAATTGCATAGAGCTGAGTTTTAAGCTCTACAATGTAAAAAGCATTCAAATAAAAGAGGGAAATTAGCGCTCAAAAGTTGTCTTTCATTTCCCTTAAGCGCTGAAACTCTTCAACACTGTCTGCCCGGATAAACGGATTGGTTTCCAGCTCTAATTCGATCGTGCTGGGCAGGGTGCATTGTCCGAGCATGCGTTTAGCCTCTACGCGGTCAAAACGTGCCTGCATGGCTAAATTGTCAGGCTCTGCATGCATCGCAAACTGCGCGTTCGACAATGTATATTCATGTGTGCAATATACCTTTGTCCGGGGCGGCAGGGCCGCTAATCGGGTCAAAGAGCTGAACATTTGCTGATAGGTTCCTTCGAAGACCCGCCCGCAGCCCATTGCAAACAGTGTGTCACCGCAAAATAAGACATCGAGGGTATCTATAAAATAGACAATATGTCCTAATGTATGCCCAGGAACAGCAATGATCTCGATATTCAGGCCATGAAATTCAAAAGAATCTGCATCTTCTAAGGGGTGGGTGATGAATGGAATTTTTGATAATTCATCGCGGGGGCCATAAACCGGTATATTGCGCTGATTAATCAGCTCCGGTACGCCGCCAATATGGTCTTTGTGCCAATGTGTCAGCCAAATTTGCGCTAAGTTCAGTTTATGCGCTTGGCAATATTGCTCGACTAATCCTGCTTCCGTCGGATCAATGGCAATAACATCCTGAGAATCTTCATGCTCTAAAAGCCAGATGTAATTTTGAAGCGCATTTTTAACATCGATACAGTGAATTTTAAAAGACATAGGACTCACTTCTGAGGTGTTTGTGCATAAATTCAACTTAGCATGTAAAGCGCATGGCTAATACTGCAAAAATTGAATATTTGCGGGAATTAATATCAGAAAAAGCGCCGAACCTGTTCAGTATTCTGCTTACTTGCTGTTTTGAAGCCGCTTTATTCTTGATCTGTATGAATGCTGACAGCATTGCCTATGGTGTAAAAATGCCCGCCAGCAACATGATGCAGGCTTTTCCACTCATCTGCGGCATCTTGATAATGCCAATGGCCATCTCTGAAAATCCGCTCATCTGCATAAGCGCCAATGACTTTGCCAATAAATAAGTCATGCGTTTGCTGATTATGCGGTTCTGAAATGAGTTCGCATAAAATCCAGGCGGCGCACCCCGCGACAGCAGGAATATTGGAATGCGGAAATTTAAACAGCTCCGCGCCAGAATGGCGCAGTTTTTCGGGCGCATCCTTTAGGCTGATCATGCCTAAGGCATACACCATTTTCAGCTGTTTGAGCGTAGGAACTTGCAGTGCAAAGTACCCTGAATTTTCAATGATTTCCCGGGTTTTGGTGCTCTTGTCCAGTACGACAGTCACTTTAGCAGGGCTGAACTCTAAAGCGCAGGCCCAAGCGGCAGTCATTACGTCGGTATGTTCATGATCCTGTGCGGAGACCAGCACCGTTGGCCCATGATTGAGCAGGCGGTATGATTTTTCTAATTCAACGGGAAGAAGATGTGTAAGCATGCAGTGAACCTAAAATCTAAATTGACTTAGCAAAAATGGCAACAACGTGTATTTAAGCTTAGACCATAAAGTGAAGATAGCAAAGCCTGTAATTCCACACTCCGCTTAACTACAAAATCGCTGTAGTTGGCTGAATAGGCCGGTCTTGGGCAAGGCTGAACTGAAAGCGTATAGTAGAGCTAGAAATTTAAAGGAAAGCTCATGAATACACCAATAATGCTGAATATCGCAGTATTTATTGCACTCTTGCTGTTGCTTGCGCAGATGCATAAAACCCAATGGAGCCTGTCAAAGAAAGTTTTTGCCGGTTTAGGGCTAGGTGTGATTTTTGGTTTGGGGCTGCATGCGGTTTACAGCAGTTCACCCGATATTTTAAAAGACTCTATACAGTGGTTCAATATTGTGGGCAACGGTTATGTCAAGTTGCTGCAAATGGTGGTGATGCCGCTGGTATTCATTTCTATTTTGGGTGCAGTCATTAAAACTGCATGATGCTAGTTCACTGGGGAAAATCAGTATTTTCAGTATTGGAACCCTGCTGATTACGACTTTTATTGCCGCTTTTGTTGGGGTCATG
>NZ_LUAW01000036.1 GCF_001605895.1 Acinetobacter pragensis
TATAGCGCACCGCATCATAGCCGAAATAACCGACCAGACCGCCTGTAAAGCTTGGCAGCGCAGGCAAGTCCTGCTGTGTCGGCACCCGGTATTGCGATTGAAAATCACGGATATACTGAAAAGGGTCAGGTAAGCAAAGTACTGCTTGCTGCCGACGCTGCCTACGCAAACCAATTGGCTGAAAACGTAGCTAAATTAGTTGCTTCTATCGGTTCTGGCTATTCGCACATCCTTGCTGCGTCTACCACCACCGGTAAAAACATTCTGCCACGCGCAGCTGCGCTTCTTGATGTCAGCATGATCACGGACATCATTGCAGTTGATGGCCCTAAAACATTCAAGCGTCCAATTTATGCAGGCAACGCGATTGCAACTGTAGAATCTGGTGAGTCAGTTGTGGTTGCAACTGTACGCGGTACAGCTTTTGATCCAGTTGCAAGCGAGGGCGGTTCTGCTGCGGTTGAAGCTGCTGCTTCTACTGGCGACGCGGGCATCTCTAAGTTCATTCACGAAGAAATCGTAAAATCTGAACGTCCGGAATTAACAGCTGCGCGCATTGTTGTATCAGGCGGCCGGGGTGTCGGTTCAGGCGAGAACTACCACACTGTACTTGACCCATTGGCGGACAAGCTAGGCGCTGCTCAAGGCGCGTCACGCGCTGCAGTGGATGCAGGCTTTGTGCCGAACGACATGCAAGTGGGTCAAACAGGTAAAATCGTTGCGCCTGACCTGTACATCGCTGTGGGTATTTCAGGTGCGATTCAGCACTTGGCGGGTATGAAAGAATCTAAAGTGATCGTTGCGATCAACAAAGATGAAGAAGCGCCAATTAATGCAGTTGCGGACTACTGGTTAGTGGGTGACTTGAACACTGTGGTTCCAGAAATGGTTTCTCAGTTATAAGCCACACGGGTCTTTCAAGAACAGCTGCAAAAAGCCAGTCAGAGCAAGTGCTGACTGGCTTTTTATTGAAGGTTAGATCTGTATACGAAATTTAGAAAGTCTTGGGATGAAAATCTATTCATGCTTCGCGAAGTGTTGTGTAATGAAGTTTTGTGCAATATAGCCAGTAGCTTTGTTGGCTACCCGCTTAAATGGCATTATTTAAAGCTTCTTGAATATTTTGCACCATATAGATTAAACGGGGGCCAATTTCATTTTCTAATTTTTCTTGGTCTACCAAATAGCTTGGCGCACCGCAGTTGAATACCAATAAACCGTGCATCGGATGAACCATTGGAACAGCAACTGAGTTCACTTCTTTGTGCCATTCACTTAACGATAAACAATAGCCATAATTTTGATAATCATGAAAAGAGCGTTCTAATGCGCGCTTGATTTTTGGCCATTCATCTTGGTGGCGTTTACCCAGCGCTTCCATAATAAAACTGCGTTCATTTTCTGGCATTGCAGCCAGACAAGCGCGGCCCATTGCTGTATTGTGCAGCGGAATTGTTGATCCGATTGGACGGCGCATAGTCAGATTTGATTCAGCCTGAACGACATCGAGATATAGCATATTTAGGCGGTCTCGGGTTGCCATGGCAACAGGCGCTTGAGTGTACTTGGCCATTTCTTCCATATACGGGCGCGCATGAATACGGGCTGAAATATTAGAAAGCGATGCATAGCCCAAAGCCAATACACCAGTATCCAATGTATATTTAGTTGAATTGGGTAATTGCTTTAAATAGCCTAATGACACCAGTGTATTGGTAATGCGGGCAATGGTCGGCTTGGGCAGACCAGTCAAATTAGACAATTCTTGATTGCCTAAAATTTGAGTCGAAGCCGTAAAGCACCGAAGAATTTCTAATCCGCGCGCCAATGATGCAATGAATTGCGGATTATTTTCACGATGAATATGTGAAATAGGATCTAATCGAATTTCATCCAAATTTATTTTTTTTTCTACCGGCTCTGGAGCAGCGTCATCTTGAGGATACATAATGTTCCAATATTTAATAAAATCAATGGATATATAATAGCAATAAATTTCGCTATACAAAACTTTTGAACCCTTCAGTTCTTTCCAAGCCTGCATAGCGATCTTTAAATTTAGGCAGAAAAGCTTATTGAATGGCTCATTCTAGTTGAGCATTCTCGATCACCATGGCCAAGCCTTGACCAACGCCGATACATAAACTGATGACGGCATATTTTTTCTTGGCGCGCTGCAGCTCACGGGAAACGGTTAAAGTAAGGCGAGCCCCCGAGCAGCCCAAAGGATGTCCAATTGCGATTGCGCCTCCATTGGGATTGACGCGCGGATCATCAAATGCAATGTCTAAGCCTTTTAGACAGGATAATACTTGAGATGCGAAAGCTTCATTGATTTCAATAATATCCATATCATCCAAGGTTAAATTAGCGCGTTGCAAAGCTTTTTTAACGGCTTCGATAGGACCTGCGCCCATAATTCTAGGTTCAATTCCAGAAGATGCCGACGCTAATATTTTAGCAAGGGGGCGAATGCCATATTTTTCTTGAATGCTGTTATTGCCAATCAGCAAAGCCGCGGCGCCATCATTCACACCCGATGCATTGCCAGCGGTAACAACACCGCCTTCAAACAGCGGTTTTAATTTTTGCAATGCTTCAAAGTTTGAGGCTGGGCGGGGATGCTCGTCTTCATCCACCGTTTTTGGCGGCGCTTTGCGTCCTTGCGGAACGTCAACCGCTAAAATCTCATCTTTAAAAAAACCGGCTTGTTTGGCTTTTTCATATTTCGCCTGTGACGCAGCAGCAAAAGCATCGGCCTGTTCACGGCTGATTCCAAAAGCTTCTGCAACATTGTCGCCTGTTTCAGGCATGGAATCGTTGCCGTACAATTTAATCAGCTCTTTATTGGGAAAGCGTGAGCCGATTGTGGTATCAAATATTTGGACATCACGGCTGTAAGCCGCTTCAGCTTTGGCCAGTACAAAAGGTGCACGCGACATGCTTTCCACACCGCCGGCAATATAGAGTTCGCCTTCACCGCAATGAATAGCGCGCGCAGCATCAATGACCGCAGCTAAGCCGCTTGCGCATAAGCGGTTCACGGTTTGAGCGGCAACAGTGACAGGGAGGCCAGCGACCAAAAGCGCATTTCGAGCTACATTCCGGCAGTCTTCGCCAGCTTGATTGGTATTGCCTAAAATCACTTCTTCAATATCAGCGGCATCAATTCCAGTTTTTTTGACCAATGCGTTAATGACATGAGCCGCCAGATTATCTGGGCGGATGCTCGCTAGGCTTCCTGCATGGCGGCCAATGGGAGTACGCAAGCCATCGTAAATATATGCATTCATAATTGTTCATTCCTTGATGTTTTTTTCAATAAATTTAGGGTTTAAGCTGGGGTATTCAATGATAAATTTAATTTGGTCCGTCTTTGGAGCCATGGGCTTGGACGGTAACGCGGGTCATGGCTAATGGCGGTCATTCTTTCGAGGATCAATAATATTTTTTCGCGGCCTGCAGCATCACCCCATTCAATCGGGCCATGAGGATAACCAAGCCCGAGTTTGACTGCGGCATTGATATCATCAACGCTGGCGATATTTTGCTGCGCAATATCACAGGCTAAATTGACAATCATGGCGAGCACACGCTGCGCAACAAAACCTAAACTTTCCTGAATCACATAGGCCTTGCATTCCGCCTGAGTAAAGATGTCGAGCGCCGCTTCAATATATTTCCGCTGCGTTATCAGCGTTGGCATGAGTGTGCGGCAGCGATCAAAATTTCCCAGCATATCAATGCATACAATTTGTTCAGGATTGACATCGAGCCTTTGTGCCGCATGTGTTGCATCTTCACCATAATTGGCAATCAGGATGAGGTCATTCTTAGAAGGCTTGCTTTCATGATTGATGAGAATCAGCCTTTCACTGAGATATTGCGAAAGCTGAGTGAAGTCGCTCTGAAATTCTGTTGATAGCCAGACTCTTTTGACTTGATGCCGAATAGGAGAATATTTCGGGCTGAGCACCGGATCTAGCTTTTGCTGATCCATATAGCGGTAAAACCCTTCTGAAGTTTTTCTGCCCAGTTTTTTCCCTGTCAGCAGTTGCTGCGTAAGCACATTCGGACGATAGCGCGGCTCTTGATAATATTGATTGTAAACGGACTCCATAACAGGATGTGAAACGTCCAAACCCGTTAAATCAAGCAGCTCAAAAGGCCCCATTTTAAAGCCTAAAGACGCTTTTAAAATTTGGTCAATTTCCGAAAAAGATGTGACATTCTCACTGAGAATTTTGAGCGCTTCTGTTCCGTAAGCCCGTCCTGCATGGTTGATGATAAATCCGGGCGTATCCTTTGTACGAACAGGGCAGTGTCCCATTTTCTGCGCCAGCGCTACTAATTGATTGCAGATTTCAGGACGGGTTCTCAAGCCCTGAATGACTTCCACAACCTTCATGAGCGGAACCGGATTGAAAAAATGATAACCCGCAACACGTTCAGGATGCTTGCATTCAGCAGCAATAGCAGTGATTGACAGCGAAGATGTATTTGAAGCGAGTATGGTTGACTCATCGACAATGGCTTCGAGCTGTTTCATTAATGACTGTTTAATTTCTAATTTTTCAACAATCGCTTCAATAATCAAATCACAGTGCTGCAGCGCTTCAATTTCCTCTGCGATATGCAAATTATTTAGAGCTTCGCCCATTTGCTGTTCAGTGATTTTTTGTTTAGCCACAAGCTTATTGAATGTGTCTTGAAGTTTAGCCTGCGCCTGTTTTGCTGCACCGGGCTGAACATCAAACAAGTAAACCTCATGCTGAGACTGGATGGCAATTTGGGCAATTCCTGTGCCCATAATTCCAGCGCCGATCACGCCAATCTTTTGTATTTCCTTATTCATCTTTATTCCTGATTTTATCGCTGAAAGGTGCACAGCCCTTAGACTGCCGGTGATTATTTACCTTGATAAACCGGTTTTCGCTTTTCCAAGAATGCTGACATGCCTTCTTTTTGGTCTTGGGTATCAAATAGCAGCTGAAAGGCTTTGCGTTCTAATGCCAATCCGGCATTGAGCGGCACATCTTCACTGAGCAGCACCACTTCTTTAATTTGTTCGAGTGCAATGGGCGGCAGTTTGGCCATTTGCTGCGCCATTTTATAAGCCGTTTCTAAGGTGTCCGTATTTTCGGTCACTTGGGAGACCAATCCCATTTGAAAGGCTTCATCAGCCGAAATAAGGCAGCCGGTCATAATCATGCGCATGGCATGGAATTTTCCAACAGCTCGAACCAGACGTTGCGTACCTCCGGCTCCAGGCATGACGCCAACTTTAATTTCAGGCTGACCGAACTGGGCATTTTTTCCAGCAATGATAATGTCGGCATGCATGGCCAATTCGCAGCCGCCGCCCAGCGCAAAACCATTCACTGCCGCAATAATCGGTTTAGGACAGTTGGCAATTGTTTGCCAATAGCGTTCCGCACGGCGTAAATAAACCTCCATAGATGTTGCATCGGCCAGTTCTTTTAAATCTGCGCCGGCTGCAAAAACTTCATCACCGCCGGTAATGATAATGACGCGAATATCATCATTATCAATTTGCAGGGCGACCGCTTCTGAAAGCAATTTCCGCACTTGGGTGTTGAGTGCATTTTTGGCTTCGGGACGGTTGATTTGAATGACTGCGACGGCAGGAACAGAATAATCTACAAGCACAACTGGATTTTGATTCATTTTAAATAAATTCCGCAGAGCAAAATAATCTTTTAAAACTAATTTAGTGTAATTTTGGTGAATATTCAATCTTGAAAGCTGTATTTTAGGATTTTTTGAAAAAATAATTTTCATTTCATGATTTTTTGTATAAAAAATTACTTTTCCTATTGTCACTATATAATTAAATTGATAATGTATTTCGCATAACGAAATTATTTGCAATTTTAATAAATTTTATGGAAATCTGATCCTCTAACGGAATAGGAGAAAATAATGATTCGCGATGAACAATTGTTAGAACAGCTGTTGTCGACCATTCATGATTTTGTGGAAAATGAATTGAAGCCGCTAGAGCATGAAGTAGATGAAACGGATGCAATTCCAGAACATATCATCCAGCAAATGCGTGATATGGGGCTGTTTGGATTGACGATTCCAGAAGAGTTTGGCGGTTTAGGCATCACCATGGAAGAAGAAGTCAGAGTGGCTTTTGAGCTGGGGCAGACTTCAGCCGCTTTCCGTTCTTTAATTGGTACAAATAATGGAATTGGCTCAAGCGGTATTTTGATTGACGGAACTGAAGAGCAGAAGCAGAAATATTTGCCGCGTTATGCAAGCGGCGAAATTATCGGTTCGTTTTGTTTGACTGAACCGGATTCAGGCTCAGATGCGGCATCGCTGAAAACTACCGCTGTAAAAGATGGTGACTATTACATCTTAAACGGTACGAAACGCTTTATTACCAATGCGCCTCGCGCTCAGACATTTACAGTCATGGCGCGGACAAATCCTGACATAAAAGGCGCATCAGGCATTTCTGCATTTTTAGTGGAGGCCGGTACTGAAGGCCTGTCACTCGGAAAAATTGATAAAAAAATGGGGCAGAAAGGTTCGTGCACCTGTGATGTCATTTTTGACAATTGCCGTGTGCATAAAGATCAATTGATTGGCGGTGTTGAAGGCGTGGGCTTTAAAACAGCAATGAAAGTATTGGATAAAGGCCGTTTGCATATTGCTGCATATAGTGCAGGCATGGCAGAACGCATGCTGGACGATGCTTTAAAGTATGCAATTGAGCGCAAGCAGTTCGGACAGGCAATTGCGAATTTCCAGCTGATTCAAGGCATGCTGGCTGATTCAAAAACTGAAATTTATGCGGCTAAATGCATGGTTTTAGATGCCGCGCGCCGTCGGGATTTGGGCGAAAACATCAGCACAGAAGCATCCTGTGCAAAAATGTTCGCGACAGAAATGTGCGGCCGGGTTGCAGACCGCTGTTTACAGATTCATGGCGGTGCGGGCTATATCAGTGAATATTCAATTGAGCGGTTTTATCGTGATGTGCGCCTATTCCGCTTGTATGAGGGAACAACGCAAATTCAGCAAATTATTATTGCGCGTGACATGATTAAAGCTGCAACCTCGTAAATGCAGTAAGCGCCCGAATATTAAGCAAAGCAAATAACCGATAAGTGAAAAGGAATTTAGAATGAAACCTGCAAAATTTAATTGGCAAGATCCATTTTTATTGGAGCAGCAGCTGACTGAAGAAGAACGCATGATTCGTGATGCAGCATTTGCCTATTCTCAAGATAAACTCTTGCCCCGTGTTTTAGAGCAGTTCCGTCATGAAAAAACGGATGCCACGATTTTTCGTGAAATGGGCGAATTGGGCTTGCTGGGGCCGACAATTCCGGAACAGTATGGCGGCGCCGGTTTGAATTATGTGAGTTATGGCTTGATTGCCCGTGAAGTTGAGCGTGTTGATTCAGGCTACCGCTCAATGGCGAGCGTGCAAAGCTCATTGGTGATGGTGCCGATTAATGAATTTGGCTTAGAAGAGCAAAAACAGAAATACCTTCCAAAACTCGCAACTGGGGAATACATCGGCTGTTTTGGCCTGACTGAACCAGATCACGGTTCTGACCCGGGAAGCATGATTACCCGCGCGAAAAAGGTTGAGGGCGGTTATCGTCTAAGCGGCGCAAAAATGTGGATTACCAATAGCCCGATTGCAGATGTTTTTGTCGTGTGGGCAAAAGAAGTCTCTGCGGAGGGGAATGTTGGGGAGATCCGCGGCTTTATCCTTGAAAAAGGCTGGGAAGGCCTGTCAGCACCCGCTATTCATGGCAAAGTGGGCTTGCGGGCTTCAATTACAGGTGAAATTGTGATGGACAATGTTTTTGTCCCTGAAGAGAATGCTTTCCCTGAAATTCGCGGTTTACGCGGACCATTTACCTGCTTGAATAGCGCGCGTTATGGAATTGCCTGGGGCGCCATGGGGGCTGCTGAATTCTGCTGGCACACAGCGCATCAGTACACGATGGACCGGAAGCAGTTTGGGCGGCCATTGGCTGCCAACCAGTTGATTCAAAAGAAATTGGCGGATATGCAAACGGAGATTGCGCTTGGCCTGCAAGTTGCGCTGCGTTTTGGCCGGATGAAAGATGAAGGGATTGCATCTGTCGAAGGAACCTCTCTGATTAAGCGCAATAATTGTGGGAAAGCCCTTGATATCGCACGGGTAGCGCGTGACATGCTGGGCGGAAATGGCATCAGTGATGAATTTGGTATAGCGCGTCATCTGGTAAATTTGGAAGTCGTTAATACCTATGAAGGGACGCATGATGTTCATGCCTTGATTTTGGGGCGTGCGCAGACGGGTATAGCCGCTTTCTGCAATTAGTAAAATTCACAGCATCGCTAAGGCGCTATGCCGCCCTAAAGTGGCTTGAATTTTTGATTGAAAAACGAAGGTATTGCATTAACGTGCAATACCTTTTTTTATGCGTAAAAAATTTACTGAAAATAGGCTGGGTAGATATTAAATATGACGATAGACACCTAAAAAAACTATATTCCGCAGATCAAAACTTATCAGAAATTGATGTATTTACAGGCAATAAATGACGGGGGATTTTAGTTTTTTAAACTTTGGATTAATTTAAAATTTCATGAAGTAGGTTCTTAAGAAATAAATGTAACAAAAAATTTCAAATAAATGTTATTTATTGTATTAAAAATAATAAAAAACAATGATATATGTATTATAAAAAGTTTTTAATAAAATTTCGTATAGTGAAATATATAAATAGATAATTGAAATTAATTTTCTTATTGGCTATGTTTGAATCATGGATTAAGAAGCATAATTTTGAATAACATAAAGGACAAATGAGATGAAAGGGCTAAAGGAAAAAGTCATTATTGTAACTGGCGGCGCAGGCGGTATTGGCAGTGCGACATGCAAGCGCTTAGCGCAGGAAGGCGCCAAGGTTGCCGTTTTTGATATGAATTTAGAGGCCGCTCAAAAGCTTGCCGCGGAAATTCAAGCCGCGGGCGGAACAGCGCTTGCAATTCAATGTGACATCACTCAAAAAGATGTGGTTGATCAAGCTGTAGAAGCAACAGAAAAAGAATTCGGCCCAATTGATGGCCTAGTGAACAATGCAGGCTGGGATATTTTCAAACCATTCATTAAATCTACCCCAGATGAATGGGAAAAGCTGATTCAAATCAATCTGGTCGGTATGCTGAATATGCACCATGCCGTATTAAAAGGCATGGCAGAACGCAATAAAGGACGTATTGTCAATATTGCATCCGATGCAGCCCGTGTAGGGTCATCTGGTGAAGCTGTTTATGCGGCATGTAAAGGCGGCTTGCTTGCATTCTCTAAAACATTAGCGCGTGAGCATTCTCGCAATAACATTACCGTGAATGTTATTTGTCCGGGCCCAACAGATACGGCTTTATTGGCAGGTGTGACTGAAGGCGCTTCAAATCCAGAAAAACTCCGTGAAGCATTCACTCGCGCTATTCCATTAGGCCGTTTGGGCCAGCCGGATGATCTTGCATCCTCTATCGCATTTTTCTTAAGCGATGATGCAAGCTTTATTACCGGCCAAGTATTGAGTGTTTCTGGCGGCTTAACCATGAATGGTTAAGATTGTTGAGCACTCAGCAATCATCCAGATATTTTAGATAGCAATGTGTGCAAATAGTTAGATGCAGTTTTCAAGGAAAGGAACAGACAATGAATTTTGAAGATATTTTATATGAAGTGAAAAATGGCGTTGCATGGATCACAATTAATCGCCCTGAAAAAATGAATGCGTTCCGAGGCCAAACTTGTGATGAAATTATTCGTGCTTTAAATAAAGCAGGTTATGACCGCCAAATTGGAGCCATTGTACTGACTGGCGCAGGCGAAAAAGCCTTTTGTACCGGCGGTGATCAGTCTGCGCATGATGGCAACTATGATGGCCGCGGCACGATTGGCTTGCCGATGGAAGAGCTGCATACCGCAATCCGTGATGTGCCGAAACCAGTTATTGCACGGGTACAGGGTTATGCCATTGGCGGCGGAAATGTATTGGCAACAATCTGTGATTTAACCATTTGTTCTGAAAAAGCGATTTTCGGTCAAGTTGGGCCAAAAATGGGTTCTGTTGACCCTGGTTATGGTACTGCGTTCCTTGCACGTGTGGTTGGTGAGAAAAAAGCGCGTGAAATTTGGTATATGTGCCGTCGTTATTCAGGCCAAGAAGCGGTGGATATTGGTTTAGCCAATAAATGCGTACCGGCTGAACAGCTGGATGCCGAAGTGCAAGCTTGGGGCGAAGAGCTGTGTGAGCGCAGCCCGACTGCATTGGCCATTGCGAAACGCAGCTTTAATATGGACACCGCTCATCAAGCCGGTATTGCGGGTATGGGGATGTATGCGCTGAAATTGTATTACGACACTGAAGAGTCTCGTGAAGGTGTAAATGCGCTGAAAGAAAAACGTAAGCCAGAATTCCGTAAATTCGCTAAGTAAGGAGATAAAGCATGAGCAAGAATCCTTATATTACCGAAGACTTAGAATTTTTAGCAGAAACAGCCGATAAATTTGCACAAAAGTTTATTGCCCCTGGTTTTTTAGAACGGGACCAAAGCCGTATTTTTGACCGTGATTTGGTCAAGAAAATGGGAGAAATGGGCTTTATTGCACCTGAATTGCCAGAGCAGTACGGCGGTCAAGGCATGGGGCGTCTAGCCGCAGGCGTGATTCATGAAGCAATTGCCAAAGCAGATTTAAGTTTTTCATATATTAATTTATTGGCGTCGCTCAATGGCCAGATTCTCGCTGAGCATGGTGACCCGGAAGTGGTAACGCCTTGGCTGCAGAAACTTACAGCGGGCGAGGCTATTTTCTCCATTGGCCTAACCGAGCCGCGCGGCGGTTCAGATGCCGGCAACCTGCGTTTAAAAATAGAACGTGATGGTGATGAATATGTTCTGAACGGTGAGAAGACGTCAATTTCTGCAGCCGACCAAGCAGATGCATCAGTCATATTCGGACGTACAGGTACAGTCGAATCCGGCGCGCATGGGGTCACTGCTGTATTGGTGCCTATGAATTTACCGGGAATTTCGACTACACGTTTTGACTGCCATGGGCAGCGTGCCATTGGGCGCGGTTCAATCTTTTTTGATAACGTGCGCGTACCAGTCAATCATCGCTTGGGTGAAGAAAATAAGGGTTTTGTGCAGGTCATGCAGGGCTTTGATTTTTCACGGGCGCTCATTGGTTTGCAAGTTCTTGCGGTTGCACGGGTGTCACTGGATGAGGCTTGGGAATATGCAGCTCAGCGGGAAGCTTTCGGTAAGCCGCTGACGGCGTTCCAAGGGGTTTCACATCCTCTTGCTGATTATGAAACACAAGTGGAAGCTGCGCGTTTACTGTGCCTGCAAACATTATGGCTGAAGGACAACCATTTGCCGCATACAGCTGAGGCCGGCATGTGCAAATGGTGGGGGCCTAAACTTGCCTATGACGTCATTCACCAATGCTTGCTGACTTTCGGGCATGCGGGCTATGACAGAGGCGTGATGGAACAGCGCATGCGTGATGTGCTCGGTTTTCAGATTGGCGATGGAACAGCGCAAATTATGAAGACCATTATTGCGCGCCATAAAGCTGGCAGAAAAGCTGTACCGGCATAGTTAAACGGGCGGCATTGATAACAGAACAGATATCAATGCCGCTTCAAAATCGCTTTAACAATTTCGCATACAATTAAAATTAGGAGTTTGGGAATGGACTTCGACGCGGTACTTATATCTCCAAGAAAGGAGAGGATGCTGAAGCAAGGGTATTGGTTGAATCAAACAATTATTCAATCATTACACGAAGCTGTAGAAAAGCAGCCGAATAAAGAGGCACTGGTCAGCTTTAGAACCGAGACCAAGCAGCAGATTTCTTTTAATTTTAAAGAAATTTTAGATTTAACCAATAAAATCGCATTAGGCTTAAAACAGCTTGGCGTGGTTAAAAATGATGTTGTTTCTTGCCAATTGCCGAATTGGTGGGAGTTCAGCCTGCTTTATTTTGCATGCGCCCGCATTGGCGCGGTGCTTAATCCATTGATGCCGATTTTCCGTGAGCGTGAGCTGGAATTCATGCTGAAACATGCTGAATCCAAGGTCTTTGTTGTTCCAAAACTATACCGCAATTTTGATCATGAAACTCTTGCCAATAAGTTGAAAGATAAATTAGATACTTTACAGCATGTCGTGGTGGTGAATGGGCTGGGCGGCAATAACTATGATCAGGTGTTGGTGAATCATGGCTTAGAGCAGAATCAGCACGCATTAGATGAGTTAAATCATTTTCAGGCTGACCCTGATGATGTGACGCAGCTCATTTTTACTTCAGGTACCACAGGTGAGCCTAAGGGCGTAATGCATACTTCAAATACACTGTATGCCAATATTGTGCCTTATGCGGAACGCCTGCATCTCAGTCAAAATGACGTGATTTTAATGGCCTCTCCAATGGCGCATCAAACAGGCTTCATGTATGGCTTAATTATGCCAGTGATTTTGCAGGCCAAAATTGTGCTGCAAGATGTCTGGGATGTAAATCAAGCTGTTGAATTGATTCATCAGCATCAAATCAGCTTTACGATGGCTTCAACGCCATTTCTGAATGACTTGGCCAATACGGTCGCTGAACATCATGATCAAGTGAAATCACTCAAGACTTTTTTGTGCGCAGGCGCGCCAATTCCAAGTCCATTGGTGCAGAAAGCCCGTCAAATTTTGGGTGTAAAAGTCATCTCAGCTTGGGGAATGTCAGAGTGCGGGGCGGTAACGACAACACGGCCTGAAGATGATGATGAAAGATCATTCAATACCGACGGCTTGCCCTTGCCCGGCGTAGAAGTAAAAATTGTGGATAAAGCAGGCAATATTAAACCTGTAAATGAAGCCGGCCGCCTGATGATCCGCACCTGTTCTAATTTTGGCGGTTATCTGAAACGTCCGCATTTGAACGATACGGATGCAGAGGATTGGCTGGATACCGGGGACATTGCGTACCAAGATGAACAGGGTTATATCCGCATTGCTGGACGAAAAAAAGATGTGATTATTCGTGGCGGTGAAAATATTCCTGTCTCCGAAATAGAGTCGCTTTTATACAAGCATCCTGATATCGCTATGGTCGCATTGGTTGCTTATCCGGATGAGCGGATGGGCGAAAAAGCATGCGCAATTGTGAAATTGAAAGAAAACAGCAAACATTTGACCCTGCCTGATATTGTCGAATTCCTCAAAACGCAAAATTTGGCCAATCAATATATTCCTGAACGCTTAGAGGTGTGGGAAGAGATTCCAATGACGCCATCTGGAAAAATTCAGAAATTTAAACTGCGCGAATTAATTTCGGCACAAAGCTGATTTTTAACTTATTTAAATAGATAGCGATGTTCTAAGGGAAAGGATTTTTCTTAGAGGATTTCTATTTATTTCCCGCTTATTTCAAAACATCAATGTTGTAGCAGCGCTGCATCAGGGGGAGCTTATTGCCCCTTTAATTATACGTTTAAAAGGAATTTCATAATGCAACAGTATGTACATTTATTTCGCAAAAGCGTGTTAAGCATTTCTTTGCTGACAGTGGGGACTGCAAGTTTTGCAGGTGCAAGTCTGGAAGAACAGATTGAGCAATTGCAACAGCAAGTTCAGCAGCTGCAAACTTTAATACAGCAGCAAAGTCTAGCGCAGCAGAAGACTCAACAGCAAATTGAAGCGCAATTGCCCAAGCTTGAAGAAAAGGCAAACTCTAAGCCATCGGCAAAAAGCGACTTAACGCATTTTGTCACTAAAAATGGCGCTGAATTTGAATTGTATGGCAATGTCCGTGCAGATGCGTCCTATCAGATACGCGGTCCGAGCACCATGTATAACTATATCAGCTCCGTTCCTTTGCAAAATACTGCGGCTGAAAATAACAATTCAGATAAGTTCCAAAGCACAATGAATGCGACACGTTTCGGTTTGAATTTTAAAACTCCGGTCGGTGAGCATAGTTTGGGCGGGAAATTGGAGATGGACTTCTTTGGCGGTTCAGGACGCGATACATTCCGTATCCGCCATGCTTATATGACTTATGATAATTGGCTGTTGGGTCAAACGTGGTCGAACTTTAACGCCGTGGAGTATTTTCCAGAGACTGTAGATGCCTCGTTGTCTGTTGGCGGTTCTTTAACCCGTACGCCGCAGATCAAATATACTTATCCAATTGATAAAAATATGAATCTGGCCGTGAGTTTGGAAGATCCTAAAGCTGAAACGGTAACCACTTCCGGAACGCAGGATTTTAAAACAGATGCGAATGCAAAATTAAAAATGCCGTCTGCTGTCGGCCGTTTAAACTATAAGTTCGATAATGGTTCGGCTTTGTCCGGACGGCTGTTCCTGACACAAAAAGCCACCACTTATGGCAAGCATGATGACTTTCTGGCTTGGGGCGCAGCGCTTGGCGGGAAATTAAAAATTGCCGACAACAGCCTAATCCGCTTTGATTATAATCATATTAAAGGGGATACCAAAAACGTATTATGGTCGAACTACGCTTATGTGTTTAATGCAGATGAAAACATTAAACCGAATGAGTTTGATACCCTTGCTGTAGGATTTACACAGCAATGGACGCCAAAAATCCGCTCAACTTTAGGCGCGGGGTATATGCGGGCGAATGATGATAATGATTTTTCTGCTTTAGTGAAAAATGACACTACGCAAAATAAAGAGTTAAAAGAAGCCTGGATCAATATGTTCTATAACCCTGTAAAACCAATAAACGTGGGTGTTGAATATATGTATGGCGAACGTAAAACATTCTCAGATTTAAAAGGTATTGATAACCGCGTGAATTTCACCGCAATTTATGATTTTTAAGAATTGCCGGCCTCTATGCGAGTTGATGCTTAGAGGCTGTTTTAAAGATTATTTAAAACATGAAGAGAGTATATAAGAAGCTTGTTATCAGTAAAATACTATCTTCACTTTAATTTTATTTAAGCCGATGTTTCCAGAATAGGAATTGTCGGTTTTTTTGATGGCACAATTAATAAAAAGATTATAATAAACAAATAAAGAAGCAGAAATATCCGCTCAATAACCTGCGATATTTCGAACTTTAGCTGTTACTAAATTGTGTGTGCCTTTTGCGCAAGGCTGTGAATGCTTCGGTTAACTGATTATAGCGACTTAATTTGTCGTTTAATTGGATTTATTCGTTGCCATTAAAAAGCGCGTTTAATATATTCATTCTAAATGAATGATGAATAACAAAAATATGGAACAGCTTAACCCTTCAGATTTAAAAGTAATTCTGCATTCTAAGCGTGCAAATGTATATTACCTTGAGCATGCCCGCGTCATGCAAAAAGACGGGCGGGTTTTGTACTTGACCGAAGCTAAAAATGAAAACCAGTACTGGAATATCCCAATAGCCAATACCACTGTCATTTTATTGGGAACGGGCACCTCCATTACTCAGGCGGCTATGCGGATGCTGGCCAGCGCTGGTGTATTGGTGGGTTTTTGCGGCGGGGGCGGCACACCGTTATTTATGGGCAGTGAAATTGAATGGATGACACCGCAAAGTGAATACCGCCCCACAGAATATATGCAGGGCTGGATGCAGTTTTGGTTTGATGATGCTAAGCGTTTAGAAGTCGCCAAGCGGTTTCAGTTGGCGCGGATTGAATTTATACGAAAAACATGGGCCAAAGATCGAGACTTAAAAGAATATGGATTTTATCTTGATGATTTTAATATTCAGACTGCATTGGAAGGGTTTGAAAAGAAAATTCCTCAAATGAACAAAGTGGGTGATTTACTGCTTGCAGAAGCAGCAATGACCAAACAGCTTTATAAAATTGCAGCCACGTGCACCGGCGTTAAAGGGTTTAGCCGTAATCCGGAACTAGGCGATTTAGCCAACGACTTTTTAAATCATGGCAACTACCTCGCTTATGGTCTGGCCGCTACTACACTATGGGTTTTGGGTATACCGCATGGTTTTGCAGTGATGCACGGTAAAACTCGCCGCGGGGCATTGGTGTTTGACGTCGCTGATTTAATCAAGGATGCGGTTGTACTGCCGTATGCATTTATTTGCGCCAAAGAAAGGATGACTGAGCAGGAGTTTAGAGCGCAAATATTGCAGAAATTTTTAGAGCATAAATGTCTGGATCAGATGTTCGAGCAGGTAAAGGATGCAGCTTTATCTTCAAAAAATGGAGATGAGGCATGATAGTCACTTTTATTTCTCAATGTGAAAAGAAAGCGATTTCACGAACACGCCGTGTTTTGGATGCTTTTGCAGACAGAAGTGGAGATAACACGTGGCAAACGGTGATTACCGAAGATGGATTAATTGCTGTTAAAAAGTTGCTGCGTAAAACAGTGACCAAAAGTACAGCTGTAAGCTGTCATTGGATTAGGGGTAGACGTAGAAGTGAGTTGCTGTGGGTCGTAGGGAATCGGAATAAGTTTAATTCAGAGGGAATTGTTCCTGTGAATAGAACCGCAAAAAAATTAAAGACGGATTATTGCGACAGTAATTGGAGTTCGGCAACTTTTGTGACACTGATTGGCCGTATTGCTGCTTTATTTCACGACTTTGGAAAAATTAATCCATTTTTTGCCTCTAAATTAGCAAATGCCAAAAATAGTCATAAGCCGATTGCTGATCCTTTTCGCCATGAATGGATTTCATTACGATTATTTGAAGCCTTTGTCCGCTCTTGTGGTACGACAGATCAAGAGTGGATTAAAAAACTTGCAGCATTATCCTCTGAAAACTTAGATGTATCTTGGTTAAATCAAGTGATTAAAGATATTGATGAACAGCAACATGGTCAATCACCATTTAAAGGTCTTCCCGAGATAGCTAAACTCACAGCTTGGTTAATTGTGTCACACCATCGATTACCGATTCCAAAGGCGATGTTAAACCCTGATAAAAATGCGGATAGAGAACATTCACTAACTAAATTTGATCAAGTATTTGAAGATTTAAATTTTAATTGGTGTTATCCACGTCATTATTTAGATGATGATAAAAACAAAGCCAAAGAAATTCAAAAGTGTTGGAATATACAAGAGGAACATTTGCCTTTTTATAGTTCTGAATGGCGTAAAGATGCCAAGGCATGTGCGGTGAAATTACAGCAATTTTTATCTTTGCCTACGTTACCAAGTTTAGAAGATCCTTATATCAGCCATGTGTCCCGTTTGGTACTTATGCTTTCGGATCATTTTTATTCGAGTTGTGACCCCAATCCAAAATGGCATGATTCAACATATACATGTTTTGCCAATACCGATAAATTAGGCAATTTAAAACAGCCCTTAGATGATCATTTGGTCGGTGTCAGCCAATCTGTACGTCAACTGATGGGAGCAATGACACGTTTAGATGCACTTTTTGACCGTTTACCGCCACAAAAAATTTTAGAAGGAAAAACCAATAATAGCTATTACCAATGGCAAGATAAATCATATCAAGAAGCAGAATTAATTCAAAAAAATTATCCCAATCATGGTTTTTTTGGAGTGAATTTAGCCTCAACAGGGCGCGGAAAAACGCTTGCGAACACCCGTATTATGTATGGTTTGGCTGATCCTGAAAAAGGCGCACGTTTTAATGTGGCTTTAGGTTTAAGAACCTTAACCTTGCAAACAGGTAAAGCATTGCGTCAAAAGTTGGATTTAGATGAAACAGACTTAGCCATTATGGTCGGTGGTGGCGCTGTTAAGGAAATATTTGAAAATTATAATCAAAAAAGTTCATCGGAAGTTTTAGAAGAGCAAAATGTAGAAATAAGTCTAGATCCAACTCGAAATCAATACTTGGCTGAAAGCATGGGTTCAGAATCACTCATGGGTTTCTATGATGAAGAAAGCTTTGTCGATTATGATGACCATGAAATTGATTTTGAGGGTATTTTAGACAATCAGCACATGTTTGCTCAATGGCTGAAAGGCAATCATCAAGTCAAAAAAATGCTGATGAGTCCTATTTTATGCTGCACCATTGATCATTTAATCCCTGCCACAGAAAGCACTCGTGGCGGTAAACAAATTGCCCCGATGCTGCGTTTAATGTCATCAGATTTAGTCTTTGATGAACCTGATGATTTTTCTCCTGATGATTATTATGCTTTAACGAGATTGGTATATTGGGCAGGTTTATTGGGCAGTCGAGTGTTGTTATCTTCAGCGACTTTAATGCCTTCGGAAATCAATGGGCTATTTTTAGCCTATAGTTCAGGACGTAAGTTTTACAATAAAAATCGCACCCAAGAAAATCAACCTATTATTACTGCGTGGTTTGATGAAAATACAGCAAGCATTTGTCATGCAGTCATTCCATGTAGTTTAAACATCAGCAATACAGAAGTAGATGCGAGCTTTAAAAAAGCCCATCTGAATTTTACAAAAAAACGTGTGGAATATTTAAATCAGTATGCATCTGCAACCAAAAGACGCACAGTAGAATGGGTTGGTTTGCCTAAGCAACTGAGTCTAAAAGAAAAATGGCAAGATGTTTTTACCGCAAAAATTTTAGCGACTACTTTACAAGCCCATCAATTGAATGCAATTACTGATCCTAAAACTGAAAAGCAATATAGTGTGGGATTGGTACGTTTTGCCAATATTGATTCATTGGCAACCATTGCACAGCAATTGTTAAAACAAAATATTGATCCCAATATTCGTATTCATTTATGTGTTTATCATTCACGTTTTCCATTGTTGATGCGTGCCAATATTGAAAAGTATTTAGATGAAATTTTAGATCGGAATCAGGATAAGCAACCCCATGACCATTCAATGGTTCAGGGTTGGTTAGCGCATTATCCTGAACAGCAACAAATTATTTTAGTTTTAGCTTCGCCTGTGTGTGAAGTGGGACGAGATCATGATTATGATTGGATGATTTTAGAACCATCCTCTATGCGTTCAATTATTCAGGCATCAGGCAGAGCAAGACGGCATCGACCGGAACAATATGATCAAGCCAATGTTTTTTTAATGGAAAGTAATATTCGGCATTATAAAAATTCGAGCCAAGTTTGTTTTTCTAAACCGGGATTTGAAGCGAAAGGTTTTGAGTTTTCAGAGAAACGGCATTTTTTAAATGGCACAACAGCTGATATTGATAATGGTTTAATTCGTCATACGCATTTAAAACAATTAGATGCAATCCCGAGGTTACAACAACCTTCACCTGCATATTTGAAAAAGTATTATGAAAAATTGAAGTATCCAAATTTGGTCGATTTAGAACATGATCGAATGCATCATATTTTATTGGGGCAAGGAATTTGCCCTGAAATGCGAGTGAATAATGAGTCCCCAATAAAATTTCCTGCTTATGATTTTTGGCAGACTAAAATTCATTACACGGGAATTTTGCAGCGTCTGAGTCAATTTCGATTATCACAGGCCGATCAATTCATGGCTTTTAAGGCAGAGGAAGAACAGCCTTTAGAATTGAATGAATACAACCCAAAAACAGGAAATTGGTTAAAACGAGAAAGCGCATTGCGACAAATTGAGTTAATTGAAAATGCAAAAATACATTGTTGGCCGAATCAGGATCCTGCTAAAGCATTAGTAAAATATTTGGATACAGTTTCATCAGATCGAGATTGGAGTGACAATTGCGGGCGCTATTTAAGTTTAACTTTACCTGAGCTAGCAGAGCAAAAAAAATGGCTGTATCACAATTGGCTAGGATTTATCAGAGAATAACCCTGATAAATCAATACTTCTAGGCTGCCTACATGGCAGTGAACTTATAAGAGAATTTAAACTATTTCTAAGCTACAAATAAGTAGAATTGATTTCTCGATTAAAAATTATACAAAAGGCGGACTTGTAATACGATTTTTAATAAGTTAAATATTGTAAATAAGATAATTATAACTAGGTATTAAAAAGGAGGGGAAATGAGTGACAAAGTAGATGGAGTTCAAAACTCCGAGCCTACAAGCATTCGTGAGTTAATTGAGCAATATATTCAAGGGCGTTTGAATGAAAAGCTTGAGAAACTCAAAGCGGATGATCTTGTGGAGCGTGACAAGCTGTTAGAAAAATATCAAATTGAAACATGGCTTGAAGATGCAAGTTTACGTGTAGGTCAATTACGGTTGGCGACACATACCGCTAAACAGCATCATCCTGACTCCAAAGCATCAGCGATGTTTTATAACACTTTGGAAACCACACACCATTTTGTAGGTTCGCAAGGTCTTAAACTTGATGCAGATGTAGTGGGGAATGCTGCGGTTTTAGATGTTTTTAAAATGTTACGTTTACCTTTTAACGGTGTGAGTTTATTAGACCGACTATTACAAGCTGATGCTGAATTTATTCAATCGCTTGCAGTAGATAAAGATATTTCCCAAGTACGTTATCAACGATTTTTAGCTTTTAGCGAGTTATCTAAGGAATTAAATGCAGGACGTTTGTCCAAGCAAGTGTTATTTCCTGTTGATGCAGATGAATATCATACACTTGTATTGCTTTACCCAAGCGCATTGATTCATCGGGCGTATAAGCAATTGTCGGATGATCGTTTTAGTGATGAAAGCAAAACTTTACGTGAAGCACGTTTTAAAAAGCTGCATCACCCACACGAAAGCCGCGAATATCCAAGCTTATTGGTACAAAATTTTGGTGGGAGTAAACCGCAAAATATTTCGCAGTTGAATAGTGACCGCCGTGGTTCAATGTGGTTATTGCCTTCTATTCCACCGACATGGCAAGGTCAAATTGTGGAATTACCGAAAGGTTCAAGTGTCTTTTCGGGCTATTTGAGTAACCGTAAAGATGTAAAACCTTTGCTTGCTAAAATGATTACGCTCTATCGCAAAGACGACCGCCGAAATACAGTGGAATTTCGAGATGAACGTGATGAACTCGTAGCTCAATTGGCAGATAGTGTGATTGATATGAGTTTTGAATTACAACAAAGTGCCTCTACTGGCTGGACAAACAAAGACGGCTTTAGTCGTGCGCAAATTTTTTGGTTAGATCGTGGCTACCGAGAAGAACTTTTTGATAAAGAAGATGCAGGTGAATTGACTGAAGAAGAGGCTGAATGGTTAGAAGCCTATCGTCAGCGTGATTGGCGTACTGAGGTGGGTTCCAATTTTGGTCAATGGTTGAATAAAATTTTAGCCCAAAAAGCCAAACTTGTAGATTTAGATGATCATGAGGTACGGGGATGGTCAATTATTTTACGAGATAAATTACAACTGCTGAAAGAGGAGTTTGCATAATGGCTCAAACTTATCCTAAAGCATTGTATATCATACGTTTAAGTGTTGAAAATGCATCAATTATCAGCAGTCATTTAACGTGGGGTTTTCCTGCACCAAGTGCTTTTACCGGCTTTATGCATAACTTGCAGCGTAAATTGAATGAGATTACTGAGTATCAACAGATTGAATGCTGTGGTGTTGGCGTTATTTCACATCAATTCATTCCACAAGTAACGAAAACAAACAGTTTTCGTTATTCACCTTATCAATTGAATTTAGCCCGTCATCCCTTAAAAGCAGATGGTTCTACACCAGCCATGATTGAAGAGGGTAAAGGTCATTTTGAAGTCAGTTTGGTGATTGGTTTAGCGGGTAATGGTCTAGACCAATATTTATCCGCCAATGATGAAGATCTATCAGAAGCAACTAAGACTTTCTTACAAAAGTTGAATCAATGGGTCTATGGCATGCGTTTGGCAGGCGGATCAATTTTTCCACATAAGCGGATAAAGCCTAAGCTTATCAATTGGTCATTAAGTAATGCTGAAAGTAAAACTCAAAAATTACGTTTTAGCTTATTGCCTGGTTTTGCATTATTGCATCGTCATGAAGTGCTGACGGCGCATCAAACATGGTTAAAGCAATATCCAAACTATATGGATACGCAAAAAAGTGAACCGAATTTACTCGATACTTTATTGGATATTGGTCGCTTAAATTTGGTCAGTACAGCAAAAGAGGGGAGTCATTCGACTGAAGAGCAAGTTGAAGGCGTTTGGCAGGTTCGTCCTCGTCCTGAGCATTTGAAAGGATGGTTAGTACCGATTCCGATTGGATACGGTGCTTTAACCGCTGTTCAACCGCGGGGTGTAATTAAAGGTCTGCGTAATGATCAGTACCCTGCAACATTTGTAGAAACCTTGCTAAGCCTAGGCGAATGGCAAAGCCCGCATCGTATCAAAGATATTGCAGCAACCTTATGGAATTACAATATCGAACCTAAAAATGGCGTATATGAGCTTCGGCAGCCATTTGCACCAAAACTGAACTTAAATCCATCATCGGAAGATGATCTAGAAAATCAGTCATTTGAATTTGAAACAGAAGAAGAGGAATATTAATCATGGCTAAGAATGACAAATTAAAAACAGCATCGGTACTTTCATTTAACCGCCATCTTGATCCATCTGATGGGCGTATGTTTTCAGTGAATTGGGCTGACATTGAGCAAGGTCATGGTAAAAATGCCATCATTATTCAAGAAAAATCAGTGCGTGGAACAATTTCAAACCGTCCAAAAAGCAGTAAAGAAATTGACCCTGCTTATATTGATGCAGCTGTAAATAAAGCCAATTTACAAACGGTTGATGTGGCAGCTTTACCACAAGGCAAAGATACGGTTGCGGTGAGTTTTACTTTACGGGTATTGGCAAATGTAGGACAGCCGTCTGCATGTAATGATGTGGGTTTTGCTGAGCGTTTAAATACTGTAGTTTCTGCTTATCATGCAGAAAATAAGTTTATTGAATTGGCTAAACGTTATGCAGCTAATTTAGCCAATGGACGCTTTTTGTGGCGTAATCGAATTGGTGCTGAAAATGTAACGGTGTCTGTGGCACGTATTGTGGATGGTAAAGAAACCAATATTTTGAATTTTGATGCATTAAATAACCGTTTAACTGAAGTAAGTGTTCATAGCGATCAGCAAAAACAATTTGATGAATTATCAAATTGGATTCAAGCAGGTTTGAATGGTGATGAACATGTATTGTTAAAAATTACAGGTTTTGCACGTTTAGGTGAGGGGCAAGAGGTTTACCCATCTCAAGAGCTCATTTTAGATACAAGCAATTCAAAAGGTGCAAAAAGTAAAACTTTATATTCATTTGGAAATAAAGAAGCAGGTTTACATTCTCAAAAAATTGGGAACGCTTTACGTACCATTGATACATGGTATCCAAATGCTGAAAAACCGATTGCCGTTGAACCGTATGGTTCTGTGACTTCGGAAGGCAAGGCATATCGTCAACCGAAAGAAAATCAGGATTTTTACAGTTTATTTGATGCGTGGGTCAATGCAGGAAAAGTACCTGAATTAGAGCAGCAACATTACGTGATGGCTGTTTTAGTACGTGGTGGTGTGTTTGGGGAGAGTGATAAATAATGAAATATTATTTGGAAATTAAATTTCTTCCTGATGATGATATTTCAATCCACTTTTTATGGTCAAAAGTTTATAAGCAGTTACATCTCGCCTTGACAGGTGTTAAAAATGCTGAAAATCAAGTGAATATTGGGTTTTCCTTCCCCCAATATCGCTATGACGCTAAAAGCGGTAAGGGTTTTGTCGGTGAGAAATTACGACTTTTTGCTTTATCTGAAGATATTTTAGAGAGTTTAGATGTTCATAAGTGGTTAAGCCGTTATGTGGACTATGTGCATATCAGCTCTATTAAGGCTGTACCTTTAGAAAAAATAACAGGTTTTGCAATTTATAAACGTAAACAAGTGAAGAGCAGTGCTGAACGGCTAGCTCGAGCTGAAGTTAAAAAAGGGCGTTATGATTATGAAAATGCTTTGGCACATTATCGTAAATTTGTAACATCTACGAGCTTACCTTATGTTCAATTACTGAGTGACAGTAGCGGAACAGTTAAAGATGAAAGCCTTAAAAATCATTTTAAATTGTTTATTGAAAAGCGATCGGCTGAAAAATCTGAAACTCAGGTTTTTAGTAGTTATGGTTTAAGTTCGGTGTCATCTGTACCAGAATTTTAACCCAATATTTTTTTATTCTTTAACAGCTTAATAAAATCAATGAGTTATAAACGTGAGTTAAAACTTGGGTCTTTTGTGGATTTTTAGTATTAACTCACTGTTATAACTTTATTTTTTACTTTAAAATTACTGTTCACTGCCATATAGGCAGCTTAGAAAATTACTACCACCCATATCAATAATTGTGGTTCGTTCACTGCCATATAGGCAGCTTAGAAAATCATTAGAATTAACCTCATTGGCATAAGCACGTTCACTGCCATATAGGCAGCTTAGAAAATTAACGACTAGCGTTATCCCAATGCCTGCACGTTCACTGCCATATAGGCAGCTTAGAAATACAATCGTAAAACATCAGGGCGATAAAGTAAGTTCACTGCCATATAGGCAGCTTAGAAAACTTGCTGCGCCATCGCATCATTCGTTTTTTCGTTCACTGCCATATAGGCAGCTTAGAAATAAGCATTGTAGATGTTCCAAAATTTAAAATTGTTCACTGCCATATAGGCAGCTTAGAAATCCCACGCGCTCATCCGCCCAGTTACACTCAAGTTCACTGCCATATAGGCAGCTTAGAAAAAAGATTGAAACTGAGGATTTAATTTATATCGGTTCACTGCCATATAGGCAGCTTAGAAAGTTCATTTTGAGCAATGCGCTTGGCTTCCATCGTTCACTGCCATATAGGCAGCTTAGAAAAATCAACCGCTTGGGTCTTATAGGTTTTACTAGTTCACTGCCATATAGGCAGCTTAGAAAATAAAAAACCGTCCTCTAATTGGACGGTTTCAGTTCACTGCCATATAGGCAGCTTAGAAAAAAATCACCATTAAAAGCATACCTAAAAATAAGTTCACTGCCATATAGGCAGCTTAGAAAATAACAAAACAAAACATTGGAAATGCAAATCTGTTCACTGCCATATAGGCAGCTTAGAAAGCTGTATCGGCGAGTATTCAGGGCAAATTGGAGTTCACTGCCATATAGGCAGCTTAGAAAAGACAATACCGCAGGAAAAACATACGAGCTCGGTTCACTGCCATATAGGCAGCTTAGAAACTTTATGACCAAGCACATAAACGCCCGATAAGCGTTCACTGCCATATAGGCAGCTTAGAAACTATGCTTTTGTCGTTGATATGCACGAGTTGCGTTCACTGCCATATAGGCAGCTTAGAAAAGTAGCCTTAATTGGCTTTAGTGCAATGCTATGTTCACTGCCATATAGGCAGCTTAGAAAAGCTATCTGATTGCCTTGGAATTAAGGACATAGTTCACTGCCATATAGGCAGCTTAGAAATATGACCCAACAAAGGTGCTGGCGGAATTTGCGTTCACTGCCATATAGGCAGCTTAGAAATTATCCCAATCGAAGCCGACCCGCTTCTCAAAGTTCACTGCCATATAGGCAGCTTAGAAAAATCAAAGCCACCACCAATGGAGCAACAATAAGTTCACTGCCATATAGGCAGCTTAGAAAAATACGATTCGATATGCCTGTTTGTGCAATCCGTTCACTGCCATATAGGCAGCTTAGAAACATTCCCATGTCACCTAAGCCACCAGCCGATGGTTCACTGCCATATAGGCAGCTTAGAAAAATCATTTAAAACAGGAACAATAATAGATTCAGTTCACTGCCATATAGGCAGCTTAGAAATAAAGTTTATGCACCTTATGAGACACCAGAACGTTCACTGCCATATAGGCAGCTTAGAAAATAAGATCAGCGCAGGCTCCAATTAGAAAGTTGTTCACTGCCATATAGGCAGCTTAGAAAATTTTCATCTGCAGTCAGTGTCAACTGCCCAAGTTCACTGCCATATAGGCAGCTTAGAAATAAAGAAAACGATATGATTGAGCTACAGGCTCGTTCACTGCCATATAGGCAGCTTAGAAAATATGGCTATTCAGTCATGGAGGCAAACTATGGTTCACTGCCATATAGGCAGCTTAGAAATATGACACAGTTCCCACAACACGCAGCAATATGTTCACTGCCATATAGGCAGCTTAGAAATTGATGGATGGTGAGTTATGGCAAGACTTAAAGTTCACTGCCATATAGGCAGCTTAGAAAAGCAAGTTGCGGATGGCCTGAATGAGTTGATCGTTCACTGCCATATAGGCAGCTTAGAAAAACAGTAGCTACAGCTGCAACAAGAATGCCGAGTTCACTGCCATATAGGCAGCTTAGAAAAATTCAATAGTGGGGAGGGTGCACCGCCATTTGTCGTTCAATTTTTAAAGAGTTACTCGCGCATTTGCTTAGTCTGGCACTTAAATACAATCCTTTGCATCTGAAATATATAAAACTGGGTTTCAAACAGATACTATCCGTAAACTGGTCTTTGAATTAGATGCAGATGTCTCAAAATCTTTGAAATAAATGGCTTTATTGAATATGCATTGGAATGTTTGTTAAGTCAGTTACGTATTTAATTTTGAGATGATGTAAACGCGCCAACATTATTTATGAATATATTCTAAATTTCAATTGTATTTATTTTGATCAATTGTGCTGAAGTGTAAAACAGCTTGCCAATAAAAATGGCAGTGTTATATTAATACTACAGTAGGTCGAAAAACAAATGACGCTACTATGAGTTGGGCGGATCAATGACAGCTAATTGAGTCGTAAACTTCGGTTAAGACAAAAAATCAGCACTAGCCTTCCAACATAGAGCCCGCAGAAATGCGGGCTTTTTTAATATAAAAAGGTTTGTTATTGTCATACAATTTACAGAGTAATTTTGTATCTTATTGATCTACAATAAATTAGCTTTAATCAAGTTACAATGCCAAGAAATCTAACATTTTTAGACAAGGTGAATTTCAAGGCATGTGCTATAAAAATGCTAATTCAAATAAGTAGAGTAATGACAATGACAAATATGATCGATATCAAAGTGAAGAATCAATTTAGCCAAATTGTAGATGCCAAAGCCTTATTGCGTTCTGCACCGGAAAATCAGGATGTGTCTAAAAGAATTGAACATATTGTGGTTGATGGTGAAGTGATTCTTCCAAGTATTGAACTTTTATTTGAAAGCCAGAACTCATCCAGTATTTATAAAGTTATTGAAGCCTAATTTGATTTAGATGCTTCACCAAAAAACTCACTGCAATCGGTGAGTTTTTTATATTGAAATAAATATTCTCGCCATGCAGATATTCATTCTTTTGATAAAGTCTGGTTCTTTAGGAGACTTCGATAGCGGATTTTAGCTGCTGCTGTCCTGTTTAAATTTGACACAGACGTCATATCGGTCAAATTCTTTTAAAATCGTTTGTATGACCGTTTGAGCCTGAGGAGATTCAGGCTGAAATGCAATTTCTTTATTTAAACTGCTGTCAAAACATTCAATGTTTTCAATTTCCCAGCAATTTTCTATAAGCGTACTGTGCATAATCAGGCGGCGCGGTTGCAGATGGTCACAAATTTGGCGTGGAAGCACATGGGTAATGGCCAATTGAATATGGTTCAATTCATCTTTGGGGCTTAAAAATGTAATAATCCAATTGCCGACTTTACTGAGCTGCATAGGATTATCAAAAGTGTCAAATTGCAAATAATGCGCCATAATCTCAAATGCTCCCCCAGAAATATTTTCTAGCCTATATATGCTCTGAATGGCGCAAATAAACCATTCAGACAAAGTCGTAGTAAAAAAATTATAAAAGGGATGCTTGAAATTAAAATTATAAAAACCAATATAATTCAAAAAGATAAAATAACATTTGTTAAGAGATGATGAGCTGTTAAGTCATTTTATGAATCAGAAGCAAAGAAATAGCTCTAAATACATCACCTACGGCCGAAGAATAGGCAAATAATTAAGCGGACTGAAGCTTGCGCATGCTTAAGTTAACTTGATGTAAAGCATTATTCAGTAATTGGGGCACAATTCTAGATTCCTGAAGCAGGGTAATCCACTGCATTTGACATTGTTTCAGCTGAGATATTTGCTCAGCCGCTTGAATTTTTAAAATCAGCTGCTTGGCCATTAAACCGCAATACTGCTGCAGATGCTGCATCATAAATTGCTTGAGCTCATCAAAAGCTAAGGGACTGAAATGAGGAGTAAAATCTGCTGTCAGCTCGTTATTTTCCTGTTCGTTTATAACAACGGGTTCAGGCTGAAAGTTTTGCTGCTGAAATTGAATATTTTCTGCTATTGCGGATGATGAGTGCTGCAGCGCGGTATGAATTTCGGAATGCTGCGTTAAGATCTGCGGCTGTATTTCAGCTTCTTCTTTGACTTGGTGCAGCGCAACGGCATCAGGCGCTTCTTTAACAATTAAACCTAAGTCCATTAATTGCTGCAGCAGTTCCGGATCTGCAATCCGCTGCTTCATAGCGGCATTCAAGGTATGAAAATCATCTGTGCCAATCAGCACCAGCAGCCGTCTTTGTCTGGCATTCAACTGCAGATCGCGAAGCTTGAGCGTACGGAAACCTAATTCAGTTTTATAAAATGTATGCATGCCTTAATTTATTCCCCCAATAAATTAAGGCATATCATATTGTGTGAAAATTACACCTGTATGAAAGTTTGATGACAACACAGGTGCATAAAAGCTTTAAAGCGTTGTAATGGCAGCATTTTCCAATGCTTTGCGCAAGTAAGGGTCCAGATCTTCCTGACGCATCAGCCATTGCACATAATCTGCCGGCAAATCAGCAATGGCTGTGCCTCGATGCTTGCCGAAATTAATGCTGCGCGGAATACGGGCATCCTCAGATGCTTCATAGAGTTCTTCAATACTGTTGATTTTTAAGTGATGGACGATGTGCATCAAAATATTAGCCGTTAAAATAATATCCATATCGGCGCGATGGGCCTTTCGGATCATGTCGCGGGCTTTTTCGCTGCCTTTGCTGATCATATAGATGAGTGCGGAAATATTATGCGCTTCTGCATCGGGCCAGACTAAACGCGCTAAAGCAAGTGTGCAGATGGCTTTGATATGGGTTGAATCTACACCGCATTTTTCTAAAGCGCGAATGTCGTAATCAATATTGTGGCCAATGATATACACCGTATCTTCAGGCAGCTTAAAGGTAGAGTAATGCGGCTGATCTTGAATGTCTGATTCTAAAATTTGGTGCACGGCCATCGCCGCGTAAGAAATCGGCTCATCAACACTATAGAGCTGGTCAAAAAGCTGGGACTTATCTAAGGTGATTTTATGGTCTGAAATTTGAATAGGCGCATATGCAATTTCAATCGGCTGGCCATTTAAAGTATGAGTTTCGGTATCGAGAATTATGGCTTGCATAACCTATTCCATCAGGAGAGTGTATTAAAACGCTAAATTTATCATTTGCCTAAGTTATTGACAAACCATAGTCACAGAATTAACAGGACTTTATGTCATAAGTGTATTAAAGCTTGCACATGTATGAGCATTTAGGTTTTTAAAGACTTCCGCTGCATGAAAAAGTATTTGCATAAGTTTGCGTATTTGGCAGAATTGTTCTGTAGGCATGCAGTAGAATTGATTTTGTCATTGCGTTTTAAATAAAAATATCAAAATCAAAGCTATAGAGTGAAATATATGATTACAAGACCATCGGTCTTAAAACCTATTGTGTTAATTTGAAATTACAGGTAATACATAGTGTTAAATCATAATTAATAACAACCAAATGACGAAGGATCGTAAAATGAAAAAACATGTCTTAACGGTGTTAATCAGCAGCGCTTTTTTGCTTACGGCCTGCGGCAGCGGCGATGATGGAGGTTCAACTTCTGTTATTGTGGATGATGGTATTCCTAAGAATAATATTGTAAATCCTGTAGTGAGGGTGGAGTCTTATACAGATATTGATAATGACGTTAATACAGATTTGGTTGATGCCAGCGCATCTCAATCCCTGATGACGTATAAAATGCTGGGTGTGGATGGTGCCGAAGTTGATGCTACAACATTGGTATTCACCCCCAAAACGGCTGCTCCAGCCAATGGCTGGCCAATTGTGGTTTGGGCGCATGGAACAACGGGAGTTGCGGACAAATGTGCCCCAAGCGCATTAGGATTAGGCCAAACAGCAACATTAATAGAGGAACTTCTGAACAAGGGTTATGTGGTGGTTGCGCCTAATTATGAAGGTCTAGGATCAGCGGGGAATCATCCTTTCTTGAATTTAAAAAGTGAGGCTTATTCGATTACAGATGCAGTGGTTGCTGCCAGAAAATATTTAAAAGATCAGATGGGGCAAAAAGTCAGTGATCAATGGGTAAGTATTGGCCATTCACAAGGCGGGCATGCTGTTCTGGGAGCTGCTCAATATGCATCGCGGGCACAATTGAATTATAAAGGCACAGTTGCAATTGCCCCAGCTTCGAATTTAGCGTTAATTCTGACGGTCGGCGAGGCTCAGGCTAACGCTATGCCTTTAGCTCAGCAAATTCCGACGCTTGCTCAGCTGGATACTTACACAGCGCTGATTGTTGCAGGCATGCAGGGGCATAACAATACTGTTACTTATAATGAAGTCTTTAAGACAGACACTTTAGCCTTAGCGCCTATCGCTGAATCTGAATGCAGTTCTACTGTCGGTAATACCTTTGGATTTAGCATGCAGACTTATGCAGCTGGAGCAGGCCTGGGCTCATTAAACGGCTATGGCCGGACGCAAACTGAGTTTATGAGTATTCCTGTTATCAACACATTCCTGCAAACTGGTTCTCAGCCTGGCTTAACAAAATTAAATCAGAAAGTATTTATTTATCAGGGTGGAGCTGATACCACAGTACCGAAAGCCGCAACGGATATCCTCATTGCTTCGATGAAAGCCAATGGCACCAGCGCAAGCAATATTGAATATCAAGAGGATGCTGCATGGGATCACGGTACGGTTTATACGCAAAATTATGAAAATTTTGTAGGAGATTTGAAGGRTAAACCGCTTCAGCTGAGCTCCTGCGGGTCAATGTCTAAGGTTAATTTCATACTGGATGGCTTTTGATGCAGCATGTTCAGCCACCAATGGCGGATATAAAAATGCAGTCTGGCGCGGTCTGCAGACA
>NZ_LUAW01000037.1 GCF_001605895.1 Acinetobacter pragensis
TGTGCTCTTCCGATCTGAAGTCTATGTCTGCGGCGGCGGCGCGTATAATTCACATCTGCTGGAGCAGCTGCGCTGGCGGCTGCGCAAACATCAATGGACCGTGCAAAGCACAGGTGATTTAGGCCTCAGTCCAACTTGGGTTGAAGCCACCGCTTTTGCCTGGCTGGCGATGCGCTTTATGCATCAGCTCGCAGGCAATTTACCCGCAGTAACCGGCGCTGCCGGCTACCGCGTATTAGGTACAATTACAGCAGCTTAAGTATTTTTCAAGACTGTAAAAAAAACCTCCTATATAAAGGAGGTTTTTTTAGCAATAAAATTTCCTTTTCTTCTTAAAAGGAAGGAACTTGGGAAAGGAGGCTTAATGATAAAGACGCTCTCATCCCAGTCTTCCCCAAAGCAGAAGGACGCTTGAAAATATTATTTCATCATCAATTTCGCATGATCATTGCGGAATGCGCGCAAAATCTGCTGTCCCGCACGCCCAGTTGGGCTTAAACCGAACTGAATCTGCTCCTGACGGATGGCTTGACGGGTTTTATCACCAATCAAACCGTCAACCGCCCCAATGTCATAGCCTTTATTTAATAAATACTGCTGAATTTCACGGCGCTCCGCACGCGAAGTGCCCGCATCATCGGTTGGCCAAGCCGTACTGAAACCGCTTTTGCCTTGCAAACGGTCAGACAAGTGCGCAATGGCCAAAGCATAGCTTTCAGCGGCGTTGTAACTATAGATTGCATCAAAATTTTTAAAGACCAAAAATAATGGCCCATTAGCGCCCGCAGGCGACATTAAGCCCGCTTGCGAATTTTCCGACAATCCGCCTTGAATTAATGGTGTGCCATCTGCCCGGCTCACACCTTGACTAACCCAATAAGACAAAGCTTTTTTATTGCGCCGGCTTTCACCGCCAATAGACATGCCCTCTGGAATTTTGACTTCAAAGCCCCATGGCTGTCCTGTTTGCCAGCCGCGTTTTTTCAAGAAATTGGCTGTAGACGCCAAAGCATCCGAGGTGCTTGACACTAAATCACGGCGCCCATCGCCATCAAAATCAACCGCCAGCTCTTCATAAGTTGACGGCATAAACTGCGTATGCCCAAAAGCGCCTGCCCATGAGCCTTTCAGCTGCTGCTCGGTCAAATCTCCGCGCTGCAAAATACGCATGGCCGCAAAAAACTCACCGCGGAAATAACTTTGACGGCGGCCTTCACAGCTCAGGGTTCCTAAAGACTGCAATAACGGATAGCTTCCCGAAATACTGCCGAAATTACTCTCAATCCCCCAAACCGCAACCACCGTTTCAGGCGGAACGCCATAAGCTGCGGCCACACGGCCCAGAACCTCGCGGTGCTCTGCTAATTTTTGACGCCCCAGCTGCACGCGCTCCTCATCTACCAAACCTGACAAATAATCCCAAATCGGGGTTGAAAATTCAGGCTGATAGTTGAGTTTCTCAATCACTGAATAATCCGGTGTCAAATTTTGGGTATAGCGGTCATAAGCTGAAGCAGAGACCCCTTTGGCAACTGCTTGGCTTTTTAAATCCGCGATACAGCGCTGAAAATTATTTTGCTCACCAAAGCCTGGTGCGCCACTTGCAGGAGCGGCCTCTACTTTTTGACCATTAATAATGAGCTCAGCATGCGCTTGAGAGAGGGCGATAAACAACGAACCTAAAACTAAAACTAAACGCTGCATAGAATCCCTGATGCTTCTTTGTATCAAAACTATATTTTTAACATAGCATTTTCAATTTTACTTTTCTGAGTCAAAACGTAAGTGAATATTCATAATTTTTTTAAATTCAAATTTTGATTTTTAAATTTAAAACTTATCCACAAAAGCCTTTTTCTTTTTAAATTTAAGAACCCAGCAAAGTTTTAAATTCGTAACTTTAAATTTAAATAAATTCATTTCATTGATTTTAAATTCAAACTACCCTATGGATAACTTTTAAAGCATAAATATCAAATGCATATTTTAGTGAAATACAAATTTAAAGATGCATTTTTTAAATTTAAAACTTTGAATTCATTTGATCTGCCGTTTAAATTCATTTTTTTAAATTCAAAAAGGCCTTATGAATTTAAAAATGCGCTTTTGAATTCATACAGGTCCTTGCAGGCTAAATCAGTGCAATAGCATGGAATAATAAAACACTTTAAATTTTCTTTTTGATTGGATTGATGGTTTTTCACACAAAATATTTTATCCGAGTGCATAAAAAACAGGCAATTTATTTTTATTGTCTTCCGATCAGCAGCACCGATTTCGAATGAGGCGCAATCATGCCTGAATGCCGGCAAATAAAAAAGCGATCACTGGCGTGATCGCTTTTTTTAACAGCAGCAGAATGCTTAGATGCTCATATCTTCGCTAAGCGCCAGCGGGTTCGGTAAAATTTTCGCCAAAGCGCGGCATAAGCCTGTCAGCTGTGCTGAGTCATTTGGCATCAGGGTGATATGGCCGATTTTTCGGCCTTCACGCTCTGTTTTGTTATACAAATGCAAATGCGCGCCTTCAAGCGCCAAAACATCTTCAGACTTTGGATGCTGACCAATGATGTTGACCATCACGGTTGGGCGCACCACTGCAGTTGAACCTAACGGCAAGCCTGCAACTGCACGGATGTGGTTTTCAAATTGAGAGCAGACTGCGCCTTCAATTGACCAGTGGCCTGAATTATGCACGCGCGGCGCCATTTCATTGGCATATAAGCCTTTGTCCGTCACAAACAGTTCAAGCGTCAATACACCCACGTAATTTAAGTGATTGAGCAGGCGGGTGATGTACTCTTGCGCCACGGGTTGCAAGTCTGCACTGTTCGGTGCCGGGACAATGGAATGGGACAAAATGCCGTTATGATGATGATTTTCCGCCAGCGGCCAGGTTTTAACATCGCCATTTTGACCGCGCACCGCAATAATCGATACTTCACGGGAGAAGGTCACAAAGCTTTCCGCAATCAGTTCGCCTGCAGGGCCCAGTTCAGCCCATGCCTGATCAATTTGATCCGTACTGCGCAGTACAAACTGACCTTTACCGTCGTAGCCGCCACGCGATGTTTTTAGCACAATCGGCAAGCCCAGCTCAGCAACAGCAGCGTGTAAGCTTTCTAAAGTAGTCACAGCCTTATACGGCGCAACGGGTATTGCCAGTTCATCAAACAAGGCTTTTTCAGACAAACGATGCTGCGCAATCGCTAAAGCCTGACGCGGCGGGTGCAAATCTTTGTTCTTGGTCAGAACATCAACATCAGTTAGCGGCGTATTTTCAAACTCGAGGCTGAAGACATCAGCGCTTTGAATGAAATCCTGCAAGCCATTTTCAGCTTGAGTCGAAATCACCTGACCTAAAGCCGCAGAAGGGCAGTCTGTATTGGCTTCAAAGAAAGTGCATTGAATATTCAGCGGCAGTGCAGCCTGCGCCATCATACGGCCGAGCTGGCCGCCGCCAAAAATACCGATGGTTTTATCCATGATTGATGTCCCGTTTTAAGCTTGACCCGGAATATTATTGCCCGCAACTTTCTCAGTTTGCGCAGCGCGAAAATCAGCAACATTTTTTGCAATTTCAGGACGGGTTAAGCCCAAGATCTGCGCCGCCATAATCGCCGCGTTGGTTGCGCCAGCAGGGCCAATCGCAAGAGTGCCGACTGCAATGCCGGCAGGCATCTGTACAATTGAAAGCAATGA
Organism: Acinetobacter pragensis; assembly: GCF_001605895.1. Lineage (GTDB taxonomy): Bacteria > Pseudomonadota > Gammaproteobacteria > Pseudomonadales > Moraxellaceae > Acinetobacter > Acinetobacter pragensis. Next base: position 3,702 of record NZ_LUAW01000037.1, read on the forward strand.
ATCTACGCCATTTAAGATCGAAGACTTTACAGGAACCCCCAAAACCGGCAGGTCAGTTTTTGCCGCGCACATACCCGGCAAGTGCGCTGCGCCGCCTGCACCTGCAATAATCACCTGAATACCGCGTTCACGCGCCTGTTCAGCATATTCAAATAAACGGTCTGGCGTACGGTGTGCAGAAACAACTTCCGCTTCAAATGGAACGCCCAGCTGTTTCAGCATATTGGCGGTGTGTTCGAGCGTTGCCCAATCAGATTGGGAACCCATGATAATTCCAACGAGAGGAGTGTCTTGTGAAGCGGCCGCATTCATTGCAATGTTTCCAGAGATTAAAAGTAAGAGAGGTAAATCTCGACTAGAGCCAAGCTTTAATAAGAGCCCCGTATTATAGACTGATTTTTCATCTCACCAAAATTTAACCTTTGCTGCAGTGCGGTATTTTTATTATTTTTTAGGGAAATTATCAGGAAATTGGCGCAAACCCTCAAATTAAATTGCGTGCAGGAAGGCCTTTGGCAAGGTGAGCTATAAATAAAGCACCGCTTTACTTCACCGTATAGGGCAGTGCAGCTCTAAGCCAGTCAATTTTCTGCGCTTAATCTGATTTTCGGCAGCTGTTATTGCGCTTCACGAATGACACTGGTTTTGTTTGGCTGCGCCACAAAAAATCAAGCTGCAGCAGGGGATTCGGCCCATTGTATAGCGATTGAAACGATTCTGCTGTACAGCGCCCGCTGTTATAAAATCACGTTTACTGGCTGCGGAAAACAAAATAGACGCAGCCGAATAAGCACAAACCCGCCCAGACATAATCCAGTTTAAAAGGCTGCTTAAACAGAAAAATCATAAAGGGCACGAATACCAGCAGCGTCACCACTTCCTGCGTAATTTTCATTTGCCCCATTGACCAGCCATGCGCGGCCAGCATGCGGGTTGCAGGAATCATAAAACTGTATTCCAGCAAGGCGATGATCCAGCCGAATAAAATCGCTTGCCATAAGGGCGCGCCATACAGAAACTTTAAATGCCCATACCACGCCAAAGTCATAAAACAGTTGGAGATGATCAGCAGGATTAAGGGCAGGGACATAGCGGGGCAGATCCAAATTAGTCCCGCGTATTTTACCTTTTTCATGGCAAATTGCATGCATTTTGCCTGTATTCAAAATCACAGGCTGCGGCTCAAAATCAACGCAGCGCACCGGTCTTTAAAAGCTTTGAGATAGATACAAGAAAAACTATCTTTTCGCCAAAACCCTTGCTATCGTTGCTTCACATCGAATTAATCACGACAGCACCACAACAAAAAGTGATGTGTCTATAAAAGCAGTGGAGTTAAGCATATGCATCTGCATATTTTGGGTATTTGCGGCACATTTATGGGATCTTTGGCCCTGTTAGCGCGTGATTTAGGCCACACAGTAACGGGTTCCGATCAAAGTGTTTACCCGCCTATGTCTACCCAGCTTGAAAATGCAGGCATTACCTTAATGCAGGGCTATGACCGCAGCCATTTACAGCCGCATCCGGATTTAGTGATTGTCGGCAATGCCATGAAGCGCGGCATTGATGCGGTGGAATATATGCTGAACGAAGGCCTGCCTTATATTTCCGGCCCTCAATTTCTGGCTGATCATGTGCTGCAAGGCAAACATGTGTTAGGCGTTGCAGGCACACATGGCAAAACCACGACAACCACCATGCTGGCATGGGTACTGGACCAAGCAGGCCTCGAGCCAGGCTTCCTGATTGGCGGCGTGCCATTAGGTTTCTCTGAAAGCGCGCGCTTAGGCGGCGGCAAATACTTCTGTGTCGAAGCGGATGAATACGATTCCGCCTTCTTTGACAAGCGCTCGAAGTTCGTGCATTACCATCCTAAAACCGCCATTTTAAACAACCTCGAATTTGACCATGCCGATATCTTTGAGGATTTGGCGGCGATCCAAAAACAATTCCACCATTTGGTGCGCACCATTCCAAGTGAAGGCCGCATTATTGCGCCAATTACAGAAAGCAATATTGATGAAGTGCTGGATATGGGCTGCTGGACGCCTGTCATCCGCACTTCTTTAACCGCCGATGATACAGCCGAAGTTTATGCAGAACAGCTGTCCGCTGACGGTTCGCACTTCAAAGTGCTGCAGCATGGCGCAGTAAAAGGCGAAGTGAAATGGAATATGACTGGGCAGCACAGTGTCGCCAATGCTTTAGCGACCATTGCGGCAGCTGAACATGTCGGGGTATCCATTGAAACGGCCTGTGAAGCATTATCAAACTTTGGCGGCGTAAAGCGCCGTATGGAACTTTTAGATACAGTAAAAGGCATCGAAGTTTATGATGACTTTGCGCACCATCCAACAGCCATTGATACCACATTGGAAGGCGCACGCAAGCGTTTAGGCGATCGCAAGCTTTGGGCAATTATCGAACCGCGTTCAAATACCATGCGCATGGGCAGCCACAAAGACGGTTTAGCGCATTCTGCCCGTTTAGCCGATGAGGTCATTTGGTATCAGCCAGAAGGGCTGGACTGGGATTTGGCGTCAGTCATTGAAGCTGCGCCCAATAAAGCTGTGATTGCGCGTTCATTGGATGACATCCTCCACACCGTCACAGCAGAAGCAGGTGAGGGCGATGCCGTTGTCATTATGTCGAATGGCGGTTTTGGCGGCCTGCATCAGAAGCTGATTGCGGCGTTAAAAACGAAAGGAGCTTAGGTTTCCGGCCAGCATAAAAAACCCGCATGATGCGGGTTTTTTATGCTTATTTTGCCATTTCATTTGAAATAGATTTGCTTCCAATACATTAAGAGTCTATGAATTTTATCCAGCATTGTAACGCGCGCGCATTCAAACTATTATCACAATACATACTCGAAACCTATACTTCGTAAAAGCAGCGCTATCAATGATAGCTGTATTTTTTATTCATCAATACAAACAAAACAATTCTCTGTATTTAAGCTTAAAGTACAATTTTACATCTATGATCAAAAATCAAGGCATAGCTATAACTTAAGCAGCTACATCCGCCAGCGTTTTATCACGGCGGAACATCACATCGACATACGAACAGGTCGGCACAATCTTTAACTGCTTTTCCCGGGCAAACTCAACCAGCGCATCCAACAGCTGGCGGGCTGCGCCTTGTCCGCGTAAAGAATCATCCACCCAAGTATGATCGGCAATAATTTTAYCCCCGCCACTCCACACATAGCTGATTTCAGCAACACGTTTGCCGGATGCATCTGTTTTAAAAAATTCACCCTTCGTACCATTGTCAATGTATTGCATTTGCATATTCCAGCACATCCTCTTTGTCTTGAATTCAAGCGATCAATTAGACAATTTTGCCCATTTACTTTTAAAAATACCCAATTTCAGTGATAGAAAACATACCTGTTTCGTCCTACATTGCACATGCATAATTAATATTTAATTTTATTGGGATTGCATAAAGATGAGCTGATTGCTGTCTTTTTGATTGCTGATTGCTTTGCTGCTGGGAATTTCTATGTATAAATCCCGCTTTTAAGCCCGTTCAGCGCCCATGCCAATGGCCTTTGACAGCCTACGCTGGAACCTTTTTTCAAGAAGCCTTCGATCTGCCCCCTGTACAGATTGGAGGCTTTTTGGATTTACACCAAGACATCCCGTATGGATGGCTCTTTATCAAAAACAGATTTGGCGAAAGGGCAGAGCGGGATAATTTTGACTTGGTGCTCTCGGGCGAACTGCACCGCGGCATCCAGCAAGTGCCGGCCGACCCCTTGGCCGCGCAGCGTATCGCTGACATCCGTATGATCAATAATAAACTTATCTGTTCCCGCCCAAGAATAGGTCATTTCCGCCAGGCGTTCATGCTCCTGCGCGACAAAAAAAGCGCCTTTTTTCCCGTTATCATCCTGCTGTACAATCATTTTTTCTCCTTTTTGGGCTCTTCGCTCATTCATCAAAATTATTTAGATGCTGTCATTGTTGTATTGAATTCAGGCAGCCATTTCAATAGCGCTTAACAATTCATCACCATCCCATTAAAATAGGCGCGATATTTTTTTGAATGTTATGACCTATGTCATCTGCAGTTTCTCCCCAATCGGATCCCAGTGTGCGGCGTCAATGGGTCAGCGTGATTACGCTCGCTTTCGCCGCATTTATTTTTAACACCACCGAATTTATTCCCGTCGCGCTCTTGAGCGATATTGGCCGAAGTTTTGATATGGCGGCGACAGATGTCGGCATTATGATCACGCTGTATGCATGGATTGTCGCGCCGATTTCATTGCCCATTATGCTGCTGACCAAAAACATCGAACGGCGTTTTCTGTTGATTAGCCTGTTTGCGGTATTTATTGCCAGCCATGCGCTGTCTTATGCAGCATGGAGTTTCAATACGCTGCTGATCAGCCGGATTGGCATTGCGTTTTCACATGCGCTGTTTTGGGCCATTACCGCCTCGTTGGCCGTCCGTGTCGCGCCAAAAGGCAAGGAATTTCAAGCCTTAGGCTTATTGGCGACCGGCACGGCGCTGGCCATGGTGCTGGGCATTCCTTTTGGCCGTATGATTGGCGAAAGCTATGGCTGGCGCAATACTTTCGCGTTAATTGCCTTCGGCGCATTAGCGGTTTGCCTGACTTTAGCCAAAACATTGCCCAAGCTGCCCAGCAAAAACTCAGGCTCACTCAGCAGCTTAAAGGACTTTGCCAAACGGCCCAGCTTGATGATGGTCTTTGCCTTAACTGTAATTGTGATTACAGCGCAATTTACCGCCTACAGCTATATTGAGCCGTTCGCGCTGAATATCGCCGCATTCAGCTCTGCTGAAACAACCGCCTTGCTGCTGATATACGGCGGGGCAGGCTTTATCGGCTCTTATGTATTCGGCAAATTCGGCGCAAAATTTCCACGCTTGGCAATTCCGCTATTTACCGGTTTTTTAGCCGTATCCATGCTGCTGATGCTCTCGCTTTCCCACAGCTTCAGCACCTTCAGCATTTTGTGCCTCATCTGGGGAGTCGGCATCATTGGCTTCAGTTTAGCCCTGCAGTCTAAAACGCTGAATCTGGCTTCCGATGCAACCGATGTCGCCATGGCCATCTATTCAGGTTTATATAATATCGGCATAGGCGGCGGAGCTTTGCTGGGCGGAATGGTTTCTATCCATTCTGGCCTTGCAAATATTGGCGTGGTTGGCGGCATAATTGCGGTATTTGGCACATTATTAGCAATAGTGCTGGTGCAGCGCCGTGATTTTACGGCGCCTGCCGCTTCACAAAAATAAGGTGCCGTAAATTTGCTTATTGCTTAAAAATCTGCCATGATTCAGCCAAATTTGGACCCTGTCCAAAACAGAATTTAGCTGAACAAGGGGAGTAGCCTCCTCCAAACGCTTCACTCTTTTGAATGGATGCGTGTCAGAATATCGTCATTACACTTTGCAAAAAGTCGGTATCTGAGCATTGATCATTTTAAGATGACAATGTAGGCAAGACCTTGATCATGTTGTTACAGATGTTTTTATTCATCTGGCAGCAGGTCAAGGTTTTTTTATGGCCGGTTGTCAGATGTGGAGGATTCACATGGAAACGATCGGCACATTGTGGCTGTATTTGGCATTTTTCGGTTTAGTCACCGTCATGCTCATCATCGACTTTTTAGGCTTTAAACAAAGCCAAGGCAAAGAAGTCAAAGTAAAAACCGCAGCATATTGGAGCATTGCCTGGGTATCGGTCGCAGCGCTGTTCGGCGGCGGACTTTGGCTCTATCTGCAGCAAACTGCAGGCGTTGCCATAGCCAATACCAAGGTGATGGAATATTTTGCCGGCTACCTTTTAGAAAAATCCCTCGCGGTCGATAACGTTTTTGTCTGGCTGATGATTTTTGCCGCCTTTGCCATTCCGCCGGCATTGCAGCGCAAACTTTTACTCTACGGTGTCTTAGGCGCCATTGTCCTGCGCACGGTCTTTATTTTTATTGGCGCATGGTTCGTTCAGGAATTCTCTTGGGTGCTGTATATCTTCGGCGCATTTTTGGTCTACACCGGCTTCAAATTCCTGAAAGGGCAGGATGACGAAGATAAAAATATTGAAGATATGGCCATTTTAAAATGGCTGCGCAAGCACATGCGCATTACGCCGCAAATGCAAGGCGATAAATTCTTTATCCGCCAAAATGGCATGCTTTGGGCAACCCCTTTATTTTTGGTGCTGATTTTAGTAGAAGCATCCGATGTTATTTTTGCAGTCGATTCCATTCCCGCAATCTTTGCCGTAACCACCGATCCGTTTATTGTCTTAACCGCAAACTTGATGGCGATTTTAGGCCTGCGCGCCATGTTCTTCCTGCTGTCTGGCGCAGCATCCAAAATGCATTACCTGCCGTATGGCCTAGGGCTGATTCTGCTCTTTATCGGCTTTAAAATGCTAATGCTGGATGTCTTCCATATGCCAATCTGGATTTCACTCGGATTTATCATTATCACGCTTGGCATTACCGCATGGCTATCGATCCGCCACAGCAAGAAACACCATGAAACAACGCTGTAATGCTTAGCTGCTGTTCAGCCATTGGCTGATAAATAATTCAAAAAAGCCTTCCGCAAGGAGGGCTTTTTTATATCCGCTTAGCAGGAAATCAGCTGCAATTCAGGCCATCTGGTTAAAAATGCTTTATCTTTCAGCCTGCGCTGAAAGACTGCGTAGCTGACCATCGCAGGATTCCATCTTAGCTTCAGTTCAAATAAATCCTCCAAACCTAATGGAGCAATGATTTTAAGCTGTCCCAAAGCATCCAGCTGCACTGCAACAGCCGTTGCTGTTTCAGGCCACACCGCCAAAGCCTGAGCCAAAGAAGAAAAGGGCGCAATGCTATTGCCATTATCCATACGGTACCAATGATGCACACGCGCTTGATTAACAACATCCCACAGCATGTCAGGAAATGCTGTTTCCAGCTTTTTACGGATCTGCTGTTCACCTGTTCCATCATCCTGTGCATCAAAATACACCACATCAATTTCAGTCTGACGCAGCGGATAGGCCTGTTCATGCAGCTGCGCCCAAATGCTGTTGCGGATGACTCCCGCCGCTAAATACGCCTGAGCTTCAATTCCACGCAAAGCCTGCAGGATCTGCATGAGTTCATGATGCGCTCCAATAAATGCTTTAAGCTGCGCTGTATAGGATGGTATAGGAAAAGGCTGCTGCATTATTTAGATCAGTACTCTGCATAGATTGAAACGGCAATAGGAGCCAAGCTGAGTTCATTTTACGGTACAATCAACTGAAAAAATTCAAAAACGCAGGTTATCAATGTCTTCTGTAATTAACACGACGGCGGTTCGCGGCCGCTTCCTCGATATTCAGAACACGGTTGCCCAAGCGCGTGAAATTCACGACCAAGTGCGCTATTTCGAAGATGGTTTACTCATTGCCCAAGCCGGTAAAATTCAATGGTTCGGCCCTTGGTTTGAGGGACAGCAGCATCTTCCGCCTCAGGTTGACGTTCAGCATTATCCTGATCAGCTGATTGTTCCCGGTTTTATTGATACACACATCCATTTCCCGCAAACAGAAATGATCGGCGCATACGGCGAACAGCTGCTGGAATGGCTGAATACCTATACTTTTCCGACTGAAATGCAGTTTTCTGACCCAGCTTATGCGCAAAAGATTGCCGCATTTTTTGTGCAGGAGCTGCTGAAAAACGGCACCACTACCGCGCTGGTCTTCTGCACCGTGCATCCGCAATCCGTCGATGCTTTATTTGAAGCCGCAGAACAGCATCAAATGCGTTTAATTGCCGGTAAAGTCATGATGGACCGTCATGCGCCAGACGCGCTTTGCGATACTGCAGACCGCGCCTATAGCGATTCAAAAGCATTAATTGAAAAATGGCATGGCAAAGGCCGGAATCTGTATGCCCTTACGCCGCGCTTTGCGCCGACCTCAACCCCCGAACAGCTGACGCGGGCAGGACAGTTAAAAGCCGAATATCCGGATGTGTATGTGCATACCCATTTAAGCGAAAATAAAAATGAAATTGCATGGGTGAAAGAACTGTATCCAGAACAAAACGGCTATTTAGATGTTTATCATCACTATGGCTTAACAGGTTCACGTTCTGTATTTGCGCATTGCGTGCATTTAGAAGAGCATGAATGGGACTGCATGCATCAGACAAATTCTGCAATTGCTTTTTGCCCAACGTCCAACCTGTTCTTGGGCAGCGGCTTATTCCCCTTAAAGAAAACTTGGGACAAACAGGTCAAAGTCGGGCTGGGCACAGATATTGGCGCAGGCACATCCTTCAATCAGCTGCAGACCATTCAGGAAGCCTATAAAGTCCAGCAGCTGCAAGGGGATAAGCTGTCAGCATTCGAAGCGCTGTATCATGCGACACTGGGCGGCGCTCAAGCGCTGGATTTAGCGGATAAACTGGGCAATTTCAGCATTGGCAAAGAAGCGGACTTTGTCGTACTGGACCTTCAGCCGACGGCTTTGCAGCAGCTGCGCCAATCACGCGCTAAAGGTCTGGAAGACAGCGTTTTTGCCCTGATGATGATGGGCGATGACCGCAATATACATGCAACGTATATTTACGGACAGCGCGCTTATATTAAAGAAGCGAATGCCTGAACAGCAATCTGAATATGGGCCCGGCAGCGCGGTTTTACTGCTGGGCGGCATGCTGATTCGATAGTGCGATACAGCTCCTGTGCCGAAACGATTACATTTTCATCGGCAAAAAAGATGCATCCCCCCTTAAGTTGTATTAAAATTAGGGCATCTTTAGAGGTGTTGCTGGTCAACGCCTTTTTTATTTTGATTTTTTTGATTTTTGTTTTTAGGTATCTACCCATGACTGTTCAAATGAGCGTATTGATTTCCACTGAAGAAATTCAAGCTAAAGTCAAAGAGCTTGGCGCTATCATTGATGCACATTATGCCAACAGCGGCAAAGAACTGGTGTTGATCGGCCTGCTGCGCGGCTCTGTCATTTTTATGGCGGACTTATGCCGTGCAATTGCCAAGCCGCATGAACTCGACTTTATGACAGTGTCGAGCTATGGCGGCGGAACCGCCTCTACCCGCGATGTGAAAATTTTAAAAGATTTAGACGGCGATATCCGCGGCAAAGATGTTTTAGTGGTAGAAGATATTATCGATTCAGGCAATACCTTAAGCAAAGTCCTGGAAATTTTAAACACCCGCGGCCCGAATTCAATTGAACTCTGCACCTTGGTCAGCAAGCCGTCACGCCGTGAAATTGACTTGGATGTCCGCTTCCTCGGCTTTGAAGTAGAAGATAAGTTCATTGTCGGCTATGGTCTGGACTATGACCAAAAATACCGCCATATTCCATTTATTGGCGAGATTGGCCTGTAATATAGACCCGTCTGATGTGAAAAAGCGGCCAAAGGCCGCTTTTTTTACCAATAAAGAAAATCAGAACAAAAAACCAACAGTTCTTAGCTGAATCGGCCTTTTCCTTCACGTCCATCTATTCCAAGATAAAAGCACGAACATGATGTAATAACAAAGACATGATAAGAAAGGAGAATACTCATGTGGTCACTCATTGTTGCAATCGTTGTCGGCTTTATTGCAGGTTTAATCGCCCGCGCTATTCACCCTGGAGATGATAAAGCAGGATTCATTGTGACGACATTGCTAGGTATTGCAGGTTCGCTGCTTGCCACTTACGGCGGCCGCTTGCTCGGATTGTACGGTGAAAATTCTGCAGCCGGCTTTATCGCTTCGGTCATCGGCGCGCTGGTTATTCTGTTTATCTATAATATGGTTTCCAAGAAAACCTCTGCATAAATGCAAATGCCTGAACTGAAACAGATCTGTCTGAAATTCCCCCATAAAAAATCCCCTGTCGCTGACAGGGGATTTTTTATGGAAAATATAGCTATTCCGTATTTATAAGCCTAATTCTTGCCATATTTTTTCAATTTCAGCAGCAGGGTAGGCGCCCATCAGCTTGGTGCCGTTTGAAAAAATAATCGCAGGCGTGCCATTCAAGCCTAAATTTTTCGCCAGCTGAATATTGCGCTCGATCGGGTTCGCGCAGCTTTTTTGACTGCTGGGCTGGACGCCTTTAGAGATCAAATTCGTCCATGCATAAGCCTGATCTTTCTCACAAAACAGCTGCTTAGACGGAGCAACTGACTGCGGTTTCAGCGGCAAGACAAAAGTATAAACGGTGACATCATTCAGCTTGCTCAGCTCTACTTCAAGCTGTTTGCAATACGGGCAATTTGGGTCAGAAAAGACCGCAAGCTGGCGTTTGCCATTTCCGCGCACGCTTTTAATTGCATCTTTTAACGGCAATTTTTTCCAATCCGCCTGATTTTGCGACAGCATCAGCGTATTGGTTAAATTTTTCTGATCTTTTAACCGAATCATGGAACCCACTAAAATGTGTTCCGCGCCTTCACCGGTATAAATAATCTGATCACCGACTGAACCGCTGTAAATACCGGGCATTTCAGTGGTTTTAATATTTTCAATTTTCAATGAAGGATAGTTTTTCTGCAGCTGGCTTTGCACCGATGCAGCATCCGCCATTGCCCACTGCGACAGCATGCCTGCTAAAAACAGCGCGCCTATTTTTTTCATCATGACATACACCACCTAAGTTTCTTGCGCCAAAGTGTACTTGGAATATCGCCAAGCACACAGATTTTTTTCAAAGGCTTACGGAAAAACAACAGCCTTCCTGCGCTGTTTCACGTGGAACAATGCTCAGTAAATCACCGCTGGTTAATTTCAACCGAAACATGCACAATTTCTTCGTGCACCGTCAAGGCGTGGCGGACTTGATCGGCGGTCAATGCCTCGGCTGTTTCCAGCGCTAAAATACAGGAAAACTTGCCTTTTGCGACTTTCCAAACATGCAAATCGGTAATTTTGGCCGCCGCTGGCAAATCTTCAATCACATCACGGATTTCTTCTACAACAGGATGATCCATTTCTGCATCCAGCAAAGTTTTTCCAGTTTCCTTAATTAAGCCAATCGCCCAGCGCGCCACCAATACCGAACCGACAATTCCCAGCAGCGCGTCCAGAAAGCTCCAGCCCATATATTTTCCGGCAATCAGCGCAATAATTGCCAAAACTGACGTCACAGCATCTGCAACCACATGTAAAAAAGCGGCTTTTTGATTCAAATCATGATGATGTTGATGATGGGCGCCGTGATCCTGCTCATGATGGTGATGGTGATGGTGATGGTGATGGTGATGGTGATGGTGATGGTGATGGTCATCATGCAGGAGCCACGCGCAAATCAGATTCACAATTAAGCCCAATACAGCAATGGGAATCGCTTCGTTATAGTGAATCTGCACAGGGAACAGCAGCCGTTCGACAGAATAAAAAGCCATAAAAACAGCGACAACCATTAATAAAATTGCACTGCTGTAGCCTGCAAGAATTTCAATTTTCCAAGTACCGAAACTGAAGCGCGCATCCTGCGCATAATGCCGCGCTGCGCGGTAAGCCATATAAGCCAAGCCCAGCGCCAGCATGTGCGAGCTCATATGCCAGCCATCCGCCAGCAAGGCCATTGAATTAAAAATCCATCCGCCAAGCACTTCTAACAGCATCATAACTGCCGTTAGAATAGTGGCCAGCAAGATGCGCTTCTGCGCCAGCGGGTTGCCTTCATCAAACTGATGGGTGTGAATACGTGAAGATGGGGAAATATTCATTTTCGATCATTTAAAATATACTCCCCCACAGTATATTTGTTTTTGGAGCAGCATGTGAGCCATTTACACCATGATAAAAAAATATTAAACCGCGTGAAGCGCCTGCAAGGCCAGCTGAAAGCCGTAGAACTGTCTTTGCAGCAGCCGAATGCGGAATGCATTGCCGTATTGCAGCAGGCCGCGGCAATTAAAGGGGCAGTGAACGGTTTAATGAATGAATTGATTGAAACGCATTTGCGCCATCATGTCATCGGCGCCGATGCAGCCGTCAATGAAGCGGAACTGGCCGAATTTATGAAATTGCTGAAACGGTATGCTTAAGTTTTTTACAGGATAAATTGACCCGAGAAGCCTATCGCCAGTACACTGCTTAAATAATCTTCTCCTTTCTCACTGCTTGCATTTTTGGCTCAGCTGAATGCAATATCCTGCGGCTTTCTTCATGATAGATTCTCAATCTTGGCGCCCATTCATTATGGTCAGCCTTGCCCTGATTATGGGAACAATCGGTACGGCGCTGGCCAGCCCGCTGTACCCGATGTATCAGGAACTGTGGCAGCTGCTGCCCAGCCATATCACTTATATTTTTGTGGCCTATATGTTCGGCTGCATGGCTACGCTGCTGTTTCTGGGCCGGGCCAGCGACAGCTTCGGCTTTTTGAGAACACTGCAGGCCGGCATGTTGTTTGTGATTGCAGGCCTTGCCTTGTCCGCTCTTTCTCCCAATGCGCTGACCCTGTCTTTCGCCCGTTTTCTGATCGGCATTGCTTCTGGCCTAATCAGCACGTCTGCAATGCTCGGACTGATTTATACGATTCCGGACAGCCACAAGCAGAACGCGCCGCAGCTCAGCTCCATTATTACCGTTATCGGGTTCGGTTTAGGGCCGTTGATTGGCGGCGTGATTGCGCAATTTTCAGCAAGGCCATTAATTACCCCGTATTTGCCCGTCATCGCAGGAGCTATTGTATGCTTAATGGGCCTATTTACGGTTAAAAATACGCCTCTGCAAAAACAGCCGTTTTCCATCGCGCCGCATTTGCAGCTGCCTAATGCCCAATATCATGGCTTATTCTTTATTGCAGGATTTACCGCCTTCAGCGCCTTTGCATCATTCAGCTTATTTGCGTCACTGGCGCCTTCTTTTGTGAAAGATATTATTCCTTGGCATGGGCCTATGGTCAGCGGAACCGCAATTGCCAGCATTTTACTGGTGTCTGCGCTGTCTCAGTTTTCCGCCAAAAGAATGAATCCGCGCAAAGCATTAAATGCCGGACTGGCCGCTTTAATTTCAGGTTTTATTCTGCTGTCGCTTTGCCTGTACATGCAATGGAGCGTCCTGTTCTTCCCCAGTGTCGCCGCTGCCGGGATTGGACACGGTTTAGGGCTGCTGGGCGCATTTGGCATGATCCACCGCATGACCCAGCAGGATAACCGCGCAGCCGTCATGTCAACGTACTTATTTGTCGCCTATTTAGGCACGATTCTGCCGATTATCGGGGTGGGCTATCTCTCCGATCATTTCGGTTTTACCGCCGGTATTTTAGGCTTCTGCGCAGCGGTTGGGACTCTGTGTTTCATTTTGCTGATTTTTCAGCGCAGGCTACAGACCCCCTTGCAGCATTAATAAGATAAAAGCCCTCAGATGAGGGCTTTTATTTTCAGACACAGAATGTAAAAACAAAAGTATCATCAACTTAAACAATATTTACCGTCTTTACAGGCGAATATTCGGCCATTGTTATCAAAAATAGGGGCTTTAATCAGTGCCCAATCATCAGAAACCCATTCAGCTCAGACAGAAAATCAAGCTCAACGAGTTTTACCTTATTACAGCCAAATGTCCTTTCTACTTTTGCGCTGCCTGAAGCCTGAATGCAGCAATACGCTGAAATGCTTCTTTCGCAGCCGTATTTTATGAGGAGGATTGCTGCGCTTCGTCACATATAATTTTGATCATTTTCAATAAACCCCTGAACTTTCCCATACCTGATTCATACCTTTTGATATTGCCCTCATGCACATCATGATCACTTTGGTTTACAGATAGGGACAGCATACGCTTTGCTTCGGCCAATTACGCATTCGAAAAAACCGCCCGTTTAAATCTCCTTTTACCTTCAGCTTTTCGGTCAATTCATGCAGCCGCCTAATGTCTTTTTTTATTGGCATCCGCTAGGTCGGTATGTTCATTTAAATACTGGCTTAAATGCTCTAAAAAGTATGACACTCTTGGCGAATGCTCGAGCCGGTCCATATAGATTGCATAAATATCGGCAGGGGGCGTTTCATAGTCCTGCAAAACTTGAATTAAACGCCCACTTTTTAAATACTTGGCCACATCCCACTCGGCGCGCATTAAAATGCCATGCCCATCCAGCGCCCAGCCAATAGTGACCTGCCCATCATTGCTGCTCAATTTTCCATGCACTTTAACCGTCTCTTCCTTATCGCCTTGAGTTAAGCGCCAGTTCGCATATGCCGCATCATTTTGTCTTAATACAATGCATTGGTGCAGGGTCAGTTCACGTGGTGTAAGCGGCGCCCCTGCTTGCGCTAAATAACGCGGAGAGGCGCATAGAAGCCGCCGGTTGGCCGCAATTTTTTTCGCAATCAGCCTTGAGTCTGGCACCTGCCCGAAGTGAATCGAGACATCAATTGCGTCATTCGGCAGATGAATCGGGCGATCAGTCAGATGCAGCTGGACTTCGATATCTGGAAATTTTCGGGCAAAGTCTGAAACCGCGGGAGCGATATAGGTTCGGCCAAAACCAAACGGGGCATTCACCCGCAGCAAGCCTTTAGGGGTGGTGCGACTGCGTGCAACCTGCTGCTCCATTTCTTCAATTTCTTTCAAAATCCGCGAAGCATTTTCAAAATAAATTTCGCCCTCATTGGTCAAACTGATGCGTCTGGTGGTTCGATTCAGCAGCCGAACACCTAAACGCTCTTCCATTTGTGTCAGACGCCGAGATACAGCAGGGGGCGTTAAATTCAGTTCACGCGCCGTTGCAACCAGACTGCCCTGTTTTATTAGTAAACAAAAAAATGCTAATTCGGTATCTGAGCTCATGATTATTCAGTTTTTTGCAAGAGTGATTTAACTTTATATCGATTCATCCGTTTTGCAAAGCCTCTAATATCCATATCACGTTACCCCCCAAACAACAGATCTCACCTGAGCAAGGAAACTTGAGTGAGCCATAAAGTCCGCCGTGTAAGGACAGCGGTGCACAAACGGGGAGCTTTTTCGCCAAACTCGATTGCGGTGTTGATTCGACCCAATCGGGAGGTAATCGCTACTTATATGGAGATAAGCCATGGACATGGATATCGAAAAACGGACGCTGCGCAAAATCACTTGGCGCATTGTGCCGTTTATCATGATTTTATATTTAATTGCCTATATTGACCGCGTCAATATTGGTTTTGCCGCCATTACCATGAAAGAAGATTTGGGCTTTACCGCTTCAGTTCTCGGTTTTGGCGCAGGAATTTTCTTTTTGGGTTATTTCCTCTTCGAAGTCCCATCCAACATTATTTTACACAAAGTCGGCGCCCGCCTTTGGATCACGCGGGTCATGGTGACTTGGGGCATCATTGCTGGCGGAATGGCTTTTGTGGAAAGCTCGACCAGCTTTTATGCGATGCGCTTTTTACTCGGTGTGGCTGAAGCAGGCTTTTTTCCGGGCATTATTCTGTATTTAAGCTACTGGTTCCCTGCACGAAACCGGGCAGGGGTAATCGCCTTATTTATGGCCGCCGCCCCAATCGCCACGGCGATCGGTTCTCCCATTTCAGCAGCCTTATTAGAAATGCACGGCATCATGGGCTTAGCGGGCTGGCAGTGGATGTTCCTGATTGAAGCTATTCCTGCTGTGATCTTAGGCGTAGTGGTGTTTTTCTACATGACGGATCGTCCTGAAAAAGCCGTATGGTTAAAGCCCGATGAACGTGAATGGCTGGTCAATACCATGCAGGCCGAAGATGCCAATAAAGGCGGTCAGCAGCATCACAGCATTTTACGCGGTTTAGCCAATCCGCGTGTGCTTGCTCTAGCGCTGATTTATTTCGGTACCTCAGCTGGGCTGTACACCCTTGGTATTTGGGCGCCTCAAATCATTAAAGAACTGGGCGTCAGCTCCATGACCGTCGGTCTATTGAATGCTATTCCGCCCATTATTTCTGTGGTTGCCATGATTCTATGGTCACGCCACTCCGACAAAACAAATGAACGCACATGGCATGTGGCCTTGGCCTGCTTAACTGCAGCCTTGGGGCTCGCGATTGCAGCCAGCACCGGCAGTATGTTTGGCCTGATTGCCGCATTAACCATTGTCAACGTCGGCATCAGCTGCTCTAAACCGCCATTGTGGAGCATGCCAACCGTGTTCTTATCGGGTGCTGCAGCAGCCGCAGGCATCGCCACCATTAATTCGATTGGGAACTTAGGCGGATTTGCCGGGCCAGCCATGATTGGCTGGGTCAAAGACCAAACTGGAAGCTTTGCAGGCGGTCTGTATTTCGTCGCGGGCTTACTGATTTTGTCTACAGTACTGACCCTCGTTTTAAGCTTTACTCAAAAAAACAAAGCCGATTCGGCTGAATTGAGTAAATCCTGATCTTTATTTTTACCTTATTCGATATTCGACCGAATTGAACGCTTAACAAGGAGCCTCCCATGGACAAAGAACTTGCCGTACAGTCCCTCACGGACACCATGGCCAAATTTACAGCCTACATTGGTAAACGCCTGCCGAAAGATGTAAAAAAGAAATTGATTGAACTTAAAACCTTAGAAACCAATCCATTAGCCAAATCGATTTATGATTCGATGGATGAAAACCAAGAAGCAGCTGACCGGCTGAACCGTCCCAGCTGCCAAGACACGGGGGTCATTCAGTATTTTGTTGAAGCGGGCGCGCATTTCCCACTGTTAGGTGAATTACAGGAAATTTTACGTGAAGCGACCGAGGAGGCGACCCGTACAGGGCCATTACGCCACAATGCGGTTGAAACCTTCGATGAAAAAAATACCGGCACCAATACCGGCACCCAAATTCCGTGGCTGGACTGGCGCATCGTACCGGAACAGGACACCTGCACCATCGATGTCTATATGGCAGGCGGCGGGTGCACCTTACCAGGCGCAGCCAAAGTTTTAATGCCGGGTCAGGGCTATGAAGGCGTGGCGGAGTTTGTGATGGACGTGATTACCGAACGCGGTGTGAATGCCTGTCCGCCGTTGCTGGTCGGTGTCGGGGTATCCACTTCGGTTGAAACCGCAGCGCGCTTATCCAAACTGGCGATTATGCGTCCAGTCGACTCGAAAAGCGACAATCCCCGTGCTGCACTGATGGAAGACTTGCTGGAACAGGGCTTGAATGAAATTGGCATTGGCCCGCAAGGCTTAACAGGCAATAACAGCGTCATGGGTGTCAACATTGAATCTTCGGCCCGTCATCCATCCACCATTGGCGTGGCGGTCAATACGGGCTGCTGGGCACACCGCCGCGGCAAAATCAAAATCAACCCGGACATGTCTTATGAAATTCTGTCACACGAAGGAGTTGTGCTATGAAAAAGGTACTGACCACCCCGCTTCGCGACGAAGACTTAGCAGATCTTAAAATTGGTGATGTCGTTTATCTGACAGGCCGTTTGGTGACTTGCCGAGATGTGGCTCACCGCCGCTTGATTGAGCAAGGGCGGCAACTGCCCGTGAATTTAGAAGGCGGTGCGATTTTTCATGCCGGCCCAATCGTACGTAAAAAAGATGACGGCAGTTTTGAGATGGTTTCGATTGGCCCCACCACCAGCATGCGTATGGAAAAATTCGAACGCGAATTTATCAAGCAAACAGGGGTGAAACTGATTGTAGGCAAAGGCGGCATGGGCCCTGAAACCGTTGCAGGCTGCCAGGAGCACAAAGCAGTGCATGCCATTTTCCCCGGAGGATGCGCAGTACTGGCAGCCACTCAAGTTGAGGCAATTGAAGGCGCTGAATGGCAAGATCTGGGGATGCCTGAAACCTTATGGATTAACCGCGTCAAAGTATTTGGCCCGCTGATTATCTCGATTGACACCCATGGCAATAATCTTATTCAGCAAAATAAGACGCAGTTCCAAGCCAAAAAGCAGCCTGTACTGGATCGCATCAGCAAACAGTTGAGTTTTATTAAATAATGATTTGCAGACAGCGCTTCGGCCTATCCAGCCCAGTGCTGTCTGCCACATTTTCTTTCACCGGCAATACCGGTATCGGGCAGGATATACACCAGCCAAATCTGGCGTTTATCTTCAATTGTGTCCCTATTCACCGCAGCGTCTCGAAGCTTAACCCATACTTATTTTCAGCAGAATACGGACATTCCAATCGATGCAGCGAGATCAGACCTCATGATGGATCATGCAACAATTAAAAAACCGCTTTATATTCCCTATGCAGCCCACTCGCTTTTAGAGCTGCCGCTGCTGAATAAAGGGGCTGCATTTTCAGCGCAAGAACGCCATACCTTCAACTTACACGGACTGATTCCGCATGTAATTGAAACCATTGAGGAGCAAAGCCAGCGCTCCTATCAGCAGTACTTATCGTTTAGTGATGACATCAACAAGCATATCTATTTGCGCAATATCCAAGATACCAATGAAACCCTGTTTTATCATCTGCTCGAACATCACTTAAGCGAAATGATGCCGATCATTTACACCCCAACCGTCGGTGAAGCCTGCCAGCGCTTTTCCGATATTTATCGCCGGCACCGCGGCATTTTTATTTCCTATCCTGACCGCGCGCATATTGATGAAATCCTGCACAACGTCAACCGCAAAAATGTCAAAGTTATTGTGATCACTGATGGAGAGCGGATCTTAGGCTTAGGCGATCAAGGCATTGGCGGCATGGGGATTCCTATTGGCAAACTATCCCTCTATACCGCCTGCGGCGGTATCAGTCCCGCCTATACCTTGCCGATTACGCTGGATGTCGGCACCAACAATCAACAGTTACGCAAAGACCCGCTGTATTTGGGCTGGAACGAACCGCGCATCAGCGGTGATGAATACAATCAATTTGTCGATGATGTGATCCGCGGCATTCAGCGGCGCTGGCCGAAGGCGCTGATTCAGTTTGAAGATTTTGCTCAGCACAATGCCATGCCTTTGCTGAAAACCTACCGAGACCGAATCTGCTGTTTCAATGATGATATTCAAGGTACGGCGGCTGTAGCCGTGGCTAGCCTGATTGCAGCCTCCCATGTGGTCAAAAAGCAGGTTAAAGATCAAACCATTGTCTTTTTAGGCGCAGGTTCAGCCGGCTGCGGCATTGCAGAACAAATCGTGGCGCAAATGAAAGCAGAAGGTTTAAGCGACCTCGAAGCGCGTTCACGGCTTTACTTGGTAGATCGCTTTGGATTAATTACTGAGAACCAGCCCAATTTGCTGGATTTTCAAAAGAGCTTAGCGCAGCCTTTGCATGCTATTGAGGCTTGGACAAATGCAGAGCACGCAATTTCTCTGCTCGATGTCATTCAACATGCCAAACCCACGGTATTAATCGGTGTTTCAGGACAACCTGGCTTATTTACCGAAGAAATTATCCGCGCACTGGCTGAAAACTGTGAACGCCCGATTATTTTTCCTTTATCCAACCCTACTTCTCGGGCAGAGGCCGTTCCCGCAGATCTTATTCAATGGACAGAGGGCAAAGCCTTAATCGCAACAGGCAGCCCGTTTGCACCGGTACGTTATCAAGGCCATATTTACCCCATTGCTCAATGCAATAATGCTTATATTTTTCCTGGGATTGGTCTGGGCGTCATTGCCTCAGGCGCAGCGCGCGTGACAGACCBGHTGSWRRASYAYRCGKSWSARSKCSMRTYRCTMYKGMGMRTCTC
>NZ_LUAW01000038.1 GCF_001605895.1 Acinetobacter pragensis
TGTGCTCTTCCGATCTGATACGGTACTTTATCCGGTATCTGTACGCTGTGAAGAAGTGATGTGGCGCGAGAAGAAATTATTCTGCAATGCAGACTTCTTCCATGCCTCGGCATATCACTTCATGGATATTGCGACSAARCTGTTCACGCCAATCTTCGTAATGAGCCGTGTTACGGGCTGGGCCGCGCATGTGATGGAGCAGCGCGCAGACAACCGGATCATCCGCCCGAGCGCGGACTATACCGGCCCGGAACTGCGTAAAGTGGTGCCGATTGCAGAGCGTTCAGCTGCCTAAACCATAGCTGTTGAATAATCAAAAATAAAAGCCTCTTCGGAGGCTTTTTCTGATAAATAGCTTGTTTATTTACTTAACAATACTGGGTCTTCAATATTGTAGCCAGTTTCAAAAGGAATGCCTAAATATTGCACTGCAACTAAAATATAAGGCTGTTTTGGCACTTTATATATTTTTGAAATTTTAAGCCCTTCTTTGTAGCTTACTGCTGTCTGCACATTGCTTTTAAATTTCAGGCTCTTGACTTGATATTGGTAAGTCCATTTATCAATCGATTCATGCGGGTCATACCATGCATTGGCTGTGCCATTAATTGTTGTGATTAATTGGATATCCGCATTGCTGTTGTGTATTGGGGTAAGTTTAATCAATCGGGTTTTAATTTTTGCAATCTCTTTATTAAATTGAGTGCTGTCTTGATCGTAATCTATGCGTTTGGTTTTTGGGTTGATATAGAGGGATTTTACCGAAATTAACTGCTTGGGCTGTTTTGCGTTTAATTGATAATAATAAAGCTGAGGCAAACGTCCGCGGCCATCTTCAAAGTGGCGCATGAGGTAAATTTTTTGATCTTTCTGGTCTAAGCCCAGCACTTCAATATGCTGTGGACCGCCTACTGTTGCATAGACGGGCAGGGAGATGCAAAAGAACGCCAGAGCGCCGGACATAATTCTGAATTTATCCATGGCAACTCCAAAATTTTGCTGATTTAAGCTCAATATAGCGGAGATTACCCCGCTGGCTTGTTAAGAATTATTGTAAAAACGCAAAATAATTGAAAATTATTTTTGTATGGCATGCATTAAATGTAAGATTTCTTTCGCGGTAAATTCTGTCAGCTGATCTAAACGCGCAATTGGGCTGCCATCTAGAAAGTATTTAAAATTATAAGAGTGATCTTTAAATAAAATTGAAATGTAAAAAGTTCCTTCCGGTTTTTCTGCCGTTGCACTGCCGCCAGGCTTTAGCAGGCCAGTACAGGCAACCACAAAATCGGCTTTAGTAAACAGCTTTTTACCATGCTCAGCCATGGCTTGAGTAACTTCCGCTGACTCAGCTGTATGTGTATCAATCAGTGAAGGAGAAATGTGCAAAATAGAAATTTTTATGCTCGGGTCATAGCTGACGAGCCCGCCTAATAAAATATCTGCACCGCTATTTTTATAAATAGAGAATTGGCTGGAGAGATAACCGGAACTGGCGCTTTCTATAAAAGCTATGGTCAGCAGATTTTTTTCAAGCGCATCACAGCATTGTTTTAAAATCATTGTTTTCATGAATGGATTTCAGCTTGAGATATGTATTGTGAACATATTCTAGAATATTTTAAAGGGAAGTCATAAATTATTAAAAAATTTAAAAAAACTGCTATACGAAAATGAAGAATGAAAGCTAATATTGTAAAGCTATAATCAGTTGATTGTTTGGTGCTCGAAAATAGAAAATAAAGGTTTTCTCATTTGTGAAACAATGGTAAAACTAAAAATAAAGTGCATTATGGATATAGGCGGTCACAATGAAAACAACTGTAAAATATGTCGTATTGAAAAGCTTGGATTATCAGCTTGGAACTCCTTTGTTTCAAGAAGAATTGAATGCTGACAGTCAATATTTTGACCGGATTCCCGCAGAAATATCCTATCAAAATCATAAATTTAAAGTTAAGAGCAAAGAGCTGAAAAGATTGTATCTGGCGGAAGAGCATGAAGATAGTCAAACAATCATCGTAAAAGTTGTTGCAGCGCAATAATTAACTGGTTTTAAGAGAACTGTTTTTAAAAAGCCCCAAAGGGGCTTTTTTTATAATTTAAAACAATGATTTGAGTTTTTTGAGTGATACTTGATTGGTTTTAAACGAGCATGTTGAGATTGAGTCAATGTAATAACGCAAGTAATATAAAATTAATGAATGTTTTAAATTGATAAAGGTTGTCTAAAAAATATGCAAACAGTGTGTTTTTTGTTAAAAAAATGTATAATTTTTCTATCTGGTGTGAAGTTGGGTAATAAAAACGAAAAAAAACATTTATAATATGCTAGTAATTAAATGGTATGTGGTTATGGATATTTTAAAATTTATTAAAAGTTTTAATACTGTCGGTACATACTTGGTAGTTGCAATTACACTCTTGGTTTTTTTGATTATTTATTTTTATTTTATCAATCCAGCTTAAGTGTTGCATTGTATTCATACTGAATAAAGCCTTAGCGATAGTAGCCAAAAAAGGAGCAATATTTTTAATATCGCTCCTTTTTTTTAATTACTGGTTTATTTATATAATAGTTTTTTTGATATTTTATTAAGTATTTTTAATAAGTTTATTTATTCTATTTAAAGAAAAATTAAAAAAATCTTTAAATAGGAGTGATAATAATTCTTGTAAATGAGAAAGAAAAATACAAACACACACAATCAGTACTCCCAGAGTTTAAGAAAACTGTCTATAATTGTAGAAATTTTTAACACCTTATAAAAAGGCATATCTATGAAAAATTTAAAAGCAGGTCTCATTATTTTAGCAGCCGCTGCTGCACTAAGTTTAACAGCTTGCGGAAAAAAGCAAGAAGAACAATTGCCTGCCGAGCAATCAGCTTCTGCTGCAGCTGTAGATGAGGCTACAGCAGTAACCTCTATTGAGGTAAGTCCAGATATGATTGATGCGGCGCCATTAGAACAAGAAGGCTCTGCTGCGAGCGAAACTGCCGCCAAATAATAAGCTTTATGCACCGTATAAAAAGGCCCTCAATAGGGCTTTTTTAATATGATTTTTATGAAAAATAATAAAAATATGCGTACTTAATTCTGTGGGTTTCCCGGAAATATTTAAATGTAAATATTATATAAGAATAATGATATGGGTCATGCGCAAGCGAATGTTCAATTTGTATTTAATGGATCTTTAACTTAATATTGAAATTTGCGTTTTTTAGATAATTGCTAAACATACTGTTTACAGATATTCACATTTTTAATGTTGAGGAATAAAGAATGAAAAAAATTATTTTACTTGCAATAGCAGCTTCAGCATTGTCAGCATGTACTTCAATGAGCACGCCGAATGATCATCAAGCAAAAGTAGGAATGGCGAATCCTGCAAGTCAATATTGTGCAGAGCAGGGCGGAAAAATTGAAATAAAAGATGAAAAGAATGGTCAAGTCGGCTATTGCCGTTTAGCTAACGGTAACATCGTTGAAGAGTGGGAATTCTTTCGCTCTAACCAATCGCCCCTTTGTTTACCGGAACAAGCGCAAAAGTTAATTGGCCAATCCGGATTGTCAGATTCACAAATCAAGCAGCTGACGCAGGCTGAAATTGTCCGCCGAGTTGCTCCTGGCCAGCCGGTCACAATGAATTATCGGGATAACCGCATTACTGTCACAGAGCAGCCTGTCACTCTAAAAATTATTCAGGCATCTTGCGGCTAGATTGCTGTGCGGTTGAGTCTGCATTCAGATGCTTAATGTAGATTCAATCGGCAGGCTCTGGCTTTGTCCTTTATAATTTTTAATCCCATGTTTGATCAATACTAAAAATAATTGTGCATTATTTAAGCATCTAGTGTTTAATTTAAATTGAATTTATTCTAATTATTGCCCTATATCGATGGTGCGCAGGAACTCGTGTTTTATATCATCTTAATAAAATTACATTAATTATATTCAGCTAGGAGGATTTGCCATGCAAAACCCGATGCACGTGTCATTTTCCAAAGCCATAAAAATTGCTGCAAGTATGCCGGTTTTATTTCTTGTATCCTGCGCATCTACGTCTGTAATTTCGGAAAATAATTCCTCTGACTTAAACAAGAATCCGGCTGATCTTTTGGTCTATGGCGGATCTATTTTAACTATGGCGGGGGATCAGCCYGCTTTTGTGGAAGCATTATTGATTCACGATGGCGTTATTCAATTTGCAGGCAATTTAAACGAAGCGAAAAAAATAGCGCCGCATGCAAAAAAACTGAATATACACAATAAAACCGTTATCCCAGGAATCATTGATGCGCACAGCCATGTTAATTCTGTCGGCATGCAGCAAACGGTTGCTAATTTATATGCTCCGCCCGATGGGCAGGTCACTGATATTCCGTCATTGCTTGCCGAATTGAAGAAATGGGCCAAGGCTAATCCTGAGTTTGTTCAGGCAACTTCGGGGTGGATTATCGGCAATGGCTATGATGATGCGCAATTGAAGGAAAATAGACATCCCACAGCAGATGATTTAGATCAGGTTTCTACAGATCAGCCAGTGCTGATTTTGCATCAGTCTGGGCATCTGGCTTCTGTAAATCATAAAGCATTGGAAATTTTAAAGATCACCGCCAGCACGAAGAATCCTGATGGCGGCGTTATCCGCAGAGTGCAGGGCAGCAATACACCGAATGGTGTTTTAGAAGAAAGTGTTGTGATTCAGGCTATGCTGATGGCTTTTAAAACCGTGCCTGCAGAGGTTATGGAGAAAATGG
This sequence comes from Acinetobacter pragensis, assembly GCF_001605895.1. GTDB lineage: Bacteria > Pseudomonadota > Gammaproteobacteria > Pseudomonadales > Moraxellaceae > Acinetobacter > Acinetobacter pragensis. The sequence continues at coordinate 4,763 of NZ_LUAW01000038.1, forward strand.
CGCTGAAAGCAATTCAGACCTATATGGCAAATGGATACACTACAGTTCAGGAAGGCCGGGCAGATCATGGCACATCTGAACTGTGGCAGAGTTTGGCCGCACGCAGCAAATTGCCAATTGATGTCGTATCTTATCCTGATGTCAGTTCAGAACAGGCATATATGCTTCAGAATGGCAGCTCGAAGACCTATGCCAATCATTTTCGGATTGGCGGCGTTAAAATCAGTTTGGATGGATCACCGCAAGGCAAGACAGCATGGCTGACACAGCCTTATCTTATACCGCCTGAGGGTTTGCCGAAAACTTACCGCGGTTATCCTGCATTTCCAAAGCAAGAGACTGTGCAGAATTTAATTAATTTGGCTTTTCAAAATAACTGGCAGATTTTAGCCCATGCGAATGGTGATGCTGCGATTGATCAATATCTGACAGTTATTGAAAAGGCCAGCAAAACCTATCCCGAAAAAGACCGCCGCAATGTGATTATTCACGCGCAGACCATGCGTGAGGATCAGCTGGATAAAGCTCAAAAATTGCAGTTAATTCCTTCATTTTTCTCCTTGCATACATATTATTGGGGGGATTGGCACGTTCAGCAGACTTTAGGGGAACCTCGAGCATCGCGGATTTCACCAACCGGTTCTGCCTTGAAGCGCGGCATGATTTTTACAGAACATCATGATGCTCCGGTGATACCTCCTAAAAGCATGATGACGTTGGACGCAACGGTGAATCGAGTCACGCGCAGCGGAAAATTGCTGGGTGCAGATCAGCGGGTGAGCCCATATATCGCGCTAAAAAGCATGACAGACTGGGCGGCTTATCAATATTTTGAAGAAGATAAAAAGGGAACTTTAAGCGCAGGTAAACTGGGTGATTTCGTTATATTAAGTGATAACCCAATGACAATTGAGCATAGCAAATTGAAAGATATCCAAATATTGGCAACATATAAAGAAGGAAAATTGGTGTATGAAAGACCGTAGCCTAGGATGAAAATTAAACCTGAGAATTAAATAGATTATTTATATATCAGGTATATACTGAAATTAAGATCAATGTGAAAAGGTTAATCAAGATGCCGATCAAATTTTTTGGAACATTTTTAGCTTATATTGTGATTGTCATGGCTATTGGCGCACTGTTTATCAATTTTACGTTTGAAAAACCTCTGGTTGAATATTGGATTCTTTTACTGCTTCCATTATTTGGCGTACCTATTTTGTCTACAGTTGCATTGGCTAAAATCGATCAGCAAGCATAAGTTCAATAATGACTGATTTTAAAGCTTTTAAAATTATTTAAGCAAACCGAAAGGCCTTCTAATAGAAGGTCTTTTTTATTGAGCAATAAAAGTGTAACCAATGCCTGTTATAAAAATAATTTCCACAAATTTAAAAGGCTGCATATGAACATCAGCATTAAAGAGATCAACAAGAAGATTGATGAATTTAAGAAAGACCGTGCAGAACCGCAGGCTTTGGTGATGGGCTATAAAACATATTCTAAATTTATGCGTGAAGATAAGTTTGCAGACCAGATAACCAAAGACAATAAAGACCCGATGATCAGATATTACAAAGGTATTCAGGTCAAAATTGTGACCGAAAAACACTATTTCGAGTTGAAATAGTGTGTGTCTGACTGAGGGGGTATGCAGCGAATCCGCTATGCATCGTATTGTCTAAGGGGAAGTGGTGATTTTAAAAGCCTCTATGGCACGTGTTCTTGAATGTTTTAAATCGGCAATCGGCCTTGGGTAGTTCAATGATCGATCATCTGGAAATTTAGAAAAAGGGTCATGTATGCGTGCGGCGTCTAAATCAGCTAACTCAGGCACCCATTGGCGGATATAAGCGCCATCCGGATCGAATTTTTGTGATTGACTGACGGGATTGAAAATACGGAAATAAGGCACTGCATCAGTTCCGGTAGATGCGCACCATTGCCAGCCTCCATTATTGGCAGCCAAATCGCCATCAATTAAATGCTGCATAAACCATTTTTCACCCAATCTCCAATCTATCAATAGGTTTTTGCATAAGAACATTGCGGTAATCATTCTTACTCGGTTATGCATCCAGCCCGTGTGCAGAAGCTGACGCATGCCTGCATCGACAATTGGAATACCTGTTTGCCCTTGCTGCCAAGCATTAAGGTCATGTTCAGCGTCCCGCCATTGCACAGTCAATGTGCTGCTTTCGAAAGGCAAGCGCTTTGAAACAGCTGGATAATGAAAAAGAATGTGCTGATAAAATTCCCGCCAGAGCAATTCATCCAGCCACGTTTGCTGTCCTGCATTGTCGATTTGAAAATAGCCTTGCTGCTTTCTGAACATGGCTTGAAGGCATTGCCGGATAGAAAGTATGCCGGTATTTAAGTAAGGGGACAGCTGGCTGGTGGTATCTAAGTTTGGAAAATCGCGCTGTTCCTTGTATTGATATAAGTGATTTTCAATAAATTGATCCAGCTGTTCTAAAGCATAATGTTCGGATACAGGCCAAAGCTTCTGCAATGGCTGAATTGAAGCATCGGCAATGCATTGGGAAATATCCATATTGCCGTGTTGTAAATCCGAAAGTTTCTCTGCCAGCAGCGGCTGTTGAGCTTTTATCTCGGGGTAGCATTGCGGAAGGGCAATGCTTAACAGTTCATAGCATTGCTTTTTGAATGCACTGAAGACCTGATAAGGCTGATTGGACTTATTCAGTATTGATCCAATCGGGAAAATTGTCCGGTCATGGTACAGTTCAAGCGGAATATTCATTCGTTCTAAGCATTTCTGACTTTGCGCATCTCGCTGCAGTTCATTAAGGCCAATTTCAATATTGGCATGCACAGTATGTATTTTGAGCTGGCAGCATAGCGTTTGCAGTGCCTCAGCAATATCTTTCCATAACGGAATTTGCACAATTTTTAGAGGAATATTCAATTGATTCAGCTGTGATTTCAGTGCATTCAGCTGACGCAGATAAAATGTACTTTTGGCGGCTGATTCATCATGCAATTTGGATTGGGCTGGAGAAATGAAGGCAATTGCGATGCATGGGCCTGCCTGCGCGGCGTGCCAAAGAGCACTGTGATCTGAAATTCGCAAGTCTTGCCGATACCAAATTAACTGCATAAATGATCTGCCTGAAATATTTTAGGGAAAAGCATACAAAGTTTAAAAAAAATTATGAATGATTTGAGTAAAATGACTTGAATATTCGCGCTTCGTCTGCAATATATTATATGAGTAAAAGTTCACTGCAACGAACAGCATAGGAATATTATGATGAAATTGAAAACAGCATGTATTATGGGCAGCTTAATGGCAGTAGTTTCAGCTTCAGCATTGGCTTATGACGCAGAAGATCAGCACATTATTACTGCAGGCGGTAAAAATCTGGTCACAGTGGCTCAGGCGGCCAAAGCGGCGGATGAAACTGCGGTGTCTGTTACTGGTGTGATTGTACGTGAAATTAAACCGGAACATTATGAGCTGAAAGATAAAAGCGGCACAATTACTGTAGAAATTGACCGTGATTTAGTGGTTCCAGCAAAATTAAAGCCGGGTACAAAGGTGCGTGTGTATGGTGAAGTGGATACTCACCGTATCAAGCCAACGGATATAGAGGCTGTTAAAGTGGATCTGTTGTAGTGTTATTCAGTATTCCTGCTTTAATTTAGCATTAAATTTAGAAATGCCATCCTGATCATCAGGATGGCATTTTATTTTGATTCATATTTTGAAAATAAACCCATAAAAATCAGTGAGTGCGAATCCATGTCTGGCTTCGGCCTAATGCTGATACGCATATATAGCCGCGGCCGCTGAGCGTTTTTCCATCTGGAGATAATTTAGCGCTAAAGCTGTACGTCTTGCCATTTTTAGGGTCGGTAATTTTACCGCCGTCATAGGCATTTTTTTCAATGCTTTTTAACCCGGATACAATTTGCAATCCTTCAAGCGGCTTGTTGTGAAACTTCCCTTCGCATTTTGTGCACTGTTCACCTTCGGAGCCTTCTAATACATCTATAATTTTGGCAGAAAGTACGCCTTTGGATGTTTCAGAAAATTGCACAATTGAAAGCGGCTTTTTGGTTTGATCATCAATTGTTTTCCATCTGCTGCCATGAAGCGGATCGGCCGCTATAGCCAGCGTTGAAGCGAGTGAAAGTCCAATTACACTTAATGTTGTTTTTATCATCATTTAACCTCAAATCATCTGAGTTGATTCGTTCAATACCGTGCATTCGTCTGCACAATGCAGAAACGCTCAATGCAGAAACGCTCAATGCAAGAATACATATCTTTACCCTATATCCTGTGCAGTAAAAGGGATTTTCATATGGCTTTTGCATGCGCTTTTGTGAAGATATTTTAAAGAGTGTCCTCTGTTTTGCATGATTGAGCCAGTTTTGACGTAAATTTGCAGCAATGTTTGCAATTTACAGCATCACCTATTCACAGCATTCATCAGGGTAAATTAGTCATTTACGGCAGATTCAGTTGGCTGGGCGGCAATAGCTTGCAAGCCTGCCAGCGAGAACACCTTAAAATGCTGCGCCAGCTGTTTTGACGGCAACTGATTTAAAGCCTGCATTGGGCCAGGCATAGGCATGCCAGTCATCAGCAAGATTAAGCAGGGGGCAATAACACTGAAAATGCAGGGAAGAATTTTAGGGTCATTTGCATTTAAACCGGTAATGCTGGCAATAATGCGGCGGACAATTTGAAATTTTCTTGCACCTTCGTTTTCAAAAAAATTAAAAAGGTGCGGAGAGGGCGTAAATATTTCGCGAATAAATACTTTGCCATGCCATACATCTTTTTCGTGCAATTTTGCAATTAAGGTTTCAAATAAAATGCCTAATTTATCTTCTGCTGCAACATCACTGTCTGCAATTTCACGCAACCGGTCCTCATTCAAATAGTGCGCATGCGCTTCAGTCAATACGGCGCGGTATAGTCCATCACGGCCTTCAAAGTGATAATTGATGGCCGCTAAGTCTGCTTCTGCCATTTTAGCAATGGCCTTATTGGTGGTTTGCGCCCAGCCGTTTTGTGCAATCAATTGTCCCGCAGCATCTAAAATACGTGCTTTAGTGGCATCGCCATCACTGCGTCTTGCTCTTGGCATTCCAATACCTAAACTAAAATATGCGATAGAAGTATATCTTTTATTTGTGAACCTATGTTAATTTAAATTTAAATTGAATTTAAACTAAGCCTTTCAGCATGATAAAAGGCGATAAAAAGGTCTATTCATAATGAAAAAAATGGTCATTGCTGGAATTGCCGTCGCGGTCATTTTAGGGGCTGCAGCAGTCTATTGGCTGTTTCATAAAGACACAGATTCTGGCGATACGCTGGTGCTGTATGGCAATGTAGACATACGGCAAGTGTCATTGGCCTTTGAAGAAGCAGGACGGATTAAAGCGCTGCATGTTCAAGAGGGCGACAGGGTTCAAAAAGGCCAGCTTCTAGCGGTACTGGATACACAGGCCTTGGAAATACAGGCAAAACAAGCCGAGGCGCAATTGCTGGTTCAGCAGCAAGCTGTCAATGAACAGGATGCAGGAACACGTCCAGAAGAAATTGCCCAAGCCAAAGCGCAAGTCAGTTCCGCGCAGGCGCAACTGGATAAAGCGTCTAAAGACCTGCAGCGCTATCAGGCTTTATTCAGCAGCACGGGCGGCCGGGCCATCAGTAAGCAGGAACTGGATGCTGCCTACAGCAATGTGAATACCGCGCAGGCCGGCGTAAAGGAACGTCAGGCCAATTTGGTGCTGCTGGAAAAAGGCGCCCGCAAAGAAGACCGTACAGCGGCGAAGGCGCAGGTAGAAGCAACCAAAGCGAATTTAGAACTGATGAACTATAAAATTGCTCAAAGCCAGCTGATTTCTCCGACCAATGCTGTAGTCCGTGCGCGTTTGCAAGAACCTGGAGATATGGCTGCAGCTCAAAAAGCCGTGTATACCTTAGCGCTAACCGATCCGAAATGGGTGCGCGTTTATGTGAATGAAACAGATTTATCGCAGATTAAAAGCGGGGCAAGCGCTCAGGTGATTCGGGATTCATCTCCTGATCAGCCTATTCAGGGGAAAATCGGCTTTATTTCTTCTGTCGCTGAATTTACGCCGAAGTCTGTGCAGACTGAGGATATTCGAACCACACTGGTGTATGAAGTCCGTGTGTTGGTGGAAGATGAAAATGATCAGCTGAAGATGGGCCAGCCTGTTACTGTCAAAATTGCGAAATCAGCTGCGCATTCAGGATCAAATTGAGATGACAGCCTCCAGCACTATTGTCAGCGCTCAGCAGCTGTTTCAGACGTTTCCTGCTGAAAGTAAAAGCATGCCTGAAATTCGTGCGCTGGATGGCTTGAATCTTGAGATTAAAGCAGGAGAGCTGACGGCTTTGGTAGGTCCTGACGGGGCCGGAAAAACGACATTTTTACGTTTAGTTGCAGGGCTTTATCGCGCGACAAGCGGCCAGCTGAATGTATTGGGTTTTGATGTCAGTAAAGATCCGCAAAGTGTACAGGACCGCATCAGCTATATGCCGCAGCGTTTTGGCCTGTATGAAGATTTAAGCGTGCAGGAAAATTTAGATCTTTATGCCGATCTGCATGGTGTTCCCAACGAAATTCGTCAGCAGCGTTTTGAACGGCTGCTGAAAATCACCGATTTACAGCATTTTAAGCAACGCCCCGCAGGCAAGCTTTCTGGCGGAATGAAGCAGAAATTAGGTTTAGCTTGCACGTTGGTGCGCTCGCCGGAACTGCTGCTGCTGGATGAACCCAGCGTTGGCGTAGACCCTTTATCACGCCGTGATTTGTGGATTATTATTGAACAGCTGGTTCATGAAGAAAACCTGAGCGTGATCATCAGCACTTCCTATATGGATGAAGCAGAACGCTGCGCGCAAGTATATGTGATGTATGAGGGCAAAGTGCTGAAGCAAGGCACGCCCGCCCAGCTGCGTGAAGATGTCCGCGGATTAACTTGGGAGGCTGTCCCGCCGAAAGAAATGAAAGCCCGCATATTGCAGGCTAAATTGCTGGAAAATACGCAATATATTGCGGACGCTGTACCCAAAGGCAATAGTGTGCGGTTTATGACCACCCGCCAGAATCCGCAATTGCCGCACGCTGAAATACCTGAAGGCATAACCGTTCAGGCGCGGGAACCGGATATGGAAGATGCCTTTATGCTTTTGCTCCATGAGCGGCAAAATGGCGGTCAGCGTTATAGTGCCGACAATCTGGGCTTAAACGGTCAATTGACCGAGGAGAATAAGCCGCTGGCGCCATCCAGTGAACCTGCAATTTCTGTAAAAGAATTAGTCCGGAAGTTTGGAGATTTTACAGCCGTTGCGAGTACGTCATTTGATGTGCAGCGAGGGGAAATTTTTGGCCTGCTGGGGCCGAACGGTGCCGGAAAAACCACCACGTTCAGAGTGCTGTGCGGCTTGCTTCCGGCCAGCAGCGGCACTTTGCAAGTGGCGGGCTTGAATTTACGTCATGCCCGCGCAGAGGCGCGCGCGCATATTGGCTATGTCTCGCAGAAATTCGCGCTGTACAGCAATCTGACAGTATTGGATAACTTGAAATTCTTTGGCGGCGCGTATGGCTTATCTGGCAAGAGGCTGAAAAGTCAGATAGACAAAGCGCTATTGCAGTTTGACTTAAAGCCGAATGCAATTAGCGGAGATTTACCCGGCGGCTATAAGCAACGCCTGTCCATGGCAGCCGCTTTATTGCATGAACCTGAAATCATCTTTTTAGATGAACCGACCAGCGGAATTGATCCTTTGGCGCGGCGGTCGTTCTGGTACACCATTGGCGAGCTGGCCAATAAAGGCATTACTGTCATCATTACGACGCATTTTATGGAAGAAGCGGAATATTGTGACCGCATCGCCATTCAGGATGCCGGAAAACTGCTGGCGCTGGGAGCGCCAAACCAAGTGCGGCAGCAGGCAGGCATGGATCATGCCTCCGATATGAACAGCGCATTTATTGCTATTGTCGAGCAGTCGCGTGAGAGCGTCCTGAAGCAGGAGCAAGCCGTATGACATCTGCATTTTTTATCCGGTTTCTGGCACTGTTGAAAAAAGAAAGCAACCAGCTGATGCGCGATAAAAGCAGTCTGGGTATTGGACTGCTGCTGCCGATTGTACTAATTCTGCTGTTTGGTTATGGGCTGAGTTTAGACCTCAGCAATGGCCGTGTCGGGGTTGTTGCTGAACAGCCATCACCGCAAAGTCAGCAGATGATTGCAGGGCTGCAAGGTTCAAAATATATCAGCATTAGCCAATATACCAATTATCCGGAAGCCATCCATGCAATCCAAAATGATGATATTGATGCGATTTTAGTAATTCCTGCGACGTTTGCAGCTGACAGCGCCCAAGGTAATGCAACGGTACAGCTGCTGTTGAATGGACGCTCAACCAGTATCGCTGCGGCATTGCAGGGCTATGTCAGCGGAGCAATCAGTACTGCTGCGGCCATTCAGGCTGACCGGCAAAATGCTGCGTCTGCGGCAGCCATGGTGACTGTAGAGCAGCGCATGTGGTTTAACGAGTCTTCCAATAGCACGTGGTATTTGGTACCGGGCCTAATTGTGCTGATTTTAACTTTAATCGGGGCTTTTTTAACTGGATTGTTAATTGCCCGGGAAAGAGAGCGCGGTACGCTGGAAGCGCTTTTTGTCTCGCCGGTACGCCCGTTTGAAATTATTTTGGCTAAGCTGACGCCGTATATTGTGATTGGCATGATAGATATCACAATATGCCTAGCGGCTTCTTATTGGCTGTTTGAAGTGCCAATGCGCGGTTCATTGCTGTCTATTTTTAGCGCTTCATTCATGTATTTGCTGGTTTCGCTGCTGCTTGGGCTGACGATTTCCGGCTTTGCCAAGAGTCAGTTTCAAGCCAGTCAAATTGCGCTTTTGGCGAGCTTTATGCCCGCAATGATGCTGTCAGGTTTTGTATTTGATACACAGAATTTACCCGCTGCAGTTCAGGTCATCAGTAATATCTTGCCCGCAACGCATTTTATGACCCTCATTAAAACCTTGTTTTTAGGCGGAGACGATTGGGCTCTATGGCTGAAGGAATGCGGTATTTTATTGGTCTATGCCTTGCTGCTGATGGCGGCATCAACGCATTCTTTAAAAAAGCAGCTGAGGTGATCCCTGATGAATTCAATCCTATCTTGGTTCAGCTATTTAGGCTGTTTGGTGAAAAAGGAATTTTTAACCATTTTCAGCGATCCGGCCAACCGGATTATTCTGATTGCGCCAGCACTAATGCAGGCGCTGATTTTTGGTTATGCGGCCAGCTATGACGTAAACCATGTTGATTACGCCGTGCTGGATCTAAGTAAGGGGCAGGCATCGACGGCCTTAATTGCGAAGCTGGACGGCTCTGGAATTTTCAGGCGGGCGGAAACGCTGCAAAATACAGATCAGATTAAGCGCGCGGTTGATGACCGGACCGCATTGGCAATCATTACTATTCCTGCAGATTTTGAACAGAAGCTGAATCAGCAGCAGGCTTCACCTATTCAGGTTATTTTAGATGGACGCAACTCTTCAACAGCGGGCGCCGCCGGTTCATATATCGCGGCTGTTGTGAGTCAATTTAATCAGCAGCAATACGGCACGGCAGTGCCGGTTCGTATTGAAACACGCATATGGTACAACCCGAATCAAGAATCACGGTGGGGTCTGATGCCGTCTTTGATTGCTGCGCTCAGCATGATGCAGACCCTGCTGCTGTCGGCATTGTCTGTAGCGCGTGAGCGCGAGCAAGGTACTTTTGATCAGCTGCTGGTAACGCCGTATACGCCTATGCATATTATGATTGGTAAAGCGCTTCCGCCGATTTTTGTGGGTCTGCTGCAGTCCACAATTATTTTATTGATCATTCTGTTCTGGTTTCAAATACCGATGAATGGTTCATTGGGGCTGCTGTATTTTGGCCTGCTCAGTTTCAATATTGCGGTGGTTGGCGTGGGATTATCAATTTCAGCAATCTCATTAAATATGCAGCAGGCGATGCTTTGGACTTTTTTGCTGATTATGCCGTTAATGCTGCTGTCTGGGCTGTTGACTCCTGTACAGAACATGCCTGAAATTTTACAGATTCTGACCTATATTAACCCTTTGCGTTTCGGTATTGATCTGGTGCAGCGCGTGTATTTAGAAGGCGCGCATTTTAGCCAAGTGAAATATGACTTTGTGCCTATGCTTGTATTGGCTTTGGTGACATTGCCTCTGGCGGCTTGGCTGTTCCGTAACCGCCTGTCTTAAACTGTTATTCAGGCTGCGCAAAATTCTTCTATATGAGAAATATTTATAATCAGGTAGATGATTTATAACTGAATCAGTTTAGTGATATAAATGGCCAAAACTGAAATATGCAGATTGCTCATAGGGCTTTGCTTATATGTTATTGGATATATTCTGAATTTATCTGCAACTGAGTTAAAGCCTCTCCGCAAGAAAAAATAGTCTTTAAGATTTATAAGCGGTTTTGAAATCAGGTAGAGGCAATTGCAAATTGCCTATTAGTCGGTTATTGCGCATGCCTGATTTTTTCTTTCAAATGCGGCCAATTGGTCGAGATCCAGCAGATAAACGAGCCAACGGTGACTAAAATTGCGCCATGCCAAAATGAAGGGGCTAGACTTGTCTGTAAAATCAGCATGGAAAATACAGAAGAAACCAGCGGGCTGAAATATGAAAGCGTCACCAATAAGGTAATGTTGCCTTTAATGATGCCGATATTCCATGCGGCGTAACCTAATGCTGTAACAAACGATACCATTAGCATGCAAATGGCTGTTTCAGCCTGTATCGTCGGCAAAGCAGGAATGCCGTGCAAAAAGTACATTTTTGCCCAAAGTACTACGGTAATGACAACAAAAAAGAAGGCAATGGGATTATGCCCATTGCTGTATTTTCTGGTGATCACGCAGTATAGCGCCCAGAGTGACGCGCCAAGAAAAGCCAAAAAATAGCTGACTGGATTGGCGAGAATATTATTCAATACCGCCGTGCTGCTAAATGCGCCATTCCCGGTTTGAATCAGGACAATGCCGCTTAAACTGACAGCTAGTCCCAATACTACAAATATGTTGAATTTAAGTTCTTTGAATAGGATTAGAGCGGCGACGGTCAGGCTGGGCCACAAATAGTTCACTAAGCTGATTTCAATTGCCTGCTGCGGAGTTTGTGCCAACGCGATGGCATATGAAAAACATAATTCATAAACCACAAATAACGCCGTAGCAAAAAACAGATATTTTTTTGGAATTGCTTTTAAATTTGGAATACGGAAGAGAAGCAGTAAAATAATTGCACTGATGCTGTACATAAAAGTGACGGCATAATCTGCACCGATACTGAAACTGATGCGTTTAAGCAGGCCGACAATTGCTGACCACTGTAAAATTGCACTTAAGCCAATGAGTGTTGCAAGATTTTTAGACATGTGAAGCTCAACTCGCCTAAGCAAAGACGGCATAAATAGGCGCTGTGGAACGAGGTCAATTGAAATATTTGCCACATCTGCTGCGTCTAATTTAAATCAAGGCTTAAGCAAAGTTTGAATTGAGCAAAGCACAATTATTTGAATAATCAAATTTTTCAATAACGACAGCATTATACGGGATTTGATATTAAAAACATCTAAATACAGGCCATTTTTTAAGGCTGCAGAACAGGTGCGAGAATGTGATTAAAACTGCATCAGGCCAAAAACCGCATTATAAGACTACAAAATGTAAAATATATCACTATTAATTTTATAAATAACCTATTTGCAATAAATAGGTCTAAGCTATTAAAACAGAAATGAAAAGTAGTCCTTTCAGCCAATTTTATAAATAGGAATAGAGATAATCCAATGCCTGCAGATAATTTGAAATCTAAACGCCCGCTGTATATCCCTTATGCAGGAAATACGCTGCTGGAATTGCCGCTTTTAAATAAAGGTTCAGCTTTCACTGCAGATGAGCGTAAAAATTTTAATTTAAACGGTCTTATTCCTCATGTAACGGAAACCATTGAAGAACAGAGCCAGCGTTCTTATCAGCAGTACTGCGCTTTCAATGATGCAATCAATAAACATATTTACCTGCGCAATATTCAAGATACAAATGAGACTTTGTTTTATCACTTAATTGAAAATCACTTAACTGAAATGATGCCAATTATTTATACCCCCACAGTGGGTGAGGCGTGTCAGCGTTTTTCAGACATTTACCGCCGTCACCGCGGTATATTTATTTCTTATCCTGACCGGGATCAAATAGACGATATCCTGCACAATGTTAACCGCCGCAATGTCAAAGTGATTGTCATTACAGATGGCGAACGCATTTTAGGCTTAGGCGATCAGGGTATTGGCGGGATGGGCATTCCAATTGGCAAGCTGTCGCTTTATACGGCTTGCGGCGGCATCAGTCCAGCTTATACTTTACCGATTACGCTGGACGTTGGCACCAACAACCAGCAGCTGCTGAACGACCCGATTTATATGGGCTGCAGACAGCCGCGTATTTCAGGCGAAGAATATTATAATTTTGTCGATATGGTAATTGAGGCAATTCAGCGCAGATGGCCAGAAGCGTTAATTCAGTTTGAAGATTTTGCGCAGAAAAATGCAATGCCTTTACTCGAAAAATACCGCGACAAAATTTGCTGTTTTAATGATGATATTCAAGGCACGGCTGCAGTATCGGTCGGCAGTCTCATCGCCGCTTCACACGCCGCTAAAAAGCAATTAAAAGATCAAGTCGTTGCCTTTTTAGGTGCGGGATCAGCTGGCTGCGGTATTGCCGAGCAAATTATTGCGCAGATGACCGCAGAAGGTTTAAGCGATGCTGAAGCGCGCAAACGTGTATTTATGGTAGACCGCTTTGGCTTGATTACTGAAAATCAGCCGAATCTTCTGGACTTTCAGCGCAAGCTTGCGCAAAAACCAGAGGATGTCATGAAGTGGGGCAATGCAGATGAAATTATTTCCTTGCTGGATGTTGTCAAGAATGCCAAGCCGACAGTTTTAATCGGCGTATCTGGTCAGCCTGGTCTTTTCACTAAGGATGTGATTGAAACTTTGGCAGAAAATTGTGAATATCCAATTGTAATGCCGCTGTCTAATCCGACATCCCGTGTAGAAGCTGTTCCTGCTGATATTATTGAATGGACGAAAGGCAAGGCGCTGATTGCAACTGGCAGCCCGTTTGCACCCGTCATCTATCAAGACCGCATTTACAATATTTCGCAGTGCAATAACTCTTATATTTTCCCGGGTATTGGATTAGGGGTGATTGCATCGGGCGCGCATCGGGTCACTGACAGCATGCTGATGGCTTCAAGCAATGCTTTAGCGGATTGTTCACCAAAATTGCAAAATCCTGAGGCAGATTTATTGCCTGACTTGAGTCAAATACAGCAAATTTCTAAGGTGATTGCTGTTAAGGTTGCGCAGGCTGCCATGCAGGATGGTGTTGCGCCTGTGATGAGCCTTAAAGACTTGGAAAAGAAAATTGAAGATAACTTTTGGAAACCTGAGTATCGCCAATATCACCGTGTGCCATTCTAAGTTCATAGCTATTCATTCTTGACGAGTTTTCATGAATTAGCTGAGCGAATAAATGATAAAAGCCGTTTTATTTAAAACGGCTTTTTCTTGTAAATGACGCTGTAAAACCAGAGGAATATCTGTGAAAAATTTAAATAATGGGGCAGATTTGAACTAAAAATAATCGAATCTGTTTTAATTTAAATTTTTAGCTGCCTTTAAAATGCAAATAATTAAAACAGAGATCAGCAGAGAAAGATAAAACTCACTGCTGCCTGCATCAGTATTTTGCAAGCGGTAGCGGTAGAGAATGCAAATTAAAATCATAATTCCGATTGCATAGAGCATTATTTATCATCTCAAATAGAGCGGGGCTTTATTTTCATAATTGCTTTAAGGCGGTGAATTTCAAATTAAAGAATGCGTTATTTATTTAGCACACACGGTTTCGACCTTCATTTTTAGCTTGGTAGAGGCGGTTATCGGCTTGTTTGAAGACCTCTTTAATATCTTGAGAATCCTGCGGCCAAAATGCGATGCCAATCGAAATGGTAATGGGTGTCGGCAAGCTGGAAGTAATCTCTTCAATACTTTTGCGCAGGCGTTCAGCCGCTTTAAAAACAGCATCAGGGTCGGTTGCGCCCATAAGTACAGAAAACTCTTCACCGCCCATACGGCAGCAGACATCATTGTCTCTAAAGCTTTTCTTCATCTGTTCAGCCACAATTTTTAGCATATGATCACCTTGGTCATGTCCAAAGTTGTCATTTACAGTTTTAAAGAAATCGATATCAATCAGCAAAACGGCAAAATCAGCACCCATATTTTGCAATTCTTCTAAAAATAACTGCATGCCGCGCCGATTGTGAAGCCCAGTCAACGGGTCTGTGTTGACGTGCAGATTCAACTCTGAAATTTTATCTTTGAATTTTTTAGAGCTGAACAGTAAAGCCGTCCGGAAACGCATGACTTCAAAATACCATGGATCAATATTCTGAATTTCCTGTTCTGTTTCGGGTTTATTCAGCATGCCAGCCATTTGCGCAAGCCCATGTAGCGGCGAAGAAATGTATTGGGTGATTTTCCAGATAATAAAAAATAGAATCAGATAGAAAATAAAAATACCGAAAGCTACTTTGGTAATAATCGCATTGGCTTGTTCAAACAGCTCATCCGTAGGCTGTTGAGAAACGACCAGCCAATTTACACTCGGAATATGCGCAAACCCTGCAAGATTGGTCACGCCTTTGCTGTTAATTAGCTGAGTATGGCCGCTTTTTTCATGCGCCATAAAGGCCATACCCGTATTGGTATTCACGGTTTCACCAATACGTTTAGCATCGGGATGGAAAATAATCCGTCTGTTGCTGTCAATAACGTACATATAGCTGTTTTTATATGAATATGATGTCGACAGAAGCTCACTGATGAGGTTTTTTTTCTGCAAATACAGTGAACCTGTAATCGTGCCCAGATATTTGTGATCTGGGCTATAGATTGGCTGCGACATAAGCACAATCAAATTATTGGCCATAGAATAGTAAGGTGCAGAGATATACGTTTTTTTAAGTTTTAGTGATTCTATGATGCCAAAGGTTTTGTAAGCGGTATTGGCATCAAATTTTAAAGTCTGGGGTTCCAGAGAGCGAATATGTGCTGTGCTGTCTATCACTGTGACAGAGTTGAAATTGTTGGACTGATATTTTAAGCGGTGGGCTTCTTGCTGGACCAGAGATGCATTTGCATTATTTTGACCAATGCTGTCTGCGCTATATTTGAGCTCTTGCAGCATATTCTTGAAATATTGGTCGCTGCTTAATGCCACTTTAGCGGCGTACTTTTCATTAATTGAAAGTGAATTTTCAATTAATTGCGCCTTAATCACATGATTAAGAATAAAAACAGAAATCGTGAAAAGACAGGAAACACAGACAATGATTAAAATTAGGATGAGTCTTTGCAGATCTAATTTCATTAACATCGCTAATTGTTTCAAGTGACTGATTCTCTCAATTTATTCTTTATAGATCCGCATGGAATAAGCATATGTTATTTTAAAAAGTATGCCTACGGCTTATCTCTTTATAATCTGCATATTAGATCATATAATTTTAAAAAAAGTTGCTTCAAATCACGTTAAATTTAATCTTTTTTATTAAAAAATAACACTTTGCCGCTATTGGTGTTTTTTATGTGATGCATTGCAAATTTTTTGCATGCGTTATCATTGAAATTCTAGAAAATTTTACGTTAAAAGTTCATATAGAGGCATTGCTGTACTAATTTCTAAAAAATTATGCAGTTCTTGATATGGCATAACAGCAGGCCTGCCTATATTAGCGCAACTGAATAAACAATATTTTTAATAGAAGTGAATAGGATTGCATGCAGGCATCTATTTTTTAATTAATGAGTCAGCTTCTGTAATGAATGCTTTCTGTTTGGCTCTGTGCCAGAGACAGAGTTCCCGGCCTAAGCGATTCTTCATGTGCGCTTGTGGATAATGGCCCTCAAGGACAACAGCAGAATAGCCGACTCGGTCATCAAACAGCATAATATCGCTTGCGATTTTCGGGCTTTTTAACTGGCTGGCTTTAAAGCAGGCAGTTTTAAGATTTTGATTATTTTTTTTCCATGATTCAGATGAGCTTGCATACGCTGGGTTTAATGAAAAAAACAAAGCAACCAGCATTAAACCGATTGTTTTATATTGGGTTAATATTTTCATTTAGTGCACCTTAATCTAAATATATACGTTAATTTTTCGTTGAAAAATTAATATTCCTCTGTGTGTTATTCAGCCTGATTAAATTAATAGCCTTAGTAAATTGTCAAAGTGCTGCAGTAATTCAATCAGGCCGAATCATCATTCATTAGACTCAATATTTTGATGAGCCTGCATTGCCAATTGCTTAAAATCTGCACCTGATGGCGCTTGGTATAATTTTAAACCAAACTCAGGAGTAATGGCGATTAAATGATCAAAAATATCAGACTGGATATTTTCATAATCTTTCCAAGCAGTTGTTTTTGTGAATGCATAAATTTCAATGGGCAGGCCCTCGCTTGTTGGCTGCAGCTGTCGAATAATTAAGGATTGCGAGTTGCTGATGCCTGGATGCTGTTTTAAATAAAACTCTATGTAAGCGCGGAAAGTACCTAAGTTGGTTAAGCGGCGCTGATTGTATTTAGATTGATTGGCGAGCTGCTGATTAAACTCTGCAATTTCCTCTTTTTTGCTGTTGAGGTATTGATCTAAAAGCAAAAAATCTTTTAGCTTGCTTTGTTCCGCTTCTGTCATAAAGTGAACAGAATTTTGGTCAATCAGAATGGCGCGTTTAATGCGCCTTGCCCCAGCTTCCTGCATTCCGCGCCAGTTTTTAAAAGTGTCTGTAATGAGTTTATTGGTTGGAATGGTGGTAAAGGTTTTATCAAAGTTCTGTACTGTGACCGTATGCAATGACATATCGATGACATCGCCATCAGCATTTAAAGAGGGCATTTCTATCCAGTCACCGATACGCAACATGTCATAGGATGAGATTTGGACTGAGGCGACCAAAGACAGAATAGTATTTTGGAATACCAGCATCAGCACAGCGGCCATCGCGCCAAAACCTGCCAGTAAAGTGAAAACATCTTTTTTAAGAAATGTGCCAATAATCATTAAGGCGCAAACCAAATAAATAATCAGCTTGATCAATTGCAAATAGCCTTTAATTGGCTTGTTGCGTGATTTGGGGTTGCGTTGATAAACCAAATTGAAAATATTTAAAAATTCTGAAATTGCCAAGGCAATAGTCAAGAAAATAAAGGCCTGAGCAGCCATTTGAATAAGTGTTTCAACTTTATCTGACAAATGTGGAACAGTAGTGATTCCATTCATAATCACCAAGGCAGGCACAATATTGGCAATACGCCGGATCACGCTATGCTGGGAAATAATTTCACTATTGGCAAAAGTCATTTTTGAAATGAGTTTGCGTATGCCTCGAACAACGACTTGCTTGGCAATAAAGTTAGCGAGAATTGCAAATAAAATCACAATACTCAAAGAGCTGAGCATTTCTAGCCAAGGATATTGATCCGACCATTCTTGAATTTTTTGGATAATTTCAAATTGCTGCAAAAGATCCTCTCTTTTATATGAAGTATTTCATGTGCTGGATAAATCAAATAAATTGATAAGTTTGAATAAAATTCAATCAAAAATAAACAACTTGTTATAGTGTATCGTTTAAGGAGTAAATGTTAAGCGTGCGTAACTTTTTGCTGCATTTCAAAGATTTGCTGCATTTATTTTTTGATTAATGGCTGTTTGGCTGGGCGTACACTGCTGCGCTTGCAGCAATATTGGGCGGTGCTATTGCCTTAAATACTAATAAATAGATATTAAATGGACAATTAAAAAGCCCGAAGGACGGGCTTTTTAATTTGCGTTTCTATAAATTGAATTCCTAGACTTGAACCCAGGTATCTTTAACCTCTTGCGAGTCTTTTATGAGCATAATTTTATTATCAGTAATCTCGCCAACCCAGGATACGGGGATTAAATGATGATGGCCATCACCATGTTTGGTCAATTTAATTTGATCATTTCCTTCTAAATGGTCAACTTCACCGACTTTGGTGCCACATGATGCAATAACATCAGCATGGCTTTTAATATTTTCAACATTAATAGCAGTCATTTGATACTTTCCTATTGAAATGTGATTTGAATATTTACCGTATAGGAAACGGGCCTTAAAGTCCCAAAATGTCATGAAAGGGATACAAACAAGCCCAAATCATTACGTAATGTTGGAAATTTTATACATATGCAGAGTGGGTTGTTTTAGTGAATAAATCGCGGCGCTTTGCTTTGTTTTTTAATATTTTTCAGATTGCTAAATATACATATAAGCATAAATAGTCAGTCCCAAAAGCCGTATCTAAATAGCGAATAAATTCGGTGCGGGAATCACGTCTTTATCTAAATCCAGCCAAGATATATATCCGCTGGCAATATCATAAATGGCAGGAATTACTTGGGTTTCCTGCTCAATTTTAGCCTGATGCTTTTCTAGAGCTTTATTCAGTGTTCTGGCTGTGGCAAGTATATGATTTTTGATGGAATCTTCGGCATTTCCATTGAGAATAATGTTCTCATCAATTTGTGCAATGATATTTTGCAAAGGGCCATTCATTTTTTTATTTTCATGCGCAGCTGTAACGGCGCCGCAGCAAGTATGGCCAAGAACAATAATCAATGGTGTTTTTAAATGCTGAATCGCATATTGAATACTGCCGAGAACAGATGTGTCACTCACATTTCCGGCATTTTGTATAATAAATAAACTGCCAAGACTCTGATCGAAAATGATGTCAGGGGAGACTCTAGAGTCTGAGCAGCAAAGAATAACAGCGAGAGGATGCTGGGATTCAGACAGTAACTGCAGGTCATGGTGCAAAACATGATTCATTTTATTTTGAATAAAACGCCCATTTCCCTCTTTTAAAACAGTTAATGATTCTTGCCATGTTTTCAAGTGATAAACCTCTTATGCTGTAAAGCACTCCGAAATGCAGTATTTAATATTGTTGCATAATTAAACTTTATTGATTTACCAGTAACGTAGCATTTTTGCTGTGAATATTAAATGATGCATATTGTCATCTGCTGTGTTTAGCATATTGAATATTCTATGCTTTGAGCGCTTATCATTTGTAAGCCAGTAGTCTTATAGATGACAGTTTAAAAATAAATTTAGCGGGCTCCAAAATTTCTTAAATTGAATATCTTGAAAAATTCACAAGCAAACTATATAGAGTTATTGATTTCAAATTATTCACAAAAGGAGAAAGCTATGATCTATTTCCTGCGTAAATTATTTTGCCTTCATGCTTTTGAATTTGATTATGATCCTGACCTTGGATATACGAAAGAATGCCGTAAATGCGGAAAAAATGATTAATTGATTCTGCTATTTGCCGGATGTATTGCGGCACATAAACCCCCGCTGCATTCTCAATGTTGGCGGGGTTTTTCTTTTCGTATATGCGGAGGTATGGTCATAAGTAGAATGACGCTAGATTTTTATATTTAAAGCAGGACTTAAATGGGGGCTATTTCGTATAATCACCATTCTGTTAAATGAAAGTAATTTGACATATAAGAATACATTGTATAAATTAATAGGAACGATTGTTCCAGTATGAATTTATGCGTGTGAAAGAATTTGATCTAGAAGAAGTTACTGAGTCTGCTATGGACGTCTTTTGGCGTAAAGGTTTTGCTGCTACTTCTATTCAGGATCTGGTTGAAGAGACTGGTTTATCACGTAGTAGTTTATATAGTACGTTTAGAAATAAAGAAGAGTTGTACCAAAAAGCTCTACATCATTATCATCAAATCAAGACACAAGCTAATATTGAATTATTATCGAGTTCAGGTTCAGTCAAAGATTTAATTAGCCAACTTTTATTTCAAATTATTGAAGATGAATTAATAGATTCTCAACATCGTGGCTGTCTCATTGCTAATGCTAGCTTAGAGCTAGCAGGACAAGATGAAAAAATTTCTAAAACAATAATTTATAACTTTGAAAGACTAAAAAAAGCATTAGAAAAATTAATCGTAAGAGGACAGGAAAGTGGTGAAATTTCTACACATCATTCACCGCTAGCATTAGCTCTTTTTTTTGTGAATACAATTCAAGGGATAAGAGTTTTAAGTAAGGGTTGTAGTGAAGAAACGCGTCAAGAATATCTGACCAATGTCGCTAAAGTCGCTTTAAATACATTGTAATTATTATTTATCACTCCTTAGCTTGTACTGATAATAGCTAAGGATTTTATTTACCTTATATTGGAATGATCGTTCCTTTATAAATGAATACTTAGAGATATTTCCGATATGAACAGCGTCAATAACCTCCCAACAGAGCACTTACCAATTGGGAAATTACTAGCATTCACACTTGCTGGCTTTATTACAATTATGACTGAAATTATCCCAGCGGGTTTATTACCTTTGATAAGTAAAGACTTAGGTGTTTCAGAGTCTTTAACGGGACAATTAATTTCAGTATATGCTTTAGGATCTGTCGTTACAGCAATCCCGATCGTTTTTGCAACACGCAGTTGGTCAAGAAAATCACTATTCTTATTGGCAATTAGTGGCTTACTTATTTTTAATAGTCTTACAGCGATATCCTCAAACTATATAGTCATATTATTTCTAAGATTTCTCGCAGGAATGTCTGCTGGAGTTATATGGGGAATTTTGGCTGGTTATGCCCGTAATATGGTATCTGGCAATCTACAAGGTAAAGCTATGGCAATCGTTGGTGTTGGTCAACCCATTGCTTTATGCATGGGAGTGCCTATAGCAACATGGCTAGGGAGTATGTTTGGTTGGCGTGGAGTTTTCTTTATGATCTCTAGTTTAACTTTGTGTTTAATTATTTGGGTACAAACAAATTTACCTAATATTCAAGGACAGTTTGTTGATAAAAGAACATCAGTAAAAGAAGTTTTTTATTACCCTGGAATACGTCCAATTTTAGCTGTTCTTTTTCTATGGATGTTTGCTCATAATATTCTGTATACCTTTATTGCGCCTTATATTATTTCAGTTGATCTTGATAAATTTCTTGATTTTATACTCTTAGCATTTGGTTTATTTTCAATTTTAGGCATTTGGTTTACAGGTATTTTTATTGATAGAGCATTAAGAAAACTAGTTTTAATTAGTTTATTAGGTTTTGCTGTTGCCGCTATTTTAATGGGGCTATTTAGTGGTCATGCTTTGATGGTCGTAATAGGTATAGCCTTATGGGGAGTTACATTCGGTGGTGCTCCAACACTATTGCAAACGGCTATCGCAGATACTTCAGGGAATGATGTTGATATTGCTCAGTCAATGTTAGTCACTGTATTTAACTTAGCTGTTGCAGGTGGCGGTATTACAGGTGGAATTCTTCTCAAAGAAATAGGCATCAGTTCTTTTTTTATTAGCATGACCTTTTTATCCTTGATAGGGCTATTTATTGTATTTTTAGCACATAAAAATGGGTTTAAATCCGGTTCTCGACTTAGTATTGAGTAAAAACCGATACTTATTAAGTAGTTCTAAAATCAACATAATACACGTCATACGAAGTATTTGGAGTTTATTTGTAAGTATCAATGTTATATATGAAACCATGACGGGGTTCAGCGCACTGTCATGGTTTCATTGTGATTGCCGCTTCTACTGTAAGGCAAAGCATAGTGCAATTGAAAATCCCTTAAGTGAGAGTTTTTTACTTTTGCAAAATTTAATCATAAACTAATGCTTTGAAGTGCAGTCTACAAATTTTCTGACAATTTATTGATTTTTGTAGACTAATGAACCGCGGTTTTGCCAAATCAGTATACGTTTATATTATTCTGTAAATCTCTTAACTTGTTATAAATACACAGGAATATCACTCGATGCTAAGTTTCCCAATTCAGCATAGGCTCGGTGGATTCTACTTTTTCTACTATGCAATAGTCGGCACTTTTATGCCGTTCTGGAATTTATATCTAGAAAATCAAGGATTTAATTATCAAGAAATAGGGGTTCTTTCTTCCATTGCCATTGTCACACGCTTCTTTGCGCCGTTTATTTGGGGGTGGATTGCAGATAAGTCTGGCAAACGCATGCTGCTGGTCCGTATCGCGACATGGATGGAATGCTGTATCTGGTTCATGATTTTTATCATTCCAAATACCTTCCAGTCCATTGCCTTGCTTATGCTGATTTTCAGTTTTTTTCAAAATGCAATTTTGGCGCAATTTGAAGGTGTTACACTTTTTTGGCTGGGCGATCAGCGCGCTGAGTTTTATGGCAAAGTCCGCAAATGGGGATCTGTCGGTTTTATTGCGGGGGTATTCAGCATTGGCGCGCTTTTGGAAGTTATATCAATTGCACTGCTGCCAATACTGCTTCTTACCGTTGCCTCTTTAGCATTTATATGGTCATTCAGCATCAAGGAGCCTAATGCAGCGCCACAGCCGCAAAAGCAGCTGGAACCTTTATGGCCCATTTTAAAACGGCCCGCAGTCGCATGCTTTTTTAGCATCGAATTTCTACTGTTATTTTCACATGCGCCTTTTTACAGTTTTTATAGTAATTATTTGCACCAGATGGGGTATACCACAGGGCAAATAGGTTTGCTTTGGTCTGCCGGGGTGATTGCTGAAATTGTTATGTTTGCATTTGCCAATCTTTTTTTAACCCGATTTTCATGGCGGTCATTGGTTTGTGTGTGTCTGCTTTTGACAGGGCTGCGCTGGGTGATGGTGGGGCTCTATCCTCATGAAATACTTGTTCAGTTTATTGCGCAGACCATTCATGCATTCAGTTTTGGTTTATTTCATATGATTGCCATGCGGATTATTTTCCAGAATTTTACTGCAGGCCAGCAAGGCCGAGGGCAAGCACTATATAGCACGATGTGGGGCTTGGGTGTAGCCAGTGGCAGTATGCTAGCTGGTCATTATTGGGATCAAATTTCTGGGCAAATTATTTTTATGCTGGCTGGCGCATCGACCTTGGCCGGGTTGTGTTTTATTGGGGGTTTACCAAAGCGCAATCAGGCTGAAAATTAAATCAATTGAATGAGACGACTTGGTTGCGGCCATGTTCTTTGGCATGATACAGAGCATCATCGGCATTATTGATTAGGCTTTGAATTGTTGGATGTTCAGCCGTATCAAAAGCATCCTGATGCGTAATGCCGATACTGACAGTAATATGCAAAGGCGCCTTACCATGGATGCTGATGGGCGAATTTTCAGTGACATTGCGAATGCGTTCGGCAATATTATAAGCTTCCTGATATTTCACGTTCTGTAAGAATATAACAAACTCTTCTCCGCCAATCCGGCCGAATAAATCCTTATTGCGTAAATTGTGCTGCACCGTCCGGGCAAAATGCTGCAGAACCAAATCTCCAGCATAATGACCATGTTGGTCATTCAAATTTTTGAAATGATCTATATCCAGCATAATGATTGAAAATGGCTGGCGTTTTATATTTTGCAGCAGCTGTTCACTTTGCTGGAAAAAGTATCGGCGTGTCATGGCGCGGGTCAAGCTGTCATGGTTGGCCAAATATAAAACTTGCTTAAACAGTTCGTGGCGGTTTTGGCTGATGATACAGAGGATCAGCGGCGCCAAGCTCAGCATACATAGACCGATGCGCACTGAAATCGCTGTAGATAAATAAGCATCGGAAGATTCCGATAAATAAAATTGATTCAAGCTGTGATAAGTTGCCAGCAATACAGCAAAATTGATGACGGCCACAGAAAACAGCCGATAACTCAAGGCTGCCCAAATTAGAGCTGCAAGCGGGTAGAGAAGCGCTCCAGGCCCTGAAAGCAAATATGTCATCAGCACACAAATGAAAATCGCAATGAGTGGAAATATATGGCTAATCGGATACTGCTTATGTCTTCTATCGTAAACAGCATGCTTGAATTCTGTCCATGTCGGCATGGCTAAGATTAAAGGAATAATTAAAATGGCATTCACCAATTCACTTGTCCACCACATGCCAAAATCTATCCAAAGGCGGTCAGTCGACATAAAAGTATTGGGGACATGCGGAATAGTAAATACAGCAAATACAGCGCCGGCTAAACAGCCTGCAAATGCGCAGATTGCAAATAAATAGAGAAAGGTGAAGCCTTTGTTGTAATTTCGGTAATTAATTTTGAAATAATTGATAAAAAATAAAGAAACTGCAACTGTCAGCAAATTTGACAGCGTCAAGAACAAAGTCAGTTCAAAATAATTGCCAGTCAGCAGATCTGCCATCATATAAGCAATAAAAGCGCCTAGCCAGCCACTGAAAACATTCAGTTGGGGAAAGCGCATAAATAATGCCAGCAGTGCCGCATTTGCTGGCCAAAAGAAAGCTAAAAAGGAGAGAGGACGGGTTACGATTCCGAGCAGGCAGCATATAAAAACGACTGAGGTAACAATTGCAAAAGCTTTAGTCTGTGTAGTCATCGGTGCAGATGGATAATCTAGAGAATGCAAGCGGATGAATCCCTTCCTGTAAATAGCCTAAGCTAAAGCGATGCTTTAGACTAAAGTTTAATCAATTTATTATTTTAATCGATAAATTGGCGATGAATGTGGAGAAATTATGAAAAAAAGGATTTTTTTTGAAAAAAGATAAGAAAATTATAAAAACGGCAGTAAATCAGCAGTGATTTATTCAGCTTTAAAAAATTGTTATAAAATGGTGATAAATAAATGTTTTATAAAAAAATGTGGTAATTTATTACACATGGTTTATATGACTGAATAAACGTATGAAAAAAACATATTTAACTGTTTTACTTATGATATTTGCTTCTGGTGCAATGGCCGCTGACAATAAAAAATTAACACAAAATCAAAATGCTGAAGATCAGGTTCAGGCAAATGCTGTTAATAATTTCCGCGTGACTACACGTCCGGAAATTGTCGGGCTATGGGGAATGGAAATACCAAATAACCGCAAATGTATCGAATATTATAATTTTAAAAGCAATAATGATGTTGTGATTAAAAGCGGCGCTGAGTGGTCTTCTGGTTTATATGATTATCAGCCGCCGCAAGATCAAGACACGCAATTGCCGGCACTGGTTTTACAAGTAAAATATGACAATAACGAGCCCGACTGTTCTGGCAATAAAACGGATCAGACAGGTGAAATTTCACAATATTATGTACAGTGGGAAAATGCCAGCACAATTAATTTTTGCGCCAATGAAAAAGCTGAGCAGTGCTTTGCCACTTTGCGCCGTGTACTGCCATAATTAAGCTTTGCAATATGCAATAAAAAAACCGCTCATTGAGCGGTTTTTTATTCAGTCAGGCTTATGCTTTGTCTTCATGGCCTTCAAGCTGTTTCAGCAAATGTTTTTCCAGATAATGGATGTCCATTGCATGCTTCGTGAATTTTTTATCTTCAAGAATCAAGTCCTTATGAAGCGGAATATTGGTTTTAATGCCTGTAAGGATCATTTCTTCCAAAGCTTGCTTCATACGGGCAATTGATGTTTCCCGGTCTTTGCCGTGAGCAATCAATTTCGCAATCATAGAATCGTAGTAGGGCGGAATGCTGTAACCTTGATAAATATGAGAGTCTAAACGGATTCCTGCACCGCCTGGCGCATAGAAATGTTCGATTTTACCCGGTGACGGCATAAACGTAGTCGGGTCTTCAGCATTGATCCGGCATTCAATGGCATGGCCTTTGCAAACCACGTCTTCTTGCTGAATGTCCAAGCCTAAGCCTGCCGCAATAAGAAGCTGCTGCGCAATAATATCGACGCCAGTCACCATTTCAGTCACTGGGTGTTCAACCTGAACGCGGGTGTTCATTTCAATAAAGAAGAATTCACCGTCTTCGAATAAGAACTCAAATGTTCCTGCACCGCGGTATTGCATCAATTTACATGCGTTGACGCATGCCTCTAAGATGTCAGCACGCGCTTCTTCAGGCAGGCCTGGCGCTGGCGCTTCTTCCAAAACTTTTTGGTGGCGGCGCTGAAGCGAGCAGTCACGGTCATAAAGATGGATAGCATGGCCGTTGCCATCGCCCAGAATCTGAACTTCGACATGACGCGGTTTTTGCAGGAAGCGTTCCATATAAACCGTATCATCGCCAAACCACATTTCAGCATCCCGCTGTGCGGCTTGAACAGATTCAAGCAACGTGTCTACACGCTCAACAATACGCATACCGCGTCCGCCGCCGCCAGAGGCTGCTTTGACAATCAGCGGAAAGCCGATTTCTTTGGCTTCTGCAAGGGCATTGTGAATAGTTACAGCATGGTCACAACCGGGAACAGTCGGAACGCCAGCTTTTTTCATGGCAATAATGGCGGAAACTTTGTTCCCCATTAAGCGGATATGTTCAGGACGCGGGCCAATAAAGATAAAGCCTGAGCTTTCTACAATTTCAGCAAATTCTGCGTTTTCAGATAAAAAACCATAGCCAGGGTGAATGGCGTCCGCACCTGTAATTTCTGCAGCGGTAATAATCGCTGGAATGTTCAGGTAACTTTCACTGCTTGCACCAGGACCAATACATACCGCTTCATCACAGAAACGTAAATGCATAAGGTCTTTATCTGCATCGGAATAAATACCAACGGTTTTAATTCCTAAAGTTTTGCAGGCCCGGGTGATGCGCAAGGCAATTTCACCGCGATTTGCAATTAAAACTTTTTGCAACATTATTTATCCCCGAGGTCTTAGGCGCGGTAGCGGAACAATGGTTGGCCAAATTGGATGACATCGCCGTTTTTCACTAAAATTTCTTCAACTACACCGCTTTGAGTGGCTTCAATCGGGTTCATGATTTTCATTGCTTCAATAATGCCCAAAGTTTCACCTGCTGAAACAGTTTGGCCTACTTTCACAAATGTCGCTTCACCCGGACTTGGAGCCGCATAGAACACCCCAACCATTGGCGAAGTTTCAACAGCGCCGCGAGGCGTTTTGGCAGCAGGAGCCGCTGAAGCTGCTGGCGCCGGCATTGCAGGAACTGCTGCTGCAACCATTGGACTGCGACGCGTTAAAGCAATCGATTGATCGCCTTCTTTAACTTCTATCGCCTGTAAGTCAGATTCAATCATCAAATCGATGAGTTTCTTGATTTTACGGATATCCATGAGACAGTATTCCTAATTTTAAGATTGTAAAGATGGCTGGATTTTTTCGATAGCGTAGTCAAGTGCGGCGAAATAGCCTTTTGCACCTAAACCGCAAATTACGCCAACGGCTTTATCCGACAAATATGAATGATGGCGGAATGCTTCACGCGCATGTACATTTGATAAGTGAACTTCAATAAATGGAATCGCTACGCCAAGAAGGGCATCGCGCACTGCAACAGACGTATGTGTCAATGCCGCAGGATTGATAATGATGAACTGTACGCCGTCAACCTGTGCTCGATGAATGCGGTCAACAATTGCGCCTTCCCAGTTGCTTTGGAAAGTATTTAAAGAAATTGATGCTTTTTGCGCTTGTACATTGAGCTGCTGATTTATATCCTCAAGGGTGAGGTATCCGTAAACTTCCGGTTCTCGCTGTCCCAGCAAATTTAGATTCGGTCCATGAATGACCAATATGGTCGAACTCATTCAGCTTGCTCCAATTAAAAATTGCAAAAATACTTTGCAAGATATCAGCAAAGTTTGCTCATTATGGCATAAAATTCTACATTTCTTTTATAATTTCTTTGATTTGACGTAGAAAGTATGTGCCAGAATTGAACAGTATAATGAAAACTTTGCAGACAATTGGCAATGTTAAAAGATTACATTTTTTAGAATTATCTGTTTTTTTTTATTTTAAACCCAATTGGCGAAAACTGTTCATATCATTTGTGTAACGGCCTGCAATCAGTGGACGCTTAACAGTTCATTCCAGCAGGTTGTATAGTGCGGTGAGCGGTGTTCCTGCTTCATTTTCCAGGTTTGCTGTACAGATGAAAATCCAGCTTGAATGCAGTCGGGGCCATATCTGTTTTTCATGTCGGATAATGTATTCATCAGCTGATCGCGCTGCTGAATTTTGTCCAGCGGCTGCCATAAATCATAAGTATGAAGCTTTTTCTCATACAGTGCGCTGAACATCACGGCAACTTTAACATATCTAGTATTTTCTTTAAATAAAACATCTATTTGATGCAGGCATGCACGGTTGATGGTAAGCAGGTCGTCAGTTGCATACTCTAGGCCGATCGCGTGTGAAAGGCTCTTTTTATAGGGCGGATAGGGAACTTTTTCATACAGGGTGATATGCAGCGCTGCACAGAGCTGCTGCTGTTTGGACAATCGTTTATGGGCACGGTTCACATGAAAGATCATTGCTTGTTTAATGATCTCTTTATCTGTTAATGGTTTAGCAAAACTTCGTGAAGAGAGGATTTGCTTAGATGGAATGCCGGGGTCATCCAGAGCAATGCAGGATTGACCTTTTAGTTCACGGATGGTGCGGGCCAGCAGTACAGAGAACTGCTTTGCGAGATGATGTTCATTGGCAAAAGTTAAATCATAGCAGCTGCGGATATTATAGCTTTCCAGTTTTTTGCCAATTTTCCGCCCGATCCCCCAAATTTCAGAGACGGGCGTATGCATCATTAAATGCTCTGTATCGCATAAATCCATGTCAATCATGCTGCAGACAGAATGAAAACCATGATGGGTTTTCGCAAAATAATTTGCCAGCTTTGCCTGTGTTTTACTGCGGCCAATACCGATACAGCAGGGCAGTCCTATCCATTTTTGAATGGTTTGCACGATTTGCCTGCAGTGCTGTTCCATATCGAGAATGCTGCGGTAACTGCTAAGGCGGATAAAGCATTCATCTATTGAATACGGCTCTAGATCATCAAGGCTAAAATGCTGTTCCAAAATTGTAAAAAAGCGCTGCGACATATCAGCGTATAATGCGTAGTTGCTGGAAAAGACCTGTACACCTGCCTGCAGGGCATTATTTTGTACTTCATGCCAAGGCATAGCCATGCCGATGTTCAGCGCTTTAGCTTCGCTGCTGCGGGATACTACACAGCCATCATTATTAGACAGAACCACTACCGGTTTGCCATTGAGGGATGGATTAAAAACCCGCTCACAGCTGACATAGCAGTTATTGATGTCAATTAATGCGAAAATCTCTTCAGGCATGATTGAATTTTCTATTTTGTTACAAAATCAAAATAAAGCATAGATTGATTCTGCTGAGAGATCAAACCGTGCGGAAATAAATCAGATAAAAGGCAAGTGAAAAGCAGAAAAACCATTAAATTGGATAGATTCTCTGAGATTTCGTGAAGATGAGCGCATATTGCTGCAATTAATGATTTTCCTTTATAGAAAGGTGTAGTAAGTTCTTGCTCAGAAGAGTTCATTAGAACGAAAAAAATGAAATGCGCTTAATTCATTAATTGACAGAGGGTAATATGAAAAAGTTAATGAGCTTAATGTTAGGTACGCTGTTGGTCTCAGGCTGTGCATCGTTGCCGGAAAGCGAAAATGTTGGAACTCGAGGTTTGCCGCTGTGTGAAGCGAATGAATTATGTCCAACGGTGATGGTCAGCTGGAATGAACAGAAAAAAGATGTTCTTGATATGACAATCAGCCTAAACAGCGTCAGCCATTACTATAATATTAAGCATGTCAGCTTCAGCAATGGTCAAAAGACTTTAGGCTTTGATCCAGCTGCGGCTACTGAACAGGAGCCGATATTAGGCATGTACCGTTCACGCACTTCAGTGACGGTTCCTGTAAAACTGATGGCAGCGCTG
Source organism: Acinetobacter pragensis (assembly GCF_001605895.1). Classification (GTDB taxonomy): domain Bacteria; phylum Pseudomonadota; class Gammaproteobacteria; order Pseudomonadales; family Moraxellaceae; genus Acinetobacter; species Acinetobacter pragensis. The sequence goes on from NZ_LUAW01000038.1 coordinate 34,679, forward strand.
AAAGTGCAAGGGCCAAAAGAAGCTCAGTCAATTACAATGAGCTTAGAGACCGATAAAGGAACAATAACCCGTTACGTGCTGAAGAATGGCCAAGAATCTTTACTGTTTCAGCAGTTTAAGACGGTATATAAATAATCGGATTCTTTATTGAAAGCGAAATTAAAGCATTGGGCAAATCCAGTGCTTTTTTTATGCAGAATGCCATTCCTGTTTTTGCAGAAAATACACTGAAAAATGCGATCTGCAGTTTGTACTGAAACGGTTTTATTCCATAAAAAATTGCGGCTATCACTTAGTTTGCAATTTAGTTTGAAATTAGGATTTTGTCCTAGCAGAACTTGTTTTTTGTTTTTGAAGTGAAATTGGCTATCTGACATATTGATCGGATACAATAGCGCTTTCAAATCCACAATGAATGCCTGAGAACTATGGATCGAGAGCTGATTGAAGAACAAAAACTGGTATGCGAGGAATTTGGCTCTGCATATTTGCCTGTTAATGAAAGTGATGTTGTTGCCATTGCACTGCAGACTTTAAATAAAGAGCCAATCGTCGGTTTACGTAAACTGCCGGATGAAAATAAAGTCTCATGGTTTATCTACGGCGGTGAGCTGGGCGACAATGAAGAGTTTTTTGAAATTATCACGGTAAAAGCGCTGGAAAAAGAATTTCCAGATGCACTGCCGTATCTAGCGCTCGATTCGGGCTATCGCTTTATGATTGACGCTGATGATTATGAAGATGTGTGGAAAGAAGGCGATGAAGCTTAATCTTGCCATGCTTCTTTTTTGTGCCATGAATTTTGCGCATGCAGAAACTTTGACACAGCAGAATTATGATCAGCAGATCAAACACTACACAGAGATTATTCAGCAGACTAAATCTATTTTAGATGAGCCAAACTCAAAGGCCGATGCAAAAATGCAAAGTCAGGCTTTTTGTGACCGTTTAGATGCGTATGAACAAATCGCAAAACTGTCTAGAGAAAATGCAAATTTAGAATTGGCATCTATTATGCTGATGGCGTCAGAGTCCTATTTAAATAGGCAGCAGGACAGTTTAAGTGGTTCAGGTATGACCTCTGCGGTGTTTTGTGCTGGAAAAATTAAGCAATAAATCATTCTGAAAATAGAAATTGTCAGAAAATGACAGAAAATAGGCCGGTAATGATAAGCAGGTCAAATTATCATAGCTATTGTTAGAGAAGATAAGTTCAGCATCCCTGGCTGAGCAATTTTTTCTTTAATGCATCATGTTGATGCCGGTCCCTGATAGCCACTGAAAAGTGGCTTTTTTTATTCAAAAAAGACAGTTGGAATATGCGTATTTCTAATGTCCGCTAATTTTAAGGGCTTAGAAAAATAGCCGTAAGATTCAGCACATCGCTTGGGTTAAAGATTCTTAATAACTGCGCTGCTGTTGAAGAAATAGACAAATGAAGCCAGTATGCTAAGATAGATTCAACACAGGGTGTTTAATTTCAGGAGTTGTTGAATGACAGCTTACACTTCAGTCATCAAAGCCGGCAAGTATGAAGATGATATGATTCCTAAACTGGCAATTCATGCCTTCCGTCATGCCTTTGAACGCGCCTGCGCGTCTTCGGAAGTTGTATATGCCAAGAATCAGCAACTGATGCGCCGTGATAAAAATGGCCAAGAAACCGCTGTGAAAGATCTCTCACAAGCTTATGTCGATGCAGAGCATTTACCTAAAGTACTCAAGCGCAAGAAGAAATTTGAGGGAACTGCATAATACATGCCCCGGCAGCCTCGCATCAGGATGTTTGCAGGGCCTAATGGTTCTGGAAAAAGCACCGTCAAAGAATATTTACTGCCCCAGCATATTGGGGCATATTTAAATGCGGATGAACTGGAGCAGCAGCTGAATCAAACCCAGTGCATTGATTTAATGAGCTACTATCCTGCTTTAAATTCGCATGAATTGCTGAATTTTCTGAAACAAAAGAAACGCCCCAAAGCAGGGGAATACAGACCGCTGTTATCCAAAGAGCCCGCCATATTAGATGAATGGAAAATTCTGTTTGAAGCCAGTGAAATAGACTCTTATCTTTGCGCTAGAATTATTGATTATATCCGGCTGGCATTTTTAGATTTAAAAGTGAGCTTTACCTTTGAAACAGTTATGCCGCATGTTTCAAAGGTCGAGTTTTTAAAGACCGCTAAGCATAAAGGCTATCAGACATATTTGTATTTTGTGTCTACGGTAGATCCTCTGATTAATATTGCCCGCGTCAAATATCGGGTACAAACAGGCGGTCATGGTGTGCCTGAACAGAAGATTATTGAACGTTACCAACGCAGTATGGATTTGCTCATGCAAGCTATAGAAGCGGCAGACCGCACCTATATTTTTGATAACTCTGCGGATGGACAGGTTGCCTCATTTATTGCAGAGATTGAATCAGCAGAAATTCTGAAGATGAACCAAAGTTTAAAAGTGCTTCCGAAATGGTTTGCAGAAAAAGTCCTAAAGGATTTTGAAGCATAAATGTTGCTATATGCAGGATGCATGGCAAGAGATGTGTTATGGAAAATTAGTTTAGAAAATCTAACTAAAAAAATAGAAAGTTAAAAAATCCTCGGGGAAATAATCAAACGTATTTTTTAATTATTAAATTCACATAAACAATCAATTATTGAAAGAAGATAAATTAAATGATTATTCAGTAGTTTCAAGCATTAAAATAAATCTAGACTTCAGTATCACCATGCTCGATGAGGCAAATTGAAGCTAAATCTCAAGTTTGTGCTAGAGGGTAGAAAAAAGGAAAAGAAATAGCACTTGAATTTTGCTGAAAAAAACATATTATAAAAACATATATTGTTTTGTGGGAAATAATGAATGCATGATTTCATACTAGCTTTCATTGGGGGGGCCATGCTGGGAGTATCGGCTGTTGGCTATTTATATGTGCATGGAAAAATTGCCGGTATCAGCGGTTTGGTCGGGCAGCTATTTAATGCTAATCATTTGATGCAGCGTCCCGCGACTTGGTTTTTGCTTGGGCTCTTCACGGTTCCATTCATATACGGCATTTTTGTACAGCCTGAAATTACACTGAATGCAAGTCCATGGATGATGATCATTGCAGGCTTGCTGGTTGGTTTCGGCACACGCCTAGGTTCAGGCTGTACCAGCGGACATGGCATCTGCGGCATCAGCCGCCTTTCAAAACGCTCAGTAATTGCGACAGCTGTTTTTATGGCAGCAGGCATGCTTACGGTCTTTGTTATGCGTCATGTACTGGGAGTTTCAGCATGAAAAATTTCCTCGCATTTATTTTTGGCGGATTATTTGCAATAGGCTTGATGGTTTCAGGCATGGCCAATCCTGAAAAAGTACTCAACTTTCTAGACATTGCTGGCTCATGGGACCCTAGTTTGGCGTTTGTGATGGCAGGCGCAATTGCAGTGGCCTTTATTCCATTTCAGCGCGCTGTCCGTCATACAGAAATAAAAACGGTCTATGGTGAGGCGATTGATTTACCTAAAAACAAACATTTAGATGCTAAGCTGATGGCTGGCAGCTGTTTATTTGGTATTGGATGGGGGATTGCTGGAATTTGTCCTGCGCCCAGCTTTAGTTTAATTGGATTAGGTTACTATCAAGCGCTTTATTTTATTGCTGCAATGTTTATGGGTGTATGGCTGCACCGTATTTTGACCAGAGGAAATTAATCATGACAAAACCGTGGGTGCAGGATTTTTTTGATAAAAATACCAACACGTTCAGTTACGTGGTGACAGATCCAATAAGCAGAAAATGCGCTGTGATTGACAGTGTTTTAGATTACGATGCACCTTCGGCCACTACATCAACAGTGCATGCAGATCAAATTCTTGCTTTTATTCAGGAAAATAGCCTAAGCATAGAATGGATTTTGGAAACCCATGTGCATGCAGATCATTTGACTGCAGCCCAATATATAAAAGAGCAGGCGGGCGGCAAAATTGCCATTAGCCACAATATTGCCGCTGTACAGCAAGTATTCAGCGCTATCTATAATTTTGACATAAAGTACTTCAACTCAAATCAGGTGTTTGATTATTTATTTGATGATCATGACGCTTTTAAAATTGGTGAAATGAATGCCTTTAATATCCCAACACCAGGCCATACACCGGCTTGTCTCAGCTATGTGATCGGAGATGCTGTATTTGTCGGCGATACATTGTTTATGCCGGATTATGGAACAGCGCGGTGTGATTTTCCAAAGGGCAGTGCAGCGGCATTATATGATTCTGTGCAGCTGCTTTATGCGCTGCCTGAACAAACCCGGATATTTTTATGTCACGACTATTTGCCCGAAGGACGTCAGCAATATCATTGTGAAACCTCAATTCACGCGCAGAAAACGGAAAATATTCATATACATGACGGTGTTCAAAAAATCGAATTTGTCGAAATGCGTAACCGCCGTGACGCGTCCTTGAGCATGCCTAAACTGATTCTGCCAGCAATTCAAATTAATATGAACGCCGGACGAATGCCGAATGCTGAAGAAAATGGCATCCGCTACTTAAAATTGCCTCTTAACTATTTTTACCGATAAAAAACAGCTCAGCGGTCTGGCATTTTAATCAGGCCGCTTAATTTTTTACATTCTAAAATAGCCTAAGCAAAATAATAAATTTATAAAAGGCAATTGATTAAATAATTACGAGCAATCATTATTCAATATCTATACAAGTAACCAGCCCACTCAGCATGATTCTTAATTACGAACTACAGATAAATTCAGACTCAAAAAATACCCCAATTGTATTCATTCACGGCTTGTTTGGAAGTTTAAGCAATTTGGGTATGCTGGCCCGCGCATTTATGAAAACCCACACCGTTTTACAGCTGGATGTGCGGAATCATGGGAAATCAGGACATTCCGCGGAAATGAATTATGGCTTGATGGCACAGGATATTGTAGAAACATTAGATCAAATAGGATTGCCGCAGGTCAGTTTAGTCGGGCATTCCATGGGAGGCAAAATTGCGATGCGTACAGCGCATCTTGCACCAGAGCGTATCGAGTCTCTGGCAATTTTAGATGTTGCGCCGTTTGCCTATCAGCAAAACCATCATGATCAGATTTTTAAAGCGTTAATTGCCGTAGAACAGGAAAAACCTCAAACACGTCAGCAGGCTATTGAAATAATGAAAAAGTTTGTGGCTGATGAAATGGTGATTCAGTTTTTGTTAAAATCCTTTTCTAAAGGCCAGTGGCTGTTTAATGTGCAAGCTCTATATAAGCACTATGCAGATATTTTGAGCTGGGAAGAACAGCCGGCATGGCTAAAACCAGCATTATTTTTACGTGGAACTGCATCACCGTATATTGGAAAACCGGAATATCTAGAGGCAATTTCACGCCAATTCCCTTTGGCGGAAATTCAGGATATTCAAGATGCCGGGCATTGGCTGCATGCAGAAAAAACAGCGGAAGTCTTGGAACAGCTGCATAGGTATCTCAATAACTGAATCACTGATATGACTCTATGGCGTATTCGCAAAATTTCCAGCCTGCAATTGGCCTTCTGACGTCAGCTGTTCCGCCATTTCTTGCGTTTTTTTCAGACCGGGCATACGGTATTCCGTGTGTCCATAGTCCTGTATAGATGTCCAGCGTCCGCCCCAGGTTAAGCCGACGGATTCAGATACTTGGCCATACAGCTGATATCCGCGCATTGCCCAAGGATCGCGTTCTGAAATGACAACTTTTCCATTACGCTTAAATGCTGCATCTGCAGCTAATCCAAATTGATGATAGCTTTGATAGCCGCGCGCACGGGTGGTATTTACATTCAGCGCCAGTGAATTTTGACGCTCTGGGCTGCGGTAGCCTTCCAAAAGCACCATCTCATAACCATGCTGTTCGCGCATAATTTTAAAGACCATCAGCAGGCGCTGCTTGTAGCGCGGATTGATTTTATTCCATTTACGGTCGGCTAAAGCAATATCTGTATGATTATGCTCAAATAGATTTTCATCTGATGAATTTGTTTCAAAAGAGGGTGAAATTTGAGACGCTTTAATAATAGAATCCGAAGTTTCTAAAGCCATCGCATCATTAATGGCTTCCTGCACCAGAAGATCATCCACCTCTGGCGGGATATCCAGCAATTGGCCGTCCAGCATGGCATAAATTTGCGGATCGGTTTGTTTTAAATAATCTGTTTCAATGGTAGATGCAGTAATGGGGCGGGTGAATGCGTACAGCAAGATACTGGAGAATAGGAAAAAACCGGCAATTAAGATCCACCACTGCTGCAAGTGCCAATGTGACTGAATTTGATCAGGTGAAGCTGCCGTATTGAGCTGCTGTGCGAATTGCTTTGCCGTTAACAGTTGAGATTTACTGCGTGAACATATGGTCTTTATCGTTTGCTGAAGCCAGTTTCTGCATTCATACGATACCCAAAGCGCCATAGCGCATGCAGCAATTAAAAAGCTGCAGCTCAGCAAAATAATCATGGAATAATGGCAGGCTCTTTCATGGGAGCCAGTGTTTTCGTCACAGTTACTTGTACGGAACCTTGTGGGCTGATGGTTTCCTGTTCTGCCGCCATCGATGCTTGGACTTGAATAGCTGAAGTCACAGCTATAGATTTTGTTTGGTTTATCTTTTTTACAGAGGCTTCTGGCTTGGCCTTTAAGTCAGATGGTATGTTTTTTACTGCAGCGGGCGCTGGCGGATGCAGCTTGGTTTTTTCAAATGGAGAACCATTTTGAATCAATGGCTTTTCTTCTTTTTCATGCTTAAAGGCATTCATTAAATCGCCATCATAATGCTGACCATATTTAATTTCATTTTCCTTGTCTTCGTCTGCGGAGAATACTGACGGAGCAGCATGTTCAGAATTTATGGATGACTGAGCCGCTTGCTCTTGCGGTAAATGAGTTTGAGGCAGTGCTGAATTACCGTCATTATTTTTTAAACTTATGTACATTAAAACGGCGCCAATAAATGCAATACCGGCAAAAAAACCGAGAACCGCATGAGCGATTGGAGGAAGCTGCTTTTTTTGAGTCGATTGCAATATGCGTACGTTATTTTGTTTTTCGTTTGCCATTTTTATGGTTCTTACAGTAATTATTATTATGGTAAATGGATAATGATATAAGCCTGTTCTGCAGGTGCAACAATAATATTTTGGAATTTAGCAAACGACTTATCGCTTTGACTGTCTAGCATAAAATGTAAGGCTGTAAATGCAATCAATGAAAAAGTAAGCCAGAAAATTAAAATCCACAAGAAAGGCAGCTCGCGGTGAATGATGTGTTTAATTTGATCAGGAAGGGCTGCAAAGGGTGAAAATGAATCTTTCTTGCCTTTTAAATAGTCAATTTCATCACCGACCCGCGAAGCAAGAACATTCAGGTTTTCTATTGATTCTAAACGGTATTTGCCATGGAACCCCAATAGCATGCAATAGTGGTAGACCTCAAGCGCCGGCAGCCGCTCTTTACCTTTGCTTCGGATCTCATCCAGCTGTTCAAAAAAGCGGTAGCCTGCCAGCTG
>NZ_LUAW01000039.1 GCF_001605895.1 Acinetobacter pragensis
TCTTAGACGTTGAAACACCGATCTTGACCCGTGCTACACCTGAAGGCGCACGTGACTATTTAGTGCCAAGCCGTGTTTCTAACGGCAGCTTCTACGCGCTTCCACAATCTCCACTGTTGATGGTTGGCGGTATTGACCGTTATTACCAAATTGCAAAATGTTTCCGTGATGAAGACTTACGTGCTGACCGTCAGCCTGAATTCACACAAATCGACGTTGAAACATCGTTCATGAGTGACGATGAATCTGKRYYKAMKGGAWAMWWYMWCCRTKMMGWKRTTSATTGAATTCGACAAATTCMCTCTAAAAAGCAGTGAAAGATCTAGGCGAGCAAGTGACTGCAGATGAAAAAACTGCAATTGAAACTGCAGTAACTGAGCTTGAAGCTTCTACCAAAGAAAATGACGTAGAAGATATCAAAGCGAAAACTGAAGCGCTTCAAAACATCATCATGCCGATCACTCAGCGCGCTTATGAAGCTGCGCAAGGTGCTCAAGGCGGTGCTGAAGGCTTTGATCCAAACGCGTTCCAAGGCGGTGAAGGTCAACAGCAAAAAGCAGATGACGGCGTTGTAGATGCTGAATTCACAGAAGTGAAAGATGACAAAAAATAATTTGTCGCTTTAGCTTTACTCGAAAGAGTTAAAAAAACCGCGCGAAAGCGCGGTTTTTTTATGGTTAAATCATTTACAGATCTAAAAACTGTACAAACTAATCCTTTTAGATTAATTTAAACTCATAAAAAATAATCGATTTATATCGCCAATGAGCCAAGAAACAAAAGATAAACTGATTAAAGCCGCAATTGTACTTTTCGCGCAGAATAATATTGAAAGCCAGTCGGTACAGAAAATTAATGATGCTGCAGGTGTAGCCAACAAATCAGCCTTATACTACCACTTCAAAACACGCTGGGGGCTTGTCGAAGCCGCCCTCAATCATGTACTGGACCCTTATGTTTTCGAAAGCCATTTCTTGCTTCAAGCATTAGATCCGAACAAAATTACGGTTGCATGCGTCGTGGATGCATTAATGAAACCAATGATTAAAATTTTACTGGCTGAAAATGGTTTCTATGCGCTGAAGTTTTTTTCTAGAATGGTCAGCGCAGGAGACGATGGACGGCAGCTGATTGCGCAAAAACTCTCATCTATTGCAATCCTTTCTACAAAACTTTTAGCAAAAGCCATGCCTGGCGCCGACACGAACACCATTAGCATTAAAGTACTGTTTACGTTCAACTCCATTCTGAACATCATCAGTGATAATGGACTGGAAAAATACTGGCCCACAACAATTAAAGATCACAAAGCTATTGGCCAATACCTGCGCGATTACATTATTGGCGGGATTTCCTACAATAATGAAATTTCATATAAAAATTAAAAATTTATAAGATCAGAAAAAACACAGCATCACGCCCTTGCCAATCGTCTTGTTCAGACGGATCCGGATGAAATGAACCCCCTCACATTTTTCCGACCAAATGCAGTATACAAATTAATCCAATTGGATTAATTTAAAAAATCATTAAGAAGATCTCGATTTAAAAGTATAAAAACTGGTCTGAAAAAACGGGCCAAGGAATCAGGACAGTGCGTATCACTCATTCAGCGGTACGCAGCAGATAAAGGAATATGTTTATGTCTAAAGCCAGCTATTCAATCAAATTGCTCACGCTTTCAATATTCAGCAGCCTCATGTTGAGCGCCTGCAATAACAGTAATGATGAAAGTGACAATAATGCGCAGGTTATCACACCGCCTATTCCAGAAACGGACTGTATGTGGCAGGAAGGCCCGAGCAGCCGAATAGGGTCAGGTGAAGACCCGATGAATTTTGCTTACCCAGATTCAAACGTCAATTATTGGTCCAGTGAATTTACCATTCCTGAGGGCGCCAAAGTTTATATTGAAGGCGATTATCCATATGCCCGCCACACATCTCTTGTCAGCTATACATCAGCGGGAGAGCGTGTAAATTCATTGCGCGATGTGGAAATTGAACCGAACAAGGGCGTGACGAATCCATTCATCATTGGCAATACCCGGATGGAAGAAAAGCGTGGCTATCTCACAGAAGTAAAAATTGGCGCTCTGCCTGAAAAGCCAGAACAGAATGTCCTTTACGTGCCTAAAACGGATCTCAATGATGTTGCTCTGATCTATCGGGTATATGTGCCCAATAAGGGCCTGACAGAAAAGGCCGGTGTTTCATTTCCGCGCTATAAAGTTGTGCTGTCAAATGGAGACATTAAGCAAGGTGCTGAAGTCTGTAATGTGCTGAATATTAAAAAACAGCAAATTAAAAATGAAAATGTGCCTGCAGCCTACATTCCCTTGTATAACACATTAAGACCGGTTTTTGGTCTAGGCTATCCTGCACGCGCTGAGCCCAAATGGTTTAAAACCTTTAATGCCGAATTTAATTTCCGATGTATTTTTCAGTATTTTGATGATGGAAAACCTTGTGAAGGCAGAACTCCTGAATCCATTATGAATCAATGGGCAACACCGGATAATGAATATGTACTTGCAGCAACATCCCGTGAATTGGGTAAAGTAGTCACTTTGCACGGCAAGCTGCCAACCACGGCCAAAACATATAATAATGATCTAATCGTCAATGATAGCAATATGCGCTACTGGTCTGTATGTACCAACGAAATGTACACCTCAGCGACCAATTATTGCTTATATGATGAACAGATCAAAACCGATAAAGACGGTTTTTATACCATTGTCGTGGCGAATCCTGAAGATCGGCCAAATAATGCAACAGAGTCTTGCGGATTCAACTATTTACAGCAAAGCCCGCGCGGTGACGGCTATGAGCAAGCCATTGCAGGCGATGGCCATGCTGATTTAGGCATGCTATTGATCCGCAATTTACTTCCAAATGGCGATTTTGCGCAAACGGTTCAAAAAGTAACGGAGTCCGGCACTGAAAAAGCCATTATGGGGGATTATGCACCAGATATAGCCTATATGAGCAAAGAAGACTTCGAGGCAAAAGGCTGCAATTAAACGTTATACGGCGAACAAATGATAAAAGTATCTTGAGATATTTTTATCATTTAATGATTTGCACAGCGCATATTTTTCGCTAAATTGTTCATAACACATGATTCTAAAAAATACGCATGCGCTTTTGGCCTCTCATTATCATCTTAATTTTTGCTGCCTATTTTGCATTTCAAAGCAAGAAGCACCCGCAGCTTCACTATAACGCATGGTCTGACCGCATTTTGCATCCGCTGGATACCCGCCTGCGCTATCAAATTGCAGAAGTCGATCCGCGTTTTGGCATGAGCAAACAGCAGGTCATTCAGCTCAGTCAAGAAGCCATTCAAATTTGGCACAGCGGCACCCAAAAACAGTTATTTGTCTATGATGAGCAGGCCCAGCTGAAAATTAAGCTGATTTATGACGTGCAGCAGGACAATTACAATGCCTTTAAGCAAACTCAGCAGGAACTGGATCATGAACAGAACAGCAATCAGCGCATATCCAATAACTTAGACGCCTCTAAAAGCAGTTTAGAGCAAATGCAGCAAAGCCTGCGTCAGGAGCAGATCCAGCTGCGGGCTGAAGCGGATTATCTGAATCAGCAGCGCATGAGCTGGAGCCGAATTGAAAATGAACAAGGAGAAAACCGCCAGCGGATTGAAGCGCAGTATCATGTCCTGAAAGAAAAATCTCAGCTGCTGCAGCGCAATATCGACTATTACAATCAAATGAATGCGCAGTACAATCAGCAGGTCAGTCAGCACAACAGCAATATTGACCGCTACAACTGGAATATTCTGCAGGCAAAACAACGCTTTCCGCCGCGCGAATTTCATAAAGGCGTATTTATGGGCGATCAAATTCAGATTTATCAATTTGATGCGCAAGATGATTTGCGCCTTACCCTGGCCCATGAATTAGGTCATGCGCTGGGCTTAGGCCATCATGCCGATCCAGAAGCCTTAATGTATCCCGTTTTGGGAGAGCAGGATCTGCAGAATTTCAAACTCAAACCTGCCGATCAAAGCTTGCTGTATGCCCGCAGATAGTGACAGCCGCGGCTAAAACCTTATTTTATTTATGTCTTTACACGTATTTAAACTAAATAAAACTGAATTCATGCTATTGTAAATGCTTAACCCAAACTAAATATATTTGAGTGGAGAGCAATGTGAGTTACTACCATATCTTAATTGAAGTGAATGACCACATCAGCACGATTGAACAGACCCGTGATATCGAAATCTTTGATATTATTGAAATTCAGCCTTATCTCCATTCAATTTTGCTTCCCTTCTTTAATGAGCAGCTGATCGAACTGGAAGATGAAAATCTGGAATTTAAAGATGTGCTGCATTTAGAAGTCAAACAAACTTTGCTGCCGATCAATGACTTGATTGAAGAAGAGCAAAAACTGCTTCCAAGCGATACCGATGTCACCATTACCGCCTATGAAATTTTCAATAACCGTGATTTGAGCCAAGACGTCACCACGATTATTTTTGATCTGCTGGAAGCAATCAAGCTGACCCCTGAAGACTGATTGCAATCCAGTCCATTGAAGCCAGCAATTGCAGCAGGCCTAAAAAAAGCCCTCTTTAGGGCTTTTTTTGAACCGTCGCTTAATCTCTATAAAGAGAAAGATGAACCGCAGCCGCAAGTGGTTGTCGCATTCGGATTCTGCACAATAAAGCGTGAGCCTTCTAAGCCCTCAATATAATCGACTACTGAACCCACCAAATACTGATAGCTAAGTGAATCCACCAGCATTTTTACATCGCCATTGCTGTATTCCGCGTCATCTTCATTCTGGCTTTCTGCAAAGTTAAAGCCATAAGAAAAACCTGAACAGCCGCCGCCCGTCACATAAACACGCAGCATCAATTCTTGATTACCTTCGCTGTCACGCAATTGACGTACTTTATTGGCAGCATTTTCAGTCAGCACAAGGGCTTGGGCATTCATGATCGATTCCTCTGTTCGGTTCACATCTTATAAAAAGACTATTTTTCAAGTATAGCATACTCGATATAAGGTCAATCTTGCAGATTAAAAGCCAAATCAGAGTAATTTTATCAAGATTGTTTGTAGTTCTCATCCTGCAAAGCGCATTCAAAGTTTTTCGGGTCCTGCTTGCAGCGGAACTGCCAAAGCAGCTTCATCATGTGTTTTTCATATACTCCGCGTTTTGTTAGATCAATCCGCGCTTCACGCATCATTTTCTGATAGCCCGCGCGGTCCGCCACAGGAACATCCATCCAGTATTTGCTTGGAATATCAGCCTTCATTTTACCCAAAATGCTGAATGCGCGCGGCAATTGGCCTTTGACCCAATCCCGTGATTTTTGACCATAGCCTTCAGGAAACTTGTCTGGCCGGATAATGAGATTACCTGTCACCTGCAGAATCGGATAATTCACAATCGCGCCTTTGGCCCCTAATCCTTTATGCAATTCCAAAGGCTTAAACACCGCGGCAGGCGCACCGATAATGTCCACCTGCCCATTATTGAATTTCGCGCCAAAATTGGTCACATCTGCGCTGACCGCCTGTGCGCCCACCTGCTGCACCATGATTTTTTGCGCTTCATCGTAATCTAAAACCGCAATCTTTTTACCGGCTGCTTTCGCGACTGTATTGATACTGCGGTCATTTACCAGCAGATAGGCATCCCCTACAGGGATCACGCCGGCAACTTCATATTTGCCATGCACCATGTTTTTTGCAAATGCGGGGTTTGCAAGTCCCTGCATGACTTTAACCGCCAGCTTTAAATCAGGAATTGCGCCAATCGCATCCAAAGATCCGGTAAAAGAGTTAAATTGACGGCCGCGCATGCCGGTTACACTGATACCGTCACATTTTCCGGCTTTAAAATCTTCTGCAATGACCGCTTCATTCTGGCCAACCCGCAGCTCAATATCTGCCCCCCAGTTTTTGGCTGCCAGCTGATAATCTTTCATCAGCGCATAAACATCCCCATTTTTACCCACCAAATCAAATACGCACATCACTTGTTTTGCTTCTGCTGCGCCAGCGGCGGCCATTAGGCCGGCTGTTAAAGCGCATGCTTTCATCCATTGCTTTGTCATTTTTCCTTTCCTTTTGCATTTTTGGGTGACGCTTTTTTGCTTTTATTGTTGGGATTCTTTTTATGCCCAGATTGCGCTTTGGGTATCTGCTGCCTGCCGGCTTCATTGCCCAAGCTACAGCATCCATTCCACGATTACATCATTGCGCGCCCCGCTGTTGAGCTCAATGGCGCAAATGACAAATCAGCGTGTAAAAAAAAGCCTAGACAGATCTAGGCTTTTTCATTAAAAATCAAATTATTCACCGCCAAGTGAACATTCAAAATTGGCTTTATCGACAGAGCATCGGGCTTTTTTCAGCACCGACATCATGCCTGCATCATAAATACCGCGCTTGGTCATATCCATACGGCCTTCACGCAGCAATTTTTGATATTTGGTTTTATCTTCTGCGGTCAGGTTCAGTTTGTATTTTGCTGGAATCCCCGCTTCTAAACGGCTGATCATGGCAAAGCTTTTCGGCAAGTTCTTCACAAACCAGTCACGTGATTTCTGGCCAAAGCCTGCTGGGAATTGGTCTGGACGCACAATAAAGTCTGCTGTGACCTGCAGTACCGGGAAATTGAACATGGCGCCGTTATTGCCTAAACCTTTGTAAATTTCAAGCGGTTTATAAGCATAGGCTGGCGCACCGACCATATCCACCTGTCCATTATTGAACTTTGCTACAAAATTGGAGACATCTGAAATGACCGCTTGCGCGCCTACTCGCTGCACCATGATTTTTTGCGCTTCGTCATAGCCCAATACCGCAAATTTTTTGCCGGCCGCTTTTTCAATTGAATCAATTTTTTTATCACGGACAAAAATAAATGCCGAGCCTAAAGGCGCAATACCGGCCACTTCATATTTTTTACCGCCTAAGTTGCTGACCATTTTGCTTTCGTTGCGTTGATCCAAGGCAAAAGTAATTGCGCGTTTGGCAATTTCATTGCTTGGCGCGCCGCCCAAGGCATCAATCGAGCCGGCAAATTTATTGTATTGGCGCGCACGCATTGCGGTCATGAAAACGCCGTCACATTTTCCGGCTTTAAAATCATTATCGGCAACAGCTTCGTCCTGACGCGGAATCAAATTGACATCAGCGCCCCAGCCCTTTGCAGCCAGCGCCCATTCCTGCGCCATCTGGAAAGACTCACCGGATTTGCCCAGCAAATCAAATACACAGATATCGACTTTTGCTGCCTGCGCCGTTCCTGAAAGTCCTATTGCAGAAACCGCCGCCAATGAGAGGAGTGTTTTTTTCATTGTATTTATCCTTTTTAAATCTTTTGCTTCACGGGTGTCCGTACACGCTACAAATATTAAGCAAGTTGTTTTAAAAAAAATAGAGCATTTACTCCATTTATTTATGTCATTTAGGCCTATTCCGCCATTTTTGAAACACTGACACCCGAAGGTTTCTCAAGTTTTCTTGATTTATTATTAACTTAGCCGATTTTTTAAAACAGCGCTGAATTACACTGCAACCGCTATTTTTTACAAAGCTATAAAAAAACAGCATTATTCCCCGCTAAGCGAGCATTCAAAATTGGTTCTTTCTACCGTACAGCGCGCTTTTTTCAGCACAGTCATCATCACGGCATCGTAAGTTCCCTGCTGCGTCAAATCCATGCGGCCGTCCCGCAATAATTTTTGGTACTCCATTTTGTCTTCTTTCTGCAGCGCAATTTTATACTTCGCTGGAATTTCAGCCTCCATGCGCTTGGCCATGGCGAAGCTTTTCGGCAGCTGTTTCACAAACCAGGCGCGGGACTTTACAGCATAGCCGTCAGGGAATTCATTTTGACGCAAAATTAAATCTGCTGTGACATTCACCACTGGAAAATCAATCATGCCGCCTTTGCTGCCCAAGCCTTTATAAATTTCTAACGGCTTGAATGCATAGGCCGGCGCAGCCACAATGTCGACCTCATTATTATTAAATTTACGAATGAAGTTGGAAATATCAGACATCACAGGCACAGCGCCAATACGCTCCACCATCTGTTTTTGCGCACGGTCATAATGCAAAATTGCAAATTTTTTGCCTTTGGCTTTTTCAACTGTATTCAGGCTCCGGTCTTTGACAAAAATATAGGCCGAACCAATTTGTCCAATACCGGCAACTTCATACGCCTCATTGCCGACTTTGGTGACAAGGCGCTTGTTATTGCGGCTATCCAGCACATAAGCGATGGCTTTTTGCGCGATCTCATTGCTGGGCACGCCGCCTAAAGCATCAATGGAGCCCGCAAATTTATTGTAGGCCCGGGCGCGCATAGACGTCATATAGAATCCATCGCAAATGCCGTCTTTAAAATCTTTTTCGACTTTGGCTTCATCCTGATAAGGCAATAAATTTACGTCTGCCCCCCAAGTTTTGCTCTGCAGTGACCATTCCTCCAGCAATTTATAGGATTCCCCCGCTTTCCCCAACAAGTCAAATACACAGACATTGACTTTGGCTTGAATCTGCATTGAACAAGCCGCTATTCCCAATGCTGATAAAATTAAAATTCCCTTTTTCATTATCTCCGCCTTGTTTACTTTTCACTCAATTCAAGCACCGAATATAGGCAGATTTTTTCATGCCGCATAGATAGAACCTTGAATTTCCGACAAATGCCAAATTAATCACATTCATCAATGCAATATCCCCCCATTGCGCCATAACAAATAAAACCCTTCATTTTTCATTTTTTGTTCGATCTTCCTTTAGAATAGACCCATCTTTTTGGTGTGTTTTGACAGTTTAATGATTCAGTTAGATCAGCTTTCTATACGTCGCGGTGGACGTGTTTTATTTCAAAAAGCCTCCATGCAGCTGCATCCGGGATGGAAAATTGGCTTAACCGGTGTAAATGGTGCCGGTAAATCCACTCTTTTTTCAGCCTTACTGGGCGGTATGGAATCTGACAGCGGGACATTGAGCCGTCCAGCCGTATGGACCGTGGCCCATATGGCGCAAGAAATTAAAGCCTTGGACATGAAGGCGATTGATTTTGTTTTGTCCGGCGATGAAGAATACTGGGATATTCAGCATCAGCTGGATCATCCGGATCAGCTGGATAATGATGCCTTGGCGCATCTTTATGGCCGTTTTGATGAAATCAATGGCTATTCAGCGCCGTCAAAAGCCTCTCAGCTGATGGCAGGCTTGGGCTTTTTTGAGCATCAGTCACAGCTGGATGTTTCGAGCTTTTCCGGCGGCTGGCGCATGCGCTTGAATCTGGCGCGCACACTGATGAGCCGTTCTGACCTGCTGCTGCTGGATGAGCCGACCAACCATTTGGACTTAGATGCCATTTTATGGCTGGAAGACTGGCTCAAAGCCTATGAAGGCACTTTAGTGCTGATTTCGCATGACCGTGACTTTTTAGACGCCATTACCGATCACATTCTGCATATCGAAAACCAAGAACTGATCATGTATACCGGGAACTATTCAACCTTTGAACGGACCCGCAGTGAACGTCTCGCGCAGCAGCAGCAAGCCTATGAAAAGCAGCTGGAAACACGTGCGCATTTGCAAAAATATATTGACCGTTTTAAAGCTCAGGCCACCAAAGCGAAACAGGCGCAAAGCCGGATTAAGCAGCTGGAACGCATGCAGGAACTGTCTGCCGCGCATGTTGACACGCCATTTACCTTCAGCTTCCGTGAACCGACTAAAATGAGTTCGCCTTTGCTTGAACTTGAAAATGCGGACATTGGCTATGGCGATAAATTAATTGTCACCAATGTGAATCTGCAAATCACCCCGACCAGCCGCATCGGTTTACTGGGCATGAACGGCGCCGGAAAATCGACGCTTATTAAATCATTGGTCGGTGATTTACCGCTGATGCAAGGCCTGCGCAAAGATTCTGAACTGCTGAACATCGGTTATTTCGCGCAGCACCAAATGGATGCCTTAGATGGCAATGCCAGCCCGATGCTTCAACTGGCGCGCATTGCTGATAAGAAAATCAGCGAAGCCAGCCTGCGCTCCTTCTTAGGCAGCTTCGGATTCAGCGGCGAGCGCATGGATACGCCAAGTGAAAGCTTTTCAGGCGGCGAACGCGCCCGTTTAGCCTTGGCCTTGATTGTCTGGCAGCGTCCAAATGTACTGATTCTGGATGAGCCGACCAACCATTTAGACTTAGATATGCGCCATGCCTTAACTATGGCTCTGCAAGATTTTGAAGGTGCTGTAGTTTTGGTATCGCATGAGCGTCAATTGGTTGCCAGCGTCTGTGATGAATTGATTCTGGTTCATGGCGGTCAAAGCTGTGAATTTGACGGTGATTTGGTGGCTTACGCGGACTGGCTGCGTCAAGCGCGTATCGATATGATGAAAAATGGTCAAAAACCGGCTGCGCCCATCAAGTCACAGGTTGAAGTCAAACCGGTTATTTCTAAGCTGGATAAAGAAGCGCAGCGCAAAGAAGCAGCCCGCCGACGTGAGGCCAGCCGCCCAATCCGTAAAGATATTGAAAAATTGGAAGCTGAAATTGCAAAAATTCAGCCCAAATTGATACAGATTGAAGAACAGCTGGCAGACAGCGCTTTATATGATGCCAGCCGCAAAGATGATTTGCTCAAGCTGATGAATGAACAGACTGCACTGAATGGCAAACTTGCACAGTCAGAAGAACACATGCTGGAATTGATGATGCAGCTGGAAGAACTCGAAGCTTCATTTGACTGATCCTTCATTTGAATCAAAAATCACCCTGCCCTGCAGGGTGATTTTTTTTCAGGTGTTAAAAGTTTAAGCCCTAAAGGTTAATCCAGCACGGTTAGCCAGACTTAAATCAACATTTAAACTGCATTGATTCCCCGCGCCAAATCAACATTAAAAATAATCAGCCCCGGATATTCATGTATACAGCCCAGCTGTTTTTGCTTTCTTTTTGAGCCTATTTAAAAATCAAACGTGTCTAGAGGCTCTTTCACCGCAAAACACGCACAGACCCTGATTTTTTATGCCGCAGGCAGCGTGTTTTTCAACAGTGCTAAGATTCTTTACATTTCACGGATGCTTCTAAAGCATTTCCATGACTTTTTTGCGTGATACAGAGGTTGAAATTAGATTTAATCCACTGATTTTTTTTATTTATTTAATAAAAAACACTATTGTTAAGAAATTCTTAAAAAGCAAAAAATCACATTCTTTAGAAAATCTTAATTAAGTGAATTTTCAACTAATTAATATTCTAAAGAGCCTGTATTGCGCCAGACAAGCTTTGCTCCAATAAAATAAAACCAGAAAAGCTTTAATTTATGATTAACCGCTCATCACAGCGGTGTTTTAAATTCAAAACCATGCAATATTATAAATTCATAACTCACCAGCCCAATCTGTGGATAAAATTATACGGTTTTTCGTGTTTTTTAATAGTTTAAATTTAAAATTTATCCACAGATGCTATTAATTTAGTCAATAATTTTGCGGCTTTTTTCTTCTTTTCCACGCTTTTATCCAAGAATAAATTAATGCGCTACCGTTCTTTTTGCTTTTAAAAATCTTAATTCTCTAATTTTCCAGGTATCGTCATACACCCAAATTTCTTTAATTTGCTGCTGATTTTCCGCCAAGCCAATCAGCACTACACATTCAGTTTGATCAAAATTGAACTCATATTCCTCAAACTCCACATCTGGTTTCTTCGGCTTCCAAACCCCATTGCGCACAGCATGCGCAATACGGTCATACCGCATATAATTGCTTTCTATTCGGCCATCCTGTTCATATACGACCTTAAAGTGCTCATCTTCATATTGCGCCAACACCTCATAATTGCCGGTAAAAAAGGCATTCACCCAAATATCCCGTATGTGTTCCAATTGATTATTCATCATCGCGACCTCTCTTTTCCGCATGCTAAAACAGCTGTTTCAGGCATCATGACATGCGTATAAGTCAGTTTAATAACAATCATATTGCTTATATTTTAATCTATTTATTAAACATAGCACAAAAAAAACACCCCGAAGGGCGTTTTTTTTAAATGAATCTGTAAACCGATTAAGCATCAATATCCGCGTTCAGCGCATTCTCTTCAATGAAGGCCCGGCGCGGCTCCACATCATCGCCCATCAAGCAAGAGAACATGCGGTCAGCCTCAATCGCATCCTGCACAGTCACCTGCAGCATGTTGCGGTTTTCAGGATCCATCGTGGTTTCCCATAGCTGCTCAGCGTTCATCTCACCCAAGCCTTTGTAGCGCTGAATCATCATGCCGCGGCGCGAGTCTTGAATAATCTGCTGCCAAACCTGATGGAAATTGCTCACAGGAATTTTACGCTCGCCTTTTTGTAAATAAGCGCCATCTTCAATCAAGCTGAACCAGCTTTTTGAGTTTTTCAGCAAGCGCGCATATTCACCTGAACCCAGCAGTCCCGCATCAAGCAAGTATGCATGCGGCAAGTTGTGCACATAGATGGTCAAGCGCGGCAGGTAAGTCTGAATTTTTTGCCCTTCTGGCGTTTCTTTCTCAAAAACTTCCAGAGACAATTCAGGACGCAGGCTCGGCTGCATTTTTTCAATTGCTGCGCGGATGCTCTCACCCCATTGCTGGACATAAGCCTGATCTGCAGTTTGATCCAGCTTAAAGCCTTCTACAGAAATCAATGCATCCAGCAAGCTCGCAGGGTAACGCAAGGTTAAACGGTGCAGGCTTTTTTGCGATGTCTGGTAATCAGCAATCACTTTTGCCAATGCCTCACCGCGGATTGCAGGCGCATCTGCGCTGATATGCAATTCCAGCTCATCAATAGCATTCGAAATTAAATAAGTTTCCAGCGCATCATTATCTTTAAGATACTGCTCTTGCTTACCTTTTTTCAATTTATACAGCGGCGGCTGCGCAATATAGATGTAGCCGCGCTCGACCAGTTCCGGCATTTGACGGAAGAAGAACGTCAGCAGCAAGGTGCGGATGTGCGAACCATCCACGTCCGCATCGGTCATAATAATGATTTTATGATAACGCAGCTTGTCGGGGTTATATTCTTCACGGCCAATACCGCAGCCCAGCGCTGTAATTAACGTGCCCACTTCCTGTGAGGAAATCATCTTGTCAAAACGTGCGCGCTCCACGTTCAGGATTTTACCTTTCAGCGGCAAAATCGCCTGCATCTTACGGTTCCGGCCCTGTTTAGCAGAACCGCCCGCAGAGTCACCTTCGACCAAGTACAGCTCAGACAGCGCTGGATCTTTTTCTTGGCAATCTGCCAATTTCCCCGGCAGTCCGGCAATATCCAGCGCGCTCTTGCGGCGTGTCATTTCACGCGCTTTACGGGCTGCATCACGGGCACGCGCCGCATCAATAATTTTTCCTGCAATCGATTTCGCGGCAGCCGGATTCTCCAGCAGATATTCAGAGAATGACTTAT
Organism: Acinetobacter pragensis; assembly: GCF_001605895.1. Lineage (GTDB taxonomy): Bacteria > Pseudomonadota > Gammaproteobacteria > Pseudomonadales > Moraxellaceae > Acinetobacter > Acinetobacter pragensis. Next base: position 13,462 of record NZ_LUAW01000039.1, read on the forward strand.
TCATCGCTTGTTCAACTGCGGGCTTCACTTCACTGGATACCAGTTTTTCTTTGGTTTGCGAAGAGAATTTTGGATCAGGCACTTTTACCGAAACAATGGCGGTCAAACCTTCGCGCGCATCATCACCTGACACCACAACCTTTTCTTTTTTAAGCAGGTTTTCACTTTCAAGATACTGGTTTAAACCGCGGGTTAAGGCTGCCCGGAAGCCGGCTAAGTGCGTGCCGCCGTCTTTTTGCGGAATATTGTTGGTAAAGCAGCGGACATTTTCCTGATAAGTATCATTCCACTGCAATGCCACTTCCACTGTAATTCCGCTGTCCGCAGACTCAGATGTAAAATGAAAAATATCATTCAGGTGAGTCTTGCCTTGGTTGATGTATTTGACAAATTCAGACAAACCGCCTTCATAGTCAAAAATATGCTCGGCATTGATACGCTCATCACGCAGTACAATCCGTACGCCGGCATTCAAGAATGACAGTTCGCGCAAACGGCGCGCTAAAATATCTACATTGAAAATCGTTTGGCTGAAAGTTTCAGCACTTGGCCAAAAGCGCACAGTCGTTCCGGTTTCATCCGTTTGACCAACCACTTTCAGCGGATATACAGGATCGCCATGTTTATATTCCTGCTGGTGGATGTGCCCCGCGCGCTGTATCGTTAATTCCAGCTTGCTCGAAAGCGCATTTACCACGGATACACCTACACCGTGCAAACCGCCAGAAACTTTGTAGCTGTTGTCGTCAAACTTGCCGCCCGCATGCAGAATCGTCAGAATGACTTCCGCTGCAGATACACCTTCTTCCGGGTGAATATCGGTAGGAATCCCGCGGCCATTGTCTGAAACACTTACTGATTCATCTTCATGAATAGTCACTAAAATTTCATCACAGTGGCCCGCGAGCGCTTCATCAATGGCGTTATCGACCACCTCAAACACCATGTGGTGCAAGCCTGAACCATCATCCGTATCGCCAATATACATGCCTGGACGCTTACGAACCGCATCCAAACCACGCAATACTTTGATACTAGAGGAATCATAAGCCTTTTCTGTGGTTTGTTCTGTTTGAGAAGCAGCTTGTTGATCTTCTGAACTCATGGTTTCTCCCTAGTGGAAAAATAGGTCTATCCCAAGACGGGTAAAATCTAAAATCATTGTGTGACAGCCTGAACCTGACCGTTTTCGACTTTGAATAATTGATAAGAAATAGACAGATCATGCAAATGATTTTGTACAGATTCATGGTCTAAAGTGGTTATAAAAACCTGGCTGCCAAGCTGGCTCAAGCGATCAATTAAACGTTGTTGTGCGGTTAAATCTAATTCTGCTGTCAGATCATCTAATAATACCACAGTTTCCCTGTTGCAGGCATGCAGCATTGCAATCTGTGACAGTTTTAGCGCCATAATCAAGAGCTTTTTTTGACCGCGGGAAAGCACGGCATCCGCGTCGCCCATCGGGGTTTTCAAGCGCAGGTCAGCGCGGTGCGGGCCGTATTCTGTATAGCGCCGCTCGATGTCCTTATAATGGCTGTTGGTCAGGTCATTCAGCAGCCCGGTGTCACTGTGAAACCCCGGACTATACTCCAGCGCAACATCAATATCCGGCAGCAGCTTCTTCAGATCCTGCACAAAGAAAGCCTGCCACTGCTCAACCGCGCTGGCGCGCTGCATATGCAGTATTTCGCCATAATCTCCAAGCATTTTGTTCCACGGCTCCAAGTCAGACAGACTGAGCTGGCGCTGTGTCTTCAGCAAGGTATTGCGCTGCTTCAGCGCTCGGGAATAATACTGCCATGCATGATAGAACTCCGGTTCCACGTGGAACATCATCCAGTCCAGCATCTGCCGCCGCGGCTTGGCGCCATGATCGATAATGTCGGTGCTTTGCGGGTCAATCAGCTGCAGCGGCAGGATTTTCGCCAGCTGCCCCTGCGTCGCCACCAAATCGCCATTTACCTTAATCAGCTGCTCACCTGACTGCATTTTCTGCATGCCGATTTTATCCGTCGCCGATTGAGCGAAAACAATCGCATCGGCGGCATCGCTTTGAATATAGTGTTTAGGGATATGGGTGCGGAACGACCGGCCCGTCGCCAGCAAATGCACCGCCTCAAGAATCGAGGTTTTGCCGGATCCATTTTGCCCGTAAAAGACATTAAACGGCTGCAGCTCAGAGAGTGCAACCGTTTTTAAATTACGAACACGTTCTACATGTAAACGCGTGATGTGCATAATATTTTAGAAAGATTAAACACGCATCGGCATGACGACATAGGTCTGATCCTGCTGGGTAGGGTCTTGCACCAGCACGGATTGATTGGCTTCGGTCATGGTCATTGAAACATCATCGCCATCCAGCACGCCCATCACTTCCAGTAAATACTGCGCATTGAAAGACATTTCCATCGGCGAATCCGCATACTGAATCGCCAAATCTTCAATCGCTTCGTCCTGTTCCGGGTTATTGGCGCGCAGCTGCAAAGTATCCGCATCAAAATTCAGAAAAACACCGCGTAATTTTTCATTACTTAAAATTGCGACACGCTGTAAAGACTGCTTGAACACATCATGCGCAATAACAACATTTTTGTCGCCGCCGCGGGGAATCACACGGCGATAATCCGGGAATTTCCCGTCAATCAGCTTAGTGGTGAACCGGACCATAATATCGCCCTGCTCTTTATCCTTGCTGGCAATGCTGATAGTGACATTCAGCAATTCACGGCCGATCAATAAAGACAGCTGTTCATCTTCAACGCTGAGCAAACGCTGCAGTTCGCCTACGGCTTTACGCGGCACAATCGCTTGAACCAGCTGCGGCGCATTGGAAGACGCCACTGTTTCACACAAGGCCAGTCGGTGGCCGTCTGTAGTGACTGCCCGCAGCTGATTTTGATCAATCTCAAGCAGCGTGCCGGTCAAATAAAAACGGACATCCTGCACAGCCATGGCAAATGCGGTTTTTTCAAATAAGCGCTTCAATTCACGCTGCGTCACCGTCACTTGCGTGCCTTGCGTGTTCTCATTATTCAGCAGCGGATAATCTTCTGCCGGCAAAGTCCCCAGAACAAACCGGCTGTTGCCTGATTTGAGAATACAGCGCATATCTTCGGTAATCTGCAAGTCAATCAGGGCAGCTGAAGGCAAGGACTTGCAGATATCCATCAATTTACGTGCAGGCACCGTGGTTTCGCCGGCCTGCAGGCAAGCGCCCTCAGACAGCGGCGTGCTGGCAACCAATTCCACTTCCAAATCGGAACCGGTAATGGTCAGCGCCTGCGCTGTAACCTGCACCTTCACGTTAGATAAAATGTTTAAGGTATGGCGACGTTCAACCGCTCCTACGACATGTGATAGAACATTCAGTAAGCTTTCTTTCGCGATTTTCAAACGCACGATACTTTCCTCTAAAAATGAAGATAAAGAATAATAGATTAAATTTTTAACAAGGTACTATGCTGCAGAAAATGCAGCATTGCAAGAACAGAATTTAAGCAAAAAATGATCAGCTCTGGAGCAGGCGGAGCAAGTTTTTGTAGTCTTCATTGAAGATCGGATCTTCTTCACGCAGGCTCTGCACTTTTTCACAGGCATGCATGACGGTACTGTGGTCCCGGCCGCCAAATGCCATGCCGATTTCAGGAAAGCTGTCCCCGGTCAATTCACGGGCCAGCCCCATAGCCAGCTGGCGGGGGCGCGCATAAATGCGGGTGCGTTTCGGGCCAATCAGCTCTTTTAGCGGAATGCGGAAATATTCACTGACCACCCGCTGAATATTTTCCGTGCTGATTGTGCGCGCACGGATTGCCAGCACGTCTTTTAAAGACTCTCGCACCACTTCCAGATCGATCGGCGTGCCTTTAAAGCGTGAAATAGCCACAACCTTGTTGAGTGCGCCTTCCAATTCACGGACATTGGCAACTACCTGCTGCGCAATAAACAAGGCGCAATTGCGCGGCAGTTCAACATTATTGCTTTGCGCTTTTTTCAGCAGAATTTCAATGCGGGTTTCAATGTCGGGCGGCTCTACGCCAACAGACAGGCCCCACGAAAAACGTGAAACCAAACGCGGATCAAGTTCCGTCAATTCTTTAGGATAACGGTCAGAAGTCAGAATAATTTGCTTAGATTCATCCAAAAGCGCATTAAAAGTGTAGAAAAACTCGACCAAACTGGCTTCTTTGCCTGCCAGCAAATGAATATCATCCACCAGAAGCAAATCCAAAGAACGGCAATTTTTCTTAAATTCTTCAACTTTGCCTTGCTGCAATGAACTGACAAAGTCCTGAACAAAACTTTCGGCGGTCATATACATCACACGGGCATTCGGTTTGGCCTGCAGCAGCGCATTGCCGACGGCCTGCATTAAATGCGTTTTACCTAAGCCCGTCGGGCCGTATAAAAATAGCGGATTATGCTGTGAAGCGCCCAGCTGCGTTAACACCTTGCGGCAGGTCTCAGCCGCCATTTGGTTGGAACGGCCTTCTACAAATAAAGAAAATGTAAATAAAGGGTTCAGCTGGCGTTTACGGCCATGTCTTGAGCCCGGTTCATCTTTTTCTTTTTTAGGCTTCGGCACAGGGGCTGGAGCCGTCTCTAAGGCCGCAGCAGTCGTTGCCGGCTGTTCATTGGCGGATAAGATTGCCCCAGGGCGGGAATCCACTAAGATTTCAACTTTACGCACCCGGCCTTCGGACAGCTGCTCAGCCAAAATAGTAATCAACTCTAAGTGATGCTCTTGAATATACCGCGTCCAATAAGGATTCGGGGCAAATAAGCGCAAAGTGTCATCTGCTTCTTCTGCCACTAATGGCCGGATCCACATTGTAAAGACATTGCCGGATAACTCTTGGCGCAAACGAGTTAAGCAATCTGTCCAAAGCATGTGAAAACCCCTTTTTTCATTCCATTGTGCATAAAAATATGTTCTGTCCGCGCAAGCGGGCCGCCATTCTAACCAAGTTATCCACATCTGTCATGGCTAATTCAAGATTATTTGGCTAAAAAATCATAAATCGATCTAAATTTAAATTTAAAACCTGCTGTGGATAACATTACACACAGGCTGTGGATAAAATATAGCATAAAGTTATCCACAATGTATCAAAATCATTAAAACAGGGTTATTCACAGCTTAAAATATTGTTTTATTTTGTTTTTATTGGGATTTCCACAGAAAAAACAGGCCCTAATAGTAATAAATTTAAATTTTTAAATTTGAATTTAATAATAACCAGCCATGATTTTGGGGATAACTCAGCAAAAGGTTTAAATTCAAATTTAAACCGAGACTTGAATTTAAAAACAGGATAGGCTTGTGGATAACCCTATTGATAAACTTGGTGATAAGATATTATCCAATTATAAACAATCTCTTAGCTTGTGTGTAACTGTTTTCTTCTATTTGTTTGAAAACATTTGATTGAAGACGGCTAAATAAAAGATGAACTCAATTTTGAAAGAAAACTTGTTTTTCATTGACAGCTCAAGCAATGAGCACTAAAATCGCGAACCTTTATAGAAAGATCATTTTGGAGTTTCAACATGAAACGTACTTTCCAGCCTTCTGAACTTAAACGTAAACGTGTTCACGGTTTCCGCGCTCGCATGGCTACTAAAGCTGGCCGTCAAGTATTGGCTCGCCGCCGTGCTAAAGGCCGCCATAGCTTAACTGTTTAATCAGTTAGCGCTATAACGACTTGGGCGTTATGACAGCACTTTACGGCTTCAGCACAGATGTACGCATACACTGTGCTGCCGATTACAAAAGTGTATTCGATGGTGCGCTTTTTAAAGTGCATCAGCCCCATTTCTTATTTCTTGCAAAATGCGCCGAACAGCCGAACAGCCGTTTGGGTATTGTCGTTGCTAAGAAAAAAGTGCGCCGTGCACATGAACGAAATCGAGTAAAACGTCTTGCCCGCGAAAGTTTTCGCCTGCATCAGCAGCAATTAGAACAATTAGATATTGTGGTTATGCCGAAAGCCGGTATTGACGCTATACCTAATGCTGAATTGCATCAGCAATTACAATTTGCTTGGCAAAAGCTCAATCGTCTTGCCAAAAAGCATTCAAAAATAGCTCCCTCCCCGCAAAAGTAGAGATGGCCAATGGTACATTTACTGCATTGGTTGATCCGTTTTTATCAGATTGCGATTAGTCCGCTGCTTGGACCCCGCTGCCGCTATATTCCTACATGTTCTCAGTACTCATTGGAAGCAGTCCAGCTGCATGGCGCTGCGCGTGGAACTTGGCTGTCTGTTAAACGCATTTGCCGCTGCCACCCATGGGGCGGATCGGGCTATGATCCAGTGCCGTGCAAAGCAGTTCGTTTTATTTCATTTCAGCAAATAGATTCTCAAACGCTTCACGTTGCTGTACCCTTTCGTGATCGTTTATTGAACCAAAATCACTCTAACCACTTGGGGTAATAGATATGCAACAATGGGCCAGGATTGCAATTCTCGGGGCCATGTTTGTTGTCGCATATTTGCTCATTTTGGCTTGGCAAAAAGATTACGGTCATGCGGACAGCAAACCTCAGCAAACTGCTGCTGTGGTGTCACATGAAGTATCTGCAGATTTGCCGAACAGCCAAACTGCCGCACCATCATCCGATGTGCCGCAGGCAAATATCGCCGCGCAGCAGACAGCAGATGCCACTGCACCTGTAAGTCAACAGCTTGTTTCAGTGAAAACTGACCTTTACCACCTTTGGATCAATCCGAAAGGCGGTGATATTGTTCGTGTTGAATTGCTCAATCATGACAAAAACAAAGACAGCGATGAACCTTTTGTCATGCTGGAAAGCGATGCCAAGCGTACCTATGTCGCTCAATCAGGCCTGATTGGCTTGAATGGTCCTGACAGCGCGCGCAATGGCCGCCCAGCGTATGAAGTTGAAAAAACGGCATACAGCTTAGCGGATGCGAAACCGGCTCAAACCAAAGACGGCAAAGCTGAAAAAGTTTTAACCGTGCCAATGGTATTGAAAACTGCCGACGGCGTGGAAATCATTAAGACTTTCAGCTTTACGCAAGGTGCATACCCTGTTGTTGTCAGCTACAAAATCGTGAACCGCAGCGGCCAGAATTGGCAGGGTCAAATGTTTGGCCAGCTGAAGCGCGACAACTCGGAAGATCCGGGCAAGTCAGATCAGGGCATTTTTACGCTGGGGACATTCCTAGGCGGCGCTTGGGGTTCACCTGATGAACACTATAACAAGCTGAAATTTGCCAACTTCAATGAAGAGAAGCTGAATGTTGAAGCCAAAGGCGGCTGGGTCGCCATGGTGCAGCATTATTTCGTCAGCGCATGGATTCCGGGTGAGCTGAAACTGACTCAAGCGGACGGCCAGCCATTTGCGGCTAAATTGGAGTCGCGTAAATCGAATGATGACATGAACATCATTGGCTTTACTTCACCGACCATCAATGTGCCTGCAGGTACGGCAGCGGAAGTGGATGCCACTTTCTATTCCGGCCCAAAAATCCAATCTGAATTGAAAGATTTGGCGGTTGGGTTAAACCAAACTGTGGATTACGGCTGGTTATGGCCGATTGCGAAGCTGCTGTTCTTAGGCTTGCAATTCTTCCATGGCTTAGTGGGCAACTGGGGCTGGTCAATTATTCTATTGACGGTGCTGGTGAAGCTGATTCTTTGGCCATTGTCGTCTAAAAGCTACCGCTCTATGGCGAAAATGCGTGTGATTGCGCCTGAAATGCAGCGCATGAAAGAAGAATTCGGTGAAGACCGCATGCGCTTCTCGCAGGAAATGATGGCGCTGTACAAGCGTGAACAAGTGAACCCATTGTCGGGCTGCTTGCCACTGCTGCTGCAAATGCCAATTTTCCTTGCGCTGTACTGGGTATTGATGGAGTCAGTTGAACTGCGCCATGCGCCGTGGCTGGGCTGGATTCAGGATTTATCCGCAATGGATCCTTGGTTTATCCTGCCGCTGTTGATGGGTGCGACCATGTTCATCCAGCAAAGCTTGAACCCGCAGCCGGCAGATCCGATGCAGGCGAAAGTCTTTAAAGTCATGCCGATTATTTTCACTGTCTTTATGCTGTTCTTCCCTGCAGGCCTGGTTCTGTACTGGATCTGCAACAACAGCATCACTATTTTGCAGCAAACCTTGATTAACAAGAGTGTTGCCAAAGACCGTGAAAAGCGTGACGGAGCGACCCCAGCAAACTAAGTCGTGCTGATGAGCTGAATAAATCCGCTTAAGATGGTAATCTTAGGCGGATTTTTCTTTGGCTGCCATTTCTGATTTTGAGGTAGATATTTAGGTGAGTACCATGCAAAACCGAACCACCATTGCTGCGATTGCAACCCCGCCGGGCCGCGGCGGGGTTGGGGTTATCCGCCTGTCTGGGCCAAAATCCTATGCCATTGCGGAAGCGCTGAGCCAGACGGCATTGCCGAAGGCGCGCTATGCGGGATTCCGCAAGTTCTTGGATGAGCGCGGTGAAGTGATGGATGAGGGCTTGGTGATTTGCTTTCCAAATCCTAATTCGTTTACCGGGGAAGATGTGGTGGAGCTGCAAGGCCATGGCGGCCCAGTGATTCAAAACGCTTTGCTGGCACGTTTATTGGAACTGGGGGCAACAGCAGCCAAAGCCGGTGAATTTTCCATGCGCGCCTTTGAAAATGGCAAGATGGATCTGGTGCAGGCGGAAGCCATTGCTGATTTGATTGATGCGACCTCACAGGCGGCAGCGCGTTCTGCGGTACGTTCACTGCAGGGCGTTTTTTCCAGCAAAGTCAATACCGTGCTGGAAAACCTGATTCATTTGCGCCTGCATGTGGAAGCCGCGATTGATTTTCCAGAAGAAGAAATAGACTTTTTGGCTGACGGTAAAATTTTAAAATTGCTGGATGAAGTGCACGCTTCGGTGACAGCGGTCCAGCAGTCTGCCCGCCAAGGGCAATTATTGCGTGAAGGCTTGCAGGTGGTGATTGCGGGCAAGCCGAATGCCGGAAAATCCTCGCTGCTGAATGCATTGTCAGGTGTTGAGCGCGCGATTGTGACGGATATTGCGGGCACCACCCGCGATGTGCTGCATGAGAAAATCACCTTAAATGGCTTGCCGATTACTTTGACTGATACCGCCGGCCTGCGTGAAACTGGCGATGTGGTGGAAAAAGAAGGCATCCGCCGCGCCATTAAAGAAATTGAGCAGGCTGATTTGCTGCTGCTGGTGTATGACCTCAGCCAAGGTGAGGACCCGCTGCTGCTGGCCAAAGACTATTTTGCGGAGCACCTTGATCCCAAACGGCTCATGCTGATTGGCAACAAGTGCGATATTACCGGTACAGACGCGGTTTTGAGTGATTATCAGCAGTTCCGTCACATTACGGTATCGGCTAAGCAGGAAACTGGCGTACAGGCATTGATAGATGCGATTACAGCGCATGCAGGCTTCCAGCCAGAAGAAGATACCTTTATTGCCCGTACGCGCCATTTGGATGCAATGAAGCGCACTCAGCTGTATCTGTCTGAAGCGCGTGAACAGCTGACGGTTTATCATGCTGGAGAATTGGTCGCAGAATCTTTGCGCCTTGCTCAAAATGCGCTGGGTGAGATTACCGGTGATTTCAGTGCGGATGACCTGCTGGGCAAGATCTTCGGTTCATTCTGTATCGGAAAGTAATTTCAAATTTTAGCAACGTTCATAGCGATGAATCTTGATATAAAAAAGCACTCCAGTTTTAAAGGCTGGGTGCTTTTTATGCATTGGATAATAGTATCGCTGTTGAGCGTATCGCTTTGACGCAAAAGCTCATGAGATGGATGTGCAGCAACAGGCCAATCAGAAGGTAATTCGGCGGTAATCTCGATACTCCGGTTTCCAGATATGCGCTTCAATGGCTTTTTGCAAGGCGGCTTCATCTATGCATGGGGCAACCCCTTCCTGTATTGCAGCAAGCCCCACATGCAAGGCAATAACTTTAGAGATATCCTGAATCGCATCAATACTTGGCAGCAAATCATGGCTGGGAATTTTCAGCATGGGCGAACAGCCGGCTAAAGCATTGCTCGCTGCCATTAACATCGGGTCTGTCACGCGCGCTGCGCCTGAGGCAATGACGCCCAGACCAATCCCAGGAAAAATATAAGCATTATTGCATTGAGCAATGGGGTAAATATGGCCTTGATAACGTACCGGTGCAAACGGGCTGCCTGTTGCGATTAAGGCTTTGCCCTCTGTCCATTGAATAAGATCTGCGGGAACGGCCTCTGCCCGAGAAGTAGGGTTGGATAAAGGAAAAATAATCGGGCGTTCACAGTTTTCAGCCAGTGCGCGGATAATTTCTTCGGTAAATAAGCCAGGTTGTCCTGCCGTTTTTCATCAAAGGCACAACTGCAGACAAATATTCTTCGTCCGTTGCCGCCGCAAAACCGT